>NZ_CAJHBS010000001.1 GCF_904846705.1 Psychrobacter sp. Pi2-52
TGGTTGGAAAACGACTTATCCAAGTTGTTTTATGATGTTTGTCCTAACCATAACAATTTTATTTTGAACTGACTATAGCATGTCAGCCAAATCGTTACCTTTCTTTAAGTTTCATACATTCTTGCAGTACTATAATCGTATAAGGCTTTTTGGACAGTCGGTCAAAGTTTGATGACGTTTGTTAGAGAGATACTGATAGTTATTTTTTATGACTGTAATTAGGGGTTGCTAAAATTGTCATTTTGTTGACAAAGTCGATTTTCTATCGTTTAAAAACCTTAGTTACTATAGGGTTTTAGATTTATAACAAAAGTTTACAATATATTTTGATACTAGGTTGTGCATGGTTCTATTAGCTGTTAATAGAGACGACGCTTACTATGACGGTAATCTATTAATTCGTAAACTGTAATATTACCGCTTTTAGATCCAGCTCGTATCGCAAACTACTTGACTGTGGGGTTACCCCAATAGTTTATAATGACTTATTAAATTTATTAATCCATTCTGTGGTTTGCTTAAACAATTAAGGCTAAATAATCCTTTCGATATTTAATCCATATCGATGTCAGATTTTTTATTAGTCATATTTCGCTAACGGAATCATCTGAAATTGGAGTAAATAGTGCTAGCTTAGGCTATTTACTCTTTTTATTTAGCATTAGCAAGACTCTTATATTCAGTACGCCAAACTTATTGATCGATTTTTATACTGTCACTATTTATATATATTGCCGAGGACATTGATGAAGCACTCTTATCTTGCGCTTGTAATAGCATCTGTACTATCTGGAGCTGTACTGGTTGGCTGTGACAACAACGAGGACGCCGCTGGTGAGCAAGCCGCACAGCAGCAAATGCCGCCTGCGGTTGTCAACGTTCAGACAGTCACTCTCGATACCGTCCCTCAAGTACAAACTTTTTCTGGTCGTACTGCAGCTTATCAAACTGCCGACGTCCGCCCACAGGTCAACGGTGTGATTGACGAAGTACTATTCCGTGAAGGAAGCAACGTCAAAAAAGGTCAGCCACTGTATCGCATCAACACTGACAACTATGCCTCATCTGTAACGAGTGGCCAAGCTGCCGTACAGCAATCACAGGCTAACTATCAAACTGCTGTGGCAAACAATGCCAATGCAAAAGCTGAGTTGGTCAGTCGTCAAGCGTCATTAGCACAAGCGCAAAATGACTTACAACGTCTGCAAGGTCTGGTCAGTATTGATGCCATCTCAAAGCAGCAGTACGATCAAGCACAAACAGCCGTACGTACAGCACAAGCAGCAGTACAAAGCGCCGCCGCCGCTGTCGGTCAAACTCAAGCAGGTATTGAGAGTGCAAAAGCAGGCATTCAGACTGCAAAAGCAGGTTTAGAAGCCAGTACTTTAGATCTAAACCGTACAATCGTACGCGCACCGCTTACCGGTCGTACTGATCGCTCTAGCGTCACTGCTGGTACTCTAGTCAGTGCTGGTCAAGCCGATCCATTGGTGACTATTTCACGCTTAGACCCTATCTACGTCGATATCAGCCAGTCTTCTTCTGAGTTGCTCAAGCTTCGTCAGCAGATTGCAGATGGTACTGCTCAGCCAGGTATGAACTCAGTTGAATTGGTGCTAGAAGACGGTTCTGTTTACCCAGTACGCGGTAAACTTGCACTGTCGGAAGCCAAAGTTGACGAGTCAACAGGTGCTGTCACATTGCGTGCTATTTTCCCAAACAGCAATAACATCCTGCTACCAGGTATGTATGTCACGGCACGTTTGACGCAGAGTGTTATTACCAACGCAGCTCTTGTTCCGCAAAGTGCGGTCACTCGTACGCCTAAGAGTGAGACGCAAGTCTATATCGTTGACGAAAATAATAAAATCCAAGTACGTCCGATCACCATTAATGGTACTTACGATGGACAATGGGTCGTCACTGAAGGCTTGAAAGCAGGTGACAAAGTGGTTGTGATTGGCGGTTCTAAGGTTAAACCTGACCAAGAAGTGGTCGCTAAACCTTTAGAAAGCGCAAATCCAGCACCAGCTGCACCAGCTGCACCAAATGCGACTAATACCAAAACGCCGCAGCAAGCCGCAAAAACGATGGATAAAAAGCCAGCTGGCGATGAGACTTCTACCGAAAAACCAACAGAAGCCGCTGCCAACTAATTCCATTCAAGACAGGAAGACTTAGGGATATACTATGTCACGTTTTTTTATTAATCGCCCTATTTTTGCATGGGTGCTGGCTGTTTTGGTCATGCTCATCGGGGTGATATCCGTTCTTAATCTACCGATTGAACAATATCCACGTATCGCACCACCAACGATTTCAGTCAGTGCAAGCTACCCTGGTGCTAATGCGCAAACCGTAGAAAACTCAGTAGTACAGATCATTGAGCAGCGTATGAAAGGCCTAGATGGTCTGATGTATATGTCATCGTCGAGCTCGTCGAATGGTAGTGCGTCAGTGACGCTTACCTTTGAAAATGGCACAGATCCTGACACAGCTCAAGTACAAGTACAGAACAAACTGCAAGCAGCGATGAGCTCCTTGCCTGAGTCTGTTCAGCGTCAAGGTGTCAACGTCAATAAATCGTCTAGCAGCTTTTTGATGGTGCAAGCATTTATTTCTGAAGATGGCACCATGGATCGGGCAGATATTGCCGATTATATTAACTCTAATGTCGTCGATTCGATCAGTCGTGTCGAAGGTGTGGGTGAAGTTCAAGTCTTTGGCTCTACTTATGCGATGCGTGTATGGCTTGACCCTTCACGCCTACGTAGCTACAACATGATACCTTCAGATGTGGTCAATGCGATACGAGCGCAGAACGCGCAAGTATCTGCCGGTCAATTGGGTCAAGCACCTGCTGATACCGACCAACAGGTTATCAATGCCACGGTCACGGTGCAAAGCTATCTTCAAACGCCTGAAGAATTCCGAAACATTCTACTAAAAACAGATACCTCAGGCGCACAAGTACGCTTAGGCGATGTGGCAGATGTCGAAATCGGCAGTGAAAACTATAGCGTTGTGTCTTTATATAATGGACAAGAAGCAGCCGGTTTAGGTATTTCACTCGCTGGTGGCGCAAACGCCCTTGAGACTCGTGAAGCCGTCGGCGCACGTATGGCTGAGCTGGAAAAAAACTTCCCAATTGGTCTAGCCTCAGTCGTTCCGTATGACACCACACCATTTGTACGCTTGTCTATTGAACAAGTCGTTATGACCCTCATTGAAGCGATTGTGTTGGTATTTATCGTTATGTTCATTTTCTTACAGAACTGGCGTGCCACCATTATCCCGACCCTTGCGGTACCTGTCGTACTCTTGGGTACCTTTGCAGTGTTGTATATTGCAGGCTTTAGTATCAACGTATTGACCATGTTTGCCATGGTATTGTCCATCGGTCTACTGGTCGATGATGCGATCGTCGTTGTAGAGAACGTCGAGCGAATACTAGAAGAAGATCCTCACATCTCTATCAAAGATGCAACTATCCAGTCAATGGGTGAAATCAGTAAAATCGTTATTGGTATTGCGCTTATCTTGTCTGCAGTATTCGTACCGATGGCCTTCTTTGGTGGCTCAACAGGTGTGATTTATCGTCAGTTCTCTATCACGCTGATTACCAGCATGGTGCTCTCTGCCATGGTCGCGCTTGTATTTACCCCTGCCCTATGTGTGACCTTGTTAAAACGTGGCAAAAGTCATGAAAAAGGCAGTACCGAAAAGCAAAAAGGCTTCTTTGGTTGGTTCAACCGTGGCTTCTTCAAACTTAGCCGTTCGTACGAAAACTTTGTAGGCAAAAGTATTCGTTTTAAATGGTTATACATGATTGGATACGCAGCCATCATCGGTATCATGGCGGTCGTGTTCTTACGTATTCCAGGCTCGTTTTTACCAGAAGAAGATCAAGGTATTATGTTTACCTTGGTTCAGCTTCCGGCTGGGTCGACGCTGGATGAGACGCAAGACGTATTGGATAAAGTTAGAAACTATTACGATACCCAAGAAACCGATAATATCGCTTCGGTCTTTACCATCGCAGGCTTTAGTTTTGCAGGTCAAGGTCAGAATATGGGTCTGGCGTTTGTGCGCTTATCAGACTGGGAGGAACGCTCGGGCGATGAAAACACCGCTCAAGCTGTCGCCGGTCGAGCGATGGGGTATTTCTTTACTCAGCTAAACGAAGCACAAGTATTTGCCATCGTACCACCAGCGATTACCGAGCTTGGTAATGCCAGTGGTTTTGACTTAATGATTCAGGACAGTGGCAACCTCGGACATGATGGGCTACTTGAAGCCCGAAACATGCTCTTAGGTATGGCCGCACAGAACGATCAAGTGGCTGGCGTACGTCCTAACGGTCAAGAAGATTCGCCACAACTTAAAGTAAATATCAATCAAGAACAAGCGGCGGCTTATGGCCTGTCACTAAGCAATATCAACAGTGTCATCTCGACAGCGTGGGGCTCAAGCTACGTTAATGACTTCATCGATCGTGGCCGTATCAAACGCGTCTATGTACAAGGTGAAGCCAGCAGTCGTACCAACCCTGATGATATTGGTAAATGGTATGTACGAAATGACATGAATGATATGATTTCGTTTGATGCCTTCTCTAGTAGTGAGTGGCAGTCAGGCTCACCGCGTCTTACTCGTTACAACAGCCTACCGTCAATGAACATCCAAGGTAGCGCCGCACCAGGACTAAGTACTGGTGAAGCAATGAGCTCAATGGAAGCGATGATAGACAAGCTACCTGAGGGTATCAGTTACGAGTGGACAGGCATGTCATTGGAAGAACAGAAGTCAGGTGCCCAAGCGCCGATGCTTTATGCGCTTTCAATTCTAGTTGTCTTCTTATGTTTGGCAGCTTTGTACGAAAGCTGGTCGATTCCTTTCTCTGTGCTACTAGTGATTCCACTTGGGGTATTGGGTGCAGTGATATTTACCTGGCTACGTGGTTTTGCCAATGATATCTACTTGCAAGTTGGTCTACTGACTGTCGTTGGTCTATCCGCCAAAAACGCCATTTTGATTATCGAGTTTGCGAAAGAACACCAAGAGGAAGGTTACAGTCTCAGAGAAGCCGTCATGACCGCAGCACGCCAACGTTTGCGTCCGATTATCATGACCTCACTTGCCTTTGGTTTGGGTGTTGTGCCATTATTCTTGGCGAATGGGCCAGGTTCAGGCAGTCAAAACGCTATTGGTACTAGTGTTGTTGGTGGAGTAATCACAGCAACCCTCTTAGGTATCTTCTTTATCCCAATGTTCTATATCTGGGTGCGTAGTGCGTTCCCGCATAAATATGAGAACAACACACCCAATGATAAAGATGGTGGCAATGGTACGCCTAACTCGCATAACCCAACACCTTCTGAGAGTTATCAGCCTGCAAGTCTTGGAGACAATACACAATGAGTGCTCAAAAAACATCTATCATCAACTCGTCATCGGTAGCTATTACAGCTATCGATGCGCAGCCAGCACTAACTCGTTTGCGCAAAAACAGTGGCCGCCTATTAGGGCTGACTGCATTGGCAATCAGCATGGCCGCTTGTAACACCATTCCAAAAGCGGATATGCGTCCTGTGCTAGCAGAGCCAAATATCCCTATGCAGCAATCTTACGGTGCATTTGATAAAGAAACTGTCAGTAGTGCTGACCAAGCAAGCATTGCCAGTCAACGCTGGCAGAATTTTTATAGCGACGAGCGCCTAAAGGGTCTGATTGCTCTCGGTCTTGAAAAAAACAAAGACTTTGAAAGTGCGCGCCTAGCCATTGAAAAAGCTCGTGCACAGTATCAGATTACTGATATTAATGACTTGCCCGCTATCAATGGCAGTGCTGGTTATACTCGTTCAGCACAGAATCGTACTGATCGAAACCCTAATAGTAGCTACAGTGTCAACTTAGGTCTTGCCAATTATGAGCTCGACTTTTGGGGTAAAATCTCAAGCTTAAAAGATCAAGCATTGCAGAACTTTTTGGCGACCACAGCAGCCAAAGATGCGACCCAAATCAGCTTGATTAGTAATATTGCGCAAAGCTACGCCAACCTAAGCTACAGCTTAGCGCAGTTAAAGCTAGCTGAAGCCACAGTTGAGAGTCGTGAGCGTTCGCTATTTATCGCGGATAAACGTTTTGAAGCAGGTATCGATCCTAAGCTACCTTCACTACAGTCTTCTGCCTCATTAGAGAATGCCAAGCTTGCCGTATTACGTGCCCAGACCAGCGTTCTTCAATCACGCAATGCATTGCAGTACTTGGTTGGTGGCGCTATTCCAAACGAGCTTATCCCAACACCTGCTGTCAGTAATATCACCAGCCAGCAGATATTTAATGCCGGTCTACCAAGTGAATTACTACGTTATCGTCCTGACGTGCTACAAGCAGAATACAACCTAAAAGCGGCTGGTGCGAATATCGAAGTAGCGCGTGCCTCTTACTTCCCATCTATTAGCTTGACCAGTAGTGTGGGCGTTAGTAGCGGCAGCTTAAATGACTTGTTCAAAAATGGTGCGGTTGGCTGGTCGTTTGGACCTAGTATTAGCGTCCCTATCTTTGATGCAGGTCGTTTAGACGCCAATTACGATGTGGCTCAAATTGAACGTAAGCAAACGCTTGCTAGTTATGAGAGCTCTATTCAAACGGCATTCCGCGAAGTGTCAGATGTACTTGCTACACGTGCGACGCTCGGTGAGCAGTTAGAGGCGCAGTATCGTCTGCAAGATAATTTTGAGCAGACATATCAGATAGCAGATGCGCGCTTTAAAGCAGGTCTGGACAATTACTTAGACGTACTTGACGCGCAGCGTTCACTGTTCTCTACTCAGCAAGGTATCCTAGATTTAGAGCTACAGAAAATCGTTAGCCAGATTGAGCTGTACCAAGCGCTTGGTGGCGGTGCGAACCTTGATGTACCGACCGTCATCCCTGTACCGCAGCACACCAACTTGGCGCAGATTGTCACTGGAACTGCTACTAGTTCAAAAACCAAAGCGACAAATGCCATCAAAGCAGCTGGTTCAGCGCGTGTGACTACGCCGCAAGAAGCTGTCGCCATTAAGCAGTCGCAAACGGTAGAAACGACTACTTTTGAACCGACTGCTATCGTCGATGTGAATGACGATGGTAAGAAAGATGCCGCTGTCGGCGTGGTCACTGAAGAGACTCGCTTCAATAACAATAGTGTTGAGCAAGTTCCTGTGACCCAGATTGTTGAGCCTTAAATGACCCAGCCTTAATCTGATGACGCAGCTCTATCATCACATTGACAGTCGATACGTACTATCAGCCCTACCGACTTAACGTGGTAGGGCTTTTTGCTTTTATTGACGTCTTTTGGTTATAGTAGGCTCACTTTATGTAAGCTCTCTTTATATGAGGTCTCTTTATATACAGCCACTTATAAAGCACAGATTTTGATAAGCTAATTCTATAAAATACCGCTCATAGCGATATTATTTTAACCATGTAACATGATAACTATTAAAACAATCATAAGGAATTATTATGAGCTATACCTTTAACCGTCAATACCCTGCTACTCGCTTACGTCGTCTACGCTACAATGACAACGTACGTTCAATGATTCGTGAAGTAGAGCTGCATCCTAAGCACTTTATTGCCCCTGTCTTTGTCTTAGAAGGCGAAAACCAACGCGAAACCATCGCTAGTATGCCGGGCGTTGAACGCTTATCGATTGATTTGCTAATCAACTATGCCAAAGAACTGTTAGCAGAAGGTGTGACGACCATCGACCTTTTCCCTGTGATCGATAACGCTTTGAAAACGCCAGACGGTAGCGCCGCTTATGACGAAAACGCCCTGACTGCACGTACAATAAAAGCGGTCAAAGATGCTGTGCCAGAAATGGTCGTCATGACTGATGTAGCATTAGACCCTTATACCTCACATGGTCAAGATGGCCTGCTTGATGACAGCGGTTACGTCATCAATGATGCAACCATCGAAGTATTGGTCAAGCAGGCGTTGGTACATGCGCGCGCCGGTGCAGATATCATCTCTCCTAGTGACATGATGGACGGCCGTATCAATGCCATGCGTGACGCGTTTGAAGCAGAAGGTTTTGTGAATACAGCTATCATGGCTTACTCAGCCAAATATGCTTCTGCTTACTACGGTCCATTCCGTGATGCTGTCGGCAGTGCTGGTAACCTAAAAGGTGGCCATAAGAAACAGTATCAGATGGACTTTGGCAATCGTGCTGAGGCGCTACATGAAGTGGCTATGGATATCAACGAAGGCGCAGATATGGTCATGATCAAACCAGGTCAGCCTTATCTTGATTTGATTCGTGAAGTCAAAGATACCTTTGGCGTACCCACCTTTGCGTATCAAGTCTCAGGCGAATATGCTATGCATATGGCAGCCATTCAAAACGGCTGGTTAAGTGATGCAGTGATTTTAGAGTCGCTGATTGGCTTCCGCCGTGCTGGTGCCGATGGTATCTTGACCTACTTCGCTCTAGAAGCGGCCCGTCAGCTAAACAACGCCTAATAGTAATTACACTAACTTTTATAATGTAAAAGCCCCAGCTGCCTATTAGTAGCTGGGGCTTTTTTTAAATATTTTTTGATAAATAAAACTATAGACGGGCACGGTCATGGGGTTCATTAAAATCAAGCACTGGGCCAGTAGGGACAATACGCGTGGGGTTGATATTGGCATGACTGGTGTAATAATGCTGCTTGATATGATTCATATTTACTGTCTCTGCGATACCAGGTACCTGATATAAATCACGCAGATAGCCCCAAAGATTTGGATAGTCAACGATACGACGCAGGTTGCATTTAAAATGCCCAACATAGACCGCGTCAAAACGAACTAAGGTGGTAAACAGTCGCCAATCCGCTTCGGTGATAGTGCTCCCTGTGAGGTAACGCTTATCTGCTAGGCGCGCTTCCAGTGTATCTAATGCAGCAAACAGCTCAATCACCGCCTCTTCATAAGCATCTTGTGTGGTCGAAAATCCAGCCTTGTACACCCCATTATTAATCGTCGGATAGACAAACGCATTAATATCATCGATTTCTGGCAATAACGATGCTGGCACAAAATTACCTGCTAGTGCCCCAACCTCATCAAAGGCAGAGTTAAACATACGAATAATTTCAGATGATTCATTACTCACGATTGTGTTTGTTTTTTTATCCCACAAGATAGGTACGGTGACACGGCCTGTATAGTCTGGCTTGGCCTTGGTATACAGCTCATAGGCATAGTCTGCATTGATAACTGGGTCAGCAACAACACCTGCACCCTCTGCAAACGTCCAGCCGTGCTCTCCCATAAAAGGATGAACCACAGATATCGGAATGATGTCTTCTAAGCCTTTAAGCTTGCGGTAGATAAGGGTACGGTGTGCCCAAGGACAGGCTAGCGACACGTATAGATGATAGCGGTCAGGTTCGGCTTTAAAGCCCTCAATACCTGTAGGCCCTGCGCTACCATCTACCGTTACCCAGTTTCTAAAACCAGCATCTTCACGCTGAAAGCGGCCGCCACTCTCTTTTGTCTCATACCACTTGTCTTGCCACTGCCCATCTACCAAGAGACCCATGTTATTCTCCAACTGTTTTTAATATTTGTTTAACGTTTACTAAGCATGATTAACTTTAAGTCATTATCATCATGATGATCGCATTATTTAGAGAGACATCATACCAGTTATAAGGGTCTAATCATTAGCATCACCACTTTTATTAACAATAAAAACTAAACTTAATAAATTTAATATTTAGTGAATATACACAAAAGTATATCCAAATATCTAATATAAGCCTAAATAGTAGATATTATGATAATAAAAGAAGTTTAAGCTAAAAAAGACTTGCAAAGTCTGGGAAACTTGCTAAAATGCTCAACCTAAATAGGCGTATAGCTCAGTTGGTTAGAGCGCTACCTTGACATGGTAGAGGTCGTTGGTTCGAATCCGATTACGCCTACCAGATTCGAAAAGCCCCAATCTTAAGATTGGGGCTTTTTTTTGTCCGTGAAATATGGGCTGTAGCGGAAAATACTTGCTTATATCGACTCATAGTCATGATTATACAATCAGATTTAAATCATTTAAAAAAGTGACGGTGACCAAATGGTGACCAAAACGTGACCGACCCTTAAAAACCATTAAAATTAAAACTCTCTTTTTGACCTCTACTTTAAACTGTAAGCTAAAACCTATTTCTGAGTATTTCTCTCTTTATCCTCTTTTACATATTCAAAAATATCCCCTACCTCTACTTCTAAATACTCACAAAGCTTATCTATAGTATCAAAATCAATTCTAGATGATTGATCGTTATATATCTTATGTAATGTCGTCTTGCTTACCCCTGTTGCTCGTACGGCATCCGCTACTTTTAGCCTTCTTTCAGCTAACAAAGTTGGGAGATGGTTAACTATCATTCTATAAACTCCAATTATAATTATAAAAAGTACTTGCATAGTTATAAATTTATGGTAAATTACAACTATGGTGTTTAAAAGTACCATTATGGTTAAACTTTATATAAGGAACATATTATGTCACATACCTACCTAACTACCCAAGAGCTTTCTGAGCTCATCAAATACAACCCTCGTACTATCCGTAATGAGCTCAAGGATAGTGTGCTTATCGAAGGTATTCATTACATACGTCCATTTGGTGGTCGTAAGATTTTGTACATTTGGGAAGAAATTGAAAAGGATATGCGCACGGGTATCGCCGGTAGCGTCAATGCCATGGCACTTCAATAAGGAGAAATAGAATGGCTAGTATCAGAAGTAGATACGGCAAGCTTGTTGTAGATTTTTACTATATGGGTATACGCTGTCGGGAGACGACAAACCTGACAGACACACCAGCGAATCGCAAGAAGCTTGAAAAAGTGATTGAGAAGATGGAAGCAGAAATCATCTTAGGACTGTTCAATTACGCTAAGTACTTTCCAAAAAGTGACAAAGCAGCACAGATGGTAGCGTTAAACGATCGTAAGGAATGCATTAATACCGATACGCCCTCTTTTGAACAGTTTGCAGAATTATGGTTCTCTGAAAAAGAAATTGAATGGCGCGATACCTATAAGCGTAAAATAAAGGAGATTATTGATATGTACTTGATTGCTAAGTTTGGGACTAAACCCATTCATCTCATAAAAAAGACAGATGTATTAGCCTTCCGTTCATCGCTCGCCAAAGTAACGTACGGAAAAGCTAACAAACATCTGTCAGCGGCACGCATCAATTCGATCATGGTACCTTTAGGTATGATACTAAAAGAAGCAGCTAAACGCTATAAATTTGATAATCCTTACTACGATATCAATGCGCTCAAACAGCCCAAAACAGATATTCAACCATTCACGCTGAATGAGGTTTGGACGTTTATTAATGGTGTAAGAGCAGACTATCGCAATTATTATCTGGTACGTTTTTTCACAGGTATGCGTACGAGTGAAATTGATGGATTGACTTGGGAGAACATTGACTTTAATCGACGTGAGATTGTGATCAAACAAGCTTATGTCAAAGGCAAAATTGTTCCTCCTAAGACTCAAGAGTCTTACCGTGCGATTCAAATGTCACCTTGGGTCTACGATGCTCTGAAGGAACAGCAGGCTATCACTTATAAGCAATCTGACTATGTATTTTGCGCGCATACGGGTGAACCACTTGATTACAACAACGTGAACAAACGTGTTTGGCACCCTACTCTTAAAATTTTGGGTCTTAAAAAGCGTAATGCTTATCAGACTCGTCATACCGCAGCAACGCTATGGTTAGCTGCTGGCGAAAGTCCTGAGTGGATTGCCAGTCAAATGGGACACTCTACGTCCAAGATGCTATTCAACACGTATAGCCGTTACGTACCGAATATGACTCGGCAGGATGGTAGTGCATTTGAAGCATTGGTCAATCGCAGTCAGATTGCTCAAGTATCTACTGACAAGGAGACTTCACAATGAAAATGATTGATTACGATAAGCTGCATGCGACATTTAAACCTAGTGGCTATGTCAGTAATGGTGCAGATAATATTGCTAACTACCTTATCTGTGAGCTCTGTATTCAGTCAGGTACTGGTTTGGCTAGGTTCCTAAGTATTGCTAGTTGCTTTGATAATCATACGGCGCTGCGCATATGGGTACAGAAGCGCTTAGAAACTAATCTCGACTATGTCTTTGATGATATGTGTAGTCAGCTACAGAGTGAGCTCTACGAGCTACTACCACAAAATGGCTATGGATACTAAGGAGGGTATTATGAGCATGAACTTCGTCTTTGATTCAGCTCTAGAGAATACAGCAAAGCGTTTGTGCCATGAGTATTGGTCCTATGTGTCGCCCAGTGATTATATAGCGCATTTAGAACTGCTTTGTTATGAACACAACACGGAGACTGATGTTTTATTTGCTACACTTGCAAAATGTCAGGTTTATTTAGATGACATACACTGTGAGTACTGTGGTCGTCCCTATCAGTTAGATGTGCCAGCAGATATACCTTATGCAAGAAGGCTGAACTCTTGGTTTTGTGAAGGATGTATTAGCTTTTCTGGTGGACAGTTTGTCCTAGATAGGTAAATCTTGAAATAATTAGAATCAAAAAAACAAAAAAGCCTCAGCTTAAAGTTGGGGCTTTTTCAATTTAGTCAGTTCAGCATTTTAGCTAAAATTTTTATAAGATTACACTTTACAGACTACACTAGCTTCTTTAGCCTTATCATAGACCCCGTAAGCATCTAGTCCTAAAGACTCCACATCATCAAGATATTTCTTTGTACCTTTTTCAAGTGGGTCTTTCCAATCTGGGTCATTGAGTGGATCTAAGATATCGACAACTTCGTCTCCTTGATCGATAGCTGCTTGTAGCTGCGTTGAATAAGTCTTATCCCACATGGCCCCTACTTTCTTGCTAAGCGCCATACCTGAATTGTCATCAATAACTTGTTTCAAGTCCTCTGGCAGACCCTCATACTTAGCTTTATTCATAGTTACCATTAAAGCAGAACTATAAAATGGCATATTAGTATGATACTTCGTCAACTCATTTAGTTTGAAAGTCTCCATAGCTTCCCACGGAAAGCTTAATCCATCAACTACACCACGCTGTAAAGAAGTATATATATCATTGGCAGGTAGCCCCACAGGAGAAGCTCCCATACTTTCGATGATGTCACCTGCAACTGCTGAAGGCCTACGAATACGCATACCTCTCATATCCTCAGGAGTTCTGATCAATTTATTAGTACTGTGCAAGGTTCCAGGTCCTGTGGCAAACATAAAGAGCAAGTGAGAATCTTTATACTCGTCAGCAATCGTACCATTGTCATACAAGGTTTGCAGCATACAGCCTGTTTGTGTTGATGAGTTAGATAATCCTGGAAGCTCTGCAATCTGAGATAGTGGGAATCGACCACTTGTATAACCTTGTACTTGTGAGCCAATATCAATGGTTCCTTTTACAGCAGACTCATAAGCTGTATCCGCTTTACTGATAGTGGCCGAAGGATATACCTCAACTTTAAGACGCCCGCCCGAATCAGCTTCGATTTTTTTTGCCCAAGGTTCAAAAATCTCTTTATTAATATCAGACGTTGCAGGATAGAAATGTGAGAAACGTAAAACAGTGGTCTCTTCTGAAGAAGTCGTACCATTACTAGATTGGTTTGAACAACCTAAAAGGCTCATCGCGGCTAGCACACTTATCAGAAAAATGGGTGCTAATTTCATTATCAATTCCTTTTGATAGTAGTCATAAGTTCATTGATTTAACTTATGTTTTTATAGTATTTGACAGGTAAGTTAAATACACCATTAGTAGTGGTTATAAATAATTAGGTCAATATATACTTAACGTACAACTGAACACTCATCTGAAATTAGCAACTAAAGTGATAGCTGTCAAATCATTTAATGACTATTCTCTAATATTTATGATAATGTAATACCTTACAAACATCGGCTAGTTAAGCATGCTAATAAATTCAGATATTGCTTACTTTTCTGGTACCTAGAATCTTTTAATACGTTTTTTTGCAGCTCACTGCACACTGCTTTTGTAAAAAATGTATTGAAAGTAAAAATGTTAATAAGGTAAGTAGTTACCTAATACGCTTGAAAAGCATTGACGCCTTATAAGAGTCTAATCAATATAAAAGCACTCTTACTTTTGCATCGTTTGTTCTCAACAAGTGAGTATATATATACAAGGAAGAACAAAATGACAGGGATTGAATTTTATACTAATGGTCATATTGTCAGCGAAGCTGACAGCATGCGCCAAAAGCTAGGTGTTTTAGCAAAACAATATTCTGCAACATCAGCCATCATTATTACAGATGCTGGTATCTCCGAACTAGGCTATGTCGATATCGCCCAGCAGGCCTTACAGGAAGCCGGTGTTAATGTCGTTGTGTTCGATAGTGTCGTTGCAGACCCGCCCATTGAAATTGTTGAAAGCGCTATTGGGCTTGCAAGAGACAATCAATGTGACTTGATCATTGGCTTAGGGGGCGGAAGCTCTATTGATACAGCGAAGATTGTCGCTTTATATCCAAACGACTTTCAGTCCGTTAATGATATTTTAGATAGAGATATTAGTGGGTTCAAAAAACTGCCGCTATTTGCCATACCGACCACTGCTGGTACGGGCGCAGAGTCTACCTTTGTCTCCGTGATTACCGCAAAAGATGGCAGTAAAAAAGCTATTTATACTCCTAAAATCCTACCTGACGTCGCCATTTTAGATGCAACATTAACACTAAAATTACCCCGTCATATCACTGCAGCAACTGCGCTTGATGCTATGGTGCATTGTATTGAAGCCTACACGAGTCGTACTAAAAAGAATCCTATTTCAGATGCATTAGCCCTAAAAGGCTTACAAATGCTTTGGAATAATTTTGAAAAAGTGTTAAACCAAGGTGACGATATT
This sequence comes from Psychrobacter sp. Pi2-52, assembly GCF_904846705.1. GTDB lineage: Bacteria > Pseudomonadota > Gammaproteobacteria > Pseudomonadales > Moraxellaceae > Psychrobacter. The sequence goes on from NZ_CAJHBS010000001.1 coordinate 14,947, forward strand.
GATGCTCGTGCCGATATGCTGTTAGGTTCTACGTTAGCAGGCATCGCCTTCGTCAATGCCTCTGTAGCCGCTGTTCACGGGCTCTCCTACCCGCTTAGTATTAACTTCCACATTCCACATGGACATGCTAATGCACTCGTCATGTGCGGTGTTTTTACATTTAACTTATCAGAAGCTGCTCCTCTATACGCAGAGCTTGCTCGTGCTGTCATGCCTACTCAAACAGCTGGAATGACAGATTTAGACGCAGCGACTTCATTTATTAGTCAACTAAAAATATTTTTGGAAAACAGTGGTCTCAAATACCGTTTAAGTGAACTAGATATTACAAAGAACGATATTCCTGCTCTAGCCGACATAGTTATCAATACCTATGCGCGACTAATTGCCACCAATCCCAAAGATATGACTTTAGAGGAAGTCACTGCAATATATGAAGAAATAGCCTGATAAGAAATATTGTTTAAATAATTTTGTCTATCAATCAAGGAAGATGATTATGTCGAAATATGAAATAGAAGTTGCCGTTGATGACTTTCACTATTTAGAAGGGCCTCGCTGGTATCAAAATGCGCTGTGGTTTGTCGATTTCTATACTCAAGGCGTTTATCGGGTCAACGATGAAGGAATAGCGGAGAAAATCATCCATGTTGAACATCAACCTTCCGGTTTAGGATGGTTGCCTGATGGGCGTCTGCTGGTTGTATCGATGAAAGACCGCAAAGTCTTGCGACTAGAAAATGATGGTAACTTGGTCGTTCACGCTGATATCTGGGAGCATTGCGGTGGTCATGCCAATGACATGGTGGTTTCAGTCAATGGTAATGCTTATGTCGGCAACTTTGGTTTTGATTTGATGGGTGGCGCTGACCATGAAAACACAGGGCTTGTATTGGTTAAGCCTGATGGCAGCTCAAAGGTTGTTGCTGAAGGATTAGCATTTCCAAATGGTATGGTTATCTCTGCAGACCAGAAAACATTGATCGTTAACGAGCTATTTGGGAACAAAGTTACGCAGTTTGATATCAAAGAAGATGGTAGCCTCGGAGACAAGCGTGATTTTGCTAATTTTGGAGAATTAGGTGATGAGCCAAATCTGGGTCTACGTATAGAAAATGCCAGCATATTACCTGATGGTTTGGCTTTGGATGCCGAGGGTGCTGTGTGGATCGCAGATACCATAAACCAGCGAGCGGTACGCATAGCAGAGGGTGGTGAAATTTTAGAAACTATCGATACTGCACCTGATGGTATCTTTGCGGTTACTCTTGGTGGACATGATGGTAAGACATTATTTATGTGCGCGGCGCCAGACTGGGATGAGGCCTCTCGCAAGGTAGAAACCAAAGGACGTATGTTAGCTGTGCAAGTGAAAGTGGGGCATGCAGGTACGCCATAGTTAAAAAGCGTTTCAGAACTGAACTTAAAATAACCCGCCTGACGCGGGTTATTTTAGTTGATAGCTAGCTACTTTTTTGAAGGTGGTTTTTATGTTAATTGCGATAAAGGTATTATGATTTACTCATTCAAATAAAGCTCAGCCATCTCATCAAGCCTCGCTTTTACCTCTTGCCAGTTCGGCATTACTTGCGTTAATAAGCGCCAAAATTGCTCGCTATGATTATGCTCAGCTATATGACATAGCTCATGCAATATTACATAATCAATGCATTCCTTTGGTGCTTTTACTAAGTGCTGATTAAGTATTAGATTGCCTTTAGTAGAGCAGCTGCCCCATTGCTTCTTCATAACTAGCAATCTGAAAGCTGGTATGTCAGTTACCCACGCTGCTTTAGGTAATACTGTCTCTAGGCGTTCTATAAAGATAAGCTTGGCTTTATTTTTATACCATTCATCAATAAGACGTTTAACTAAGACAGCTCGTTCTTCAGTGTCCAACTCAGAATCACTTTGAGATAGTTCTACATTCAGCTTACCGCAACTAAGCTTCACCCTGCTGTGTATCTCATCAGCAGCTGCTGCATTAGTTACCACTTTTAACACATAACGACGACCCAGATAAAATTGGGTCTCACCGCTAACATAACGCTTAGGCAATACATGATCTTGTTGTTTGGCAAAGTCCTGTAGGCTTTGCCATATCCAGCGCGCACGCTTCATCATGGCATCATAAATCATCTCATCAGTCGCATCGACAGGTGCGGTGGCAACCACACGCTGATCAGGATGTACTTTAATGATCACTTTTCGAGGCTTAGCCTTTTTAGCAATCAGCTTGTCGCTTTCAGGTTTCTTTATCTTTTCTTTATAAGTTACTTCTTTACGCACGACTTCATAATCAATCTTATCTTGACCATAATAAAATACGCCATTCTCAGTCATTACCTACTACCCTCTTACTGCTCTTAGCCTACTTGTCTCTTGAAAGTCCAAGTCGGGTAATCTTTAGCACTTCTTCGATGAGTTGTTGCGCTTTATCGATACCCAAATCCATAAATAACATCGGTAGCAATTTGACACTAATAGCATTCTCAATTTCTGCTGGATTGATAGAATACTCAGCCACTGCTGTCTTAACGATCTTATCAATCTCAAAAGCGTAAGCGACTAGCTTGTCGTTATCTAGCTCTTTGTCTGCTAAGAAATCAGCATCAAATAAATGCTTAAACAAACCAAAGTACGCCTGAGGATGTTTGTTTAACTTACCACTATCATCGATAAACGCATTTGGCACATCAGCGACATCACGGTCTTTGACGGCTTGCTCAAAGTCAGCAAACATCATGTACTGCTTCACGGGTGCATCGAACATGGCTTTAGCATCAGCAATCGCTTGCTTAAGCAATTTAGAAAAATACTCTTGAGCATAAGGATCATCAGCCAGATCTTGTTCAATCATCTTAGTGACACGACCAGTGATTTTATCGGTTTGGTTGCGCGCTTCATCATCGCTTAATTCTTCAGGCTTAACATCCTTACCTAAGTTGCCAACCAAGTAAGCACCTTTTGCCTCACGAACTTCAAGCCCTGCAATGTGCTTATCAAGTAAGCTGCGAATATCCGCTTCATACTCATCGTAATCGATGGTTTCATCAGCATCCTCGCGTACTTGCTTACGTAGATTGATAAAGGCTTTTAGATCGGCTTTGTAGCGATCACGCTTGCTATCGAATGATTTGTCTTCAAAGAAAGACGCCGATTGCAACGCAATTTTCATCGCGTTAGAAAATGCCGTTAAAGCCGCATAGAAATCATCACGTTCTTTGAGCTTGGTATCGACTACTCTGCCGTCGATCTCTTGCATCTTAGGTGCTAGCACTTGTCTTAGCGCCTGTCCGTCTTGCTTGTTTTTCACTGATGAGAATATTGCCCACAGCTCGCTATGCAGTCTTGGTAGCTGCTTATACTCGGTATCCATCGCGTTATACAGACCCTTAAGGTCTTCGATATCAAAGCCACCTTGCGTACGTTCTGCTAAGTCTTGGTATTTCTCAATGGTAATATCTAGCTCTTTTAGGATGCCACGATAATCAATCAGATAACCAAAGCGTTTCTTCTCGTGCAAGCGGTTTACCCGTGCAATCGCCTGAATCAAGTTATGCTGCTTTAAGGGCTTATCAATATACAGCACGGTATTCTTTGGCTCATCAAATCCCGTTAGTAGCTTATCAACGACAATCATAATGTCAGGGCCATCATCTTGACTAAAGGCTTCTATGATGGCTTTGGTATAGGCCTTTTCGTCACCGCCATACTCTTTGGCGACATTGGCTTGCCACCAGTTCTGAACGATGTCTTTTGACTCGCCATCGACGGTGTCATGCCCCTCACGGGTATCCGGTGGCGACATGGCAACCACTGAGGTCACTTTGCCAATCTTATCTAATGCCATTTTATAACGGATAGCTGAGGCTTTAGAGTCACAAGCCAACTGACCTTTTAGATGCTGCTGTTTAAAATTTTGGAAGTGATCAGAGATGTCATGAGCGATCAGCTCAATACGACCTTCAACCTGATAGATTTGACCTTTTTGTGAGAACTTACGTTTGAGATCGGTTTTTTGATCATCAGTAAGCTTTTGGGTGATACGGTCAAACCAAGCATCAATCGCTTGGTCATTAGTATTCAATTCAGGGATACGCTCTTCGTATAACAGTGGCGTGACGGTTTTATCTTTGACTGCTTGCTGCATGGTATAAGAGTGAATAATGCTACCGAATTTATTCTCAGTCTTATCATCCTTAAGCAATGGCGTACCTGTAAAGGCAATGAAGGCTGCGTTTGGCAGTGCTTGTGCCATGCGAATATTATTCTCACCGTTTTGGCTACGGTGACCTTCATCGACCATGACGATGATATTTGGGCTGTCGTTATAGCATTCATCATACTTAACGGCTGAGCCAAACTTATTAATGATAGAGAAGATAACGCGCTCGTTACCGTGACCGATTTGCTGCGCTAGACGGCGACCGGAAGTTGCCATGGCATCGGATTTATCGCGATCGGATAATACGCCACCAGAAGCAAAGGTTTGACTAAGCTGAGTTTCTAGATCAACACGGTCGGTGACCACAATGACACGGCACTTGGCGAGTTCTTCTAACCAAATAAGTGCTTTGGAGAAGAATACCATCGTGAAAGATTTACCACTGCCTGTGGTATGCCAAATGACACCGCCCTCACGACTACCCTTCTCGTCAAAGGTACTGATACGTTCAATCAAGGCTTTGATACCAAAGACTTGCTGATAACGAGCAACAATTTTGCCAGCCTTTTTATCAAACAAAGTAAACATGCGTGTCATTTCAAGCAGACGCTCAGGCTGTAAAAGGCTGATGATTAAGCGGTCTTGGTCGGTGACAGCTAGATCACCGCCATCAACTAATGACTGATATTCATCTTTGATAGAGGTAGGACGATCACCAAACAAGTTATCAATCTGCTCATCACTGAGCGCTTGATTTTTTAAACGATGAAACTCAAGCTCAGAGATCTCTTCTTCGACCCATTTTGCCCAAAACTTCTCAGGCGTACCGCAGGTAGCATACAGACCGTCATTACCATTAACCGCTAATAATAACTGGCTATAGGCAAATAGATGCGGAATTTCTTTTGGCTTTTGATTACGGATATGCTGGGACACCGCTTGGGCATTGGTCGATTGCCACTCTCTACTCGAGTCAGGACGTTTGGCTTCGATCACTGCCAGCGGTAGACCATTCACAAAGCAGACGATATCAGGTCTACGACTACTCGTACCCTCACTATTGAGTACCACCAGCTCTTCGGTAACGTGAAAGCTATTATTATCGATGTTATTCCAATCTATCAGAGCGATAGTCTGCGAAGTCTTTTTACCATCGATAAACTCAGTCACGGTCACGCCATAGAGCATAGCGTTATATAGCGCCTCGTTCGCAGCCTGCAAGCCTAAATTCATGGCGGGATTCAGCTCGTGCATGATTTTATCAATGGCACTGTCTGACAAATGATGCGCCTGACCTTCAAATGTAAAAGTTTGCTTGGCTAAAAATGCACGCATGATGGGCAGTAATACGACTTGGTCAGTGGCCTTATTTGAAACCACTTTTGAGCGCATGGCACTGCATTGACTGGGTGGTATGAACTCATAGCCTAATGTTGTCAGCAAGGTTAGGGCAGGGATTTTTGAGCTGAATTCTTCGGCGAAGTTGATACTGGGTGTATTCATTGATTTTTACTCTCACAATATTGGGTATAGCTCAATTCAATAGCATCTTCGATAGGTGCGAAATCAGGTAATAAAACAACTTCATGTTCAGTAATACTTCCTACAATCCAAGCAATATCCGTACTCTTAACTTTGGCTTTAATTACAACTCTATTATTTTTATTGTAGTCACCATAAATAAAAGCAAATCTTTTAGCGGTATCTAAGTCTGAAGTCCACGATTGCCTGTAGTCCTTATTACTATATTCATCTAAGTAGCAACCCCTATACAAAATAAATTCTGTTGGTTCATTTAGATAACTAGCTAGTGGCTTTGAAATTACTACTACTGGAAACCAATAGCCCTCAGATCGGCTATGGTGTTTATATATCCTTTTGAGTAAGTCTATCTTGCTACTCTGCAATTCATTAAATAACTTGAAGCAATCAAACATCGCATCCATAAATTCATTTTGTTCATGAGTACCATCTTCATACAAACTGACATCTTTGTTAAATGAAGATGATTTTTTTGAAACTCTCAGCATATCAACAAGTAATTTATTTGCTATTACCTTAAAGCTGTCATCAAAACTATCGTACTTCTTAAAGAAATGCTCCATCTCAATCTGCATATCGTTTTTTAAGCAATCTAGCACTGCTGGTGGAAGCTCAACTTTACTCATTCGGGATTACCTCTAGCAAAGAAAAACCGCCAAGGTTACGCGTCACCCAAAGGGCAGTAAGCATGGCGGTTATATTAAGTGCTGCCTAATCGATAGTGGCTATCTTATAATACTTGTAATAGTTCGATATCATCATAGGCCGACTATATTGAAATCGCAATCGATCACAACCTATCAAATATAGATCCCTTATTAGGAGTGAAAAACTTCTCATAGAACTTAGCAGCATAATCATCAGTCATACCGGCAATAAAGTCACAAATCACTCTCATCTGGGCCGACTCTTGTCTTTCTACTGGCAGATTTTTCGTAGATTCTTTCCAAATTAATTTGGTAGAATTTGGCAAGAATCTTTCAGGATCTTTAGCCAAAACTTGAAACAGTTCTATAACTAGCTTTTGTCCCTTGAACTCAAGCTGTTGAACATTTACATCTTTGATGACAACTTTTTTTACAAGTATAAAGATATGCTCTCTTAAATTTTCAATTTCTTTTTTTAGTTTAACTTCAAGACCTAATAACAGATTTTCACAGTCGGAACCATTATCAACTATTTCCGCATTGGTTATCATAAGATTAACTAGACGACCAATCGCATCTTTTCTTTCATAACTTTCCTCACCGAAAAGCTTTCTAGTTATGCAATCAAAGTTAGATTCTTTTTCTAATTTTTCATTCTCTAAGTTTTCAATGATATCGAACAAGCCATCATTGTCATTAAAATGCTTTTGCCACTGCTCTCGACTAATCATCCCTAAAGAAAGTGCATCTTCCAAATCATGTAAACTATAAGATATGTTATCTGCTAAATTCATAATTGTGCAATCTAGTGATTTAAAACGTGTGCATTGATGCTTTTCTTCCTTAGGTTCAAAGGCAGTAAACTTCTTAACGTCTTCTTCATCAAAGCCTTCAAAGATAAATTCTACAATGTCTTTATCTGTATCGTAATAACACTTAGGAGGCTTTTGTGCATCCGCTTTGAACAACCAATAAGGAACATCAGAGTTACTTTCAGACTCATAAAAACTATCATTTACTAAACTGCTATAGGCGGCAGGGTACTTTAAAACACCTAATAGCATTCGTCTTGTAGGATTCAAGCCATGCTGTTCAGTATATTTATCTAACTTACCTAAAATTCGTAGCGTCTGACCATTGCCCTCGAAACCACCATGATTTCTCATACAGTAGTTAAGTGCCACTTCGCCACCATGACCAAATGGAGGGTGACCGATATCATGTGCTAAGCAAATTGCTGAAATTAAAGCCATATCAGGCAAATATTCTTTGTATTCAGAAAACTCACCTGACTTCTCAAGATACTGAACTATTCCTCGACCAATTTGAGCTACTTCCATAGAGTGAGTTAACCGAGTGCGATAAAAGTCACTTTCCCCCAAACCTAGCACTTGAGTTTTAGACTGTAGCCGTCTGAAAGCAGCTGAATGTATCAATCGTGCTTCATCTCTATCAAACTGACTTCTGACATCACCTGAACGATAAGGCTGATACTTTCTTCTTGCTTCCATTTTTTCTTTAAGGACATCATCAATCATTTTCATCGCTTCTTTTGAATAAGTTTTGTCCAAGTATCGTTTATATCACTTATATACGCAAACTTTTGTTTACATTAAACCACCACTCGCTTCTTACCCGTCAACAGCACCTGCATCAGCGCCTTCTTCTCTTGTTGCAAATCAGCCAATTGCTGCTCAAGCAATTCGATTTCTTTATCAGCATTGGTTAACACGGTGGCGATTTTTTGTTGTTCTTTGAGAATTGGTAGTTTTGTTTTATGAGTCTTTATATTTCCAGTAATTTGAGGCTGGCCAGACCCAGATATTAAGTAGTTAAAATTTGCAAAGCTCAGTTTATAGTACAAGAATCTTTTAGAAATAGAATCTGAATCATCTACATTAATTACCATTGCATTACCTGTAATCCAAGATTTGGGCATAGTCCAATTTACAACCCCGCAGGTGCTTCCGCGGCAGGTAACAGCAACCTGCTCTTGTTCATGATTGTACTCGGAATATTTTCCGATAATTCCGTTAGCTCCATAAACTAAATAACCTTCATTGGTTAAATCTTTCTGTGAAATAGTTTTAGGCTGATAAATATTAGCAATTCCACCCAACTCAATCTCTTCCCACTCACCCTCAAACCGTTCACCCGACTCATCAAGCAAACGTTTTTTACCCGTCAGAAGTTGCTGCATTAAGGCTTTTTTCTGCTGGGTACTATTGTCAATTAATCGCTCAGTGGTGCTAATCGCTTTATCCCAAGTCGATAGGATTTTGGCTATTTTTTGTTGTTCCAATACAGGAGGTATCGTTAGAGGAATAGAACGTATAGTTGTTAAATTTAATCCCGCTTTGGCACCTGAGTCATTCAATCTATTTATACGATGATTCATTTCTTTAGAAGAAAGTAAGTAAGCTATATATTTACTGTACGCTTTATTATCTTTCAACCTAATTAGAGCAGTATGTTGATTTATAAAAGATTCACCTAAGCCTTCATGAACCCAGCCAATTTTGCCAAGCTCAGCAGTGATAGACATTAAAATGTCGCCAGTTTCTAATGAAGTTCTTTGCCCATCAGAAGAGTAACTTTGTATATCAACAAACTTTAAATCTGAAAGGTCTAAGTAAATACTATTCCGTTGTAAGTTTGTCATTCTTATAAACTTACTACCTTTTTCGGAATAGTATTGAGCCCAATTGCGAGAACCACTTGTTACTTTATCGCAGATTTCGTTTAGTTTTATAGCTTCCCAACCATTAGGCACCATAACCCAACTCCTTTAAAAACCCTGCCATCTCGGTTTCTAACGTGTCCAATTCAGCCTTTAACTCAAGACGCTCGGAACGTACCGCATCCAAATCAATCTCCGCCTCTTCCTCAAACGTATCGACATAGCGCGGAATGTTTAGGTTAAAGTCGTTTTCTTTAATTTCATCAAAACTCGCTAGATACGCATATTTATCGACGCTTTCCCGCGCCTTATACGTCTCAATGATTTTATTAATATTATCTTCAGTGAGCTGGTTTTGATTTTTACCTGACTTGAACTCATTGCTGGCATCGATAAACAGAACTTTGTCATTGGTCTTGTTCTTTTTAAACAGCAGAATAGCGGCTGGAATACCAGTTCCAAAGAACAGCTTTTCAGGTAAGCCAATCACCGTATCGAGCAAGTTTTCTTCAATGAGCTGCTGACGGATTTTGCCTTCACTAGATGCACGGAACAGCACGCCATGCGGTACGACCACACCCATACGACCAGTAGTAGGTTTCAGTGTTTCAATCATATGACTGATAAAGGCATAGTCGCCCTTGGTCTTGGGCGGGACACCGCGATGGAAGCGACCATAGGGATCGCTGCTGGCATCGTCATGACCCCATTTATCCAATGAAAACGGCGGGTTGGCAGTCACCACATCGAACTGTAATAAGTGCTTGCCGTCTTTATCAAGTAGCAGCGGATTACGGATGGTATCGCCCCACTCGATACGGTGGTTGTCCTCACCGTGTAGGAACATATTCATCTTGGCCAGTGCCCATGTCGAGCCAATGGCTTCTTGACCGTATAGCGCATACTTCTTAGAATTTGAGTTTTTGCGTACCATTGCCCCGCACTTGATGAGTAGCGACCCTGAACCACAGGCTGGATCACAGATTTCATCACCCTCGACAGGCTCAAGGATAGTCGCTAGCAAATTGGACACTTCCGGTGGCGTATAGAACTCGCCAGCCGTCGCCCCACTACTGGCAGCAAAATGCTTGATTAAATATTCATAAGCATTACCAATCACGTCTAAGCTACCGACACGCTCAGCGGAGAGGTTTAGAATATCTTTGCCAAAATCTTCTAATAGGTGGCGTAGTAGCTCGTTTTTTTGCTTTTCTTGACCGAGTTTATCGGTGTTAAAACTAATATCTTGGAAGACGTTTTTGAGCTTCGTACCGTTGGCTTCTTCGATAGCGTGTAGCGCCTCATCGATGCGCTGACCATTGCCCGGCTGATGACGCTGCTCGTATAAGTCCCAAAAGCTGGCACCTTCAGGCAAGACAAAACGCTGCTTGGACATCATGGCATGGATCAGCTCGGGGTTGTCGCCAAACTGCTCGACCAGCTTGATGTACTCATCGCGATATACATCAGACAGATATTTGAGGAACAGCATGGTTAAGATAAAGTCTTTATAGGTATCGGCACTGATGACTCCGCGAAAAGTATCGCAGGCGTTCCAGACGGCTTTGTTGATATCGTCTTGATTGATTTTGCTAATATTATTAGTGGTACTGGCAGGCATTTGTTATTCCTTAACGCGCTGGAAAATTGCTGGTTGTTATGGTGAGGTAATGATATAAGGGTATATAGTCGATATCTTAAAATGATGGGCTTTTAATTATTAGACTTTATCAAAGCGGCGGCACTGAAAATACTAGGCATTAACCCTAATGCTCTATCTACGAAATGGTTAGATATCAGTGATCCTTTATGCTATGACATAAGGTGCTTTTATTTATTCGACATTCATGACGATATTTCACCGTCTAAATATCAACTACTGAGAAGACTCTAGAAAGTGTTATTTAATAATAACTAGACTAAATTCTGTTTATAAGAAGCATTATCTGATGCATACAGTATAATTTTAAAGTTCTTTTTCCATTTGCTCCGCACGTGCAATACACGCATCCATAGCATCGCCAACGGTTTTAGTTAAGCCTTCATCTTTTAAGTGCTCAACAGCTTCGTGAGTAGGACCGCCTTTAGTTGTTACGTTTGAGCGTAATTGCGAAATACTAATATCAGGCTGGCTAAGTGCCATTTCGGCAGCGCCAAGTGCTGTTTGTTGTACTAAGCGACGGGCATCTTCATCGTTAAAACCAAGTGCTTTCGCTTTTTCTTCAATGGCTTCCATAAATAAGAAAAAGTAAGCAGGCGATGAGCCAGTCACAGCAATAATATCGTTAATTTGCGACTCTTGCTCAACCCATACGGCAATACCAGTACATTCAAAGACTTGTTGTACAAACTCATGTTCATCGGCTGTTTCGTTTGCACCAAATAAACCTGACACGCCACGCCCTAGTAGCGATGGTGTGTTTGGCATGCAACGCACCATCTTAACGTCTTGGCCGAGCATTTCACGTAAACGCTTAACGGTTAAACCTGCGGCAACCGATATAAATAGTTTACCACTAAAATCTACGCCTGATTCTTGAAACGATTTACATAAATCGCCCATCATTTGAGGCTTAACAGATAATACAATAACATCAGCATCGCGTAGGGCTTCGTTATTGTCACTGGTGGTTTTTACCTTAAAATTGTCTGCTACCTTTGCAAGCTTTTCTTGGTTGCGGTTTGTAGCAATGATGTTGTTTGCATTAAAACCGTTTTTTATCATGCCACCAATAATGGCATAGCTCATGTTGCCTGTGCCTATAAATGCGATTTTTTTATATGACATATGTCTGTTATTACCTTTTAAGTTCGCGTTCCAAAAATGTCTGTGCCGATCCTCACCATAATCGAACCTGCACTGATGGCAGCTTCAATATCTCCACTCATACCCATTGACAACGTATCTACATGAGGATATTGGGCCTTTAGTTTATCAAAGCAAGTTTGTAATTGCTCAAAAGATTGAATTTGTCTCTACGATCGCTTCAATATAGTACCGTCTTCTTTTTCAGAGTAAACCACTGAGACTCTCTAATGACTGTTAAGTCTAAAAGTTGATATTTGTTTACATCTCTGTTAGATTTTAACTAGATACATAATGTATCATTTTGTATATATCTGTATTTAAACAGTGGCTAGCCCGTCGGTGTTCGCACATCACATTGTTATAGCAGTTGTATTAGTCATATTTCGTTCGTGCTGTATCTATGGACGTTTACCATACGTCTTAGCTACAACTGCTCTTTTCGATAAAGCTCTATCAATAAGTACTAATGAATAGCACGCACTATCACTTGATAGCTGGCAAATAGCATCACAAAAATCAAAGATACATGTTGTCTCAAAGCCACATAACACACTTTTCTTACCAGTTTAGTAAAACCTCCTAGCTTTCTTATCTCATCATAAGCACCTTTTAGATTCTTAACATTGAGATTTTCGGTCTATTAACAGAGTTGTCATCAGTTTTGTCTACAAAAGCTCAGAGCGTAGCAAGGCGTCATCAGCTGTCGCTTAATTCAAGTTTTTGACTTAAAACCTCACAAATTGGCTTTCAATTGTTTGCTAATACTCTTAAATTATTAGTGGAGGTCAATACACAGGATATAACGACCAAGTCATCAACTCGATATCTTAATAGGAAAGATGTGAAATCACTATCGATCGCTAAGCTACAAACACTCAATGTGCTTATATATCCAAAAATTATTAGTCTGTTTGATATTTATACCTGCCATATCAGACCACTTCTGAATAGCCAGGCTATCGAACTTGAGCAAAGTAATGCTTGTTCAAAACTTACCTGCTTTATAAAAGAGGAGGAAAAGTGGTTCTTGCTCAATAACTTTGAGCTATTTCATATGGCAAAAAGCCCTTATATTGATTTTGATCTATTAAGAGAAGAAGTAGCCGTGAAATATATATCAAAGAAACAGTCTAATTTTGACATCAGTTTTTACGAGCTTATTGATCTCATCGCAAAATACCATAAAAAAATAGATATCAAGCTCATTTACACGCAGCTAAACGAGATCTTGGATCAAGAGATAAACCAAAAATTATTTGGCAAAAACATTTTTGCTATTACTACATTTTGTCGGCTTATAAACATAAGTGAGCAAACTTATTACAAGCGACCTTCTGAGGCTGTTTTATGACTGAGAATGATGATACCTCTCCCAATGAAGAACACTGGCTGTCGGCACAGACCATTGCTCATATAAAGAATAATAAAGCATTTGTTTACCCAGAATCTGTCTTAAAGGCTATCTCTACCATTATTGCTACAGTAGATGGTAGTTATGAACGAGATGACGATGCGATTGAGTATTTATCAGAAACTGTCATACAAACACTACAAAAAAGGCCAGTTGACGATCAGTATATGCAAATCAATCGTAAGGATTTGGCACAAAAACCATTGATGATGCAACTGCTTATCCTAATGCAAGATATCGTCATTAAACGGCAGTTAGGTCAAGCAGTGCAACAACTAGTTTGGTTATCCATAGCGATGCACACAGCAGCTCTACTTATCTTTCACAATAGAAAAACTGACACTGATAATATATTAATGCAGTTTAAACAGGCTCAGTTTTCAAGCTCTGTAAGACGAACGTGGATTTGGCGTGAACTACCCGATTTACCTCAGATGACCATAAGTGTAGAGTACATATCTAACACCCTCAATGATCTATTAAAGCAGAAAAAAAGTGAGAAAGTAAAAAAAAATGAATCTGATGAAAAAGCCAAACTGAGCCAAATAGAAAAAATAACGACTGCCTATCAAAATGCGCATACGTTACGCAAGCCTAAACCCGATCGTAAGAAGACACTACGTAAGCCTAGACCCAAACGTAAGAAGCCACCTAAACATATTAAAATTACAGCTATCAACTTAGCAGATAACACATCGAGATTGCCCTTAGACTCTACTGCAACGAGCCACAACTGGAATACCACGCCTAGCAATGATGCATGGGTTAACACACGTGATGATATAGAACACAGCGCTATCGCCATAGATCTTGCATTTTTAGACGCTAATACTGAAAGCTATGAAGGGTTAACCACCAGTTTTGAAGAGCGTATTGACCACTATGAAGCACCCTATGTCAGCTATGGCGAATATCCAAACCCGTTGATCAAAAACTCTATACCGCTCCAAACTATAGATTTATCGCTACAGCAAAACTACATGTCTCAGCGCAATCTCGCGCTTAACTCTAACACGCGCTTACTCTCCCTTGCCGGCTACCAAGCGTTATTTGCTGCGCTCAACCAAGATGCAAGCACCTTACCAGAATCAGAGATTGATAAAACGTGTGCGGGTATTTTACTGTTATCTATGATTACCGGGCTGCCAGTTAAGTCCTTACTAATACCCGGCTATATCGGTCATCCTAGAATTTTCAATCTTGAAGGCAAAAAGTATTACATTAAACATAGCTTAGGTATTACCGACAAGTCCACAAGCCAAACACTGCTCAAAAAGGATTATGAAAATACTTTTGACACCATCAAAGTTCCACTGCCATCATGGCTTATAGATGATTTACTTGCTTGCGAGTTGCCTTTAAAAAAAGACTTTACGGCTTATCTTGCTGCCTTGCGTAGCAGCCTTGGATTGCCGTACCTGTCTGTCAATCGTATAGAGACCGCACTACATGTCGTGCTCTCTCGTTATACACCTAATTGCCATGCGCACATCGCCGATATCATCTGTCGCACACCTGCGTCCCATGCTCCTGCAATGTACTATAGTAGCCACACTAGCGAAGCACTTATGGCTCACTATAAATCAGCACTGAGTATATTTAATAGCAACAGTGATTTTGACTTAACTTATATCACTCCTTGGCATAAATATACGGTGGGCTCAGCGTTTGCGCTAAAGATTGAAACAGTTTGCGACATCATAAATGAGATGAAGTACTGGACCGATCAAAGTTCAAACGATGAGGAGCACTTTAACAGAACCAGTATTTTTGTATGGTTTGTCTTTTGCCTTTTAACCGGCGTGCGACCAAATAACGGTCTTGGCAGGATGTACGACATTGATCTTGATATGGGTTGGCTACTCATCAATGACAAGCCTGTTAAGAAGGTCAAAAGTGATCGTCTCATTCCGCTATGCCCCGCACTTATACGCCATCTAACAGACTATAGAGCGTATTTGATCAACTATCAGGCAAAGCACCAAGGTCATCATGATATCAGCGCTATCATTGATGATATCCGTTTAGGTAATGATGAAGCACTATTAAAGCTGTTGTATGAGCGAGCTCCTACTGCTAACGCCCCTATTCTTAAAGACATTAAGCGTGGCGATGCTTATCATATGACCAAGCACATCATTGACGCCAATCCCTATTGGACACGCCACTTTGTTCGTACGCAGCTTGAAAATCTTGGCGTTTCCTTATCACTGATTAACACGGTTATTGGTCATGAAAAAGCTCGTCAAGAAGTATTGGGGCGCTTCTCATCAAGTAGTAAAGCAGATATTAAGCGTGTAGCGTCCGTGTTTGAAAAAATCGCAGCACAGCTTGGGTTATCAGATATCACAATCAATCATTATCCTAATTCAAATCATGTTGGCACAAGCACTGCAGAGGTTGACCATGCTAATAAATGAAATACAGCTGCCAAAAATTATTGATAATTTAGCAAAGTTTGATGGTAGAAAAAAGCGCTGCGTGCCTTACCCATCTATACTCAAAGACAGTGACACGGCAAGGAAACGTGAGATACAGCTACTCGCCGACTTACAAACCGAATGGGAGTCGTTGAAAAGGACTCATCCTGGAAATATCGGATTCATAAAGTCTTTCAATAAATACTACCAACAAGCGCTTTGGCCCAATGAACGCATTTTTTCATTTTCGCCAAGCTCTAAAGATTATTTTGATTTGTCATGGCTATCTTGGAGTCAATCTTTAAGCCAGTTTCAGAGAGAGCTTTATAGACAATTGGAACCATTGTCTCAAGAGGGTTTTGATGAGTTTCAGTCAATCATTGAAAACAAAATTGCAAAAGCTTACGAGTCATCTAGAACACTCAAACATGTCTGGCAAGTCGTCGTTAAGTTCGTTGACTATCAAAATAAGTACCATATGCTTGCTGAGCATCACTATCCCAAGATAATCGCGCCACAACCTACTAAAATTAATCCACTAATTACAAATACAGCTTGGTTAAAAGACGGTAAGGCGCTGGTCAAAATTATTCGCGCAGTAGAGCATAATTGGGAGCAAACAGCCGATTATAGCCAAGATCAGATTATAGGCTGGCTGATATTCTCAGGAATTGTGTATGGCGGTATCAATGAGGTACAAATGCTTCAAGGGTGGCTTATCTCATTGCTCACCAAAGAGTATCAGCCATTCATCAAAGAAAGAATAATGGTCTCGCCGCGCTTTGTACAAAAGCGCTTTGGTAACGAGCGCGAAGAAGAAAGTGACCAGCTTTATAACACTAAGCAAATCATTGTAGATATGGTCAGTCAGTGTTGGCTAATGCGCTATCATGAAAAAAGTAGTCAATCAGAGATTAAACCTATCATTGCCAAGCTGTCAAAAGATAAGATAAAACAATATTTGACCGTAGCTTTATCTGACGTGATCAAGCCTTTGGGTATTAAGCCACTTCCCTTTTCAAGATTTTTATATTACGCCAGTTATTACTGGGAGGATTTCGATGACGCTAGTATCGACCATGCCTCAGTTGGGGTGCTGCGAGGTATGCATAATACTGCAGGATTAAGTACGCAAGACTTTGGTCGGTTTCTGAACCAAAAATGTCAGTATAAAAAGAAGCCGTATGATCTAGAACATATTTTGACGCTGTCTATCAGCAAAAACTCTGCCAATCAAAACGAGACATCTAGTAATAGTTCTACCAAAAAGATAGAGGTTAGAAAGTCTGATTTAATTATGAATCTGACTAAAGACTTAAAAATGGATGAAAAACAGAAAAAGAAAAAAACCAGCAAAAAGCCGCCTACTCTTATTGAAAGAGTACAAAAACGCTATGAACAATACGATGACTTAAGTGAAAAAATTTTATTAGATTGGGTGCTAAGTTTACTCAATCGAAAAGAGTCAAAATCGCTTAGTAATGAGTCTATTTTGAAATATATTAGAACCATAGGCTATGAGTGGTTGTATTTCACCACAGCGCAGCCGCTTGATATTTGGTCAGAGGAAGAGTTTGAGGAACTTTACGAAGAGATTTTAGAGTACAAAGCTGTCGTACGTAACAATACTGACATTGGATACTCTGCCAATTTATTGAAGAATATGCACAACTTTGCAAAGAGCAAATACAACCTACCCTCCGTGAACTTCCAACAGTCCAAAAATGGTCGGCGTGTACGTGCGGAGCTGATATCACCGCAAGCGTACCAAGCCATTATTACGCAGATACTGGGTTCCGTAGATATATTGGAGCGGGAGATGTTCGCGCTTTTATTTATCTTAGTCTATCGTACTGGCATGCGCAAAAAAGAGCTGTTGGGACTTAAGTATAGTGACATCGAAGGCTTAAAAACAGCTGTGCCATCAGTAGTAATAAGGCCCAATAGCTATCGTCCAACCAAGACTCAAAGTAGTATTCGCCGCGTTCCCTTATTTGCCGTCCTCAAACCTAATGAGCTGAATTTTTTTATGAACTTTGTGCAGAGTAATATTGGCGACAGTTCAAACAAATTTATCTTTACCTTATCATCGGATCAGCGCCCTATTGATGACCATGTTCCGTTGCAGTTACTCAAACGAGTCTTAAAAGACATCTCGGTAGATGATAACGTGGCAGAGCACACCTTTCATGGGTTTAGGCATACGGCTGTGAGCAACCTATCTCTAGCGCTATTGGGTCATCCAGATCTCGTAGAGGGACTCACCGATTATGACGAAAGCGACGTACTGCGTATAAAAAAAGGCCTACTCGGGGAGCATATCAAGGCACAAGATCGCTGGTACGCTCTATCAGGCATTATGGGACACCTGTCGCCTGAGCGTAGCTTTGAGTATTACAACCATTTTGCCACGCTGATGGCGACCTATGTGCTTAGTAAAGCAGATATAACATTGCCAGAGCGAACGCTGTATAACATAACAGGTTTTACGAATAAAAAGCTTAAAGAGAATAATGCGACTGTTTGTAATAGTAGCGTCAGCATACCTAGTATACGTACGCTGTTATTTAAAAATATCATAGAAGGCAAACGCAAGTCACCGAAGTTTACGGTCGAAAGCTGTGATAAGCAATTTCTCTTGAGTACCAATACGCCAGTCACTAATGAGCTGTTTGGTCGTTATGGTCTAAACCGAGTACAACTGCTACTACAGACCTATGATAAAAAGATGCCTTTAAGTAAAGCGGCCCAGTTGGCAAATATTTCTATTCACGATGCAAATATTTTAATAAAACGTGCCAGCGAGATTACCGACATCACTACCAAACGCGGCAAACCTCGCTTTGTTAAGCTATCAGATTCAAACACCCCTGTACTGAGTCCACTGAACATTCAATACCAGAGTGACTTAAGATTGCTATCGCTTTTGCTAAGTAATGCCTATCGTCTACGAGAAAAGTCAGGGGCTGACTGGACTTGGTTTATTGAGATATGTAGTCAAAAACTGTCTAGTAGCAGAGCATACCTACCATTTGGAAAAGAAGATGAGAAAGAGTTGCAACGTTTCATTGATATTGCTAAGAAACTGCTGCCTTTGAAACGTTGGCTGGTGAGTAGCAATGAAGCTTTATTGATGAAAACCATGTCATCTACTAACTATCAAGACATTAAACAACAATCTAATGATTCGAAAAACGCTCTCCATATCGGTATTGCTAATCAAGACCATAGAGAGCAAACGAACAAATGGCAATACTCGCCCCTACTACGTTTTTTTGTGCATATGATGCTGATTACAGATGAAAAGCTATCTATTTTGAGTTAAGTTTCTTACATTAAACTCTTTTAAAATGAGCCTTGTTATCGGAATAAATAGATTTGCTAGTTTAAGGGAAAATATGAGCTTGCTGGATAGTGGTGATTTAGAAGAAAAACAGAAATTAGATAAGAAGCTGACACGACAAAAAATACTACTGGGTGCTTTTCTTGTAGATGCTTTAGAGAAGGATTCAGTAGACGGTTTAAGGGAATATACAGCCGATAATCTGTTGGATTTTTTGAGCAGACAAACGGATAAGGATTTAATGGCCGATTTGGTAAAAGGGCTTGGTACTAAGTGAGACACTTAACAAAACGACTGAAACAATTCAAAGTATTAACATTAACTAGAAAAGTTCAAATAGTCATTCTTCTATTAACTTGGATAGGGCTAATAGCCTGGGCAATACTGAGTTGGCAAGGTAGAGACTTCCCTTTAGAGTCTGAGCTTAATTATAGTGAAGGTATTGTAGGCAGTTTGGACGTAGGTGAGGGAAATCACATTTTTATGTTGTTAGATCTCAGTAATCTTAACCGTAAAGAAGTATATGGGTGCAGCTATTCAGCTTTTGATACTGACTCCTCTTGTTTCGGCAAAGAATATTTAGAACCGATTGAAGCTAAAAAAGCCGTGATAGGGTGGTATATACAGAAAGATTTTCTAGGGTTCCATAATGGAGTTAGACAGATAGTAAGTCTTAATGTGGAAGATGTCGAAGCTGGAATTAAGGAGGTAATCACTTATCAGGGGACTTTAGACACTATAAAGGGTATGAATACGTATATGAATACGGGTTTTATTATGTTTATAGCATTCTTTTATTACTGGTTTTGGCGTTTTATGGATTTTATAGAGTGAAAAGGATGCGGTACCCTAGTGAGGACTTGAATCTATGGCTGTAGGCTATATACGCTAATTGATCAAGCTATTTAGGGAGACATAGTGTACTTAGTAATGTACATCATGTGAGCTTTTCGAAAAAAATTATCTCTAGGATTTGCTATAACGAACCTAATTTCCACTTGAGCTATCCATAAAATTATGAAATTTTACTATATTATTCTAATGAACTAGCTCTAAAAGAGAAGGGAAATGGAGTTAAATAATCGCGAAAAATCAGCACTACTGAATAATTTTGAAATCGACTTCGAGTATGGTGAGGTTACGCTTTTGGATAATTTCGATTACTTTTTGATTTTTAATAAAGAAAGATTCTCTAGAAATACAGACTTTGTAGCAAAGGTATATGATAAAGCAGGTACTTATGTATTAACTATCCCATTTCCCGAGGTTGAAATGCATTATCAAAAGCTTAAGCTTATATTTAGCTGGTGTTGGGAAGTTGAACGTGGAGTTAGGATAGTATTCAATGCAGATGACAGATATATGTGGGATTTCTGGTATGAATTTGATTTAATAAATCGTAAATACACTAATTGTAATAGAGCTTATTAATGTTAAATCCTGATCGGTGCGCTATACAGGCATCGAGCTATTAAGGGGTTGAGGTGTCTCAACATATTTATAATAATCTAAAAACAGGCTCAGTGGTTATGGGCGTAAGGATACGGCTCCCTAGCGAGAACTTCAGCTATAAGCTTCACAAGATAGTTGATACTATGGGCTGATTTAGTTTACTAATAAGGAAAATAGAATGAGTTTTGTCGCAGGTACATTAGTACATACAGATAAAGGTTTAATGCCAATACAAGATATTAAAGTTGGAGATCTTGTATTGTCAAAAATTAATGATGATGGTGAGCTGGTTTCAAGGAAGGTAACTAAAACAGTTACGTCTTCTGAACCTAAAAGAATATATAAAGTTGAATACCACAACGATTCGCTTGATGAAGATATTAACTTAGATGAAGATGAGAGACACAATGATAGCTATATTTTTTGCACGGACATTCAAAAGATTAGAGTTTCAACCAACAATCTCATTAGAATGGGTTGGCAACCTGCTAAAAATTTATTTTCTAGAGAGTTATTCAAGAAATGTATCGACGAGTACTTTAAATCTTATGAGGAAGGTATCAATCCTCCTGAAATAGTCTCTGTCAGTAAAGACAAAATACAGTTATCAAAATTTTCTTTTTTGCCTGTTCGTACGCTACCAAACTTTCCTCAGGACTGTGCGTATACTTACAGCATGCCGCCTATAAACTTTATTCTTGCTA
This sequence comes from Psychrobacter sp. Pi2-52, assembly GCF_904846705.1. Classification (GTDB taxonomy): domain Bacteria; phylum Pseudomonadota; class Gammaproteobacteria; order Pseudomonadales; family Moraxellaceae; genus Psychrobacter. Next base: position 36,123 of record NZ_CAJHBS010000001.1, read on the forward strand.
ACATTGATTGGAGTAGCGACTTTGATGTGAATGATTTTTTAGACAGCTATTGGGAAGAATATCGAAACATAGAGTTTGTTAGTTTCGATAAAGATAGTTACTGCTTAGTAAGCTTAGGAGAAGAGAAATATTATAACCATGATAAATACCAATTAAATTTACCAACTGCTGATTCATTTTCACATGTTAATAAGCAGGTACCGTTTAAAATTGATATTGACTTATATAAAAAATTGAACAATCGTCTGTTCCAAGATACAAATCCTTATGCGAATCGTGATATTGAAAGCTTTAAAGAATTCTATAATTCACCAAGTTACTATAATGGCAACATAATAGAAAAGAATAAACTGGGTTCTAGTAAAAACAAAAAGATCTATGAGAATGGATTAATTAATCTAGAAAAATATGGAAACGCCGAGGGGTTGTTAGACTCTAGCATTCATGAAAGTATGGCACGTTTTGATGATCCTTGTCCCAATCCATTTATGACACATGTCTACCAACTAGAAGTAGAGGAAACTCATAGTTATTTTGTTGGTCAGGATGGTATCTGGGTATCTGACGGTCATACAGAGTAACCATGTAAAAAACGGGCGTTATGACAAATAACTTTGGATAGAGAGATTCTTTTTTACTAGTTCCTTTGGGTTATACCCTAAGGGAACCAGCTATTTATCCCTTTGAACCTATTAACAGACCACTTAAAACAGACTGATATAATGGAACCACTTATAACAGACTGCTGAATTAGCTTGTGTTGCACTCAAAACAATAAAACTTTGCACCATACTCTTTTTATTACATCGTCTACTTTTTACATGCGTTTTAATATTTTGTAGTAGTCATTACGCTGTTCAAGTGTTTGTGCTGACATATTACAAAATTGCTGGTATTATTGCCGCTTTGCGTTAGCATTCATTTGCCCTACGTGATACTTTCTAAAATAGTTATTAGATCTTCACTGGTAACAACGTTGTCGTTGGTTTGAATCCGATTACGCCTACCAGATTCGAAAAGCCCCAATCTTAAGACTGGGGCTTTTTTATCCATAAATATGGGCTTTAGCGGAAAAGAAAGCTATACGTCGATTCAAACTACCTCTTTTCTCACTTTCAGCAAACATCAACGAAACTAAAACTTATAATTCACACCCATGAAGAATGAGCGGCCAACACCTGGTACGGTAGTACCCCAGTTAGACCCTGATGCTAACTCACCATTCATTGACATGGTTTTACCTTGACCCATATAAGCACCCCCTAAAGGTAAGGCGTAACTTCTGTCAAACACATTATCGACACCCACTTCGACACTCATATCTTTCCACTGATAACCAGTACTTAGATTCAACAAGCCATAGCCTGAGGTTTTCAGCTCATTACGAGGATCTGAGACTTTGTTTTTGGCAGCGACGCCCACTACTTCAACTTGGTTTTTCCAACCGCTATTCTCATGATTAAGTGCAATGCTACCATTCAAGGGCATTATGTTATATAGATCAGAGCCAGTTTCTTCGTTCTTGCCATTGGTGTAGCTCAGTGAACCTGAGAGGCCCCAATAACCCCAAGCATTATTGGCTAAGTCACGATCTGCGGTGATATCGATGCCATATATTCTAGCGTCTTGATTGGTATAACGTAGCACCTTGTATCGATCTACTGTTTGGGTAGCTGCAGGTGCGTTCGTAGCTGAGTCCCACTGTACAGCATCGACATAGTCGTCAATTTTTGAATAGTAAGGAGTAGCTTTGATGTTCCAACTATCATTAACAGCATGCCAATCGAAAGTTGCCGATAAAGTATTGGATTTTTCTGGTTGCAGGCTTGGATCACCAAAATAGCCATTACCATCACCCACAGTATTGTTCATGATAGCCGCCATTGGCCATGTCGACCATGTATATCGCTCATAAATACTTGGGGTACGCTCTTTATGGGCAACACCTAGCTCTATTGAACGTTGTTCATCTATATCATACTGGGCTATCACGGTTGCATCAATATTATTGTCAGTGATGCTTCGATCACTAGCGTTGAAGTTAGCGCTATCACGAGTTTGATTAGCCATCATGTTATAGCCAATGACTTCATCAGCGCTAGTACGTACGTTTTCATAACGAGCACCAATTTGAGTTGTCCATTTCGGCGTGATTTGCTTTTCCCATTCGCCATAGACGCCAATACGTTGGCGCTGACCATTATTGATATTTTGGAATTCATTTGGTGACATCATCCCAGTACCAGAAGCTGGCCATAAGTCGTTGAGCGTATAGTCTTGATATTCAGCACCTACGGTCGCTGTGCCTTGGTTAGTCAATTCAATAATACCTTTGATATTAGCACCGATAGTTTCGCTATCGGTATACATTGGCATGCCATTGGCGTCATTATAAAAGAACTGTTTATCATCACCAAAGTTCATATAGTGTTCGACGTTCTCAGTATATGCCTGTGCTTCTAACTGCCCCCAATTCAACTCACCTTTGTAACGTAAGTTTATTCTATCGAGCTGGTTGTCAAGCATATCCATACGCTGGTTTGGGTATAGCTCCTCTGGTACACGCTGTGATAAATAAGTGCCTTGTAGTAAATGGTCACCGTTTTTATAAGCAAGATCTAGCGATTGGTTTTTGCTTTCAAAAGCGGTAGATCCGACTTCATCTTTGGGTAATTTTTTATCACCGTTACCTGTTGCTGTATAAGACTTAAAGTCGCCACCAGCAGTATAATTATCAGACTGAGCATAGCTACCTTTATAAGTTAAGCTAAAAATATCATCCGCTAGCGTCGTTGAAAGGTTGGCACCGTAGCCATTACCATTGCTGCGATAAAACGCTCCAACTTCACCTGAGCTGACCAAAGTGCTGTCCGCAGAAAATACTGGCTCTGCAGTTTCAACAACGATAGTGCCGCCGATACTATTACCGCCAACACTCACTGGTGTGACGCCAGCATAGACAGTAGCGTCTGCCACTGCGCTAGGTACGATATAAGATAGCGGTGAATTCATGCTATTTGGACAAGAAGCAATTGAGTCCACACCGTCTACCAAAATACGTAAACGGTTGTCGGCCAAACCTCTAACAACAGGTAAGCTTGAGATACCGCCAGCACTCTGTACATTGATACCAGGGATTTTGGTCAATATGGTAGCGGTATCACTGGTCGCAACTTGTTTGCTATTGATATCATTGCGATCGAGCGTTGCAGCTGTGCCTAGAATATTGGTACTTGCTACGGGGGCATAAACGGTGATTGTCGGTAAGGTTGCAGTTGGAAGCGCTTCGCTATGACCATAACTATTTATGTTGGCAGTGTCAGCATAGGCGCTACTGATTTGAAATAAAGCTATAGATAAAACACTGAGTTTTAAGGTAGGTACAGCATTCATTGGTGAAATTAACATCTTATTTTCCTAGAAATTCTTAAACGTTTTAAACGTCTTTTATAAAATCGGTTATTCAGTTTTTTGTCCCAAGATGCCATTTAGGCCAAGTAATTGTGGGTTTAGACTAGGTGCTTACTGAGCATGTTCCGATATAAATAGACGGTATTTTCAGCACAATATTGTGAGTGCAGTATTTTGAGTGCAGTGTTTTAGGCAAACGCATACAAACGCGTCAATCAAAGCTTCAAATAAGCTCATTGATTGATAGCAACTACCTGCCTTTAAATATCACTGATTATATGAGTATAGATTGTGGAGGAGCGCGTGTAAGAGGTTGTAAGAAATTACTAGGATAGTAGGCATTTGAGCGATACAAAAGCGTAACTAAGACAGTAGACAGCTCTATCAAAGCTGAATCAGTATGTGTAAAAGCGACTGGTAATAGTGCTGCAGACATGGCAGTGCAAAAGTAGCAGCCATTGTATTTTACGGAGTCAGGGTCAGAGCTTCTAACCTTATCTTCGGTATATAAGACTTCCTGTGAAGGTGCGGCGACAACCGTTACGACTGGCTTAACAGTCGCAGGCGATGCTAAAGATAAGGATGCATTATGATGAGGTAAATGACGAGCGGCACTATCAATGGGTATGTTGTGATTCGTTTGAGTAATATTAGCCTGTATTTTCTCATACTGCTTAGCTGCCGATACAATCGGTGCAAGCTCAGCACAGATACCATGACCTAAGTGGGTATTGTCATCCCATAGAGGTGTCAGCAATAGAGAGATGTGCATGATCCAAGCAAAACATGCAACCACCGTGCCCAACCACATTGTTACGGGTGATGAATATCGTAAAACAAGCTTGCGATGCTTAGTAGACATGATAGGGTCATCTTATTACCCATCTGTTAATCATGCATAGGTAATATTAGTAACATTTATAGTTAGGGAGGCTTGATATTTTGAAAAATCAGTTTGAAGCATTCAAGAAAAGATACTTAACAAAATATACATGACCGCAAGTAATGCCATTCTAAGGTAATGGGTATTCTTTTTACAAGCTTTATTTAAGCAAGTAGATATCATTTTTTACGGTAAAATCCTTAAATATTAATTAAGCAGCTTAATTGTAAATAATAGAGTGCAGTAGTTTACCTCTAAACCCTTAATATTATTAAGGATATTTATCAAAGAGATGTAAATGTTATATCTTATTGATTCTTTGAGTGTTTTTTTGTTTGCAAACCCCAATCGATGTTGCTATATTATTATTGAATATATAAATTTGTATATTAATAAAATAGAATTTCAACAGCACTAATATTAAGCCGCATCAAACCTATAAAAGTCATACTGAATAGGCTTTTGTAGCTGGAATGAACTGATGATAAAAGTTGTTTGTATTTTTTCATCACATGTTTTTATTGATAGTAATAGCTAGTCAAATAACATATAGGTTGGGGAGTACAAAATGAAGATTAAAAAATACTTGTTAGTGTCGGTTGCACCGGTGGCACTGGTAGTTCCATTGACTATTGCACATGCAGATACTTTCGATACTGATGCTTTCATTGGAACGTCAGGTGGTGGCTTTGTCTATGTCGATGAAAAAGAAAATGTCGTAGAGCCAGGTATTAAGGCGATAACCTTTACCGCGTCTAGGGACAATGAGTATACGAATGAAAATCCGGTTATTGTTGAACCTTATGATAGATTCACCACTAGCTTCTCAGATCTTGACTCACGCGGTATCGTCACCAATTGTCTGATGGCGAGTAATGAAGCGCTGTGTGATTCAATATCTGGGTCTGGCAAACGTATAAAAAACTATCTAACAGGAATGGATCCATTTGATACGCATTTTCGTACTTCAACAAAAGAATATATAAATACAGAAACAGATGAACCTATCGATACTTCATCAGTGGATTATTTCACGTTTGGAAAAATGTCTAATTTTACAGGTGCGCGTATTACTGGTTTCAATATTGAGCTATTGGATAAAGATGGTAATCTAATGGATGAGTTGGATCCTGATAACACTGCTTTATTTAACCTCGATGCTACAGATATTGGTTTAGGTGCTGGATTGACCGATGGTTTATTTGGTGGCGGTGGTCAAGAAGGTGAAATTGGATTTTTCTCTCCTGAAAAAACAAAATTTAATCTTGTCACAAAGTCAAGGAATACTTTGACGTTCGATGGTCTCTCCAACGATGAATACAATGCACTTTTCGGTACAGGCTATCTAGACAACACTATGGTACCAGACGGTATATTCTGGGACGATAATGAAGATCCCGATGATGAGGGTGCACTAATCGCGTGGAATAATCCTTCTAAAGGTGGCTGGACATACGGCACACTAGATACTGAAGACAATATTGCCGCCAGACTTACTGATTTAGCAACTTCATTAGGCGTTAGTGTAGAGGACCTTGGTTATGAGTCAGGCAGCTTAGTACCTGAGACTATTGTGGCTGCGGCAACAGCGAATGGTTTATTTGAAGTTGAACCAGTCGAAGATCTACGTAATGCCAATCTGAATTACACAATGACGGTCGGTACTATTGACGGTGGTGAAGTAACAGTGCGCATTGCTCCAAAGTTTGCACCTATCGTCGCGAGTGCAACATCTGATTATCAGTTGCGAAATGCAATTTATGTGGATACGTTGGCCGAAGTTCCTTATCTAAACCTTCTAGGTAATAACGAAACTTATCAAGATGCCATCTCTGGTATTGAAGAGATGAGTGCAACTGAAAAATCGAAGTTCCTAAATAGTATCGGATTTGGTTACGCAGCAGCATTCACTAATATTGGCTTCGAGGCATCGCGTGATCAGTTAAGAGCCGTTACTAGATCTGTACCTTGGGATAGCATGAGTAATAATCAGGATGCTAATTCAAATAATGATAGTTGGTTAATGCAGGATGGTCTGTATGGTTTTGCTTCGCAAAGTGGCTCACGTTCATCATATGATCCAGTGAGTAATTCTCTAGGTTATGATATTGATGTTTATTCACTTTCTGCAGGTATAGAGAAGCGTCTAAACGGTACTAATTCCTCGCTAGGTTTGGCAGTAGGTTATACAGATTCAGAGGCAGAAGCGTATCAGAATCAAGGCAAGATAGATGCTGATGGTTACTCAGTAACAGCCTTTACACGAACTCGTTTTGGTGCGGGCGGCTTAGTGCAAGCCTCAGTCGGCTATCAAGATCTATCATATGACTCGTCACGGGAAGCACCGGATCAGTCCACCGCAACTGCAAATACCGACGGCTCACAGGTTTTCGCAGCATTAAATGTTGATTATTTGAAAGACATGGGCGGCTTTAAAGTAGGTCCTACGGCATCAATTGAATATTATGATGTTTCAGTTGACGGATTTACTGAAAATAGCGCAGGTATTTGGAATCTAGAAGTTGGAGATCAAGACTCTGATATCCTTCTAGCTTCTATCGGTGCCCGTGGTGAATATCAACTCCCTACTAGTAATACTCGTCTAACAGGTAGTGTTAAATACACAAACGCATCTGGCGATGATCTTGCTATCAAGAGCGGTTTCATAGACCAAAATGGTTTAGCACCTTACACAGTGAAAGGTATGGATGAAGACTTGATAGATGTGAGTGTTGGCGTTGATCATGTTATTAGAACTAATGCCTCTACTCAAGTTGCTGTATACGGTGGTTATAATGGAACATTTGGTAGTGACTATGATAGTCAAGGCCTACAAATTGGCTTAAACACTACTTTTTAGATAGATAAAATACTCACCTCTTCCTATTAAGGATTAAGATTTTATGAAAAGCCAGATACTAGATTATCTGGCTTTTTTATAAGTATGTATTGCGGTAAAGGCATTAATAGCAATCCCAAAAAGTACGATTTCTTTTATCTCTTGTGCCTTTGTAGCGATTTATAATTTCTCTAAATAGCGCTTTCTAAAACAACGCTCCAAGTATTTAGCACGATAGTAGTTTGATGAGGCAATCAGCATTACTCGACAGATTGGCTCGATCCCGTGATTATTTTTGTAGTCATCGATAAACTGACTAATTATCCAGTTTGCGGTCGAGCTCTGCCTGTGCGAAAAAGTCGTATTCTTGTGCATGACTTCATTCGCTTGTTTGAGCTCTTTAATACGCTGCCCCTATCTTCGTACTTGCACATTTTCAGGTATGGTTTTATTTATATGCTTTTATACCATTATGTCCGATCTTCAAGCCTACAGCCCCTGGTTACAATCTCTGACGCTATTACTTAGACAGCTAACCATGTGAATGTAAAGAAGTAAACGCCTAACGTTTTAATCAGCATATGAACGACACATTCTTTTGTCTAAAGCATAGTAACTGACTGACTAAATGCAATTAATATATATTTTTGTATACTATACAATAGTATATCGTGTATTATTACTACAGATTTATTTAAATATATTACTAATAACTATCAACAAGAACAGTTGAATATTAATTATCTTTTTGATCTTTATTTCATAGTATTTTTTATATCATCGATAATTATCTAACGACTACTACATATAGCAATCCATTCGTATAACAGATAGATGACTGTTAATTTTTAAGAGCTTATATTGATAATTTTAGCTAAATAACTATTGGCTATTACCCGTAATATTTTTTACTTTTATGGACGAACAGTTGCTTAAACATATCATGGAAGGTTGCGCCACTCAGTTAACAAACAAAGGTAACCATTTATGTTCGCTGCATTTGTGATCGATCAGATGGATGCGTTGATGCTCGCACGTATCCAATTTGCTTTTGTCATTTCATGGCATATTATTTTCCCCGCTTTTTCTATCGGACTTGCCAGTTTTTTAACGGTACTAGAGTTTCGTTGGCTTAGAACGGGTAACCCTATCTATGCTGAAGTCTATAAGCATTGGGTCAAGATCTTTGCTGTAGTCTTTGGTCTTGGTGTCGTATCAGGCGTTGTAATGTCCTATCAGTTCGGCACTAACTGGGCGGTGTTCTCAGATAAAGCCGGTAACGTCATAGGTCCATTATTAGCTTATGAAGTATTGACGGCGTTTTTCTTAGAAGCGTCCTTCTTAGGTATCATGCTCTTTGGTTGGGGCCGCGTTAGCAAACGTATGCACTTTGCCTCAACTGCGATTGTCGCTATTGGTACACTGATATCAGCTACTTGGATTTTGTCGGCTAATAGCTTTATGCAAACGCCACAAGGTTTTATGATAGGCGCTGATGGTCTTCTCTATCCTACCAATTGGCTTGAGATTATATTTAACCCCTCCTTCCCCTACCGTTTTGCACATATGGTAACGGCTGCCTACTTAACGACTGCTTTTGTCATCGGCGGCGTTGGCGCTTATTATATTCAATCAAAAAAACACACTGAAAATCGCAAGCACGGTCAAGTCATGCTCGGTATGGCGATGATTATGGCTATCTTTGTTGCGCCAGCTCAAGTGTTGATCGGTGATGAGCATGGTCTAAACACTTTAGAGCATCAGCCAGCTAAAGTTGCCGCGATGGAAGGTATTTGGGAAGATGAGCGCGGTGCAGCTTTACGTCTATTCGCTATCCCAGATCAAGAAAATCAGACTAATAATTACGAAGTAAGTATTCCCTATGTCTCAGGGTTAATTCTGACTCATTCATTAGATGGTGAGGTCAAAGGACTTAAAAATTGGGCACCAGAAGATCAGCCACCTGTCGCCATTGTATTTTGGGCATTCCGGATTATGGTTGCTATTGGTACCTTGATGGTACTTGTCGGCCTGTTCAGTATCTATAAATACTTCAAAAAACAACATTACAACCCTGAAAGCAAGTGGTTTCACCGGGCATGGATGGTCATGACCCCGATGGGTTTTATTGCAGTGCTTTCAGGTTGGTTCGTTACTGAAGTAGGACGCCAGCCTTGGACTGTATATGGTGTCATTCGTACCGCTGAGAGTATTTCACCAGTAGCTGCCCAACAAGTGGCCACTACCTTGATTGGCTTTATCGTACTATATATCTTTGTCTTTGGCGCGGGTAGCTTCTACATTCTAAAGTTGATCTCTAAAGGCCCACAACCTTATGAAGATCCTGCGGAAGATAATTTCTATGAGCATTCTGTGACTGAAGGTCAGGGTCGTACATTAAGTGGGGATAGTAACCCTACTGAAAGCCTCAAACGTGATAATACAGAGAACTTGGATACGCCTGCAAACGATAAAGATGATGAGGGGTTACGCTAATGTTTAACTTTGGTGATGTATTAGATTTACCTCTAATTTGGGGCGGTTTAGTTGCCTTATCTGTCTTCATATACGTTTTACTTGATGGTTTTGATTTGGGCTGTGGTATTTTATTTCCTTTTGCTGGCTCTGACAAAAATCGTAGCCGCATCATGAACTCTATCGCGCCATTTTGGGACGGTAACGAGACGTGGCTCGTACTTGGTGGTGGCGGCTTATTTGCCGCATTCCCTGTCGCTTATGGCATTGTTATGAGTGGCTTGTACTTACCAGTTATCTTTATGCTATTCGGTCTAATTATGCGCGGTGTCGCGTTTGAGTTTCGATTTAAATCCTCAACACGTCGTCATGTATGGGACAGTTTCTTCTTTGTGGGCTCGGTGTTAGCGACTTTTTGTCAAGGGCTAATGTTGGGTGCTTTAATACAAGGTCTAGAAGCCAGTAATCGTTTATATAGTGGTGGTCCATTCGACTGGTTAACACCTTTCTCTATCGTCTGCGGCTTTGCGATGATTATTGGTTATGCCTTACTTGGCTCTACGTGGCTAATCATTAAGACAGAACACAACCTACAAGTATGGGCGCGTAAAGTTTCTGAGTGGCTGCTTTTTGCTTTGGTCGCAGCGATGATAGTGGTAACGGTGTTTATGTACCTCTCAGATATCGTGGCCATTGAAAGCTGGTTCAGTTTACCAGGTATCCTCTACCTAGCTCCGATGCCAATCATTGTGTTACTGCTATTCTTCTTGATGCGTAAAGACTTGACAGGTGAGCGAGAGTACCGTCCCTTTCTACTAACGGTCGCGTTATTTTTGATGGGTTATATCGGTGTTTGTTTTGCTATTTTCCCTTACATTGTTCCCTATCAGATGACTGTTTATGAAGCGGCGGCGGCGGATACGTCGTTATCCTTTATGCTTGTTGGTGCGGTCATCATGCTACCGATTATCCTAAGTTATACTGCTTTTGCCTATTACACCTTTAAGGGAAAAACAGATCATGAGCATATGTATTAATCATGATTATCAATAACTGACAGTTGCTGTAAGTCATTATGGCAGCTGGGCCTAACAAGCTGACTAATACGCTAACTAGGAAGTCATTATGAAAAATTTTAGTAAAAAAGAAACACAATGGGCATGGTTCATTGGATTGTATATAGCAGGGTTTTTGACTATTTTTATTATTGCGCAATTAATCAAGCTGGCAATGGGCTTGTAATTACTTTAAACATATGATGAACTCACCTATTCTAAGGCATTAATATGAAAACCTCACATGACCTAGTTAGCGCTGCGAAAGCGCAAATTACTGAAATACCTGTAGCACAGGCTCAAGTTGCTTGTCATAAAGCAGATATCATTATTGATGTCAGGGAGCCTGCTGAATATGCTGCGGGCCATATCAAAGGTGCAATATCAGTACCTCGTGGCATACTGGAATTCAGAATTTCTGACCTGCCAGCTATCAAAGGTGCTGATACTGAAATCCTACTATATTGTCAAAGCAGTGGACGCGCGGCGCTAGCAGCTCAGTCACTAGCAGAAATTGGCTATACGCAAGTGGCCTCAATTGCTGGCGGTTATGAGGCATGTCTTGAAACGGACATACCAATAACTATGGCAAATGAAGGTATTGATTTTTATTAGCTACTTATTTTCAATAGGAACGTATTATATATGCGATTAGGTGGGTCGACTCATATGTTAAGCCTAACGGTTGGTTTAACTGCTTCTAGCACTGACCATGACTTAAATCTAACTGTTTTAAGAACTTTAGGCCATTATCAGTTTATTCTGCGACTGGGGTCGTTATGAGTAGCATGCGATGATTAACGATTCTAGTCTATTTATCCGTCCATCAGAAAAATTCTAACGCTCTACTTATATATAGATAAAGGTATTAAAACGCTTAACTACAAAAAGCGCTTAATACCTCTCTAGCATAAGGCATATTACCCTTGAGGACTATGTTCCATCTGACGACAGTATGCCGCTAGGTTATCAGGTAAGTCATTTGGACAGACACCACACTGCTGATTACCAGGTACTGCATGATCTATAAATTTAGGATATGGTAGATCTAAGTTATTCATAATAGCTCTAAATTCTTCGATCGTTGTATCGCCACCAAGCCTTGGATTGCGCTTTTTTTCTTGCGCGATTGAGGACACAAACCTCTCTTTATAATCATGTGCAGGATAAACTAATGTTTCATCCGGCAAAGAAAACAATTTTTGCCTCACAGAATGATACAATGCATCTGCATCACCGTGCTGAAAGTCAGTGCGACCACACCCATCTATCAGTAGCGCATCTCCAGTAAAAACTCGATCATTGTACAAGTAAGCAAAATGTCCTGCAGTATGACCTGGTGTATGTAAAGGCTGCAAGCTAATACCATCAATCTCAAATGGGATACCTTCTTCTAGCCCAACATCCGCACATGCCAGTCGGTCGTAGGCAGGTGCAGCGATCTTACTACCAACCGCACGCTTTATCTCCAAAGCGGCTGTTATATGGTCGGCATGGATATGTGTATCAATAGTATAAGCTAGAGTCAGACCCAATCTGTGTATCTCAGCTAAGTCGCGATCCATCGTCGCAATGACAGGATCGATTAGTACTGCCTGTCCTGTATTGACGTCTCCTATAAGATAGGTATAAGTACTAGAGAGCGGCTCATATAGTTGTCGAAATATCATAATAAAACCTCGTTTAGTGATTTAATATTAACAGTAGTAGAAGTCATTCAACATAAATGCTGTGCTAATAACCATCTATATATAGCACTTAGCAAGGCTCAAGGTTTACTAATCTTGTTTGCATTAATCATTGACGACCAAGGTAAACCAGCATTTTGCCAACCGTTCACTACACGAAATCCCTTCATCCTACCCTCTTTTACTGTAGTTCCCTGAAAGCCGTGATCAATATATTTTACGTTTGAAAACCCTTGGGAAATTAAATAATCGGCACTTGGCTTGCCACGTGCGGAACCAGAACGACACATCGTAACAATGAGTGAGTCTTTATCAAGCCCTTTAGCCTTTAGTGCCTTTTCAATACCACTGACAAAATCTGGGTTACTCTGCATAGCAAAGCTGCCTTTGTCTTCATTAAACTGGGTACGATCAACTAGCTTAAAAGGAATATTGATATCCACGGCATCCGTAAAGCCGACAAACATGATTTCTATAGGATCTCGTACGTCAACAAACAACAACTCATCAGGATGCTCCTGCACAAGGCTCCAGACCTCCTGTGGTGGCACAGATAACGAATCTTCCGCGCTGGCAGAAAAAATCATACCAAACATAAGGAATAACGACAAAATAATGGTTTTCATGCTCTCTCCATAGATACATACGATTCTTTTATGCCAGCTGGCTGATGCTAATAACCACTCTTGGTGGCATAAATATAAATAGTGATATTTGAGAAAGCCAAGGCTCATTAGTTAATTAACAGGGCTTAACTTTCTCAAAATTAATCGCTAATTCACAAATTCATATTTGTTACAGCGACTTTTTACTAAAATACCAATCCTTATACTCATAGCCTTCATTAGCACGTATTTCAGCTTCTGCAGCGGTACGAGGTGACGGCACAATGACGGGCTCCCCCACTTTCCAATTTTCTGGTGTAGCAACTTTGTTGCCATCACTGGTTTGCAAGGCATCAAGTAAGCGTAAGAATTCATCAACAGAGCGACCATTACTCATTGGATAATAGACCATTGCTCGTAATATACCTTCAGGGTCAATGATAAAGGTGGCACGTACTGCTGAGGTGTCACTGGCACCGGGCTGAATCATGCCATAGGATTTGGCAACCTGCATCGACAAATCAGCAATAATAGGAAAGGTAATCTCTACACCAAAATTTTCTTTGATATTACGCATCCAAGCAATATGCGAATGCACACTATCAATAGATAATCCTAACAATTCACAGTTTCTAGTACGAAAATCTTCAGCTTTATTGGCAAAGGCTATGAACTCCGTAGTACATACAGGCGTAAAATCTGCTGGATGAGAAAATAATACTAACCATTTACCTTTGTAGTCAGCTAATGACTTCATACCATCAGTGGTTAACGCATTGAAGTCTGGTGACGGTTGGTTGAGTTGAGGGAATTGAATGGCGTTAGTTGGTCCCATGTCATCTTGGCATGAACAGTTTTCACGTGAACGTTGACGGTTTCTCATTTGTTTATCCTTAATTAAATAGGTATTAAATCATTGCAATCATGCAATAGATTAAATATAGCATAGTAATATACTAAAAAATATTATATAGTTTAATATAACTATTAGTTTTTCTAAATGTACCTTGTAACTTATTATCTAATAGCATGTCTTAAACTTGTATTATTAAAATTACTATCCAGCGGCTGTTCGCCATATAAGCAAATATAGCAGCCGATAACTTCGTGAGAAACTGAGAGATATTATGAAACGAATCTTTATTCCTATCCTTACTGCAGTTGCCACTTTTTTAGCAGTTAGTTCTGCTTCTGCTGAAGAAACTCGTCATATCAAGATAGCAAAACCATCGTTATTGGTTATTGTCACATCGGATGATGCTCAGGTGCAGCTAATGTCAATGGTGCTCACTATGCAGTCAGCGAAGCAAGGAGCTGAAACCAACGTATTGCTCTGCGGTGCAGCTGGTGACATGGCACTACGTGATGCGCCTAGCAGTGTCACTACAGGGCAACCACCAATGAATATGAGTGCACAAGGGTTAATGAAGACAGTTATGGAAAAAACCAAAACTACAGTCGAAGTTTGTGCCATTTATCTTCCGGGTAAAGGGCTTGATAAGTCTGCGCTAATTGATGGTGTTGCCGTAGCAGACCCTGCAGCCATTGCTAAATTGATGGTTGATAAAGATACAAAAATAGCCAGTTTTTAATGAGAAATCAGTAGCTTAAGAGTTGATTAGCTTAAGCGCTCCATAGAAAGGACAAAACATCTGCTCTTATGTCCTTGTTTTATATCTATATATTTTAATTAACTATTCTGAATGGTATAGAAGGACATAGGAGATCATTATGAAACGACATTCAAGTAATCAAAACAGTATATCGAATCAAGACGCGTTGGCAGCGCATCCCAATCGCGCTGACGATAACAAACAACCAATAGTTTCAAGATTATTTAATCGTCGTCAATTGATTGGTGCAGGCATTGCAACTGGAGCAGTTATAGGCAGCATGTCACTGAATGGCTGCGTATCGTCTCCCACAGCTCAAGAAAAAGTTAATATTGTTATTGTCGGTGCTGGTATTGCAGGATTGGCTGTTGCCAATAGATTGAGTCGTCAACTTCCCAACGCAACCTTGACTATACTAGACAGTCGACAAGCTCACTATTATCAACCTGGCTACACTTTGTTAGCCACAGGCGTCTGGAATAATACCGACAAGGTTATAGACAGTAACGCCAACCTTCTTCCTGCAGGAATAAATTGGATACAAGAAAATGCCCGTGAGTTTTCACCGGATAACAATCAGGTAATTACTGAGAGCGGCAAAAAAATTGGCTATGACTATCTAGTGGTAGCAACTGGCTTAAGATTAGGTTTTGAGAAAATAGAAGGTCTTAATATTCAAGACTTAGGCACTGATGGCATTGGTAGTGTTTACCATAGTCCAGAAATTGCTATAAAAACATGGCAACAAATAGATGCCTTTCGTCAAAAAGGAGGGCGCGCCGTAATGACGCTAGCACATACTGACATGAAGTGTGCAGGTGCGCCATTGAAAATGACCTTTATGCTGCATGACAGACTCATACAAGCAGGTACACGACAAAACAGTGATATTCAATTTTTTAGTCCGCATCAGACGGTATTTAGCGTGCCTGTTGTAAACGAAAATATATTATCACGCTGGGCATCTTATGATCCACCAATTGGCGCAAACTTTGAGCAACGCTTAACTGGCATCGATAAATCAGCAAAAGCTGCCTATTTCACGGATTCGGAGGGCAGTCAAAGTCGACAAGACTATGATTTTATTCATGTTGTACCACCCATGTTTGCGGTAGACAGTATACTAAACAGCCCCTTAGCCAATAAAAATGGTTGGCTTGACGTTGATAAATATACGCTACAACACAAGCGCTATGAAAATATTTTTGGGGTCGGTGATATTAATGGAACGCCAAAAGGTAAAACAGCCGCAACCGTTAAGCTCTCCGCACCCATAGTGACGAACAATCTTATTGAGGTAATACAAGGCAAGGCACCCAGTCAAAAATTTGATGGATATACCTCGTGTCCGTTGTTAATCAAAGAAGGTGAGGCAATGCTTGTTGAGTTCGATTATGAAAATAATTTAACCCCAAGTGTGCCTTTGGTTAACCCGTTAAAAGAAAGCTATTTCGCATGGTTTCTAGAAGAAATGATGCTGAAACCTGCTTATATGGCTGTTGCCAAAGGTCGAGTTTAACCTCGTATAGTACAGATAGTCAGTATCTTCATAAGTTTCAATGAGCTGGCTACCGTTTATATAAGCGAGGACTTTTACTAAGTTTCGCTAACATTTGCAAAGGAGCTGTCATGTTACTTTTAAATCAAGCATTTATGATGTTGTGGGAAGCTATATTAGAGAATGCGATGCTGGTCGGTACATTATTTCTATTATTACTGATCACATGGAGTTATTGGGGCATTGTAGGTAGGCATCAAAAGCTAGCATATCGTTTTACCACTGTACTAGCAGCTATTGCGGCAGGGATTGGCTTTTTTACTTTGCCATTATTTTTTAATTCTAGTTTAGGAAGTCTCAATTATTGGGTAGATTGGGCCTTCCATCTGGCAATGGTGGCAGCATTGTTTGTTTATGCTTATGTGGTTATATTGCCACTGATAACCGGACTGTCTGGGTTAACCAAGCATAGCGCTTCATATCCATAATAAAAAGTGCTAAATAATCTAAATTGGATCGTTTAACAATGCAAATTACTGAAATACCTGTAGCACAGGCTCAAGTTGCTTGTCATAAAGCAGATATCATTATTGATGTCAGAGAGCCTGCTGAATATGCTGCGGGACATATAAAAGGCGCAATATCAGTACCTCGTGGCATACTGGAATTTAGAATTTCTGACCTACCAGCTATCAAGGGTGCTGATACTGAAATCCTACTATATTGTCAAAGCAGTGGACGCGCGGCGCTAGCAGCTCAGTCACTAGCAGAACTTGGCCATACGCAAGTGGCCTCAATTGCTGGAGGTTATGAGACATGTCTTGAAACGGACATACCAATAACTATGGCAAATGAAGGTATTGATTTTTATTAATTTATTTGGACAGATACCGCATGGCTGACTATTAGAGACTGTATGGTCAATGAATTTGGAATAGAGCAAGTTTATATAATTCATGATTACTCTAAAATTTTCGAGTTTTTTGCCCCACTGAGCCTTGGATTACGATTTTTTCCTGAGTAATTGAAGAGACAAGGTGCTCTTTATAGTCGTGCGCAGAATAGACTCTCAGCGCACCTGGTAAAGAGAATAGCTTACGGCGCACAGAGTTATAAAAGTTATCGGCATTACTGTGCTAAAAGTCAATTCGGCCATACCATTCAATAAAAAGAATATCACTATTGAATATATGCTCCTTAAAGAGAAAAACGAAATTTCTTGCAGTATTCCCCAAAATATGCGATGCGCGTAAGGTAATGTCAGCAGCTTTGAAGAACAAATAGTTAACCTAGCAAAACATCTTTAATCCTTTCTCATTGTTCATCATGTATTGCATGTAGTCTTGATATAGTCGATGAGCTCGTTTTACTATACATAGAGCTAACATAACTTATCCCAAGAATTAGACATACTACTATCAGTATGTCCTGCAATTTAACATATAGATATGTAATCGGATATTATATTTTATAATAAGGATATTCCAGTGAAGAAATTATTTAAAATTAATCATACTTCTTATTTGATTGCTACCGCTTTAACTATTAGTGCAGTAAGCATAACAGCATGTAGTGAAACAGAGGTTAAAGCGGTTGACAGAGTAGAAGAAGCTGAAGCTTTAGCACGAGTTAAATCACTTGAGTCACAAGCTGCAGCAATTAAGAAAGATATGGCCTCAAATCCAAGCACTAAATTGACTGTCAGTATGCCTGACGAGTCTACTATTCCAGATGACGAGTTTGGCGCAGCTGTGCGTCGCGGCTTGCAAATTGCTAATCATACTTATAAAGAGTTGCCCGACAATGTTGGCAACCAATTAAATTGTACTAGCTGTCATTTAGGTAATGGCTCAGAAGCTTACGCTGCTCCTTGGAATGGTATGCCAGGTATCTATCCTATTTACCGTAGTCGTGGTGGTCGTGTCAACTCAATTCAAGAGCGTATTAACGGGTGTTTCGAACGCTCAATGAACGGCAAAGCGCTTGACCTAGGTTCAGATGATATGAATGCAATGGTGTCTTATATGAGCTGGCTATCACAAGATTTGCCATACGGTGTCTCACCCGAAGGTCGCGGCTTTGTAAAAATAGATAAAAATTTGGAGCCTAACACAGATAATGGCAAAAAATTATTCGCTGAAAAATGTAGTGTTTGCCATGGTGAAAATGGCGAAGGTCAATATAATGATGATAGTTCTTACGTTTATCCAGCAGTAGCTGGAGAAAAGTCTTTTAACGATGGCGCAGGTATGGCACGAACATACACAGCAGCTGCTTTTATCAAAGGTAAGATGCCTTTTGGACAAGGTAACTCTCTTAGCGATCAAGAAGCAGTCGATATTGCTAGTTACTTTACTCACTTACCACGCCCTGTAAAAGCTAATAAAGATAAAGACTGGCCCAATGGAGATGCGCCTAAAGACGTACGTCGTTAATAAAGTTTGAGCTATGCTGAAGAAACAGTAGAGATAAACTTGAGAGACTTCAATTACATATTTTAATGATCAAAATCAAGCCATCTCTATTACAGTCTTTTCAATATAGCTCATTTTTTACACGTTTATTATTTTACAGTAATCATTAGGCTATCTAAGAACTCTATGCTTACATACTATAAAGATGCTGGGCTCTACTATAGCTTTGCATTAAGACTCTCTCTGTCATAGCGAGTTAAGTAAATTTCTAATTAACATCATCGAATCAATAGATCTCACGAGTAGTCGTTGGCATACTGGCATTATCTAACCCTAAGTGCCGCACAACTGAGGAACGCACTTGCTCGTCATTTAGCGTCTCATCTTCAATCTCAGAAGTTTTGACAATTTCTAAAGTCACCGCATCTGACTGTGCCTCAACATTCAGATCGAACCTTAGCGTCAGCAATTGTCCTAGTAAACTGCCTTGTCATATCCGCACACGACTGACGAGTGGCAATAGCTTTTTGTCCGACCATTGCCATTCAGTCCAATTTGAGTGCTCATGAATATAGGCAATATGCTTTATATTTTCCTCAAAGATATGCAGATATAAAACTATTAACCTCTTCATATTATGCAGAGAATAAGCAATAGAAACAGCACCTGCGAACTTTAAAACTAGAGAAGTGATATTAATAATAGACGCAATAAAGAGAAATTTTTAATAAGAATACGCGGCTTTTTGTTATAAGCAGTGATTGAGTAGAGGTAAAAACACTATAAAAATATAGTGCCTAAATACGAGTTAAATTTTATTATATAATAATTTACATCTTAATTATTTATCTATATAGTATCTTAGAGCCAATGAAATCAGTGTATGTAAGATAATATGATTTTTTACATGTTCGTTGACCTACCTTGACATGGTAGAGGTCGTTGGTTCGAATCCGATTACGCCTACCAGATTCGAAAAGCCCCAATCTTAAGGTTGGGGCTTTTTTTGTCCGTGAAATATGGGCTGTAGAGAAAAATACTTACTTACATCGACTCATAGTCATGATTATACAATCAGATTTAAATCATTTAAAAAATTGACGGTGACCAAATGGTCTGACCCAAGTGTAACTGCGACTATAGACCTATGAGGAAGATATGTTATTGGATAAATCAAACTAGTTAGCAAACATTTTGATGTCACGTGCAAGCGAAGTTACCGATATTACTACTAAGTGCAGTATTGGGAAACAACAGACGGATAAATGACAACACCCGCTGCTGCTACGGCTTTTTGTGCATAGACTATAGACATTTTATTTACTATTAATACGTATATCTGTCATTGGCTTGCTTGATTTTAAAAACATTTACAAGAATATGCGACGCAAAATCCTGACTTACTTCTCGAATAAAAGATAGTACCTAAAGTTGCTACAAAACACCAAGTCCACTTAAAAACAACTGCCCACCAGCAACGAGTAGTAATACGCCAAATAATCTCTTTAACGTCAACGCAGGTAATACATGCGCAAGCTTTGCCCCTACTTTTGCCATCGCAAAGCTGGCCACTGAAATACATATAAAACCAGTAACATGTATAAAGCCTATCGTGCCTTCAGGCATATTTACAACGTCTTGACCAAACCAAGCAAAGCCAGCCGCGCCAGCCAACGCGATGGGTAAACCACATGCTGCAGAGGTACCGACGGATTGTCTCATCGATAATCCTGACCAATTCAAAAATGGCACCGTTAGACTACCACCACCAATACCAAAAATAGATGATGCCAGCCCAATACCGGTGCCGGCACCAAACTGTAAACTCGCAGGCGGTAACGGCTTGACCATCTGATCTTTGTTCGATAAAAACAGCATTTTTAGCGCCATTAATAAAGCACCCACACCGATAATCATTTGTAGTATCTGACCATCAATCATGTCAGCAATACCAGCACCGACCAAACTACCAATGATTAGTCCTAGAGCCATATTGCGCCAAACTTCCCAGC
Organism: Psychrobacter sp. Pi2-52; assembly: GCF_904846705.1. GTDB lineage: Bacteria > Pseudomonadota > Gammaproteobacteria > Pseudomonadales > Moraxellaceae > Psychrobacter. The sequence goes on from NZ_CAJHBS010000001.1 coordinate 56,616, forward strand.
GCACGCTGTCATGCTTATGATGCGCCATCAATGAGCTGAGAGAAGTGACTGCAATCGTTGCCAAGGAAGTGCCAATCGCTAAATGTGTGACCACCTCAGGTGGAAAGGCGTACGCCGTAAAAATCCATACCAGCACTGGTACGATAATCATGCCACCACCGATGCCGAACAAACCTGCACTGAGTCCTGCAAAAGCACCAGCAATGATAAACCACACATACAACATGTAACGCCTACCTTTTAGTGATTCTCAGTCGTAAATAAATATGATAACTGCTCTGTAGCACAATCTGGGCAAGCATACTGAGAATATAATCAGCAAGCACTAACCCAATTAAATCCTATCGGTTTCTATCGATCCACGCTTGTAACCCATCGATATTGCGAAAGTCATCCCAGCTTCTACATGGAATATGTGGCATCACATTATTGATCATCTTGGACAGTGCGCTGCCTGGCCCTATCTCTATGACCATGTTCGGCTGATACTCTTCAAGCGTCTCCAGACACAAATACCAATCTAAAGGGTGATCAACTTGCTGCGATAAGATGCGTAAACCTTGTTCAGTATCGCTATATCTTGTGCCTTCAGTAGCACTAATAATAGGTATCTGCATTGGATGCAGCGTCAGAGACTGTGTATAGCTACTAAATGCGTCTGCAGCAGATTGCATCATGACCGTATGTGAGGGCACGGATACCTTCAGTCGTTGAATATTTTGAGCACCTAAGGTCTGAGCAACTTGAGTGGCCTGCTCAAGGTTTTCACTATTGCCAGCGATGATGAATTGGTCTCTATTAATCTTGATAGACAAATGGGTTTGGCTTTCTGCAAGTAGGTAATCAAGTTTACTATCGGGCACACCTTTGATGGCCAATAATCCACTAGACTCTGTGACCGCATCTTGCATAAGGTTAGCTCTTTTATTGACCATATCTAGACCAGCAGCATAGCTGAGCTGACTACTACAACAAAAAGCACTGACCTCGCCCAGAGAGTATCCAGAAAAAGCCATTGGCATACCTATCATCTGCTGAAGACGGTGCCAGCGATAATACTGCAAAGTATAAATAAATGGTTGTGCAACCTGATTGTCAAACAGTCGACTCTCAAGCAATTGATTGTCATCAACTGGGTCAGCAAACAACTCAGGTACTACTGAGGCTAATAAAGATTGCTCATCACTCGACATCTTACTCAGTATTTCATCGACATGCGCTTGGCTCTGTAGCCCCTGCCCGCTAAATAGGATAATTAAATTCATTTTCTACCTTATACAAAAAAATCGTGACCGCGAGTAGATCAGCACTGCCACCTGGGCTGAGGTTATGCTGAATGAAGTACTGATTGATCTCGTTTACTTGTTGTCGCCAGTCGCTCTGATATACGCCACCTGCTTGCAAAAATTGCGTGGCCAATCGCTGTGCATTTCTTAAACTGTCTATGCCGCCGCGCCAGACAATATTGGTATCTGACAACACAGATATCAGCAGCATCAACGTCTGCATGCTAGATTTTTCAAAGTCTTGCGTACGATATACAGTCTCGTAAAAACAAGGCAATATCTGATCCTGAATGACTTCAAAACCGTTAGCAACCATTTCAATCGCACCAGTAATACCGTACTGTTTGAACATTATTTGCCCATGACTATTTGGGTCACGGGCTAGGCGCGTGTTCAAATCAACTTGCCAGTGCTCCACCAATTGTGCGCAAATATTCTTAGGGGTCAAAGGTATTTCTACTTGTATGCATCGACCAATAGCAGCGCAGACAAAACCTAGATTAAATATCGCGCCTTTATGGGTATTGATACTATGGGTGGCCTGCCGCATCTTTTCTTCTTGATAGACACCTTGGTTTTTGATGTCATCAAAAGGCTTATCTTCATAGCCAAATTGACTTAAAATCGCAAAATAACCTTTTAATGAAGTGATGCTATCTATAAACGTCTGGTGATTCATGTCGATATGGCTACCATTACTTGATGGGCAGACCAAACCAGGTTTGTTTTCTAAGCTCAGCTCATCATATAGGGCTTCACACGCCAAGGCATCAATATGCTGCCAAATGGCCTGCTGAGGTCGCTGCGATACTTGCAGATGCTGTGTTTGATTTAACAAAGTGCTCATAGTCATCGGTATTCCATCCTAGTAATACGTCTACATTTTGAAGCTTGATATCATCTAAGGTCTTTACTAAGACCGTTGGGATATCAAACATAATGGCATAGGTAAGCTCATTGAAAGAGATATCACTACCTCCTTGTAGTCTGATCTCTCCATCAATTTTTAAATCAGCCACAGCACTCGCAAGACGATTGAACGCGGCGATTTCTAATAGTACTGGCGCAATGTTATTGTTATTGGCAACGATCAATAGATCTAAATCTGAAGTCGGTCTGACAAAGGATAACCCTGTAAAATATTGGTTGGCAAATGAGCCATAGGCATATACCTCGCATTCTAAGCGGGTACAGCAATTGATAAATTTTTGTGCGTGTTGTTGAATCGCCGTAGGCAATTGAGGGATTAAAGCGGTAAGCGCTAGCGGTGTAGTCACGACTTGCGGTAGTTTAGGTAAGGTCAGCGCCAACCTATATTTGCGACCGTCTTCGATATAGCTGGTCGCGACTTTGGTGACATTGTCCATATCTTGTCGACATACTGTGAGTGGCTGCTGAGAGCAAATCATGTCGTCAACAGCCAGCGTCACCGAGGCAGGCAGAGAGGCATTCAGAAAACTGTATGATTCATGCGCTTGTAAATAAACCAAATCATGACGCTGCATGGTGCTCTCCTTTATACCTCAACTGAAACTATACATACCTACTAAAAGCATATACTTCTATCACACTAAGCCATTAAAACTGCTTCGACGATCTCATTACACAAAACACGCCCTTCTCTATCTTCTGCTATTTTCCGGCGATCATCTATGAGAAAACTATCTGTGTGACCCATCTGTGAGGCTAGTGCATTTTCGACTAAATGCGCATCTAACGTCGTCCAAATGTCATTGACAGCGCCCATAGCATGATAGTTTTCTACGCCTGGGGCAAAAACAGCCGATGTCTCTGACAAGGATTTTAGCTTATCTAGCGGTATCTTGGTCACTCGTGACATCGCTTGTAGGTCCATCACTTTGACTTGGCTTGTCTGTAACGCAAACACTTGATTGGTCATGAGACCATAAGATAAGAAGCCACCACTGACCGCCTCGCCCAACACAATGGCGAGGTTGGGATGACCACGGCGCCTGAGCAAATCGACACAAGATGCCAGATGCGCAAAGGTTCTATTAAGGCATAACAGCTCATCTGCTCGTGAGGAGTCTTGTCCTAAGGTATCGACGATAAATACGATGGGTGTCTTCTGATCTTGAGCAATGACATCCAAAATCTCATTGGCCAGCGTCATGGCGATGAACTGGTTCATCGCAGCAGAGTCGACTGTGCCGATGATTTCAACTTTACCCAATTTGGTTTCGGCGCTACCGCGTATCATTGAGTTATTGATTTGGTAATCGAGCTGATTTGGAAACAGAGTCTCTAAAACGGTTTGAGTTTGCATGATGTTATCCTTTTTTAATGTCTCTGATCTGCTGAGCGCTTAGTAGGGAAATAGAGTCAGGGTTATCAATATGCATGGCCTGCCAAATAGGTATGCTGTCTTTTTGCCCAAACCATTTATCATACTGCTGCTGCAATCCGGCTTGGCGCTGCTGTAAATAAGCCAAATCCAACTCTATCGCAGGTTGAGCCAATGCCTCCATAATCCCTTGCTTGATATCATCTACATCATCTTCTACTAAAAAATCGACGTGATCGAGTAAGTAACGTGTTTTGCCACCTGTCACGCGCCAGACCAGCGCGCGGTCTTTAGAATCAAACTCTTCAACACCTTTAATGGTTTCAATCACTTCAGGACCTGAAAGCGCTAAACGCCCTTCTTCTGTCATGATGACATGTGTACTCAAGCATGCACAGATTCCCATACCACCAAAGGCACCATTTGTACCGCCGATGACAGTGATAATCGGAATGCCTGCATCACGCACTTTGAGCATCGCTCGCATAATCTCGGAAATAGTGATGAGTCCTGCATTTGCCTCGTGCAAACGTACACCGCCTGAGTCCACAAAAAACACCACGGCTTTGGGCTTATTTTCGATGGCTTTGAGTAACGTACCAACGATTTTTGCGCCGTGAATCTCTCCTACCGCACCGCCCATGAATTTCCCTTCTTGAGCGATAATGTATATTGGTTCATCTTGGATAGTTGCTTGTCCAATAATCACCCCATCATCAAAACTACCGACAATATCGAGTGAAGCAAGGTTTGGACTTACTGGTATGCTACCGGGTTTCAGTATTTCTTGAAAACTGCTCTGATCAACGATACTGGCAATACGATTACGCGCCGTTTTTTCATAAAAGCTCTTTTGAATATATGAGTTATCCATGTAATTCGTCCTCCAAGATATTAATCGCTTGGCTCAAGCGTAAGCTCACTACGGCAGGCGTCGCCCCCATATCATTGATTTTAAACTCCAGACCACCCACAGCATAACGATCAGAGAAGTCTTGTAGTACCGCTTTCCAGATATGATCGAAGCCTGTCACGGAGGTATCGATAATAAAATTACTTTTGGCGCTATCAGCCAGTGGTGATACCAGCACTTCTAAATTACCAGAACCGACCACGCCGCAAATCACCTCTTTTTTGGCGTCTTTGATGGGCTGTGAATCGAAATTAAAATTAAGTACATTCATCGTTGTGTCCTTATTTTTTGTATTGTTTTACCAGTTTCTAAAGCGACTTGGTGGCGAGTAGGTGCCATTAGACCATTTCACCAAATCTTTAATGGATTTTGCCGCTAGCAAATCTCTCGTCGCTTTTGAGGCATCAATACCTAAGTCTTCTGGTCTTTGGATAATCCCGCGCGCTCTTAGCGCTTTCACTTGTTCATGGTCACGTTTTATTCCAACAGGTGTATAGCCTGCGACACCGCGAATCGCTTGTTCTCGCTCCTCTGGCGTACGGCACAGCAGCAAGTTTGCAATACCTTCTTCTGTCACAATATGCGTCACATCATCGCCGTATATCATGATAGGCGGTAAATCACTGCCCATTTTTTCTTGTAGCTGCCACGCATCTAGCTCTTCAACAAACACCGAATCCATCTGTTCACGATAAGTTTCGACCATTTGTACCACCAGCTTACGTCCCTTTACTACGCGTCCATCTGTCGCCTCTTGACCTGCTTTGAGATAGGCATAGCTAGAATGCCTGCGTCCATGAGGATCTGAGCCCATATTGGGTGCACCGCCAAAACCAGCAATGCGATCAACCGTCGCGGTCGAGCTATTGCCCTGTAAATCAATCTGTAGGGTTGAGCCAATAAATAAATCACAGGCATACAAGCCTGCGGTCTGACTAAAGGCACGATTCGATCGCATGCTGCCATCTTTGCCCGTAAAGAATACATCAGAGCGATTTTCTATATATTCGTCCATGCCCACTTCGGAGCCAAAGCTATGAACACTTTCAACAAAGCCACTTTCTATAGCTGGAATCATTGTCGGATGTGGATTGAGCGCCCAATTGGTACAAATTTTACCTTTTAGGTTTAATTCTGCACCGTAGGTAGGTAATAGCAATTCGATGGCAGCGGTATTAAAACCAATACCATGATTCAAGCGTTTGATTTGGTATGGTTCATAAATACCCTTAATCACCATCATCGCCATCAATATCTGCACTTCAGTGATCTGAGCAGGGTCGCGGGTAAATAACGGCTCAATATAGTTAGGACGCGGTGCCACGATAAAGAAATCGACCCAGTCTGCGGGGATATCCACGCGTGGTACGCTGTCAACTAGCTCATTGACCTGCACAATGACGATGCCGCTTTTGAAAGCCGTCGCTTCTACAATCGCTGGAGTATCTTCAGTATTCGGACCGGTATAAAGGTTGCCTTCTGCATCCGCAGAGTGTGCGGTAATCAGGCAGACATTCGGGGTTAAATCGATAAAGTATCGACCATATAACTCTAGGTACGTATGAATAGAACCAATTTGGATTTTTTGGTTCTGAACCAGTTTTGCCAGTCTCAATGCTTGTGGCCCTGCAAAAGAAAAGTCAACTTTACTAGCAATACCTTTATCAAAGATATCAATGTGGCTAGGTAGTGCCAAGACTGACTGCAATATGTGCAAGTTGTTTAAGACATCACTATTGCACTGAGACAGACACTCAGACAAAAAATCCGCTTGTTTTTGATTGTTACCCTCGATGCATACTCTATCTTCAGGAGACAGGACGGTTTCTAGTAATTCAATAGCACGGTTGTTCGGGACAAGCTTCTCTAACCCTTTGCTTTTGGCAGCATCGAGCTTTTTATCACGGCGTATTTTTTGTAAGTTCCAGATTTTTTCTTCAGTATTCGCTTTCATAAGACTTCCTTTCTCTGATCATTAAAAGAATGCATTGACGGTCAAGAAGAATACAGATGGCCCCAATAGCGCGCCCAGTCCTGTATAAAAAGTCGCCACTAATGCACCATATGGCACTAGCCTGACATCCGTCCCTGCCAATCCAGCGGCGACCCCACTCGTCGTACCGACCAAGCCACCAAAAATCATGGCAGAGCGCGGGCTTTTGAGGCGCATGAACTTGGCAAGTAATGGTGTTGAAATCATAAAGAACACAGCTTTGATCAAACCAATGGCAATAGATAAGGCTATAACCTCTGAGCTTGCACCAATAGCAGTGCCTGTGATCGGGCCTACAATATAAGTCATCGCACCCGCACCAATTGTTGTCATGGAGACAGCATCTCTATAACCTAGTGTCCATGCCACAGCAGCGCCCACTACAAAAGGAATAACACATCCTAATAACAAGGCAATCATGCCAATCTTGCCAGCGCTCTTTATTTCTTTAACATCGACCTCAAAAGCCGTGGATGAGATAGCAAGATCTCGCAGCATCGCACCACCTAAGAGCGCGAAGCCTGAAAAAATTTCGATATCAGAAATACCCTTACTACCAGTGGTATATAGACCTGCAAAATAGGCAGCAATCAAGCCGAGCGTGATCGCTATCGCAGAAGACTGCAGCTTGCCTTTAGTGAGATATTTAGATAGTACTTGAGAGAGCAGCATCACAAGACCTGTCACTGCGATGGCAGTAACAAAACTGTTTTTAGTGAGCGTCTGTATAATTAAGTCCATTTAATTATTCCTTATTGCGCTTAAATTAGTGGGTTTCGTTGTCTGGTCAATGAAATGATGATGACCTTTAGGACAGCTGGTCAATCACGGGCTGATCCTCATCCCATGTAAAGGTGTCGTAATCATCGGCCATGTTGTTAAGCCAACGGACAACGATAACCGTAGCGGTAAGCGCAATAATGGAGACAACGGCGGCGACTAAACCACCAGACAGTGCTGCAACGACGTTTTGTCCTGCTGCCATCGCAACAACGATTGGAATATACATGCCTGCCCAATACAAAACACCAAATTGAGTAGACTTTGGCAGTAAGCCTCTTTTGGCCAGCATCTCTTTACCGACAATTAATAGAATCATGGCGATAGCAACACCGCCAATGTTAGCGTCAACACCTAGTATCTGCCCTAATAGACCGCCCAGATAAACGCCGAGTAAATAAAATACTGCTAATAAAGCAGTGCCATATATGATCATAGAAACCTTCCTTGGTTATGATTACGGCTGCTTCAATAATATCTATCTTGATATATGAGCCGTATAAAATAAAAGTATGTGCCAATAACAAATATCCTTAGGCACCAATCAAATACTTTTCTTGAATGTTCTTGTCCACCTCTCTATTTATAGAAGATATAACCCTTAATATATTTCCAAGTCCGTAGCATGATTTATCACGTATTACCGACTTGTTTGATATAATCTAATACAATTGGTTTTAAATGGCAACAAAATTGTACTTATTAAATTAGATATTGTATACAATTGGAGAAATTATGAGTTTAATTGATGATCTACCTTTATCAGTTCAGGTAAGCAAAAAAATAGAAGACGACATCATCTATGGTCGTCTTCCACCTGGTACCAAACTTGATGAAGCCACACTTTGTGAAAAGTATGAGGTGTCAAGAACGCCTATTCGTGAGGCCTTGAAGCTTTTGGCATCTGAAGGCTTGGTCGAAATTCGGCCGCGTAGAGGGGCGATAATACCTACTTTGAATATCGTGACTTTGTTTGAAATGTTCGAAGTAATGGCTTATCTTGAGGGTATGTGCGGAAGATTAGCCGCTAGACGAATCAATGCAGATGAGAAGGTTGAATTGCTGCACCTGCACGATCAGTGCAAGCAATACTTAATGGAAAACAATTCAGAGAGCTATTATGAAGCGAATAAAAAGTTTCACTTTTTCTTATATCAGCTAAGTCATAACAGTTTTTTGATCGAACAAGCCAGCAATCTACACAACCGTTTACATCCATATAGACGCTTGCAATTGCGGGTAAACAATCGCATGCAGCATTCGTTTGAGGAACATCAAAACATTGTGGATGCCGTGATTAATGGTGATGAGGATTTGGCTGAACGTCTGATTAAAGCGCATGTGTCAGTCCAAGGAGAGCGTTTTACTGACTTGGTTGCTACTATGAATCCGGACAACTCTTAAATTAAGAAGCGTCTTTTTTAAAGATCTGTGACGAATGAATTACGCGCTTTTGTAATAAATTTGCTTGAGTACTAAGATAATGTCTTGCGCTCGCCTTTATAAGGCAACAAAACAATACTGCTATTATTTGGAATAATGGCTTTAAGACGCAACTTGCTCATTTAACACCTTTGATTATTTGGTTATGGCGACTGGGCAAGCCCTGGTTCTGCGATGCTGGTTGTAGCTGGGCGAAGTGCGAACGAAAACGTACCAGCGTTATTGAACTTTTTACGTATATGAAATATGCTCAATCAATATCGTTGGTACTGATACACAGATTTGATATTAGTAGTTCAGGGTTTTCGAAGGTCAAAAGCACCTGAATTATGCTGCTTTAAACAAGATTAAAAGTGATCTATATTCTAGCCTTGCTAAACTCTAGTTATCGATTATCGTCGCACTTTATTCTGTTTAAGCGCATTCTAATGACTTGGTTAAACGGATTCTAACGATTTAGCCTCTTCGAAAAAGGCAAACCATAAACGCCTACCCTCATCATTAATATGCCGTACCGTCTCAAAATACTTTTGTCGTGCGTCCTCATCTACTAAGGGAGCAGGCAGCAGAGGGTCAAAAACAACACTACGAATACCTGCATCTCCAAGCATGAATATTTCTCGCAGCGCCACATGGGACGGTAAGTCGTCCAAACCACTTAGCCAGTCGGTGAGCTGCTGCGACTTTTCCTTATAATGCTTTTCAAGATGCATGTCTGACCAGAGCGCTCGTGCTTTTTTCTGCCTAACCTCATCGAAATCATTGGCCTTAAAAACCGCGGCTTCCTCTTCTAATCCCAAGTCCAATAGACGCTGACGGACGACATCAACACCGCCTAATAAATTATTGGGACGTAGATAAAGCCCCTTATCAAGTTCACGAAACCCCAATAATGACAAAGCGCGAGCACGGGCACGCAACGCTTTACGATCACTGCGGGGTAGTCCACCGGTAGCCACCGCTACCCATGAGCCATCGGATTTTAGCGTTCTTTTATCCGCTGTCTGCCATAAGGCCACATCGGCGCCCAATTTTTGAGCTTTGGGTCCAAGTTTGTAGGTGGCAGGACCAATCGACTCAGCAAGATTCGCTTGGATCAGACGAGCTAACGTCACACGTATACTATTTTCTGTCATACCAAAGATAGAGCCTGCCAGCACCGCTTCGGAAGCACTAAGTGTGTTTGCCTCTGCCACCATAAGTAAGCGTAAAAGCAATAAACGAGGCGTTGGTTTGTTCATATTACACCTATTGACGTAATTATTTTTTATATGTAATACTGATCTTGAAAATTACTGAACTACTGAAACTTAGTAAATGACATTTAACATCAGGGATGATAATCATCATGTCAATTGTAAATCAATTTAAGACCCATGAGGTGCAGAATCAACCCTTTGCCTTAGCCAATTATAATGCATGGGAAACAGATACAGCGCTCAAAGAAGCGGTCGCAAGAGAAGGTGCTGCTTGGGCAGAAAGTCATTTAAGGGAATTTGGGACACTGACTGGTGGAGATCTGATCACCAGTGGATTCTTAGCCAACGAAAACAAGCCTAAACTACGCAGCTTTGACAGCTATGGTCGGCGTATAGATGAGGTAGAGTTTCATCCGGCTTACCATGATTTGATGCATGCAGGAATGAAATACGGCATGAGCAACTTTGCTTGGCGTAATGAAGATCGTGATAGTGCTCACGTGGCTCGGGCGGCAGTCATGTATCTGGGCTCACAGCCTGAGGCTGGGTTTGGTTGTCCTATGTCTATGAGCTATGCTGCTATCCCTGCCCTACGTCATTCGCCAGTGCTAGCCGAAAAATGGCTGCCCAAGCTGTTATCCGAACACTATGATCCACGCAGCTTACCTATGGAAGAAAAACTAGGCTGTACTATGGGCATGGGCATGACAGAAAAACAAGGTGGGTCAGACTTACGTCGCAATACGACTCGGGCTATACAGCAAGAAGATGGCTCTTATGAAATCATTGGGCATAAATGGTTTTTCTCAGCGCCAATGTGTGATGCTCATCTCGTCTTGGCCCAATCTGACAGTGGACCTAGTTGTTTTTTAGTACCACGCTTTCGGCCTGATGGGACACGCAATGCCGTACAAGTTCAACGTTTAAAAGACAAATTAGGAGATTGGGCAAACGCTTCCTCCGAGGTAGAGTTTCAAGGCGCATTCGGTGAGTTAGTGGGCATTGAAGGTCGCGGTATCCCTACCATTATCGAGATGGTCGCGCTAACCCGACTTGACTGTATGATTGGCTCCTCAGCCCAAATGCGCCAAGCGATCGTTCAAGCGATTCATCACACCAGTCAACGCGAAGCCTTTGGTAAATTATTAGTCAACCAGCCTATTATGCGTAATGTGCTGGCAGACTTAGCATTAGAGTCAGAAGCGGCTTTGGCCCTAACAATGCGTATTGCGCACGCTGTTGATAGGATAGAAACAGATCCTCATGAAGCCGCACTTGCTCGTATCGCGACAGCAATTGGGAAGTATTGGATATGCAAGCGCGCGCCCGTTTTTATCAATGAGGCACAAGAATGTTTGGGCGGTAACGGCTATGTCGAAGAGACTATTATGCCGCGTCTGTACAGGCAAGCACCGCTAAACTCAATCTGGGAAGGCAGCGGCAATGTGCAGTGTCTAGATGTGCTGCGTGCCTTGAACAAGGAGCCAGAAACTCAGCAAGCTTTGTTTAAGGAATTGCAGCAAGCAGTAGGGAAAAATGCTGACTATGATAAAGAATTACACCTGCTAATAGAGCGACTTGAGGATACGCAAACCTTGGAGTTCCGTAGTCGTTATGTGATTGAGCGCCTGGCATTGATGCTACAGGGTTCGATACTACTACAGACTGAACATACAGAGATCGCTCAGGCATTCTGTCGTTCTAGAATTGGGAATGAGCATGGACTGGCCTTTGGTACATTAAGTCCTGATGCTCCCGTGGATTTATTGATCGAACGGGCGGCTGGCGCGACCAAAGCAGTTCTGTAGATATCTTTATATGTATCAAAGAGTCCTTTGCTACTGATTGTTGACGTAGCAGGGGCTTTTGCCTTTGATGTCTGTCACTTTATTCTTAGCCATAACTGGCTAAATAACGGTCACATGACATCCTAAGAAAAGGCGCTTCTGAATTATAGAAGCGCCTTACCGAATAGCCATTCAAATGTTAAATAGTTTAAATAAGCTCATCTCTTCGCAAAGTGAGAACCTCATAGCCGTCAGAAGTAACCGCAATTGTATGCTCCCACTGAGCAGATAATTTTTTATCATTAGTGATTACAGTCCAGCCATCTTTTTTGACCTTAACTTTGGCCTTACCTTGGTTGACCATCGGCTCAATGGTAAATGTCATACCTTCTTGTAGGACTAGGCCTTTTCCTTGATGCCCGTAATGCAAAACTTGCGGTCCCTCATGCATTTCGCGTCCAATACCGTGGCCGCAATACTCTCGCACTACAGAGTAGCCTTGCTGCTCAGCGTAACTTTGGATGGCATGACCAACATCACCCAGCGTTGCTCCAGGTTTCACCACTCGTATTCCTTCCCACATGGCTTCATAGGTGTGATCAACCAAGCGTTTTGCAAGTGGTGCCACTTCACCTATCAGATACATTTTGCTAGAATCAGCGATAAAACCCCCTTGTTCTAGGGTAATATCCACATTCACAATATCACCCGATTTAAGTATTTGCTGCTCTGAAGGAACGCCATGACAGACCACGTTATTCACTGAGGTATTCAATGCATATTGGTAACCATACTGACCCTTACTGGCTGGACGTGCACCTAACTGATCGACAATATAGTGCTCAGCAAGGTTATTGATGTCCATCGTAGAAGTACCGACTGTAATTTGCTCATCAAGATAATCAAAGACAGAGGCTAGAAGTCGCCCAGACTCGCGCATGATTTCCAATTCCGCTGCATTTTTAATTATGACCTTATCCATCTATAAGGTTCCTTACATTGACATCAGCTTGTCTCATTTGCTCATTGATAATTTGGTTGTAAGACATATTAGGGTTGGCTTCAGCGAGCATGCCTATCTTCATCCAATATTCGGCTTGTGCGTTAATGGAGCGCACCATGACGGCACTTGCTTTACGAATATCTTCATGCAGTTCATCATCAATTTTCACAATACCCATAAAAATACCTTAATATACGAAACGTATATAAATCGTATATCTATTTTTGTATGGTTGCAAGAAATAATATATCGCTTGAACTCGATTTCCTTATATTGAAATTATTTGAATCGAACTATAGCTTGTTACTGACAGCAAAAAACCACCTATCAAGGTGGTTTTTTGCTGCTGACTCTCTGTTCAAACGTGGTGTAGCTAATTTTTAATAAGTTCTATTTAGAAAATCATATGAGCACATACCGCAATGATCGGTAATGAGATGATTGTTCTTAGTAGAAAAATGACTAATAGTTGAAAAAAGCTCACTGGGATTTTTGTCCCTAAAATCAATCCGCCGACTTCTGACATATAGATCAATTGAGACACTGACAAGCAAGCGATAACAAATCGCGTTAATTCTGACTCGATTGAAGAACCGATAATAGCCGGCAAGAACATGTCTGCAAAACCTACCATGATCGTTTTTGACATTTCTGCAGCAAAAGGTATGTTCAATAACTCTAAGAATGGAATAAACGGCATACCTAAATAATCAAATACAGGTGTTTCTTCTGCAACGATTAGACCCATAGTGCCGATTGCCATAACGACAGGCAATATCCCAATCCACATATCCAAAATATTTTTTAGTCCATCTCTTAAGAAAGTAAGAAAACTTGGGCTCTTGTCTGCTTTTTGGACAGCTTTATGCAAACTGTGGGTGAATAACGTTTTTCCTTCGGGAATGGTTTCGTGATCTCTATCACTGTTTTCGATAGTATAAGTATCTTCAATTCTAGATAAGGGCAATAACCTTGGTACTATTAGCGCACAAACAATGCCGCATAAAGCAACGACCCCAATCATATTGATGAAGTAGCTCTCGAGCTTAACCTGAGAGATGACAACCAAACAGAATGTAATCGACACTGCTGAAAAACTTGTAGCAATAATTGCCGCTTCTTTTTTGGTATAGAACCCACCTTCCAATTGTTTATCGGTTAATAACACACCGATAGTGCCATCACCCAACCATGACGTTAAACAATCTACAGATGACCTACCTGGTAAGCCAAATAAAGGTCTCATTACTTTACTTAGTAGAACCCCAAAAAATTCTAATAAGCCAAAATCAAGCAATAACGGTAGCAGCAATCCAGCCAAGAAAAATACAATAAAAAGTATTGGCATTAACTCATATAATATTAAGCCGCCAATATTGTCTGAATATATTGCTTCAAACCCAAATTTAAAATAGGTCACGACAACGAAAAATGCACCAAGCATTCTGATAACAAGCCATGGTGTTGTAACGTTTAATAAGTTATTTAAAAACGCATTATTCAGAATAAATGCAGGTTTCATGATTTTAGTATATAAGGTGCAACACAAGGTAATCATGATTGAGGTGACAACCAATAACGGCAGAAGGTCACCGATATAACCCTGTATGTAATCCTTCAATACAGATATAGGAATGGTAAATCCTTCTGCATAGGTGACAAACTGACCGTCCACATAAGGAATTGGAAATACGAAAAGCATCAAACCTATAATAGATGGGATAAAGAACTTCAAAAATTGTCTGATATTGATACCGCTAACATCTCGACTTGCAGCGCTGGCTTTAATAATGTCCATATTATTTTTACTCGCAGTCCCTTTTTAACCAACCTAAAGAAAGTTTTAACAAACCCCTTTAGGCTAGATTCTTTTACTTATTTTGAATATTTAATACTAGTAATTGCTCAAAAGTGTGTGGGTCACTTTCTCTAAAATTTTAAATATTCTGGTCGAGTCATCTTTTGAGTTATTGTACAAAGGATTTATCTCTGCCATTTCCCAGCAGCATACTTTCTTATTCTTAATTAACTCTATGTTAAGTTGCATCGCTTGTTCGTATGATAGGCCATTCATTGCAGGCGTACCGGTTCCTGGCACATATAAAGGATCAACACTATCAACATCAAACGACACATAAATATGATCGCAATATTCTAGTTTTTTGAAGATTTCCTCTACGGTAGAACTGATACCTTTTTGGGTTATCTCAGCCACGCTATATAAAGGGATTTTATGTCTTCTAATTAGAGCCATCTCTTCTTCTTGATAATCTCTAACCGCACAAAACACCACGTTTTCTGGCTTAATTGATGGCTCGCTCGATGCCATAAACTTCAACTTTTCCCAATACTCTTTTTCTTTTTCAGAAAGCTCGTTACGCTGACATTCCAAATTATCAATGGCACAAGCCATTGCCAAAGGCATGCCATGCATATTTCCTGATCCGCTGGTATATGGTGAATGAAAATCAGCATGTGCGTCTATATAAACCACGCCGATTTCAGCATCAGGATGTGCCATTTTTAGACCGTGCATGGTGCCTGCACAGCTAGAATGATCACCTGCAATAACAATAGGAAATTGATTCTCATTTCTTATATCTTTGATTTTATGCGCCAATTTAGAAATAACAGGTTCAATTACATCGGCGTATTTTGCATGCTTAAATGACGATTCTTCTTCATGTATATATTCATTTTTTATACTATCAAGTTGCAATTTTTCATAGTAGTCTGCGTTCATCTCTTTTGATGACGCGCGCAATGCATCAATTCCTAGTGACGCGCCTTTTTTATGCCCTGCAACATCTGAATAAACTTCTACTATTCGCACGTTTTTCATTAAATCATTCATTATTTTGTCTCTATTAAATAAAACAATTTTTTCATCATTTGAGTCCACATCTGGCATTGAACTTCTATTTTCTATATTCAAATGACTTATGATACGGCCATCGCTTCATCCGTCTCTAGGCTATGATCTTTACTATGAGCTTTGACGACCGAATAGAGGTTTTTAGGGTCTTGTTGCTGAGGAATCAAGTCAAGCAACTCATATGCATCCTGCTTTTTGATCAAATCACGCAAAAATACCAAAGCCGTAAAATCTTCTGAGGCAAAACCAACACCATCAAATACAACCAAGTTATCCTCACTAGTGCGTACTTCTTTTTCACCATTTACGATGCGGTGAAACTCTGTCACAGGGAAATCTTGAGAAAGCTGTTGAATGTCGCCTTCAATACGGGTTTGTGGTTCAAACTCCACAATCACGTGATCGGCTCTTAACAAGATGTTGGCATCTAGCTCTGTTTTGCCAGGACAGTCACCACCGATGGCATTAATATAGACGCCTTTTTTGACCATATCATCACGGAGGATGGTGGCGTTTTTCTTATCTGCGGTACAAGTGGTGATGATATCTGCACCTTCGACCGCTTCTTCTACCGTTTTGCAAATAGTAATCTCTAGACCTGAATCGGCAAGGTTATGCGCTACTTTTTCAGATGCGGCTGGGTCGACATCATATAAACGTACTTTTGAGATACCCACGACTGCTTTCATACCCATTGCTTGGAACTCACCCTGAGCACCATTACCGATAAGCGCTAAAGTCTGGGCGTTTTTGGGCGCACAATGTTTGGCAACCAATGCAGAAGTCGCCGCAGTGCGTAGGGCGGTTAAGATACACATCTCTGTCAGCAGAATGGGATAGCCGGTATCGACATCAGACAATAAGCCAAAAGCGGCTACCGTCTGCAAATCGCGCTTGGTGTTGATAGGATGGCCATTGACATATTTGCACGCAAACATTTCACCATCGCTGACAGGCATCAACTCTATGACACCGTCTTTGGAATGAGAAGCAAAACGACTGGATTTTTCAAAACTATCCCAACGAGAAAAATCTTGTTCTAAAGCATCTACCAATTCTTTTATCGTCTGCTCTATACCATAATTACTAATGATCTCAGCCATCGCCTGTACGCTAACAAATGGCACACCTTGTTTCTGTGATACGATAAATTTAGACATTAATTTTGCTCCATTCCATGAATATTATTTATTTAACCGACAATTAATATGCTACCAATTATAATTGTCAGTTAAAATGTCAATAACTTACCAAATATGGATATTTTTTTGACACATTGTTAGGTGCTACTTAGCATAATGTCAAAATCTAGTGAAGGAAACATTTTTATGGCGTATTACACTTATGACTCTTTAGATAGCGAACTGATATCTGAACTTCGACAAGATGGTCGAGCAACCATCTCAAACCTGGCTAAAAAACTCAAAGTCTCTCGTGCCACTGTCCAAAACAGATTGGATAGACTGATTCACAACGGTGCTATTTTAGGATTTACGATTCGAGTGCATGAAGCATTAGATAAAGAAACAGTTAAAGCGATGATGATGATTGAGGTAACAGGAAAATCTACTTCACAAGTGATTAGGAAACTGCGGGGTATCCCGCAATTGATTAAGCTACATACGACCAATGGGGCATGGGACTTGGTAGGAGAGATACACACGACAAGCTTGAGAGAATTTGATGAAGTGCTGCGTCAAGTCAGAGAGATTGATGGCATTTTGAATAGCGAAACAAGTGTTCTGCTGTCGAGTTTGTAATATGACCTTATCTAGAGAAGTATGTTCAGCACAGTCTAAGAATACAATGCTCTAGCCCTACTTGGACTGTGATCTAGTGATGTCAATATTTGTTTTCATTAAAATAGTCACATTTACCATCAGCTCTGAGTCTGCTTATACTTCCCAAATGTAGAAAGCCCCAATCTCAAGGTTGGGGCTTTTTTCAGGGCTGCAATAAAAGAGCTGTAGCGAAAAACCTTTGGTTTCAGAGCACTGTAATCAAAAATGGTTATTAAGCGTCATCATGGTTCACTTAATAACCCAGTCGAAAGCCGCTACCTTTCCATATGGTTGAAGTACTTGTTTCTTATAAAATCTGACAAGCCTCATCAAAGTCCAATCTTGGCAGACGGCTGTATAACTGATCCTCTTGACCATAACCTATATTGATGAGTAGATTTGAAGTCCATTTGCTATCTTTAAGAAAAGTTTTATCTATTAATTCATTATTAAATCCAGACATAGGGCCGGTGTCTAAACCCAAGGCTCTACAAGCCAAAATTAGATAGGCTGCTTGCATAGAACTGTTTCTAAACGCCGTTTCTTTTATAAGTTCAGGACTAGAGTTAAACCACGATCTGGCATCCGTATGTGGGAATAATTTGGGAAGCTGATCATAAAACTCATTATCATAAGCGACAATCACTGTGACAGGTGCCGTCATTGTTTTTTCGATATTACCTGATGACAATGCTGGCTCTAAGCGTGCTTTAGCGTCATCAGATTTGAGAAATACAAACCGCGCCGGTGAACAGTTAGCCGAAGTAGGCGCCATTTTAACCAAGTGATAGATCTCTTCAAGTAGTACATCTGGCACGTCTTTTTTTTGCCAAGCGTTAAAGGATCTGGCCTTACCAAACAGCTGATCAAGACCTTCTGAGGATAACGATAGGGAGTCAGTCATAACATTTCCTTATTGATATTAAATTTTGGATAAGAATTGAAGAATTTTGCTATTGGTTGAGCAGGTCTCTGTGATTGTGCTGGCATGGCCACCCGTCACCATTAACTCAAACTGGGCGTTTTGCATACTATCGGCTAGCGCCAGACCGCGTTGCCATGGCACCAACACATCATCAAGATTGCTTAAGACTAACGTCTTATTTTTGATATGCTTGGCATTTATCAGGGGCTGATAAGCCTGCAAGGCTTTTAGTCTCGTTGAGACGTTCTCGACTGGCGCAAAGTGATCGATGGCTTTGTTTTCTTTTTGCGTGAGTGCGTCTATGTTGTCTGAGATCCATATTGGCGGGTACAAAAATATCGCTTGGGCGCGCACAAATGCTTCTATACCTGTATCTTGTAGCAAACTGGTTCGCATCCTAAAACATTTGATAGTGTGAGGATCGAGGCTTTCCCAACCATTTAAGATGACCAGTTTATTTAACAATTCTGGCGCTTTATAAGCGACTTCCATACCGATAAATCCGCCAAGCGCGTGACCGACGAAATGACAATTAGACAGCCCTTCTTGTTTTAATATTTCAATTAATTGTTCTGCTAAATCTTGCATAGAATAGTCATCGGGTAAGAGATCACTATCAGGCGATACGCCCTCTTGTTCATAGCAAATCACATTATAATACTCGGTAAAACTCTCAATTTGAGGTAACCAAAAATCAGCATGCCCGCCTAAACCTGAACTAAATACGACCGTTTCTGACGTGTCGTTCTTACAAGGATATTTTTTAACTAACATAGGGTTTCATCCAATTTTAGTAAATTTCAAATTGCGGTAAAAGTATCTAATAGCTTATAAAGTAAAGTTAAATTAAGTTTACTAAATCAACTCAACGGTACGCTCATCGCTTTCATCATATTCATACGTTACAGTTTCTTCGAAGTTTTCGACTTCGTTTTCACCTTTACTCTCGACAGCCTCTTGAGATTTAATATATTTAATTAACGCGTCTATAGTGCCGACCTTTAGGTTATGAATATCAGCGAATTTCATCAGATCGTCTCTACGAGCCATTTCACCATCTTGGTTGATAATTTCTACAATAACCGAAGCAGGCTCAAAGCCAGCCAGTCTCGTTAGGTCACAACCTGCCTCCGTATGCCCAGCCCGCTCTAAGACACCGCCTTCTTTAGCCATTAGTGGGAAAATATGTCCTGGGGTTACGACGTCATCAAAGGTAACGTCTGGAGACACGGCAGTTTTGATAGTCTGAGCTCTGTCTGCCGTTGATATTCCAGTACTTACCCCTTTTGCCGCATCAATGGAAACAGTAAAATTTGTACTGTAAGGTGCCTTATTGTCTTTGCACATCAGGGGTAATTTTAATTTTTTGCAACGCTCGGACGTCAAGGTCAAACAAACCAAACCTCTGGCATGAGTGATCATAAAATTGATATCATCAGGTTTGGCTAAAGTGGCTGCCATGATCAGGTCACCTTCATTTTCTCTATCCTCATCATCCATAATGATGACCATCTTGCCTGCTTTAATATCTTCAATGATTTCTGGTATTGTATTGATATTCATAAAACCCACCATTTACATTTATATTTACTTTTATATGTTGTTATGTAGAGCCTATTGTCAATTGATCACACGCTCTACATAACGTCCTACGTTTGATATGGCCGTACAGCTACTTCATAGAGATAGTGGTATTTACGCCTTCACTAGCATCTTCATCAAACCAGCGTGATATCACTGTTTTAGTCTGCGTATAAAACTGCACCGCTTGCTTGCCGTAAGGACCTAAGTCACCGAGCTTACTGGCTCTAGACCCTGTAAACGAAAACATCGGTAGCGGTACTGGAATTGGTAAATTAATACCAACTTGTCCAACATCGATATCTTGTTGGAACTTATGTGCATGGGCGCTAGACTGGGTGAAAATTGCGGTACCATTACCATTCGGATTGGTATTGATAATCTTAATGGCTTCCTCAAGCGTGTCGGCATACATAATGCATAGGACAGGACCAAAGATCTCTTCGGTATAGCAGCTCATATCAGCTGTTACATTGTCCAAGATGGTTGGACCAACAAAGTTACCATCCTCGTAACCTGCTACCTGACAACCGCGCCCATCTAGTCTTAGATGCGCACCTTCATCTATACCCGCTTGGATTAAGCGCTCGACACGGGCTTTGGCTTGCTTAGATATTAGCGGACCTAAATCTTTATCATCCTTGCCAGCAGACACTACTAGCTGTGCTGATTTTTCTACAATCTCATCAACCCACTGTTTAGATTCCCCAACCAACACCACGACAGACAGTGCCATGCATCGCTGACCTGCTGCACCAAATGCTGCGCCTGCTAACTGATTCAGACTTTGTTCTTTATTGGCATCAGGCATGATAACGGCATGGTTTTTCGCACCCATCATACATTGCACACGTTTACCAGCCTGACCGGCTCGGTCATATACGTGCTTACCAACTGCTGTTGAACCAACAAAAGATATCGCTTTTATATCAGGGTGATCGCACAGCGCATCCACCGTGTCTTTGCCACCATGAACCACATTTAATACCCCTTTTGGTATACCCGCTTCAAGCGCCAGCTCAACCAATCTCATGGTAACGATTGGGTTTTGTTCAGAGGGTTTTAAGATGAACGTGTTGCCTGTGGCGATGGCCATTGGAAACATCCATAGCGGTATCATGGCAGGAAAATTAAAGGGGGTGATACCTGCACAGACGCCTATTGGCTGCTGAACGGTATACATATCAACACTACTGGCGACGTTTTCGATGTAGCCACCTTGTTGCAAGTTGCCGATACCTGATGCGTGCTCTACGACCTCAAGACCTCTAAATACATCACCTCTAGCATCTGCCAGTGTCTTACCTTGTTCTTCAGTCAGTAGCGCTGCCAGCTCATCCATATTTTCACGTATCAGTTGTTGATACTTTAAGAAAACACGAGCTCGTTTACTGATAGGTGTGACACGCCAACTCTGAAAAGCCTCAGATGCCGTTTTGATAGCTTGCTCGATTTCCGCAGGTGTTGATTGTGGTACCTTGGCGATAACTTCTTGAGTGGCTGGATTGGTGATATCAATCCATTCTATGGTAGTTGACTCGGTAAATTCGCCGTTTATCAATTGTTGTACGTTACGTAGTTCTGCAGTCATGACACGATTCCTTAAGGTAATATCAAATAGGGTTTAAATTTATGGATTGAGTTTTAAGAGCGGCTCTGATGTAGCAATTTCTCTCTCAGTGGTCACGCTCATCTCTTTTTGTTTGTTTTTAAAATTGAAAGCGAGGTTCATAAGAATGGCTAAAAAAGTAGCGGTACCGATACCACCTAAATCAAAGCCAGCAATGTTTAATGAATAGTTACCAGTGCCTAGGATGACTGGAACGGCGGCTACCAACATATTGCCATTCTTACTAAAATCAATTTTTGCATTCATCCAAATACGCGCACCAGCTATCGTAATCAAGCCAAAGACAACGATTGAAGCACCGGTCAAAATAGGCACTGGGATGGTACTTACCAAGGTTCCAAACTTAGGGGATAAACCCAATAAGATTGCAAAAACACCTGCTATGACAAAGACAACTGTAGAGTAAATTTTGGTCGCTGCCATGACGCCGATGTTTTCTGCATAAGTCGTCATACCAGTGCCGCCTACCGAAGCCGAAAGCGTGGTACAAAGGCCGTCAGCAAAGAACGCTCTACCCATATAAGGTGAGATGCTTTTGCCAGTCATGGCCTCTACTGCTTTGAAATGACCAAGATTTTCAGCAATTAAGATGATAAAGACGGGTGCGATGACTAATATGGCACTGGTCTCAAAGACAGGAGAATATAGTGTTGGCAGACCAAACCAAGCAGCATTCGCAATTGGACTAAAATCAATAGGCTTGCCCATACCCATCACATTCGTTAATAGGAAATAAATAAAATAGGCGGCAACTAGCCCGATTAACAGTAGCAAGCGTCTGACCATACCTCTGGTGAATACGGCGACTGAACAGATACACAACACGGTGACTAACGCCATCCAAGAATCAAAACTACTGCCAATGACGCTTTGTATGGTGACAGGCGCTAGGTTCAACCCGATAATCATCACAATGGACCCAGTGACCACAGGTGGCATCAAATTCTCAATCCATCCTGCACCTGTCTTCATCACCAGCAGACCCATCAATGCGTATAAGACCCCGCAGACCAGTGTGCCCCCAAGCGCAATGCCAATATTTGGATTGATACCAGTACCGCTATAGCCTGTTACTGCTGCAACCGCTCCGATAAATGCAAAACTAGAGCCCAAATAACTTGGTACGTGACCACCAGTAATAAGAAAGAAAAGTATCGTGCCTATACCAGTAATCAGCATGGTCAAGCTAGGATCAAAGCCCATCAGTAAGGGAGCTAAGATTGTCGCACCGAACATTGCGAATGAGTGCTGTGCGCCTAACACCACACTTTTACCCATTGGTAAGTATTCATTGATACCTACCGGTGTCGTTTCTAGGTTCCCGGTGTAGGGACGCCATTTCACAAACCATTTATCCATTTTGAATATCCTTAAAAAAAGTAGAGGTGTGATACTTAGTTTTTGCACTTACTCAATTGATGGTAGTCTCGATTGAAATAGATGAGACTTTCGCAATCAGGCTTGTGTTTGATATCCAATACTTCACAAATAAGAATATCGTGGGTCCCCACCGAGCTGATGAGTTTGATTTTGCAATCAAAAGAGATACTGGCATCCTCTAATACAGGCGATCCGGTTGACAGCGTAGACCAGTTGCCTTGCTCAAATCTTTCTTCCAGCGCCTTTTTACCGCCGAACACACCGCTTAAGTCTTTATGTTCAAGACCAAGTGTGTTGACGCATAGCACCATATTTTCTTTAAAAAACTTGTATACAGAAGCGCTTCGGTTTAGACACACTAATAGGGTTGGCGGTTCGTCAGTGACACTGCATACTGCTGAGGCGGTAAATCCTGCGCGCCCTGCTGGACCCTCAGTGGTAATAATGTTCACGGCAGCCGCCAACTTGCTCATCGCATCTCTAAAAGACTGCTGCATGTCGGTTAAGTTTCCTGCCGTAGAGGTGAATGATTCTTTAGACTTATGTTTCATTAATGAGGATTGCGTTACTTGGCTTTCTTTAATTACTGTATTCATCTGTCATTTCCTTTTAAACAATATTCCGCCACATGTGTAGTCAACTAAAGCGCCCTACTACAGTCCAATACTAGGGGGTTAGATGTCAGGTAACTTTAAATTCACTAAATGCAGTTATTTTTAAACAGGTTTTTATCCAATGTGCGCTATGGACGCGATTTCGACGAGGGCGTCTGGTTTCACCAATCCACATTGGATACAAAATCTTGCTGGCTTTTCATTGGGAAAAAATTCTGCATAGACTTGATTGACCGCGTCATAATCTGCCCAATCTTTTACAAAGATCGAATTAAAGGTCACATCATCCATATCGCCGCCAGCGGTCTGAATAACGTTTTGAATCGTTGTTAACACATGGCGGGTTTGAGCAGCGGCATCACCCACATGTACGACATCGTTGTTTTCATCAAAGGGCAAGGTTCCAGAGACATAAACGATGTTGTCGGCCTTAGTCGCTGGTACATAAGGGGCTAACGGTTTGCTGGTGCCTTCAGGGATAATCACTTGTTTAGACATATCTACATTCCTATTGCGGTTAGGTTAAGTATGAAACGCTTGGTTTAGATTTCTAAAAACTGGCTAGGTAAAATATTAGCTATCTGAAAAACACTGCTGCATGCTGGCAACATCAGACACCCAACCAAAAAAGGTTTTTACGTTATATAGTGTGGCCTCATGAGCCTCTACTGGTCCTGCCTGATAACAAGCGTCATCTAATAACACCCCAAAATACTCAAGGAAGAACCCATCTCGAAGCGTAGATTCAACACAGACGTTAGTCGCGATACCTGTGAGCAATAGATTACGTATGCCACGTGATCGCAATACACTATCGAAGTTGGTGTTCGCAAAGCCGCTATAACGAGGTTTATCTATAACGATGTCTTGAGGCGCAGGGCTAAGCTCGTCAACTAACTCATAATCCCAGCCCCCTTTTGCTAATAGCGTTCCCTCAATTTCAGGATTCTTACGCATGGTTTTTAGGGCATTTGATTTGTGATAATTGGGCGATCCACTACCACCCGCTTCTACATATTTGTTGTCCCAACCATTTCTGAAGTAAATGACTTGTATGCCAGCTTGGTGCGCAATATCCACCGCTTGCTTGATTTTATCGATGACGGGTTTGGTTGCTGTGACATCGAACCCAGCCAAATCTAGATAACCGCCTTGGCTGGCATAAGCGTTTTGCATATCCACGACGATCAGTGCCGTCTGTGAGGGGTCTAACTTGATAGGTTCAGGCAACGACTCTAAGACAGGAGAGGATTCCTTGGTAAAGTCTGCACAAATGGTATTAACCGAATTCATATCCACTCCTTTTATTAGGCTTCGCTGACAGCTTGGCTGGCAACTGGGGTATCGACATTGATGCGGCTCTGCATCAAGGGCTGAATCTTACTGCCAAAATCCTCAACACCTTGTACGAAGTCATCAAAGGTCAGTAAGACGCCATCAGTACCTTGTACTTCAGCGACTTCGTCTAACATGCTGGCTACGTTTTCAAAAGAACCGACCAGCGTACCCATATTGATATTGACTGGCGAGACGCTTGAGGCCATATGGCGAATATTGGTATCTTTGCCTGATGTTTTGTCCTTACCGCCTTGTGACTGCAACCAATCAATGGCTTCGAAATCCGCACCGTCATTGTATGACTGCCATTTTGCTTGGGCTTTTTCATCGGTCTCATCTGCAATGACCATAAAGAGAACATAGGTCGGAACATTACGGCCCGTCTTATCCGTGTGTACCTTTAATCGGTCATTGATACCAGCATAAGCGGTAGGTGTGTTTAGACCTTTACCAAAAACAAAGTTGTAATCAGCATGTTTTGCAGAAAACGCTAACCCTGTATCTGATTGACCCGCACAGATAATCTTCATATCCGCTTTTGGAATGGGCTTCACTTGACAGTCATCCATCTGGAAGAACTCACCCTTCAAATCAGATTGGCCTGTCGCCCACAGATCTCTTAAAATTTGGACATATTCAGATAGGTAGTCATAGCGCTTACCAAAATAATCGTCGCCTGGCCACATTCCCATTTGTCCATATTCTGCTTCTTGCCAGCCAGTCACGACATTCAATCCAAAACGTCCGTTTGAGATGCTATCAAGCGTCGATGCCATTCTCGCTACGATTGCGGGCGGCATGACTAACGTTGCTGATGTGGCATAGATTTTTATTTTGGACGTGACTGCCGCAAGCCCTGCCATCAAAGTAAAGCTTTCGAGGTTATAATCCCAAAACTCCGTCTCCCCGCCAAAGCCGCGTAGCTTGATCATTGAGAGCGCAAAATCAAAACCATAGTGCTCAGCACGTTGCACAATCTGTTTATTTAGCTCAAATGTTGGCTTGTACTGCGGCGCGTTTTTTGAAATTAACCAGCCGTTGTTGCCAATCGGACAAAAAATACCTATTTCCATGATTTCACCTATACGTTTGAAGAAGAAAAGAGCGATAAAAGAAATAAAGATTATTTCATGTTTTTTATATAGCATAATTTATGCCAAATTAATTAATCTCTATTTATCAATAACTTATATTATTTTAATTCAAAAATTATTAAACCATATGGTCTAAAAATATGCAGAAAAATAGTGCGGGCTGTTATAAATTGGTGCAAAGTGTTATAAAATAGTGCACAAATGTATAAATTATTTATAAGTATATTTTGATGGTGGTTTGAATGGAGATAAGGTGGAATGAGCAGCAGAAAAGACTGTTCAACAGCAGGTTGCTTTAGTCGGTGAACCTGTAAACCGATATGGTATTGCTCGCTGTTGGAGTAGTTGGCATATCTGTTTTTATTAACCAGTAGCATCTGCATCTGCATCTGCATCTGGTTACTTCTACCCTTTTCTAAATTGAATCAACTATCATTTAAAATTAGGTTCATATGGCTTTACGATGAGGGAAAATATAGTGAAAGAATACGCACTAAAAGAAGAGACAGAGACGAGTGCAAAGATATTAAAAAAGAAAGAACATATCATCAATGCTGCATTGATCGTATTTTCCCAAGAGGGATTGAATGGCGCGCGAATGGAGCAAATTGCCGACGAAGCTGATATATCTAAATCGAATATATTTTATTACTTCCAAAGTAAAGAAGTTCTGTATGTTGCTGTTTTAGAAAAGGTGCTGAGTAAGTGGTTATCGCCTTTGAGTGAAATTAACGCCAACCAAGACCCAAGGGTTGCCCTTAAGACCTATATTGAAGAAAAGTATAAAATCTCAAAAAAATCACCTGCAGCATCGAGACTGTATGCGTTAGAGATTATACAAGGGGCACCTCATTTGATGGCCGTATTAAAAGGCCCTTTGAGGTCTTTGGTTCGTGAAAAGGTGGCAGTGATTGATGGCTGGATTGCAGATAACAAGATTAAGTCCGTGTCTGCCATCCATTTGATTTTTCATATTTGGGCAGTCACTCAGCACTATTCTGACTTTTCCACGCAAACTGAAGCGGTGTGTAATCATAGCTTGAGAAATAAAAAGTTCGCTAATGAGGCATTAAATACTAGTATTCAACTTCTGGTAGATAGTTTGATTCCGTGATTTGATATGAGTAAAGTACAGTTCCCCAATTCGAAAAGCCCCAATCTGAAGATTGAGGCTTTTTTTATGTCCATCATTTAAGGGCTGTAGTTTAAATAAAGACTGTAGTTTAAATAAAACATTACATGACTAAAACTTCTTTTCTCTAACCCCTATAGTCACGATTGTATAAGGATGACTTGGGAGAAATCAGCACCTACAAGTGAGGTTAGCAACCAAGGTAAGTAGTGATATAATGTCCTGATAATCGATATTTTATAAAAGGGTTACATTATGGCTCGTACCGCTAGCGCATTGCACATTTTAGTAAAACATAAAGAACAAGCTGAGGACATTATTGCCAAGCTTAAAAAAGGCGCTAAGTTTGATGTACTGGCCAAGCGATACTCAACCTGCCCATCAGGTAAAAAAGGTGGCAGCTTAGGTGAGTTTGGCAAAGGTGATATGGTAGGGCCATTCGATAAGGTTTGCTTTACCGGCGAACTATTTACTCCGCATCTAGTAAAGACCAAATTTGGCTGGCATGTCGTAAAAGTCCTTTATAGAACTTAAGCATTGGCGTTTTGATTGTAAGCCGACTGGAGTATGCCTCAAATGTTGTCCTGATTCATATGTGATTTAACATCGTGATAATTATGTGTGAATCAGGACTTGGTATTTGGTCGACTTACACCTTCTAATCCTTACGTCAAACTACCCTTATTTTATTTAAGCAGTATTTTACTTAAGCAGTTTTCTACGAGTTAAGGTCAAATATTGAGGTGGCGAGACAAGTTGTAATCAGCCTTTAAAGCCCCTAGGTAATTCAGGTGCAGGCAAGCGCTTCATATCAGAGTCAACATTACCGAAACGCTCATGGCCATTATTCCAATCAACAATAGATTGTTCAATCTCAGCTTTGTTATCAGCAACGAAGTTCCACCACATTAGCACTTGGTTATTCAGCGGTTCGCCGCCGATGAACATGATACGTGTGCCCTTTTTGGCAACCAGCTTAATACTTTTACTATTGGCGACATCGATATCATGAAAACAGAATAACTGGTCTTGCTGACAGACCTTGCCTTCAGACTCTGCCTCCCCTTCTGAAACCAAAATACCGTACTCAAAGTCTGGCTCTAAATTCAATGTCGCTTCGCCATCTTGCTTGAAGTACACATCTATACCGACCAGTTTAGAATACTGAATGGTAGGCGCTTCAAATGTCTCACCTGATGTATTGGTATAGCTACCTGTCGTCAGTATCATCTCTACGTTGCCCTCGCTCCATGTCGGTAGTTCAGGATAATGATGAAAACTGCGCTCAATCTTCTGGTCAGTGGGAAGCGCAATCCATAGCTGTACCATACTGATACCACGTGCGGCATTTTCTGAACCACCCGTATCTGGAAAGACACTTTGTTCTGTATGACTGATGCCTTGGTGCAGACCTGTACCTGCGGTCATGACATTGACTTGGTTTTTGGTAATAACCTGTTCATTGCCCAAACTGTCTTTGTGTAGCACCTCACCATTTAGCATCCAGCTGAAAGTCTGCAAGTTAATGTGCGGATGGCGTCCCACTTGCATCCCTGCATCATCTACACCAAAATCAGCAGGACCTGCATGATCTAAAAAGCACCACGCACCGATAGGTTTTTTGCCTTTGTTAGGTAGTAAACGTGCGATTGGAATACCGCCGACAGTAGCCAGTTTTGGCTCAAACGTTTGAATACTCATGAATCTACTCCTTTCTTGATACTTTATATATTACAAACAATGAGCATAGAGAAGTATTAAATGGTTGTTGGTACTTTCATGCTCAATACATCGGCAGCTGACATCTTATCATTTAGCGTTTTACTATTTATATTAACGCTGCTGCTAATGGCAAAGAGATAAACATCGGTGCGGTAGTTTTACTGCTTACTTTCTCTGCAACACTATCTAAATTTATTATGCCACTACAGGTACAATAAAAAGAATATATAATTGACGCATCTAAAATATGAGCACTAAAAAC
Source organism: Psychrobacter sp. Pi2-52 (assembly GCF_904846705.1). Lineage (GTDB taxonomy): Bacteria > Pseudomonadota > Gammaproteobacteria > Pseudomonadales > Moraxellaceae > Psychrobacter. Next base: position 85,659 of record NZ_CAJHBS010000001.1, read on the forward strand.
ATGGATATCGAAGGCAATACTGCTGATCAAATAGAAATTATCTATGAAGATGAGTATATAGTAGCGATTAATAAAGAAGCTGGTCTGTTGGTGCATCGCAGTTGGCTGGACAAAGGTGAGACACGCTTTGCCATGCAGCTCACACGTGATGCGGTAGGCTGTCATGTGTTTCCAGTACATAGGTTAGACAAACCTACATCAGGTGTATTGTTATTTGCCAAGAGCTCAGACGTGGCACGTAGCCTTACCGAAGCATTTACTGAACGCAAAGTAACCAAGCAATATTTGGCCGTGGTGCGCGGATTTATGTCTGAGCAAGGTACTGTTGATTATGCGCTTAGCTTTAAGCCTGATGCCATTGCCGATAAATTTGCCAACTTAGATAAATCTGCTCAAGAAGCGGTGACTCACTGGCAAAGTTTGGCACAAATTGAGCTGCCATTTGCAGTATCAAAGAAGCATGCCACTAGCCGCTATAGTCTGGTACGCTTAACGCCTGAAACTGGACGCAAACATCAGCTGCGTCGGCATATGAGACATGTATTCCATCACATCGTGGGTGATACCAGTCACGGCGATATACGTCATACACGATTTTTTCGTACTCACTATGATTGCACGCGTATGTTGCTGCATGCTCAGACTTTGGCACTCAGCCACCCCGTCACTGGTGAGCCACTAGTACTAAAAGCGGGATTAGACGATCAATGGATGCGTATCCTAGAAGAGTTCTCTTGGGTAGACAGCGCTAAAGCCTAAACTTATCTAAAATATTCAGTGAAAAAAGCCAAAATACGGCTGCTAAAGGTTCGGTTCCCTAGTGAGGACTTGAACATTTGGCTATAGGCTAATGGTATCGAGTATTTAAAATACTGAAACGATCACAGTGTACTTCATAGTGTACATATACTAGATTTTTCAATAACCTCTATGTCTGAGTTCATTAAGAATAGAGAAGGGCAATAAGCAAAGTTTTTTTTAACAGTTAGGCTTGTGCTTCTTTCCTCGGTAAGAACGGAGCATACTGGATAGTTTGGCAAAATAGTCTCTACGCTTGTTATAAGCAAACTATTTCTTTAGCCAAGAAAATAGTCCTTTTTTCTTCTTTTTCTCACTAGCTACTCTCATACGTTCTTGCCACATATTAATCCAGTCTTGTTGCGGTTGGTTATAATTAAACTCTGTCATAAAATCATAAGGTTGAGAGTAGCTTGATAAAGGTTTAAATTCTATCAGCTCTTTCGGTGCAATTGGACTATCTATACCTAAATCATAGCCATGTATTGCTGCAATCTTGGCATATAACAGCACTTGTATCTGAAGATAAAAGTCAAACCAAGTATTCGCGTCATAAGCTGCCTTTTTTGCTAGTTTAAGTTCAAGTAGTTTAGTTAGTGCCATTTGCATAGCTTTTATGTTTTTATCACATAGAGCAATATAAAACTCATGATCAGGTATTCTTATGATATCTCGTTTATCCTTGTTATCATCTTCTAAAAAAACCAAGCTACGTCCTTTTAATGCAGTCCATTCTCCTGCTAGTGCAAGTAAGGTGTTCTTATTAAAATAGGAACGGGTATCTTTGCGATCATATAGCTCATTAACTTCAACAACCTCATCTCGGTGCTCAATCAAAAATCTGATTAAATCAAGATTATCGGACATGATGGCTATAAAAAAGTTATTAGTATTATAGCCATTGTATGCCCAATAGATTTCTTCTTTACCCATCATTTGCAGTTTGGCTGCCATATAAGCATCTTGCTTAAATGCATCAATATCAGCATGTAGTAGTAAGTCAGAGGAGGCTTTTGCTTCGTAATAAACACCTAAACCACGCATACAGGCTAAAGGATTACCTTCGAAAGTTTCAATAATTTTTAATTTACGTTTTGAACCTGAAAGGTCCTCATTTTCACTTGGGTTAATAATAAAATTAGCTATGCCCATAACATGCTCAAAACTTTCTTGATAATCTCTTCCTGACTCACTACCTAAATATACTTTATAGTTGTTAGTCATTTGAGTTCTCACTTTTTTATTAATTTTTAATATAGGTATACCCCAACGAAACCAATTGTCTTACCCTTCAAACCTATTAACAGACCACTTATAACAGACTGGTATAATGGAACCACTTATAACAGCTTTTAAGAACAGTTATATCTGTTAGGCTTTACTCGATTACTTTATATTCTCATAATAAACTTAAAAGATAGTCTCTTAGCCTACGCTCCAAAACCTCAAGTTTTTTAAAATACCTTTTTATCAAGTCATCAGTATCTTGTATAGTCAGTTCAATATAATTTCGATACAAGGAAACCGAGTGCAAGTTATACATTAGTATGCTTAGCGAGGATGACAATGTAGCGGACTTATATAGACTCGACTATAGCACTATGTATATAGGCCATTTAATGATAATTAGCCATTTGTTAGTGATCATTTTATCAAAAACCTTTTGCACAGCTCTGTGACTGCGCTCACGGATGTTAGTCTCATTTAGACTTATGCATTTTTTTAAGAGTTAGAAGATGATAAGAGAACAAAAAAACGCAGAGCACCACTTGATGCCCTGCGTTTGTTGGATTGAACTGTATCTACAGGATACTGCGTCTAAATTGTAGATAAACCGCTGTGATTTCCGCTGCATCCTCTATCTGCGGATAATGACCTAACATAGGCATATTGGTTATATCAGCGTTGGGTATCAGCTGACGATAACGATCAATCATATGCTGACCTGAGATAGGGTCTTTGGCACCTGCGATCAATTTCACTGATACAGTACTGTTGATAATCGCGCCTACCCATCGCTCGCGGTACTGCTGACGCTGTGGCATATAGTTAATCAACTTATGCATCACACCCAACCCATCATTGTGATTTAACAGCTGCCATAGCGTATCTATCACCTCTACTGTGGGCTGCGTGTCGGGGCCAAATATCCGCTGTAGACTGCCCGCAAATTTCTGTTTATTAATCAGCTTTGATACCAGAGGACCCAATGGCGATAGCAGTAGCTTCTGTACCAAGATAGGTTTATGCGTCTCAGGAAATAGACCACCGTTCAAAAAGCATACGCTAGCAATGTGTCGCTCAGCACTCCCTTCCACTTGTCTTGCCAGCAATTCCTGAGCCACCGTATCACCATAGTCATGTGCTAATATATGATAATCACTGACGTCCAGTTTTTCTAAAACCGCTTGATAAATATCGGCCTGCTCACTGATTAGATAGCGCGCGTTTTTGGGTTTATCTGACAACCCAAACCCCAGCATATCGAGGGTGATAACATAATAGTGCTCGGTTAGCGCATCCCACATGCCCTCCCAGTCCCAACTGGCACTAGGATAACCGTGAATCAATAGCAATACAGGCGCACTCTTATCCCCTGCATACCGAGTAAAGATTTGGTGCCCATGAATGGATTCATACTGGCCCTGCCGTTGCCACTCATCAAGAGTTATCATTAGAGATTTACTCCTCAAATGATGGGTCAGTACGGCGCAATTTTCTCAACAATGCAGGCCATGCGATATCGCCATTTGCCCCACGTGTGACTTGCTCTGAGGCAGCTTGGATACCAGCCAATATTTGTGCTGATATTGGTGTCAAGGCACCGCCCCCGCTCTGCGCTTTGATTTGAATTTCACACGCTCTTTGCATGATATACATGTACAAAAACGCATTGGCAACCGTATCGGCACAGGTGAGCAGACCATGGTTACGCAAAATCATAAAGTGAGCATCGCCTAAATCAGCAACCAAACGAACCTTTTCTTCAGGGTTTAATGCGACGCCTTCGTAGTCGTGGTATGCCAAGTTAGATAGCGGAAACAATGATTGTTGCGAGATAGGTAGCAGGCCTTTTTCTTGCGCTGAGACGGCAACGCCATCATTTGTGTGCAAATGAATAACACAATGCGCATCATCACGAGCTTCGTGCACAGCACTATGAATGATAAATCCAGCTGGATTTACGTCGAACTCTGATGGCGCTACTTTTTCGCCTGCTTTATTGACCTTGACTAGACTAGAGGCGGTAATCTCTTCAAATAACATTCCGTATGGATTGATTAAAAACTCATCCTCAGTACCTGGTACGCGCGCAGAGATATGAGTGAATACCAAATCGTCCCAGCCATAAGAGGCAATCATTCGATAACAGGCGGCAAGATTTACGCGCATCTGCCACTCTTGTTCGCTCATATTATGGTGTACACTCGAGGTTGAATCCGTTGATGTCGCAGTTTGCATAGTTGTTTGCATGGTGTATTCCTTTACTGTGTTAGATATCCTGAATGATTACTTTACACCATTTCATAAAACCAAATCTGTCAAAAACATTACACTTATGAATATCAATCATTATTTAAATAACGACCCATGGTTTAGTCAATTGCCAGCCATTGTGCAGCCGCTATTGGCAGGCGATGCGGTGTTAAAGGTATACCAAAAAGGTCAAATGATTCATGCTATCGGTGACAGCGATGATGCGGCGCTACACTTTGTCGTGTCGGGTACGATTAGAGTCTGTAACGTGAGCGCTAGTGGCCATGCCATGACGTTGGCGCATCTATCTAGTGGTGAGTGGTTTGGTGAGATATCTATCATAGATGACAATCCTCGCACCCATGATGCGTGGACGATTAACAAAGTAACGCTCATCTCAATCCCAAGAAACCTAGTCATTCAGACAGCGCAGTTGCATCCTATTTTATACAAGCATCTGGCGCTTATAACTTGCCAGCGGATTCGCCGAGCATTTGATTGGATTGACGATGCTACCTCACTCAATACCTCAGCGCGATTGGCTAGCATGCTGATTGGACTGATCGACACTTATGGACAGCAAATAGGAGACGATATCAAAATAGATCTGCGCTTATCGCAAGAAGAGCTAGGCTTTATGCTTGGCACTACTAGACAAACTATCAATAAAATTATTCAATCATGGCAAAAGCAGCACCTTATTGATATGCATTATGGTTTTATCACTATAAAGGACAAGCCCCAGTTAATGGCAATGATGAATCCTGCCTAACTTAAATATATAAAATAATCTCAGAAAACACCTCAGCATCTAACTTATTATAGTTAGCATCAATCGCCTTAACATCTTCTTAACAGACCACTTGCTATGGTAAGGAATGACGTTTCCTACCATCTGTTGAGAAGTATCTGTATGTCCATACCTCAAGTCATCAAAACCAATGCGCTCAAAATCAACGCACCCAATACCAATACAAAGACCAGCTACCTTAGTCAGCTCTATGATCGTGAGATAAGTCTCAGTTATCTTATTTTCATTGTGGCTTTATATTTGGTAGCGACTGCCAATATTGGGTTTTTTGAGCAGGTGCTGGCGGTCTATCCATTTAGCACAAATATGGGCTTTATACTGTCTATTACTGGCTTGTTATTCGGACTGATGTGGCTGGTATTGCAACTGCTTTGCTATCGCCCAATTGCCAAACCAGTATTGATTGCGCTACTGATTACTGCCGCCATATGCGGTTATTTTACCGATGCTTATGGGACGATATTTGACACCAACATGCTGATCAACAGCCTGGAGACCGATCAAGCAGAGGCAATGGGATTGTTTGCCCCCAGCATGGTCATTCGACTGCTGATATTAGGCGTGTTGCCAGCATTTATCATTAGCAAAATTCGTCTAAAACGCTTTACTTGGCAACGCAGTATTCTACAAAAAACAGCCACGTTGATATTGTCTATCGCATTGATCGCAGCGTGTCTTTTACCATTTGGTGACCAGTACGCCAGCTTCTTTCGTCAGCATAAACAAGTCCGTTCTTATGCTAACCCGATCACGCCTATTTACTCTACGATCAAACTTGGCGAAAACTATGTCAATGAGCTGCGGCGTCCTGATACTTTCACGCTACATGCGACAGATGCAAAGCGCGTAGCCCCTGCTAATAGTGTTAATGGCAATGCTAAACCAAAACTGATGGTGTTCGTCGTTGGTGAAACGGCTCGAGCGGATCATTTTGGTTTAAATGGCTATGCGCGTAACACCACACCGCTGCTCTCAAAGCAGACAGACCTTTATAGCTTTAAAGATGCCGTCTCCTGCGGCACTTCTACGGCCTACTCCGTACCCTGCATGTTTAGCTATGCAAATCGAGCAGACTACGATATCGATACAGCCAAGTATAATGAGAACGTACTAGATACGCTCAGCAAGCAAGGGATAAATGTCGTTTGGCGGGACAACAACTCTAGCTCTAAAGGCGTGGCTGATCGTGTTACTTTTGAGGACTACAAAACGGCTGATACCAATCCGAACTGTGATGTCGAATGCCGAGATATCGGTATGCTTGATGGGTTTGATGCACTTGTAAAGTCAGGCAGCTCACAGAAAGAGATGCCGAAAGACACACTTATTTTGCTGCATCAAATGGGCAATCATGGCCCCGCCTATTATCAGCGCTATCCCAAAGCATTTGAAAAATATAATCCTGTTTGCATGACCAATGAGCTATCTAAGTGCGATGCTCAGTCTGTGATAAATGGTTACGATAATGCGATTCGCTATACTGATCACTTTTTGAGTAATGTGATTGATACGTTAAAGCCTTATGAGCAAGATTATGATGTGGTAATGGTATATATTAGTGATCATGGGGAGAGTTTGGGTGAAAATAATATCTACCTGCACGGCTTACCCTATAAGTTCGCACCAGATACCCAAAAACACGTGCCTACGATAGTTTGGTCGCCTAATAGCAATAGTATCGATATTGAAAGTCTTTCTAGTATGGTCAATCAGCCAGTGTCGCACGATTTTATTACGCCGACGTTGCTTAGCTTTTTCGGTATTACGACCGATGAAGTCAAAGGTGAAGCAACTTTTTTCAAACTGGCCAATTCTAATTGAGTGGTTAAAAGTGAGTTATTCCAAATAATTTATTAAAACAGCTCTCTACATTCGTTTTTATATTACTCAGTCCTTTTAGGTAATTACTATTTTTTAGGTCAGCATCATGTACAAGATACTCGTTATTGAAGACAACCCCGATATCGTGGCCAATATTTACGCGTTTTTTGAGCCAAAAGGGTTTGAGTTGGACAACGCGCACAACGGCTATAGCGGGCTAACACTCGCCTCAAACAATCGTTATGATGTGATATTGCTAGATGTGATGCTACCCGGTATGGATGGCACGCAGCTGTGCAAAAAACTCAGAGAAGAGTTGCATGACAAGACTCCCGTACTAATGCTCACGGCTCGTGACACAATCTTGGATAAAGTCGCTGGTTTTGATAGCGGTGCTGACGATTATTTGGTCAAGCCGTTTTCATTGGTTGAGCTAGAGTGCCGCATCAAAGCGCTCATACGTCGCCATGAGGACGATCATTTTGCCCACAGTATTGCGGTCGGAGCGTTGTCCTTAAACAATAGTGAGCATACTATTATGCGTGAGGGACAATCACTGAAGCTTACCCCCACTGGCTTTAAAATATTGCACATTCTAATGAGTGCAGCGCCTAGAGTCGTCAGTAAAACTGAGATTGAAGAAAAGGTATGGGGACTAGACGTACCCAGTAGTGATGCACTGCGCACCCATATGCACAGCGTGCGTGCACAGGTTGATAAGCCATTTGACACACCTATGATAGTCACAGTACCTGGCGTAGGTTATCAAGTTATTGACCCTAATAAATCAGCAAGCGCGTAGTCATGATTGCAGGATGAATTGAATAAACCTTGTCCAATTTACTAACTGACTGACCGTATCGTATTTATTGCTCTGTTATATATAGCTCTGTTATATATCGCCTTCTTCTATTAGGTTGTCCTACGCCATGCTCAATATAGACTCGATAGCCAATAAATTCAGACTGTCTTACTTCATATTCGCGTTATTACTGTGCGCAGCTTTTGTCAGCATTTTCTTGTACGCAGAGAGCCGAATAGAGCAAGATTTGGTCAAGGCTCGCCTATTGCAGCAGCTAGAACTCAGTCAAGAAAAATACGGTGACCAGCCTATCTATGTCGCTGACCCAGGTATCAAGATTTATCGCTATGATAAAGCACCTGCAAGTTTGCAAGCGATAGCCAATGACACAGTGCAAGAGACTTCTGTCACTGTTAATAAAGCCTCTGGAGCAGGTCATGCCAACTTGCATCTTTTCGCCTACACCCAAGACGGTCAAACCTATATTTTGACTTACCTAGAAAATACAGAAATGGTAATGGAAAATTATCCAGTCTTGGCGATATTTGAGCACCTAGAAGACATATTTGCAGATACGTTAAAAGTAGCCGTTATTTTAAGCTTACTTATCGCCGCTATTTTTTCCCAATTGTCTTCCAAACAAATCATCAAGCCTCTATTAGATTTGAAGCGAGCCGTCGAGACTGACCATCATAACTTAAGCGATTTGACACACTTGCCATCTGAGGTCGGTGTCTTGGCACGGGCTATCGATGAGAAAAACCACAAGTTAGAGCAATACCTCAAACGTGAGCAACTGTTTACTGGTGATGTCAGTCACGAGCTGCGCACGCCATTGACTATTATCATGGGGGCTTCCGAGGTCTTGGCCTCGCAATTAGACGCTGACAGCCACTTAAATGAATTTACCAATCGCATCAGTACTACTGCTAAAGAAACTTCTGAGATTATCACTGCCCTGCTTCTACTATCGCGCGCGCCTGAAAAGTTAGACGCACCGCAAACCTCTATCAACAATATCGCTTTAGCAGAAATGCAGCGCCTAAAGTACTTGCTGCGGTATAAATCTGTCACTTGTCAGATCATTGCTGAGCAGGAATATATTGCTTACGTACGGCCCGAACTCCTAAAAATGGCACTAGGCAACCTCATAAAAAATGCATTTCAATATACCGATGATGGTGAAGTAGCCATTACTATCGATGACGAAAAAATCACGGTGGCTGATACTGGCTTAGGTATTCCTGAGGCGATGATGCCTTTACTCTATGAACGGTTTGAGCGATTGACGCATGACTATCAAGACGAGGGGACAGGCAAAACATTGTCGCCAGAGCATGATATCAATCACAAAGTTGAAGGCTCAGGTCTAGGGCTCAGTATCGTACAGCGCATCATGTCACATATGGGCTGGCAGCTAACGCATCAAGCCAACTCATCAGGTGGCAGCACCTTTAGTATTTATTATAAATAACCTCGTGATAGCTCAAAGACATATTCATTTCCTAATCATAATTACTGATTGGGAAATGAAAATTTAAACACCCATTATGCTTTATTCTCGCTCCTATATATCCTCTTAACGTTTTCTTAACCTCTCCCATCTTATACTCAGGCTATCTTAATTTTAATAGACCATTAAGAATGCCCTATGAAGCAAATCACTCATACCAACCTTGTAGGCCCATCAGCCGAGCATAGTTCTATCAATCAGACGACGCATGATAATGCACTCGCAGCTGATAGCTTTGCAAGTCATGCCAAAGGTAAAACAGGGCTTTACCGCATCGTAAAAGCCACTGGCTACTCTATAGATGGCTTTAAAGCCGCATATAAATTGGAAGCGGCTTTTAGACAAGTGGTGTGGCTCAATCTTGTACTGCTAGCGGCTGTCATCGTTATGCCTTTTGCGCTTGGTATAAAAATGATGCTGGTCGTCGCTTCTTTTTTGTCGTTGATTGTTGAACTGCTCAATACAGGACTCGAAGCCTGTGTTGACCATACTTCGACCGCCAAACACCCGCTCGCAAAAATCGCAAAAGATGTCGGCTCTGCGGCACAGTTTTTATCTTTATGTTTGTTAATGGTTTTATGGGTAATGGCGTTGTCTGTTCTATTTTATTAAAACACGACGAGCACTCGCATAACAGCGCAACACGCTGCTAGCATTATTTTAGAAAAATAATAAAACGAAGGTCGTATTAGGATCTATCAACATCGCATATACGTTATCAGGTGTAGTCATGACTTCAGAAAACAATGCAATGACTTGGAACTGGCTAAAACTACTGTGCGTGACCATCATGGCCACCTTGGTTTTTGTCCACAGTCAATTAGATGTACGCATCAGTGAGCTTTTTTATAACAATGGACACTGGCTACTCAAAAAAGACGCGCAGCCTTATGCATTTATCTTTTATGATTTGCCCAAAGTATTATTGATTCTATTGGCTGTCTATCTCATAGCGGTTTTAATCATCAAGTACAGACAGTCAAGGCTTAATGCTACTGCCCTAAACTGCAATAAGCTAAATCGCAGTAAGCTCAGTCATAATAAGCTTGATCAGTTTCTGCTTCCTTTACCTATGCGCGAGATTGGCTACCTACTGATTATACTGGCGATTGTACCTGCTACTATTGCCACGCTCAAAGGCGTCACCCATGTTAGTTGCCCAAATGACTTGGTTATTTTTAATGGGGATTTGCCCTACCTCAATCTTTGGCAAAACATCGTAGCAACAACGCCTGCCAGATGCTTCCCAGCAGCTCACGCCAGCGCAGGGTTTTCTTTATATGGATTGGCTTTTTTACCGACATTGAGAAAATACCGCTATCAAATAGTCATATCAGTAACTATTTTGGGCTGGACAATGGGACTGTATAAGATGCTGTTTGGTGATCACTTCTTTAGCCATACATTGGTCTCAATGCTGCTGTCATTAACCATAGCCTGTGCGCTCGCAGCCCTATTTTTCAAACAATCGATTAAAAATGAAGCACACAGCACCAAGGATGATAAAAGACATACTGGTCTTAGCTTGTCTAGCATTGAGCACTCTAACACTTAAAGTCAGCACCTAGCATTCAGTACTTATGCATCAGTACCTATGCATCAGTACTCAGCTTCAATAATTAGGTATCAGTACTTAGCATCAATACTTGGAATTGACGTTCGGGCATGACAGAGTTGTTCGTTATCTCTTTACTAAAATAGCACTACTAAGTATTTGAAAAACCCTGTATAAATAATAAACAATCACTGGCTTATTGTTAAACAAACGCACGGATAGCGCTTGTGAATAAGCTCCTCTATATCAATAGCCGGTAAAGGAATGTGGCTATGCGCTTGTTGTCTATTAGGCCAAAACCATCACATATCTATTCTTCTTTGACCATTCCATTGCTACTCGTAGGCACTGCAAATAGCAGTCAAGCTGCCAGTTACGCTATTAATCCTGCCAGCACTCATATTCGATTTTCTATCGAACGCTTTAAGAGTTCAGCCACGACTGGTGGCTTTTACAATATCAAAGGTCAATTGCAATACGATCCAAACTTAAGATCAGGTGATATCTCATTAATCATACCGATAAACTCCTTAAATACAGGCAATCCTTCTTTCAATAATAGTCTAACGGGGCCTGAATTTTTTGATATGCAGAGATTTCCTTCAGCACATTTTGAATCGACAAAATGGCATTTCAATCAAGATAAAAAAAGCCCGCAGGTCACTCGGGTAGATGGACAATTGACACTGCATGGCGAGACCCACCCAATTAGCCTAACCGCGACTAAGTTCGATTGTTATCTAAACACAAGCATCAGAAAAGATGTTTGCGGTGGCGAGTTCACTGCTACGATTAATCGTACAAAATGGAATATCAATAAATTCGCTTGGTTCGGACTGACCAAGAACCTTGACTTAAGTATCAAGGTCGAAGCCGCCAGACTATAGTATTTTTAATGTTTAGCCACTGATTTTCAATAGACTCTGGTAGTGATTTGCAGAAAGCTTAAAAAGGAATTAGACATGTTTCATCAGTATTATAAAAGCATTGCAAAACCACTTTTGGCGATCATGCCATCATTGTCGTTTTCTTCAGTAATAACACTGACACTAGTACTCAGCTTAGTGTCTACCGTCGTGATGGCAGATACTGTCAGTCTGCCAATGGACACTTTGCCCAGTCCAATAACCCTACCAAATGTTAGCCCTGCTAATAGTGCGCTTGCCAATCGCGGCGCTTACGTGACGCGTACCGCTGACTGTATGGCTTGCCACCGTGAAGACTATAGTGGCGGCGTACCAATTGAGACACCGATTGGCAATATCTATTCGACCAATATTACACCGTCAACGCGCTATGGCATCGGCAACTATACTGAATCTGACTTCAAAAAGGCTTTGCAAAAAGGTCGTGCACCCAATCATCAGCTTTATCCTGCCATGCCTTACCCATCTTATCATGGCATGACAGATGCAGATATCAGCGCCTTGTTCGCGTACTTTCAGACCGTTCCTATCGTAGACAAACCACCTGAAAAAACCACTCATTTGCCTTTCCCGTTAAATATTCGTAGCTTAATGCTGGCATGGAATGTCATCAATGTGCCTTCTACCGAAAACCGCTCAGGACTCACGCAAACCCAGCAACGCGGTGAATATCTGGTCAATAATTTAGAGCATTGCGGCACCTGTCATACGCCGCGCAATCTAACACAAGGCCTTGATAAAGACCGTTACTTATCCGGTGCGCCACTCGGTAAATGGTTTGCACCAAATATCACCCCTGACAACGACACAGGTATCGGTCGTTGGAGCGAAATGGATATCGTGACTTACCTGCGTACAGGAACGCTTGATAAACGCGCTTATGCGGGTGGACCGATGGCAGAAGCCGTGGCACATAGTACGCGTTATCTCACTGATGAAGATCTGATCGCGATGGCTGATTATTTAAAAGTCGTCCCAGCCATTAAGACCGATGATTATCTGATACCAGTCAATGTCTCTCGCCTACCGCAACCATTCAGTAACTCGATTACTTACGACTTACTTGAGCAAAAAGACTATCTGGCGCGTGCCAAAACCAATACTGTCAGCAGTGCCAGCAATAATAGCTTGAACAGCAACACGCCAAAAGAGTTGTATCTAACACATTGCGCTAGCTGTCATGGCGTCGACGGTTACGCCCAGCCCGATGCACGCTACGCCTCCATCGTTGGTTTGAGTAGTATTCGCCGCGTAAAACCTGATGCACTCATTGGCGTCATTGCATTTGGGGCAAAAGGTGCATTTAACACAGCACCAAAAATGCCCGGGTTCTCAGAAGATTTAAGCCCTTCACAGATTGCTAATATTACTAACTATGTACGAGTCACCTTTGGTGGTCTATCTAACAGCGATGTCAGCGCGGCTGATGTGATACGCGTGATAAAAGAAAAAAGCTAGCTATAAAGAATAAGCCTAAATTACTATTTTTGATAATAACGCAAAGACTCAGCACGATAAGGATAATCCTATGAATGACCTGCTCCAATCCCCTACTCGGCGACAATTGCTCTCCATGATAGGCAAAACGGCAGGCGCGACCGCTATGTATCAAGCGATGACCACGTTGGGGTTTGCATCTGAGTCGAGCTTTAAAGAAGAAATGAATCTCAAAGGCGCACCAGCTGGTGCAAGCATCGTGATATTGGGTGCAGGATTGGGTGGTCTAACTGCTGCCTATGAGCTGCGCAAAGCAGGCTATAAAGTCACCGTGCTTGAGTACCAAAACCGTGGCGGTGGACGTAGCTGGACACTCAATAGTGGTGACAAGTATACAGAGCTGGGCGGCGCTGAGGTCACGTGCAACTTTAAAAAAGGCAATTACTTCAATGGCGGTCCATGGCGATTGCCCATCCACCATTATGCGGTCTTTCATTACTGCAAAAAGTTCGGTGTGGCACTGCAGCCTTTTATCCAAACCAATGATCGTGCTTATCTACACCGTACCAATCACTTCGATGGGGCTCCGCAACGCTTGGGCGAAGTACAGAGCGATATTCGCGGTTACGTATCAGAGTTATTATCCAAAGCCGTCAATAAAGGCAGTCTCGATAGTACGGTCAGTAAAGAGGACAAAGAAAAACTCCTCGAAGGTCTCAAGGGCTGGGGTGTTTTGGATAACAATTATCGCTATGTCAAAAGCCATGAAACTGGTAAGCATCGTGGCTATAGTGTATATCCAGGTGGTGGTCTAATGCCTGAGGCCAAGCCATCAACCCCCATACCGATGGACAAATTATTAGACTCAGGCATGTGGTCGGACATTTATACCAACTATACCGTCCATGTCCATCAACCAGCGATGTTTCAGCCTGTCGGCGGTATGGGGAAAATCGGTGATGCGTTCACGCGTGAATGTCGTGAGATGATTACCTTCAATACCAAAGTCACCAAAATCAATCAAGACGAGACTGGCGTAACCGTTGACTATGTCGATAGCAATAGCCCTGACGGTGCAGCCAAAACAGTGCGCGCAGATTGGTGTATTTGCACCATCCCCTTGTCAATATTGACGCAGATGGATATCAATGTCTCCGCGCCAATGAAACAAGCGATGACAGCCGTTCCTTATGACAGCTCTTACAAAGTGGGTTTAGAGTTCAAACGGCGGTTTTGGGAAGAGGATGAATGGATCTATGGCGGCATCACTTACACCGATATGCCTATCTCGCAAATCTCCTACCCGTCACAAGATATGTTTACCACAGGCTCGGGCGTGCTACTTGGCGCGTATGGATTTGGGGAAACCTCGTACAAATTTAACTCATTAACCCCCAAAGAACGTATCAATGCCGCGCTCGCCTATGGCAAACAGATTCATCCGCAATATACCAAAGAGTTCCGTTCGGGCACGTCTGTCGCATGGCACCGTATCCCTTGGTCGCTTGGCTGCTACGGTATCTGGAGCGAGTCCAGTCGTGAGCAGTATTACGACACACTCTGCGAGATTGACCACCGGATTGTATTAGCAGGTGAGCACTGCTCACATATTCCTGCGTGGCAAGAAGGCGCGATACTATCTGGTATGGATGCTGCCAAACGCTTGCATCAAAAGGCCAAAAAACTTGGATAGCCAGTTTTTGAGTAATGAGCTTTGAGCCACATGTTTTTAGATAAAAAATCTGCCGTACAAGCAAGGATGATGATAATGAAAGTAAGAACATTAGGCATATCGCGGGAAACCATAAACATCGTGACATCAAACTCAATCAAACTATTTAGGCCACTCAGCTCAAACAAGGCCATGATAGCCATAGTTATTGGTGGGTCAGTATTATTCTCAGGCTGTAGTCAATATAAAGCGGAGAACGCCGTTACCATTGCCAGTCAGCAAACAGCGCCAATGGTGTCTGACAACCGGTTTGACAATCAGGCCAGTCGCAATCAGGGTGCATGGGGCGGTGTCTATATGTCAAAAGAAGCCTTGGCGAAGCCCGCTACCAACATCGTCGATGCAGAGTCAATACCAAAAATGCTCGATGACGCCAGCTTGCAGCAGTGGCTCACCAAGTTTGAAGGCAGTACACAAGGCAAAACGGGGTTTTTGACCACCAATGGCAAAAAGCTCTACGATGATTCTTGTGCAGGTTGTCACATGCAAAAAGGCGAAGGTGCGCAAGGCGCAGGCTACTATCCACCACTGGCCAACAACAGCAAGATGCAATCAAAGTATTATATTATCAGTGTCGTTATCAATGGCCTGCGCGGTATGCCCTCTTTTCATCGCATGATGAATGACGAGCAAATAGCAGCCGTCACGCAATACGTGCATAGCGATCTAAATAATTTCACAGATATAGTGACTGCTGCTAATGTCGCACAGCTGCGTCATGAGTTTCCACCCGGATCTGATCCTAGTGAATAAACGAGTCTGTTGAGTTTTTCAGACATGCTATTTATACACCAAGTATCAGCTTATATAGTCAAAGAAGTCTAAAAAGACATGATATTGAAGCCAAAAAAAACGCCACTGGATTCAATCCAATGGCGTTTTATGTAAAATAAAAGTCAAATCCTATACTAGGCGAATGATCCTATAGAATAGTCGTAGCGATATCAGTCTGTATGAGCAGCTCATGAGTACCAGTAGCAACATCAGAGAAACTATAAACATCATAATTGTTGCCACCCTGCGATACAGTAGTACCTGTATCATTCCACTCATTAGTTAATGTGACTGAATCACCATTAACACCGCCATTGCCTTTGATAATCAAATCTTTATCATTGACTCCTGTTTCACTAATGATATCCAGCACATCACTAGTGGACAGATTGATAAGTGACTGAGCGCCATTGCCTGTCATATCGATCACTTCAATGCTTTCAAATTTGGTTGAATCAAAAGTACCAAAGTCGATTGTCGTTCCTGAAATGTTAATAAGCAAAGTATCACTGCCATCGCCACCATTGATGACTAGATCGTCGGCATCAAATACTATCGTATCGTTACCCGCTCCGGCATCAATCGTATCTGCGCCCGCGCCGCCGTTAATTGTATCATTGCCAATGCCGCCATTAATCGTATCAACACCAGCACCGCCGTTGAGGATATCGTTACCTGCACCGCCACTAATCGTGTCATTACCACCGCCACCAGTAATGGTATCGTTACCGGCATTGCCAGTTAAAACATCATCGCCAGCATCGCCATTCAGGGTATCGTTACCGCTACCACCGATAAAGGTGTCATTACCGTCGCCGCCAGTATATCTAAGCGCAGACGTCTGGTTGACTGAAATCAAAGTATCATCGTCAGGAGTACCGTTGAAAATCAACGTTGAGGCAATATCGATAGGTATCTCTCTTACAATAGGGGTCCCAACAATATCAGTATCAGCTGATTCAACCGTTTGTAGGCTGATCTCTAGTTTACCTTCATATGGCACGGCTGATTTCACAAGCAATTCGTTCAGTTGAGCTGGCGTGACACCTTTAATGGTATAAGTGCCAGTGCCTGCACCCTCATCAAACTCAAACGTAACATCGCTTATAACAGTGCCACTTTTGGTTTTAACGTCGAGCACACCACCATTTAGGTTAGCTCCCGTCAGTCTCACATTTACCGTTTCACTACCATCAATGTCTACCATAGCGGCATTCAAATTAAGTGCTGTCCACTTACCCTGAAAACCAAGCACAGCGGTAGGTTTGAACTCGATAGCATCAGCAACTGGCGTCACATCAAGAGTAATATCTAATGAGTTGCTAACCACGCCACTATCACTAACGACTTTCATTTGAATAGGTATAATATTACCCACTATGCCACTTACGTTCTCTGGCGGCTGAATGAGAATGCTGTTGGGGTTACCATTTAAATCAGTGGCATCAATCGTCCATAGATTACCATTGCCGTTGAGATTACCGTTGTTACTGGCCAAAACCTCATTGTTATTTATGTCTATATAATAGACTAAATAACCATTGGGTACATTATCTAGGCTGATAGCAGCGGCACTATCCTTCACAGTATTTGAACCTCCACTGACATCGCTGTCACCTTGGATATCAATTAAACCAGTCTCATAAGGAATAGCGATCTTGGTATCCTCAGCACCTGTTACTATAGCAGTAGTCTCTTCGGTACCAGGTTTAAAGATATTAAGCGCATCAGGTTGGGCGGCAACTTCGACATTATATTTATACTCGTAGTCAACCACAGCACCATCGTCAGCCACATCGCTTACCTCTTTATGAGAAGCATTTACAATAATGGTGGCACTACCATCAGCATTCGCAGCAGGGGTATATTGAACAGTAACGCTATCAGGAGGATTAACTAAGTCTCCTGCGCCATTGTTCAGATCGACTACATAATCACCGTTACCGTCTGGTGTCAATGTTATACCGTTATATGTCAATACGCCAGCAGTGCCTGATCCTGTCTTTAATTCTGTTTCATCAATCTTAATATACAACTTACCACCAACTAGTGACACATAATCACCGTCTGCGCTGTTGGTGAGATCAATGACAATATCCACTGCTATATCTTCATCGGTTGAAACGACTGAAGTCTGACCATCGTTATCAAAGGCATCAGTGACGGGTTTGACCGTAATAGCAACCTTCTCAGTCGTGGATACATATTCGCGCCCTTTATTATCGCGCGAAGTAAAGGTTACGTCAAAGCTTAGCTCTTGACCGGTCTCATTAGTGCTAAAGTCTGCTAGCAGCGAAACATTTATCGCATCAAGCGCCTCCTCTGGCGTCAGCGCACTAGCATTACTCACGCTAATGATCCACTGGTCTCCAATTAATACAGCACTCACTTGGCTTGAAAAGTTCGGATCTATAGACAGATTCACGCCCTCTGGCGCACCACTTAGCGAGATATTATAAGAAGTCATACTACTATCACTGATATCTGCCAGCGTAGCATCAATCACATCACCTAGAATAAAACTGCCATCCTCATCAGGAGTAATAGACTTAATAACCAACTCATTAACTAAGATAACAGGTGGGGGATTGTTACCCTCTCCTATACGTGTCAGCTTTAAGAGAAAGTCTTGACTATCGCGCTCTTCTATACCATCTATGCCTTGACCATCAATATCCTGAGTAACCCCTGTTACAGTAATAGGTATATCACCTACAGAGAAATTAGCGCCATTATCACGCGCCAGTACTAAAGTATAGTTTGCTTCACCCTCTGGGTTAACCCCTGTAGTAATGAGTTTATCAGGTACATTCACATACCACACACCATTGGATAAGATGCCACCTTGTACGATAATACCATCAGGCACACCGCTAACCTCTAATCGAGTAAACACCTCTGAACCGTCTTGGTCAGGCGAGGTCAAAGAGACGGTAACCGTCGCAATCTCATTGTCTCCACTGTTATCAATACTCACATCTATTTCATCTAGAGTAATCGTTGGATTATCAGTGACTGCTTGGAAAGTGACTTTGACTTCTTTACCTGTTATAGGTGATGACGTTGTAGTAACTGTCGAACCGTCTGCTAATTCAGTTGTGTCAGTATAAGTGTAATCAAAAGGTATGGTGACTGGAGTGTCTAGGTGTTCAATGCCATACTTGACTTCTACTTTATCAGTAGCATCAAAGACATAGTCTTGATTTGCTAGCTGCTCTTCGATTAGATTCGTATTTTCATCAGCATAATTTGAGTTATTGCGATCACCATAGACAGTTACCGTACCATCAGCCTCTGTCACCTTCAACATGAGACCATCATTGATAAGGTTTTGCCCTTCAATAATCACACTCTTAAGTGATTCTTGACCTGTCGTTAGAGCACCCAGATCTTTCGTAGTGAACGCTGCAGCGAAGTTAATAGTTGCCCACACATCCTCTGTCGCGAGCACTTTCGGGTCATTGACGACTCCATCAGAAGCATCTGGAATGACTAAGATAGAAACTGTTTTAGGAGAATGCGTAACACTATCGCCTGATACACGCTCAGTGGTAGCACCTGTAATATCAAAGCTAACATCACCTGCAAAGTTCTTTGGGGTGGTCAACATAGCACCACCATTCTGAATAGCAGCAAGCGGCACTGACCACACGCGATCCGCACCACTACCTCCTAAGAACACCACACCAGCGCCTACGATATTAAAACCTTCAGGTAGTCCTGTTATGCTATAGCTTATCGCTTCAGGTTGCGGTGAGCCACTATCATAAGGCGCTATTGACATAGCATTATCAAAGAAGTCTGATACTGCGATACTGTTGGTACTCAAACCTTCAGAATTGGGCTGGTCTTCGGCAATTACTTTAGTGTAATTTACATTTTCGCGGTCAACAGCCAGATCATCGTTTAAGATAAGATCTGCTAGACCACTGACCTTGATCGATAGATTCAGTGGTGGATTAGGACTAGGATCGCTGGTATCACCATCACTCTCTACACTCACGGCTGACACTTTGAGATTGACCGTGCCGCTATAGTTTTCAGCAGGAATGAAGTAAAGGCTAGTCACGTCATTGGTATAGTTATCGATAGTGGCTGTCTCGGTGACCTTACCAGTACCGATGTCCGTAACCGTGCTAGTAGGTACTAAGGTTGAAACACCTAATGCATTGACAGCATATAGCTGCGCACCTACTGGTATTTCAGTAATGGTGACGTTATAGACTTCAGAACCATCATCATCACGCGAGCTTGGGCGAATACTGAGCGGAATGCCAGCGGTAGGATTAATGACTGCAGCTGATGATCCATCACGGTTATTACCGCCACTAATTGCCTGATCTTCAAAGCCGAAGGCTGGATTAACGCCCAATGTAATTGGGTCAGCAACACCTGCAACTGTGAAAGTTAAGTAACTCTCGCCACTGGTTGCTGTCACACTAGCACCACCATCTTCATCAACATCGACCGTTTTGGCCTCGACTTTGATAGTTGTTTTAGCATCTAAATCATTCGATAGTGATTTGGCGGTGTAGTCGCTATAGTCTTGTGGTGGTGTGATAGTAAGTGTATCGAGATACTCAATAGGAATATCAACGCCATTACCACTATCAGTTAAGCTAACAACACCGTCGTCGTCCTCATACTTAAACACTGCCCCTGATACCGACTGAAATCCATTTATATCATTATAACCAAAGGTCATATGGGCGTAGGTTTCTTCAGAGAGATCTTGGTTAAACCAGCCATCTATTAGGTTAAACGTAGTACTAGTATTGGCATCAATACCACTACCAAGATTAAAGGCAGCGTCCTCTTGGGCGGTAGCGGTATAAACACGGTCTGGATTGATGGTTAGGTCGGCTATGCCATCACCATCAGTATCTGAAACAACACCGTCACCAACGACTTCAGCAACTGGTGTAACTGTTACCTTTTTGGTCAATGTTGTGATGTTGGTATCAAAAACGAGGTTTGGAGTACCTCCATCATCATCAAAATCTGTACTAGTCAGTCTGAACTCGATGTTAGTATCTGCTGAAGAATGTGCAGTTGGCGTGAGTAAAAACCCACTTAGATCAGGTGAGTTAGTCATATTAATGGTAATTGTGTTATCAGGAGCTACTATAGCTATGCCATCGGTATCGGTATATGACCAACCTGCTGGTAACTCGAACGTAATTTCAGTAACAATTTCTGGAATAGTTTCATTGCCCGACAGGTTGTCACCGACTCGGAAATTAAACTCAGCAAGTGAAAAAGTAGTATCTTCAGTAGTACTAACATTATTGGCTGCTACTCGACCAGCGACTGGAGTAACCGTCATATCGACTGTAACCGTATTGATTAGCTCAACAGAAGTATCAGCGATATCAGAGTCAGCATCATGATCTTGAGTATATAAAGATACGGTAATGTTCTCCATATCGAGCGAGTTATTGACTCCTGATTTGATACGTATTGTAGGTTGACCAGCACTGGTATCAAATACAAACTCACTTGTACCAGTGACAGTGGCAAGGTCATTAACTAGGGTAATGTTGCCACTACCATCTTTATTAACTGTAGCCCCTATTGTAGTTGATCCATTGTCATCTATAGGAGCACTTGGTGCAATGACATTGCCATTAGCATCAACCAGTTCAACCACAGCATCTGGCTGTAAGCCAGTAATAACAAAACCGTAAGTCTCCCGATTTATATTATTGCCTTCTAAATCACCAAAATTGATGGCAATCGGTAAGTCAACAGAGTCGCCTTCTTTGGCACTAACTTCGTATTTCCCATCGATAGAGACCACTGTCCCTGTAGTATAGCCAAACTCACTAAAGCCATCATTATCGTCATGTGGATTATCTAGATTATTAGGATCATTTTTATCTGCGCTATCAGTTACGGCTTGGACATCAACTTTGATAGTTGTATTAGAAGTTGCACCCTCTACTCCTGCCAATATATTGCCGTCATTATCCACTTCATACTCTGTTACCGACATTTGAATATCAAAGTTTGTAGCATCATCTTCAGGTGGCGTAAGGGTCATTGCTTCAAATTCAGCACTGGTCATTGAGTGATTAGCAGAAGCTTCAGTAATGCCAGCATGTGACATATTAATATCGGTTAAGAAAATAGTCACCGCGCCACCATCTATGGCTATGGTTTTATCAACACCTCCATCTTTATAATTTAATATTGCGCCATTTGGTACGTTGACGCCTGTCAAGGTGATTAAGCCAATACGTTCAGGGTTGTCGGTATCGTTCCCTGTGCCATCAAGATCAGCATTATCAGTGATTTTTACTGATAATCCTAGGTCAACTGTGGTGTCTTCATTTGTGGTTATGACTCCTGTCTTTCCAGCTTCGACTTCAGCATTACCAATTTCTATAGTTGGCTTATCTGATACGGGATTGACAGTAATAGTCAATTTTTGACTTGTTTCTTCACGAGTTGCACCAGTAACACCGTTTGAGACATTCGCAGTGATAATTGGTAGCGTACCACTGTAATCGCTAGTCGCCACATATTCATAAGTGCCATCACTATTAAAGGTAATATTACCGATAATTTGAGTAACATTATTAGAATCTACTACAGTAACATCAATAGCTTTGCCGAGAGGTTGTATAGCACCACCACTAATCTGGAAGCTTTCTACAGTTAATTTTTCACCAATATCCGGATCATCAGTGTCATTTTCATCAAAGATAGTAGCAAGCACAACACCTGAGGTCGTCGTGCCATTCTCATCGATAGTAATACTATTATCGGCAAGTGCAATACCGCCATCGTTGGTACCAGTGATAGTGACTTCAACGTAGCGAACCTCACTTTTGCTCAGCTCGTTACCATTAGCAGCCGTAGTGACACCTTTATCATCGTTAACTTGTACCGCGTAACGGATGGTCACGGTTGTGCCAGCTGGAATAAAATCGATATAATCAGCTCGTGCTTCAAAATCCCAATCTGCTGTCGTATCTGTTACTGTCGCCGGATCAATCTCAAACAATCCTCTGAGCACAGCCTCTTGATCTTCTGTAAAGTTTAGACCTGAAGAAGTAGTGATTGTAGTGTTGGCATCTTCTAAATAGCTAATGGTTAAACCATCAGTCGTATCTTTATCATTAAAACTGATAATGCCATTTTGAGTGAGCTTTGTATCATCTGTCGGTTCAATAAATTGGGTTGAAGCAATCAAGCCATTAGAACTGGTCTTAATAGTTGGCTGATCGTTAGTGCCTATAATAGTTATAGTAAGCTTAGCGGTATCAGTACTACCATCAGCATCAGTAATGGTGTACTCAAACGTTTCTTTTCGCTGTTCGCCTGCTGCTAAAAACTCTATAGCGGCGTTATCAACACTATAGGTATAGGCACCATCAGGACTTAGCGTCAGCTCGCCAAAATTACCTAGAGTTATGCCATCAACAATACCAACATCACCACCTGATGACTCTACTGCTGTTACTATGGTGGTGGCATCTGCACCTAAGTCATCAGCTTCAGTGGGCGCAGCACCAGATATTACGTTACCCGTTGCTATAATTTTGTTAGATTGCTCATCTACATTTACATTTTCAGTAACGCTATTCTTGTCATTATTTGCAACAGGTACAGTATCGATGATCTCAATATCTAAAGTATCATTGATTGTGCCACCAATTGTATTGGTTAATACTACGTTGAACTGCTCGACTACTTCACGATTCAATACATCATGATCTTTTGCATTGCCATCTTCTGTATATTCATAAGTTAATATACCTGTAACAGCATCGTAATTAGTAGCTACAAGTGTCCCAAAATTACTATTTGGTATGATAATACTAACCTCTGCCCCAGGCGTACTAGATGCTGATGTTACATCTACACCACCAACAGTCAGCGCTGTCACGCTCTGCGGATTGGTGATGTTAATAGTGCCAGTGATTATAGCGCTTGTTCCTTCAGTCACACTATTATCATTAATCGTTAATGTAGGCACAATATCGTTATCAAGAATCGTACCCGTGCCACTGTCATTGCCAATGGTCAGCTCGGTGGTTTCATTGTTCTCAAGAATAAGGTCATTTGACGTCGGGTAGCTGACCGTGAAGCCCGTAACGCCAGCTGGTACCGTGATGGTGCCATCACCATTGTCGATGACTTCGTTGCTAAAGGTTGGCGCATTGGTGAAGTCATTGTCTACGCCTGCAACAGCGGTGACACCTGCTAACTCAAACTCATAAGTGACGTCCGCTTGGGTGGTGCCATTCACTGTGACTTGGTGGACCAGATTGTCCCCTTCTGTCGCGCTCGCATTGCCAACGGTTAGGGTCGGTTTGTCACCGTCGGTGTTGGCAGCTGGATTCTGTGGGTCATCTGATTCATCTAAGATGGTGCCGGTGGCGCTATTTAAAGTAGGATCGGTGTTTACTGTCGCATTTACCGCGCCCGTGATACTCATACCCAATACTTCTGAGACTTCATAGAAACCATCGTTGGTTGGGGTAATGGTGAACGTTGGGTTGTTAGTAGCACCAACTGCTGGTATGGTCACTTCAATACCAGCAAGGGCTTCGGCCACTGTGTAGGTGGTTTCTAAGCCTTTAGCGTCTGTGAAGATGATTTCTTGATCGAGAATGTCCGCTGCTACTGCGCCGCCAATGCCGCCTGGCAAATCAAGCTTGACGGTTACGGTACTGTCTTTGTCCGTTGCGCCTGTTTGAAAGATCTCAAAGACGATGGTGTCATCATCAACACCTTCAATAGCTGTGTCAGCTCCATCTGCAGTCTTAATACTGACTACAGGAATGGCATCTAAAGCATCTTTAATCGTACCAGTACCAGCCACTCCATCAATGGTAAGCTCGGTGGTTTCATTATTCTCAAGAATAGTGTCAGTTAACGTCGGATAGCTAACTGTGAAGCCCGTAACGCCAGCTGGTACCGTGATGGTGCCATCACCATTGTCGATGACTTCGTTGCTAAAGGTTGGCGCATTGGTGAAGTCATTGTCTACGCCTGCAACAGCGGTGACACCTGCTAACTCAAACTCATAAGTGACGTCCGCTTGGGTGGTGCCATTCACTGTGACTTGGTGGACCAGATTGTCCCCTTCTGTCGCGCTCGCATTGCCAACGGTTAGGGTCGGTTTGTCACCGTCGGTGTTGGCAGCTGGATTCTGTGGGTCATCTGATTCATCTAAGATGGTGCCGGTGGCACTGTTCATACTAACAGTAGCAGGAGTTAGACTGTTCGCATTAATGACAATATCAAGCACTATACTTTCTGACTGCTCGTAAATAGTGTCGTTGGCCACTGTGACATTGATGGCTGGTGCCAAGCTCTGTCCTGCTGGTATTTTGACACTTGCTCCATTGGTTATAAAACCTTGGATATCATTTGGATTACTTAGAAATACAGTAACGCCATCAATGCCAACGTAACTAATAGAAATAATATCTGCCAATTCAATACTACTAGTATCGCTAAGTTTTACATCAACTAACGTGTCGAAGTTACTAATTTTATCTTGTGATACAGTAAAGACTAGTCCGTTGTCAACCCCTTCAATCGATTGCGAGTCGGTGGCCGTAATGCTAACCACTGGGATGTCACTACCTGTCGTTGGATTGTTAGGATCAACAGGCGTACTACCATCAGTAGTACCATCATCATAGATAGTTGTGGTCACCATGTTTTCAATAGTATCAATAGCTGCTCTACCAGAGCTGACACTTGTGATAGCTACTGTAAAACTCTCAGCCCCTTCATAAATATCATCATTAACAATTGGTATGCCAAAATCTATTGAGGTTTGCCCAGCCGGAATCGTTACTGTTTGTGTGACTGGCGCTCTAAAGTCATCACCTTCAGCAGATCCAGGTGTAATCGTGACCGTTACCGTAGTGTCCGTCGCACTTGCTTTATCAAGGGTGACCGTATATAGCGCAGTATTTGCTTCGTTGGCAGCATTGGCTTCGCTCAAGCTCGTAACACCACTAAGACTGATGATAGGAGCAGGTTCTATAGGCTTACCATCATCATCGTCATCACCGCCTCCACTACTGAGACCCAATACCAAACCAGCCAAACCAAGACCGGCAGCTGCAGGTATCCACCAAGGTATCGCCGCTGCTATATATTCAGTTCCACCTAGTGCCTGACCTTCGACATCTCCTGTCTCTAGCTGCGTGACATAATCGTAAGTCTCACCAGTATCTGGAATATAGTAATAGTACTCACCATCTTCAGCGATACCTAGCAATGCGCTGTCTGCTTCGTCGTAGAAGCCTTCTATAATAAGATCACTCTCTTTGCCATCTTCTTCGAATGAGATGTGTAAATCATTTTTTAGGCGTTTGGTAATAATATGATTGGGTGCACGACCGATTGCCGCATCATGAAACTCATAATTCACTTTATCCATAGCTTTAATAATGGTCGGTTTACCATCTTTAGTCACCACTTGTACTTGAGCTACAGTCTGAGTCGCATCGTTAGTTTTAACAATAATAGTATTCATATGCTTCTTTACCTTCGATTTTTTAATTCAAATAATATAGATTGATATATTCATATTAGGCAGGTTTGGTTGCCACAGAGTAATACCATTATTAGTTACGTACGCGCTCTTCAACTACAGCAACAACACGGCGATTAAGTTGACGACCGTCTACGGTATCATTGCTTGCTCGTGGTTGCGACTCTCCATAGCCAATAGCACTTATACGGTCAGAATCAATACCAAACTCAGTAATTAGCACGTCTTTCACTGCATCGACTCGGCGCTGCGATAAATCTTGGTTATAGTTATCTTTGCCTCGGCTATCGGTGTGTCCTTCAATGGTCACCACTGTATTTGGGTACTGTCGCATAAACTCTACTAATTCAGTGGCTTTTGAATAGTATTCTGGACGTACTACAGCTTTATCTGTCTCAAATAATATTTCAAGATCAATAGTCATTCTTTCGGACAAAGCTGGTGTTGGGGTCTTTATCACGGTAGGTGGGTTGGTTGGTGGTGCGGCTACGATAGGTAGTGGACAATTAGGAACAACACGGCTAATTTGATGAGATTGATAACGTTTTTTTGCCAGTAGTTGCAATGCACTATCAGCAGTGATTCGCTGTAAGGTACTTTGACCTGTTTCAGTCATATTCACATGGAAAAAGTAAGTTTGGCCGCCAGCTAGCTCGTAATCTTTTTTATTTGCGAGCAAGTTATTGTCTTTAAATCCTGTGGCATGAGCACTTAATTGATTTATACCGACACATGATTCAACCACCGTATAGTTGCCTGCATGTAGACTCACTTGAAACCTATTATTTACTGCAATGTTGGCACTCGTTTGTTCAGGATGACCATCATTTTGTCTAATAAAGACTAAGCGGGTTTTATCAGCGGATACGCTTCTATCTAATATACGATTAATATCAGCATCAGTTTGGTTATTCCATGCAACCTTACTCACATGGCGACTGTCTCCGTCGTTATCAATACTATTGTTACCAGTCACAGCGCACGCTGTCACCCCTAATAGCATTACTGGCAACACAATAATATTGATAGATTTTCTGATTATATTTCCCATGACTCTTCCTTAGCTTCCTTAGCTGGTTTTTTAAATTAACCATGAATATGTATATATGCTACTTACCTTTGTACGTAGATACTAGTACAGTTAAACCATCCAAATGACCGTCTATCGCTTTTTACCTATGAACATACACCTTAGACATTTAATTTTTTTATTTAAATCAACTACCTAAAATTCCTTGTTGTACAAAAAACTTTTATACAGCAAGCCAACTACTACCTTACATAGAAATCCATTTCACAGCTAAAAAACTATTGTTCATTTATTATTTACAGAAATAATAATTACTAGTTCTTTAAATACTGCAAAATGAATGCCAACTCTTATAAATTCGTACTACTATAAAATAAACCTCGCAAGCTGTTATGCTTGGCGAGGTTTATTTTGTACAGAGTATTCTATAGTAATTACTACGCTAATGACTGTCATCCAATAATTCAAAGGTAACGATTAAATCATGGCGATAAGTCATCTCGATGAGATCTAATGTTTTCATATAATGATCTTGATCTCTGAGTCTATGATGTTCAATGCGTGCTAATCTAACGATAAAAGACTTATTACTCAAGCAATATATACTATGAAGTAAAAGTTTAAATACACTTAGGCGGTACAGAATAGGTGCCGACTACATGAGCCACGACCTCATCTGAACCTTCTGAATATAGAGACACCTCGCCTACTATCAAGGCTCGCCCTACTTTGAGTAAGGTGCATTCAGCGATAATACGTGCATCCGCTGACGGTTTACGCAAAAAATTGATGGTCAGACTCGTCGTCACCGTTAATGGTACGATGCCGATTTTGCCAAGTATCGCGACATAGATGGCGACGTCAGCGACGGCCATCATGACAGGTCCCGATACTGTGCCGCCAGGACGTAACTCATCTATGCCAATATCATGCGATAAGGTTGCACCGTTTTCACTGACTGCTTCGACGATGCATTTGGTTTGTGGAAACTCTAACGCCATAAAGGCGCTGATTTCTTCTTTTGTTGCAGACATAACGCTTCCTTGAGTTGAATTAAACTTTCCTTGTTATTTATTACTTCACTGAATACATTCCTTTAATGTATTACTGGCGTACCTTCCGTACTAAATGCAAATCCTTTATTGCTAAAATTGCCAATCATGACCGCTTCGATAACTGGTCTGACGGTTTCATCGATACCTTCGACCTCGATAATGAAGTTAGCACCCGACCCGCCTTTATCTTCTTCTTTTTCGACGATATAGTTGAGCGTAGCCATTGCTGGTAGCTCAATGGGCTTGCTTAGATACGATTTTACCAGTGCACCATCGGTGTCGTAATAATCAATTTTATTAATGTACAGTGATTTTTTTAGCGTGGTATTGCGCACACTCAGTGTCGCTGATAGTAGCACTTTGCGATTGTCTCTATCGGTATAAA
Organism: Psychrobacter sp. Pi2-52; assembly: GCF_904846705.1. GTDB lineage: Bacteria > Pseudomonadota > Gammaproteobacteria > Pseudomonadales > Moraxellaceae > Psychrobacter. The sequence continues at coordinate 114,300 of NZ_CAJHBS010000001.1, forward strand.
TATCAGAATAAATTGGCACATAAAAGGTTTCTTTATAACTGAACTGACTGCGATCTACATCGGAGGTCACCTCTAACGCTTCAATCGGATCTTGTTGGCGCTCGGACAGAAGAACGTTCGGATCTTGCGCTGATTGATCACAACCTGACAGTAATGCCATTATAGCGATCAGTAGGACAGACATATTACGTGTATTCATAATCATTTCCCTATACCTTCTGGTATCACTGCGATAGCAAGCTGCTATTTTATTTTCACACCCACACTACGTAAGAACTGATTGATGTGTTTGTTGGCACCATAGATCACCAGTACATCGCGCTCTTGCAGTACTTGCTCAGGCGTCGCCAAACCTTGAATGCTAGGCTTGCTCTGCGTACGACCAAAACTGTCTTCATAATACTCATAGCGTAACGTACTAAGCAATCGGATATTGAACTTTTGCTCTAACTGTAAGTCGTCGACAGTCTTACCAATCAGCACATTTGGAATCTTAATCTCTACCATGCTGAAGTTATCGCTTAACTCAAACGAATCAACAAAATAGCGTAGTGACAGACGCTTGGCCCAGCGATTGGCCGCTTCTTTTTCAGGGTGAATCAAATCATCTACGCCGATGGCTTGTAGGACTTTTTCGTGTAGCGGATTGATACTACGGCTAATTAAACGCTTGGCTTTTAACGTCTTAAATAACGCCGTTGCCATGACATTGGCCCCTTGATCTTCACCAATCGCCACGATGACGATGTCAGTATCAACGATTGGTAATCCACTAACCGTATACTCGTCCGTGGCATCCATACACAGCGTATGCGAAATCACTTCTTTATAAGCTTCAACCCGTTGCATACTACTATCAATAGCAATCACTTCATGACCTTGACTAGTCAATGCCGAGCCTAACGATGCACCGAAATTCCCTAGTCCTACGATGATGTACTTCATAACTTAAACAACCTTTTTTAATATTTTTTGCTATTTATTAAGAACGACATAGTGTGTTTACGACGGTTTATTTAACTGTTTACGACGGATTAGTTAATCGTAATCTCTTCCGTAGGATAGCGATAATTGCGTTGGCGCATATTTTTTAGCAGTGCGATAAATATCGTTAGCATACTGACGCGGCCAACGAACATAATGACCGAAACCACTATTTTACTAAAATCTGATAAGTCTGCTGTCAGGTTTAAACTTAGGCCCACCGTGCTATAAGCTGAGAAACACTCAAATACCACTTTAATCAAATCAAGTTCTGGCTGATCATAACTAATGAGCGTTACGCCCGTACCAATGACCAATAGCGACAACCACATAATAGAAAATGCGCGGCGAACGGAAATCTCCGCAATCTCTCGTTTAAATACCTCTATCTTGGTCTGACCACGCGCCAGACTCAATGTATTTAATAGCGCAATCGCAAAGGTACTGGTCTTGATACCACCACCTGTCGAGTTTGGTGACGCACCAATCCACATCAGAAATATCGTCAGCATTACCGTTGGAAACGTCAGCTCACCCATATCAATCACATTGAATCCTGCCGTACGCGGGGTAGCAGCCGTAAAGAACCCTGTTACTAGCTTCCCAAGAAAACTGGTATGGTCAGCGAGCACATTATTGTATTCAAATATCATCACCCCAATCAGACCGACTAGCAGTAATGCGCCTGTGGTAATCAAAGTAATACGGCTATTAATATTAAGTAACCAAGGCTGATAGATGTAGCGTTGGTCATGGCGATTTATCAGCCGCTGAGCACGATAACGTAAATATCTAAGCACATTGACCACGATGGTGAAACCCATACCACCGAAGATAAATGTCATCGCCAGAATCAGCTGTAGCGAATAATTAAAACGTAGCGAATCATCGTACAAGCCAGCACTGAATGTAGAGAATCCAGCATTACAAAAAGCAGAAATCGCATGAAAGACAGAAAAGAATAGCTGCTCAGACCAATCCATATTGGGTATGTCATAAATACTGATATAAATCAGCGCAGCCGCTACCGCCTCGACAGCAAATGTGACGTATAAGATAGACTTGAGTGTCGACACCACATCACCCATACCGCGCATGTAAGACATCTCGCTGATGCTGGCTTGTGTCTCATAGCTGACACCACCCTTAAAAAAATAACTAAAATAGGTCACAAAGGTCAAAATACCTAAGCCGCCAATTTGTATCAGACCCATAATAATGACTTGGCCAAAAGTCGTAAAATAGGTGGCAGTATCCACTACGATAAGCCCTGTCACACAAACCGCGCTAGTCGCAGTAAAAAGCGCATCAACAAAAGACAGTGGTTGCGTCGTCGCATTGGGCATCATCAATAGCAATGCTCCAACCAGCACTACGACTAAAAAGCTTAGAATAAAAAACTGCGCAGGGTGTAGAAAGGTACGATTGAGATTGAAATTATGATCGGAGAGTTCGCGGACGAAGGTGACAAACACCGCTATCTTTATCGCGACAAAGCCATCAACGGCAGCGGACAGGCCCGAGCGTACTAAGTCTGTGAAATGTGCGGTCAATAAAACGATAATGGCAATGCTAGTCAGTGCGTCAAAGACAGCGACTTTATTGAAGGTTAATGGCTTTTTGGTATAGATGTAACGACCAGCGGTCACCATAAAACTAAGAAAGATAATGACCAAATAGAAGATGTGGAATACTTGCTGGAGCCACGTCGGTAGTGTAAAACCACTATCTAACAAGGCAATCGCTACCCCGATGACACTAATGAGAATCGTAAAATTGTTTAATAATCGATAACGCGTGGCTGCATTCATAGCCTGAGTCCATGACAACAATAACCACGATACTTATACTCCTTTTTTGTCGTATCCACAAAAAGTGATTTAAGTTAATCGTAACCAATTATTGAGTCATAGTAGCTATTGATAAGTTAGATACTGATAATCCGAGCGAGATAAGAAATGCTCATTAGGAAGTAACGGTTTTAATAACTCTATAGTTTAATGCTATCGCCTATACACACTTATTAAACCTCTTCTTTTACTTTTGCTATTTTTACACCGCCCCATGTCACCAATGCCACGCCAATCGCAATTAAGGTAGCACCTAAAAACAAACCTTCTGGAGGACTCTCCCCTTGCAAAAAAATAGCAACGGGTACGCCGACAATGGCCCCTACCGCACCTAACAAACTCAGCAACACGGGCCCACCTGTCTTCTGTAATAGGAATAGCAGTAAAAACTGTCCAGCAAATACGCCTGCTTGTATAGCTATCATGCTTAGCGGTAGCCAATTCTCTAAAGGTACAGCAATAGAGAAGTCTGACATCATACTAAATAAGCCTAGCAGCAGCGCTGCCGCAATCAACATACCTGGAGCGAGTGCGCCAGAAGACGCATTATCAGGCCAGCGTAATGTCCGATATATGTTACCAATAGCAAGTAGCACTGGACCACAAAGCGCGATTAAAATCCAAAACACACTAGAATCTGGCGCAGAGAATTTATGTATGGCTAATGCTCCTGCCCCGATGAGTGCTGCGATGACCCCAAGCGCACGGACAATATAAAATTGCTCTATACGTAGTATCAGCGTACCAAGATAAGTTAGCAGTGGCGGCAATGAGAGGATTAAGGCGACGAAACCTGCGCCCACATGAGGAATAGCAGAAAATAACAGTAAGTTGGCGGCCGCGACACTGACAAGCGCCGCGACGAAATAATACTCTAAGCTGCGCGCATTAAGAGGAGGGAGTTCTTTTCTGATGAGCGCTATCATAAATAAAATAACAGCAGCGCCAGTAATCGACCAGAACAAAAACCCTAATGGGGTCAGACCGACATCGATAGCGTACTTTGCCACATTGGTCGAAATACCAGTGAGTGCGCCACCTGCCAGTAGACAAACGAAAGGCAACAGCCAAGTGGTTTTGTGAATACTGGTTTGCTTGAGCGAGTCATTCATCGACTATCCTATTGGATGACGAATTTTCTTAATCATGTTTGATGGCTTTTATAATAACGTATAACAGCACCCTAATAGCTACTGGCGCAAAATGGTAGCAGGTAGGCTTCCTACAGCGACGGCTGCTGCATCAATTGCTCCAGCAAGATAGCCAGGGAATTGCGCTGACCACTCACTACCACAACCTGTTAGACAGTCTTGCCACACGCCTGTGTTTGGCTTGGACGCCGGTGCTACTGCATGCTGACCGTTGCCGCTAGCATCAGCAGGCATCGCTGTTAATGGGTCTTTTACCCAGTCTTTGAGATATTCAGCTTTTGGGTTACTCGCCTGCTCACCAAATAGTCGCACTAACTGGGCACGGCAATGTTCTTTTAGCACCGTATCAGAAACGCTCTGACGTACTTGAGCAGGAACGCCAAAGAAACCAAACAATGCCCCATCGCCTTCTAGCGTAGAGGCATCATGTATCTCAGTAAGCGGCCCTATCGCACTGCGCGCGGCACCCGAGAGACCAGCATCTCGCCAAAATGGTGATTCATAAACAGCGACGTATTTGGCATGGGGCGCCATCCAAGTGGCTGTGTCGCGCCACTGTTCACTTAAGTCTTGCGGTAGCGCTGGCTGAAATACTACCTGGCCTTCTACCAATCGAGGCGGTAACGCAAGTAGCACATGCTGCGCACGGAACGTCATCACATGTCCGGTCACATGCCCAGAGCTGTCTTCGCTCTGTACTTCAATATATTGAGATGTCTTATTTAATTGCTGTACAACTTGACCAGTCATGATACAACTGGCATCTAAGCGAGCATATAGCGCCTCAATCAAAGCGGCCATACCACCGACTAGCCGCACAGAAGGTGGTGCACTTTTGTAACCTTGCATACGTACAGGTGGCTGGTTGGCAGCCCGCTCAACCATCATATCGCCTTCTTCGAACTGCGCAAAACGTGATAAATCTAACGACTCAATAAGTGTGCTTAACTGCGTCTGATAATCAGGCCAAAACCATGACGGCCCTAAATCAAATGTCGCGCTTGATTCTGCTTGGTCGATATCAGTACTGTTATTAGTAGCATGCGCATCTAGATATTTAGCAACTGCAATGCGACCACCCAAGGTATCACGCGCCTCTAGCAGTCTATACGCTATACCTTTTTGCTCTAATAAGAAGGCAGCATATAATCCACTTAGCCCACCACCAACGATTACCACAGGTATGTCTTGCATATCGGATTACCCTATTTATAGTCGGTTCAACTTAACTTGGATATCAGGAGGCCGAGCGAAAGTAGTACAAGCAGTAGGCTGATCGAGACTGACGCCGTCCCCAATTTATAGGGGATTGACTATAAACCAAACTACTCTGCCAATAGCTTAGTAAGCATCTCATCAATCTCAACCTTGAACTCTTTATCTTCGATCTTATTGGCTGTGACTTTGGCATTTTGTAGGCTTTGGATAGCGGCTTCTTTTTCACCTGTCTCAAGCTGTAGCACCGCCATAGAAAAAGCAATCGATGACATATGGTCTTTTGAGTTAATTGCAGTAGCCTTGGCCAGTGCTTTGTCATAAATCACCAGTGCTGCGTCCAAATCTTCAGTAAAGTCAGCAAGCGTTTCCCATTGTTCTGGGTGGTCTTTGTCAGTGCCTTCATTATCGGCACAAATGGCGTTTAGTTCAGCATACAGCGAATCAAATTTCTCTTGATTGCCTCTGCGATCCGCTTCTAATAATTCTTCGGCTAAGGTGTAAATGGCTTTGTATATTTTGGTATTGATCATTGTTTACAACCTTTTATAGAATATATCGTGTGTGGTTAGGATTATAACGTAATTCTAGGGCGTGTCCTCATTTTAAAAATGGTGATAAAAATGAGATAAATTGCAGTCAAACAAGGAAAATAGCGTAGATAATATCGGGATATTAACCAGCTATTTAACGATGTTTGGCAAAATTTAGCCATTTTTAGCCCGTTTAGATATAATCAATTGAATTGAGGACACGCCCTAGCGGCTCAGATGATTGCTACAGAGAAGAACACGATATTTATGTGGCTGTTATTAAAATTACTATGAACCTTATTAAGGTTGCTATTCATACTATAGTCGATTCAATTTAAAAGCAGCACAAGGCAACCGAGTGCAAGTTATACATTAGTATGCTTAGCGAGGATGACGATGTAGCGGATGTATATAGACTTGACTATATTAGGGCTACAACTCGCGCCAATGCAGCCACAGTCGCGTATCCAGCTCAAATTGATGATACTCAGGCTCCATATGACAACATAACTGATAAAAAGCTTTGTTATGATCATGTTCTTTAAAATGAGCGAGCTCATGCACAACAATCATGCGCAAAAACTCTGGCGGCGCATCCTTAAATAGGCTAGCTACCGTGATGCTATTGTGCGATTTGAGCTTACTGCCCTGTACGCGCGATTGCGTCGTATGGATACCCAGTGCATGTTTTAAAACCTTGAGCTTACTGCTATAGCTGACATTTGATAGCTGACCAATCTTACGCATGTATTGGGTTTTTATCTCATTTATATATTGATAGAGCGCTTTGTCGCTTTGGATTTGATGCTGAGTTGGGTACTTTTTTTCCAGATACTCGCCCAACCTACCATCAGTTATAAGCTGAGCAGCTTGAGTTTGAATCTGCTCTGAGTAATGCGCTATGTACTTTAATTTGGTCACAAATGTATCCTTTGCTAATACGTTGCAGCGTATCAATCGATCAATTTAATCTTAATGAATTTTACCTTATATTTGCGGTACTTGTTTGACACTTATTTGGGATATATCCTCAACTTAAACGACAGTTATTTACAAATAGTTATCCATAAGAAAACCCCATAAGCTGCGTGCAACTTATGGGGACATTTTTACTAATAGTTTTACTTAGAAAGTGTGTCTGATTAACGCTCTAAATGCAGATACTGCAAATGACGTTCGTACTGATTTAAGATATCAACCAATACCTGCTCTTTTGAGTAGCCAACCAAGTCATACTCTTGCGAGCCTTCACTTAAGAACACTTCCGCACGGTAGTAGTACTCTGCGTGCTTGGTAGATGTGCTCAATGTAAAGTTAGGACGATGAGCTTTAATCAGATTAACTTCATAAATAAAGTCATCTTCGTCACCATGACCGACACGCAGTTTTAGACCATCTACCTGACCACTGTGTTGGTCCATGCCTGCATCGATACCTTCACCGATACTAGCAAGGTTTTTGGTATCTAACGAGGTTCTGAGACCACCTGCTTTAAACTCTTTTTCGACCTCAGACATCGCTGGCATCACGACCGTATGCAGGAATTTTTCGACCTGTGCATGTCCTGGGAAGCTCACAATACGTTGCAAGCGCGCTTTCCAGCTCTTTCCACTGTCCAATACATTTGCCGTACCGATTGTACTGGCTTTACGCTTATTACCTTCTTCTTTTAGCGACTTCCACATAGACATCATGTAAAGCACAAGAATGATAGAGAATGGCAAGCCTGCAATGACAGAGACAGATTGCAATGAGGCAAAACCACCTGCAAACAATAATCCTAACGTAATAAGACCAGTCGCTGCTGCCCAAAACAGACGTAACCAAACAGGAGCATCGGTATCATTGGTCATACCTCTTGAGCTCAAGTTCGCTAGTACTAACGCGCCTGAGTCAGCAGAAGTCACAAAGAAAATAAGACCAATAACCACACCAGCAAATGACAATACTTCACTGTAAGGGAAGTACTCAAACAGCGCAAACATACCCATTGCCGCATCATTGACCGCGATTTCGCCAAGCTCTGTTGCGCCATTGGCAACCAAGTCTATCGCTGAATTACCAAAGATAGAGAACCATGCAAAAATAAACCCAAGCGGAATAAACATCACGCCAAATACAAACTCGCGCAACGTACGGCCACGGCTAATACGTGCAATAAATAGACCTACAAATGGTGCCCAAGCAACCCACCATGCCCAGAAAAATATTGTCCACCAAGATTTCCACTCGGCACCAGCAGCACCGTCATAAGCATAAACATCAAAGGTTTTATAAACGATGGTTTGGAAATATTGACCGATATTTTGAGTAAAGGTATTTAATAGATACACCGTATTGCCCATTACCAATATGGCAAGCAACAACAGTATTGACGACAACATGTTGAATTCAGATAGACGACGAACGCCTTTTTCGACACCTGTCATCGCAGAGACAGCCGCCGCCGCGACAACACCCACAATGATGAGCGCCTGAACCGTTTTGCTAGATTCGATACCGAACACATGGGTCAAGCCAGCATTGGCCTGCAATACCCCAATACCCAAACTGGTCGCAATACCCATCAACGTACAGACGACGCCAAAGGTATCAATACCATCACCTAACCAACCTTTGATTAAGCGTTCACCAAATATCGGTGTCAGCGGCGAGCGTAGCGCGAGTGGCATATTTTTGCGATAAGCAAAGTAAGCCAGCGCCATACCGATTAGTGCATAAATCCCCCAACCGTGTAGACCCCAGTGCAAGAAAGTCTGAGCAAGTGCTTCGCGCATGGCCTCAGTACTAGCAGGCTCTAGGCCTGTATGCGGGGTCAAATAATGCATCAAAGGCTCAGAGGCACCAAAGAACAACAGGTCAATACCAATACCCGCTGAGAACAGCATAGCCGCCCACGCTAAAAACGGAAATTGTGCTTTTTCGTGGTCTTGACCAAGCTTTATATCGCCGTACTTAGAAAAACCAACAAACAACGCAAAGATACTATAAGCGGCAACCACCAACATATAATACCAGCCAAACTTGTCTGATACCCAAGTCATGCTCGCGCTCAACAAGGCCTCACTATAATCTGGAAAAGCGATGGTCCAGATTATCAATAAAATAGAAATAATAGCTGAGCCCATAAACACGGTTTTGTTTAGGGTCAGAGGTTTCGTCACATCTTTTGATGGCGAACTGTACATAAAAGACCTCAATAAGTAAATTAAACAGGGTCCGATATTGCTTTGTCCGGCATCGTCTAATAGTAGACTGATGATCTATAACCGTATAAGGTGGAACCAACCGCATGACGGACAAAGCAGTACCAATAAATAAAAAGCTAATAAAATTATAAACAAGTTCAACCTGAACGGTATTCATCATTCTAATACGTTAGCGTTGATAGAAAAGGCCTCTACTTGGAAAGGCCTTTTGGTTAAAATTTTCTCATATCGTTATTTATTCAGTATCCTGTATGCAGGCTTATATCGCAGCCTATACCGACGAGAAATAATCACGCATTGGCTCTGAGCGCAGTGGTGCACCATTGACCACATAATAATCTGCCGTTGAACGTGGCAGCTGTACGCCGCGCATCTTGTCGACGATTTTTTCTGCCAACATAATGGTCGTGGCATTGAGATTACCACTGATGATATTCGGCATGATAGACGCATCGACAACTCGCAAGCCATCGATACCATGGACCAGACCTTCGCCATTCACTACCGAATCGTTATCTTCACCCATCGCACAGGTACAAGATGGATGATAAGCCGTTTCACTATGGTTGCGCACATACTCATCTAATTGGGCGTCGGTGACCAAATCATCGGTCGGTGCAATCGCACGACCACGATAAGGATCCAGTGCAGGCTGATGCATGATCTCACGCGTGATACGCATCGCAGCACGGAACTCTTGCCAGTCTTGATCATGCGACATATAGTTGAACAAGATACTTGGATGCGCTTTCGGGTCACGTGATTTTAGCTTGACGCGGCCACGGCTTGGAGAGCGTAGTGAGCCGACGTGTGCTTGAAAGCTATGCGATTTGACAGCACTGCGGCCATCGTAGCGTACAGCTAGTGGCAAGAAATGATACTGAATGTTTGGATGGGTAAACTTCTCATCGGTACGGATAAAACCGCCACCTTCGAATTGGTTAGACGCACCAAGGCCTGTACCATTGAATAACCATTCTGCCCCAATCGCAGGCTTATTCCACCATTTATTGGCAGGCGCGATTGACACTGGCAGTTTGCATTCATACTGCATATACAGCTCTAGATGGTCCTGTAGGTTATTACCAACACCTGGTAGATCCAATATTTCAGTCACGCCAGCGTCTTTTAACCACTGACCAGGGCCGATACCTGAACGCTGTAGTAGTTGTGGTGAGGCAATCGCACCAGATGAGACAATCACTTCGCGAGCGGCATGGAAATTTTTGGTCTGGCCTTCGTGCTCGACTTTGACACCGACAGCGCGCTTGCCGTCAAATAAAATTACGTCAGTCAATGCACCGGTCAAAATCGTGATATTGCTACGTGGTTTGGCACGGTCAAGATAGCCACGAGCCGTTGATGCACGGCGACCATTAGGTGTCACAAATCGATCCATCGGACCAAAACCTTCTTGCTGATAGCCGTTTAGATCTTCGGTACGTGGATAGCCCGCTTGTACGCCCGCTTCAATCATAGCTTGGAACAGTGGATTGACTCCTGGCTTTGAGGTAGTCATTTCAACAGGTCCGCCCACGCCATGATAGTCATTCTCACCAGCGTCACAGTTTTCTAGCTTTTTAAAATAAGGCAGGCAATCCGAATACGTCCAGTCTGATAGGCCTTTTATCTTAGACCAATCATCAAAATCTAGCGCATTACCACGGATGTAGCACATACCGTTAATCAGCGATGAGCCACCTAGCCCTTTACCGCGGCCACAGTCCATGACACGGTTATTCATATATGGCTCAGGATCTGTCTTGTACCCCCAGTTATAAGTCGTCCCTTGTAGCGGCATGGCAAGCGCAGCTGGCATTTGGGTACGGAAGTCAAAACGATAGTCTGGACGACCTGCTTCTAACAGCAGTACTTTAATACTGGCATCTTCGGTCAGACGCGTGGCCAGCACATTTCCTGCTGAGCCTGCTCCAACAATAATATAGTCATACTCAGGTGTGGTTGATGTCATAACATACTCCATAATATTGAAAAAACATAAATCGTTTAGGGTCAGTAAGGCGTCCTAAAAAAGCTAAATTAAAGCTGATAAGAAACCTTACCGGCTTCGTTTTTCTCAATAAGATTGATTAAAAGACAGATTCAAACGCACCCAACTCTACTTGGATAGATTTGGTCTGAGTATAGTGTTCGAGCGCTTCGATACCGTTTTCGCGGCCGATACCAGAATGCTTGTAGCCGCCTACTGGCATTTGTGCTGACGACTCGCCCCACGTGTTCAACCAGCAGATGCCAGCTTCGATCTGAGCGATGACTCGATGTGCGCGTTTTAGATCTGCAGTCACAACCCCAGCTGCCAAGCCATAATCAGTATCATTGGCACGGCGAATAACCTCTTCTTCGGTCTCATAGGTCAATATCGACATCACGGGACCAAAGATTTCTTCGCGTACGATAGTCATATCATCAGTGCAATCAGTAAATACTGTCGGTGCGACAAATGCGCCGTTTGCAAGATCGTTTGTTGTAACGCGCTCGCCACCTGTTAGCAGACGTGCGCCGCCTTTCTTACCTTGCTCGATATAGCCAAGCACTCTTTCCATATGCGGGAAGCTAACCAGTGGACCCATATTGATGTTCTCATCCATCGGATCGCCTAGCTTAATACGCTCAACACGAGTTAAGATGGCTTGCTCAAACTTAGCTTGTAGCGCTTTAGGGACGAATACGCGCGTACCGTTGGTACATACCTGACCAGTACTGTAGAAGTTGGCCATCATAGCGATGTCAGCAGCGGTATCGATATCTGCGTCATCAAATATGATCAAAGGTGATTTACCACCAAGCTCTAAAGTTACGTCTTTTAGAGATGAGCTTGCCGCGCTCGACATGACTTTTTTACCAGTTGGTACACCACCTGTGAACGATACTTTTGCGATATTTGGGTGTTCAGTTAGCGCCTGACCTACTTCATAGTTACCTTGTACGACGTTAAACACACCGTTTGGTAAACCAGCTTCTGTCAATATCTCTGCCAGTTTTAATGCCGTCAATGGTGTCACTTCTGATGGTTTAAAAATCATCGCATTACCAGCAGCCAGTGCAGGTGCTGCTTTCCACATCGCGATTTGAATCGGATAGTTCCATGCGCCAATACCTGCGACCACGCCAAGTGGTTCGCGGCGAGTATAGACAAAGCTAGTATCACGCAATGGAATCTGACGCCCTTCAATCATCGGTGCCAAACCTGCATAGTATTCAACAATGTCAGCGCCAGTAACGATATCGACGTACTTCGTCTCAGAGTAGGCTTTACCTGTGTCTTTGGTCTCAAGTAGTGCCAACACATCATTGCGATCGCGCAATATCTCAACAGCCTTTGATAAAATGCGACCGCGCTCGACCGCTGTCATCGCCGCCCAAACTTTTTGACCTTTATGTGCGGCTTTTACGGCTTCATCAATCTGCTCATTGCTGGTTTGCTGAATCGTTGCCAATACTTCACCAGTGGCTGGATTGATATCTTCAAAAGTCGTCAGCGATTCATCAACCGCTAGATAGCGACCGTTGATATAGGCTGTTTGTACTTGGTCTAAATCGATAATATCTGTCAAATTATTAATATCAGTCATAAATTCTCCTTGGGACAATATGCAAAAGCCGCTATATAAAGGCTCTTATCACATAATGTCGTCATTATTTAGTTTTGTGAATATAGTTTTCGTAGTTTTTCATTGATTAAATGTTGATTAGTTCGAACTCGTATCAAAATCACGCTGCGTCATTTTTATCAAGCGATCGCGTAATGACTGTTTGTCTGCGATGTCGATACCTGAAAAGTCTGAGAGCCAAATACCATCAGCGACGAGGCGAACCATACATAATGTCTCGGTATTATCCGTTGCTGCATGTTTTTTGAGTTGCTCATTCGCCCACTTAGCCCACAACTCACGCAGCTCACTATCGCCTAGCATCAACACATATAAGGTCGCTTGATTATCGTATTCTTCCTGACCTTGCTCGCCGAGGCTGATAGTGGCATCTATATAAGCACGGGTAAATGAACCGTACTTAACAGGGTCATCAGACATTGCTGCGTTTACTTCTGCCTCAAACTTAGCCATTGCATCATTGAAGACTTCTAGCACGAGTGCGTTTTTGGTAGAAAAATGATGCATCACCCCACCCTTTGTCACTCCAACCGCATCAGCGACTGCCTGAAACGTCACTTTAGATAAGCCTTGCTCTAACGTGATACGTGCTGCCTGATCTAACAACGCACGACGAATGACTTCTGGCTGTTTTTTACGCTTATAAGCATTTTCCATATCAATGCACCACAGAATTAGACAATAAGTTCATCACAACAACACCGCCGACGATCATCGCGATACCGACCACTGCTGCTGTATCAAGATTTTGCTTGAATAGCACCACACCAGCAAGTGATGTCAGTACAATCCCAAGCCCGCCCCACAGCGCGTACGCAATGCCTAGCGGTATGGTCTTGAGCGTCTGAGCCAATAGATAAAATGAAACCGCATAGAGCGCGCCCATCATCAATGTTGGCAACAAACGGGTGAACTGTTCTGACTTTACCAAAAAAGTCGTACCCACCACTTCGCATATAATGGCAATAGTCAGATAACCGTAAGCAATCGTAGTAGGACTCATCTTTAGAACACCCGCTTTTGTTCAACGCATGCTATGAAAAAACATAGCAAAGAAACCACATGGTCGGTATTTTATAGAACTCTACTGCCAATGTGAAGGGTTGTCTTGCAACTTTATTGTGTCAAACGGTATCGCACGACCTTAATATTCGAAAATACAAAGCACCAAATTCAGTTTTACTTTGCCGAATCGACGTCTGGTTGTATATTTTTATCGTTTGTCCTATGTGCCATATAAAAATTTTCTGAAAATATTTTTTATTTCTAAAACACATTTATCGTCATTTTCTATTGAGTTCTGCCTTGAAATAGCCTATCTGATAAGGGATAGGCGTTAATTTTCAATAATTGCGATAATATTTATAATTAAACGCATAATAAGGTTGACAGCCTGTAGTGACTTGGCTAAAATGTGCCCCACATAACGCAAACAAGCTAATTAACTGCTTTAATATAAAGCGTCAATAACTTGCTGTTATGACCAGCTATTCTCCAATAGCTCAGTTGGTAGAGCAACGGACTGTTAATCCGTGTGTCCCTGGTTCGAGCCCAGGTTGGAGAGCCATATACTAAAAACCTTCATCATAATTTGATGGAGGTTTTTTTATTGCTGCGTCTTTTATATTTACTTCTAATAATATTAGCACGGCTGTGGTGTTCTTTTAGACATTTTTGTTGTATGGTAAGATTAGTTTTGATTGGGTTCGTTTTTGTTTGAGTGCTTCGCTCTTACTCACTAAAAGTAATGGTTTATTATGATACCTGTACGTATAAAAAATAAGTTTTCTGATCATCCGCAAAAAATCATGCGCCCGATTAGTATTCGTTTGTCTGAAGAAATGATTGGTCTATTAGAAACGACGTCATCAGACTTGGGCTTTAAGCGCATTCAAGGGCTTATTCGTCTTTATATTCGTCAGGGCTTGGATCGTGACCATCAGGATTATACGCTCGCCCATGATGAAGTATTCATCGAAACGCTACGTAAGCGCGGCGTTAGCCAGCATATTATTGATGAAGCGATTGTAGTGACGCATAATAACAACATCACTCATCCGCTATCTGAGTTACAAGACAACGATTAAACAATTAATAATATCGTTGCTAATTAATAGTAACGCTGCTAAATAGTATTAAAATAAAAAGACCGAGTTTGCTAACGCGAGCTTGGTCTTTTTTGTGGCTGTTGTAAAAGTTAAAGCATTACTGATCTCTCTCTAACTCTCTTCTTGTTATGCCCTTCCTCTATTTAATCCATAGTAAATATGTTTCTAGGTACTCCGATATATTTGCGACTGTAGTTAGCCATAATTAAACACAACAGATATTTAAACAAGGTATATTAAGCATATAGTCGCGACTATTTATAAGGTTTCAACATAATAAAGATCTGTAAGGAGGGGTACGATGACGGGCTTACATCAGCGTTTCAACAAAACTTTGTTTTCAACCATGACGGTAGCAATGCTAGTGATTGCGACTGGCTGCTCATCACCGCAGACTGATCCAAGTAAAACAACCATACCGACAGATTCTGACCAATGGCAAAAAAAGCTAGGACAAACTTTTGAGCAATTGTCTGAGGCCGATCAACAAGTACTCAGCCGATATATGCTGCGCATGAAATTGAGCGATGCCTATGAATCAGGAGCCATGCCGCGTACCACTATCAAGCAAGCGCTGATACAACAGCGTGAATATGAACGTCTGCATCCAAACAACCCAACGGGTAAGAAAAGCCCTATCGTTAAAGGTCAGGCAGCTAATGCTACTGCACAGATGTACCCTGTCGCCCTACTACCTGTGAAAACCAGTGATAGCGATAGCTTAAATCAGGTCAAAATGCAGTTTATGCTATCCAATCATGGCAAAAGCGCGATAAAAAGCTTTAAAGGGACGCTGACCATGAAGGATGCCAACTTGACAAAGGGCAAAAACTTTAATGTGCCTTTGACGACGTTTGACCCACCTATCGCACCAGAACAGTCTGGCAAGATCATTATTGAAAGCAGCATTGAAGATATCAATGTCATGCGCGCTATCAAAAATGCTAGTGGCATCACTATCGAGATTAATAAAGGTACGCTTACCTTAATAGATGATCAGACAATCGAATTTGAAAATTCGTTAGTGAAGTAGCTGTATAACCTACTATTGAGGATTTTATAGAAGGTACTAATTAGTACTTTTATCAATACCATAAAAAAAAGCCCCAATCAGTAATGATTGGGGCTTTTTCGAATTTGGCGGAGACGGAGAGATTCGAACTCTCGAAGGGCTATTAACCCTTGTCGGTTTTCAAGACCGGTGCATTCAACCGCTCTGCCACGTCTCCATTGGTGCATCATTATATAGATATCATTTTATAATGCAAGCCCCTAAACTAAAAAAATTCAATTAATTTTCGAATACTTGTAAATTGGTACATTACCGCTTGCTTGAGGCCAGATGTAAGCACATATCGAGCAACCTATTGGCATAACCCCATTCATTATCGTACCATGCAAAAACCTTATATTGACCACCCACTTGCATAAGTTGCTGACCATCAATGATAAGCGACTCAGTCTGATGGATAAAGTCACTAGATACCAATGGCTCATCGGTATAAGCCATGATGTCATGCAAATGCGCCTGACTGGCAGCTTTAAGTACCTCTCGTACTGTCTCTACATCGACATCTGGCGTATCAAATACAAAGGTGACATCAATCGCAGCCACATCGATAGTTGGCACCCGTATCGAGTGTCCATTTATCTTGCCGACCATGGCTGGTAGCACCCGCTCTGTCGCAGCGATACTACTGGATGTCGTTGGGATAATATTATAGCCAGAAGCGCGCGCCCGTCTTGGATCTCGATGTGCTTGATCCAATACCGTCTGATCAGCAGTGACTGCATGAATCTCGGTCATCATGGCGGACTGCACACCGAACGCCTTATCTAACGTATCAATCAACGGTACCAATGCCTGCGTGGTGCAAGAAACACTAGAAATAATCGGTAGCTCAAGCGTGAGCGCATCGGTATTCACGCCCATCACGATACAGGCATCCACATCATCAAATGGCGCGGCACCGATGATTACTTGCTGCGCGCCAGCATCGATATGTAGCGTCGCCTGCTCATACGAGCGAAAGTGCCCAGTACATTCTAAAACCACATCGACACCCAGCACCTGCCAAGGTAAATTTTTAGGATCAGGCTCTGATAGCATATTGATGCAGTAAGTCAGATTGTTTTTAGTCAGACAGAGCTCAGTCTTGCTTGTATCACCTGACTCACTCTCTACAATCTCAGCATTTACGCCTAATCGACTGAGACGGCCATGTGTGCTATCAAACTTGAGTAAATGCAGCAATATATCCGCTGGCGCTAAGTCATTAATTGCCACCACATGAATCGCACGGCCTAATACTTCAAAGCGCTCTAGCAAAGCACGAAGTACATTGCGCCCTATACGACCAAAGCCATTGATAGCGACTCTCAGTGGCTGTGTGTGCTCACCAGTAGTACGGAACGTCGCCGCTATCGGGTCAGAGGTCAATTGATAAGTAGCGCTCGAAAAATCAGGCATAACATCGGACATAAAGGGTATCGCTATAAATGGGGGTAAAAACTGAGCGTTATCACGTTGAGTGCGCTAATGATTGCTAAATACTAAGAAATAGCAAAAATAAAGCCTATAAAACTAATGGTAATAAAGTTATAGGCAATAAAATTATAGGCAGCAAAACTATGGGGTGATAAAAATCAATGCGAGGCGAATGGTATTGTAGTCAATGCTTTGCTTGAGATGATCATATATCGGACGCAGCTTGATGCTACCGTCATCATTGAAGTCATTTGGATTATTGGCGACTTTAATGGCGACATAGGCATTACCTACGGCTGTCATCACCTCATCATCTGGACGCAGATGATCGCAGGCAAGACTCGGATCTTGTGATTTTAGGTCAGCAATGTGACGCATGATGGTCGACTGTGACAACTGACGCGCTTGTGATATCTCTGCAATGGTCAAACTCTCTTCTAACAACACTCTGGTCGCAAGTAGAGTACTGTCTGATTTGTCAGAGACCTGATTGCCTAATTTCTGTTTTTTATCGATTTTCGCTTGCTGTTGTTCGCGGCGCTTCTTTTGTAGCGTGGCGTAAGCATCGATTACCGACTTGCTCAATGTCCCACCTGACTTCAGGACGAATTTTTCATGTGCCTGCTGCATGCTTTCTTCATCTAGCATCGCATAGTTGGCATCCGCTTCTTCAGACAGTACCAAAAACCGCTTGTCTGCGCCGCGTGCCAATGGATCAAGTTGCAGACTCATGTCATTCATACCGAGCAGCTGTAGCCCAGATAGCGACTTGAGGCGTGACAATGCCACATAGCCTTGTCCCAATTCAAAAGTACGCGACAAATCGATTTCAGCCGCATCGAGGGTCATGCCCTGCGATTTATGAATGGTAATCGCCCATGCCAGACAGAGCGGCACTTGTAAGTAACTTGCTAGCACATCACCCGTTTCATCTTCGATAATCCATTCTTCAGGCTCAGCGATGACCTCTCGTCCTGAATTAAGCCGCACGACAGGCATTTTTTGAGTCGTTGGTTTCTTCGACTTTGGTTTTTCTTTATCTTTCTTAGCAGCGGACTTTTTACCTTTTGTTGTTTTCTCACCAGCAGTATCCTCATCAACTTCATCGCTGCTATCGTCTTCGATTAACGCATCATTACTATCTTTATCGTCTATTTTGACAGCAGCAAAACCAATCAACTCGCCCATCGTCCCGTTAGAGACACCAAGCTCGGCATTGTTTTTGATAAACATTACCTTGGCGCCGACTTTGAGAATCAGCTCGTCTTGGGTACGCACGGTCTTTTTTAGTGTCTCAACTAGCTTACTATCGCCTGTCGCCGTCGCTTCAAAACGCATCATCTCGCCATCTAGAGACGCCAGTTCTTTGTCATTGATTTTATTAACGTTGAGATTGTGGGTATATAGACGCGTACGCTTGATATCGACGCTTTGGTCATAAGTCGCTTCTAAAGCAGCAATCGCCTCAAAGGTCACTTCCTGACGGCGGATTTGATTAAGAATGTCATCCAAATCGAGACCGCCATTGGCTGCATCGCTGACTTGACGATGCTGCTCAGACAAGTAGCAAATATGGAACTTGGCATCGAGCCACGCCTCAGACATAAACGCGAACTTTTCACGATTCGTCTCACCTTTACTGCCAATCGGCGGTAACTGAAAAAAATCTCCTGCGACGACGACCTGAATACCGCCAAACGCTTTGTCATTTTTGCGAATATGCTTGAGCACTTGGCTAACCAAATTGAGCTGCTTGGCATGTAGCATCGAAATCTCATCGATGACCAAAACTGCAGTATCTTTCAATCTGTCTGCTAAAAACTGCTTGCGTGATAAGGTGGACAAATCTCGATCAGTCAGCTCATCTTTGATACCGATACCTGACCAGCTATGAATCGTCGTGCCGTTCATATGCGTTGCGGCAATACCCGTACTGGCGGTCACCGCAACAGGGACACGGCGGGCGCGTAAATAATCGATGTATTGATTGAGAGTATAAGTCTTACCTGAACCTGCTGAGCCGGTCAAAAAGACGTTTTGACCTGTTTTTAGGATATCAAGAGCAGAAGATTGACGCATAGATCCAAACCAACCAATATTATGAAGAAGAAATAGTACAAAAAGAAAGCCGCCATGATTAATCCAGTAACCATAGCAAGCCAAAGTAGATGCTCACAATTATAACAGCTGCATACTGTTTGCGAACCATTTTAACCGACTCATATCACATAACTTAAAGTTATACGATACAAAATATATCATTATAAAAAGTCATTATCGTTCTGCTAAAAAGCTCAGTACGATAGGATGATAACTTGGTTAGGAAGACCAAGAATGTATTTTTAAATGGTCATACGTAAGTAACCATATTTTAAATAACCATAATACACAACAAGGAGTGGTTAATGTTATACGCTTATCCCAATACTGAAAACAGTCCCGTCCAATTCCGCGAAAAATACGATAACTTTATTAATGGTGAGTGGACCCCTCCTGTCGATGGCGAGTACTTTGACAACCCAAGCCCTATCGATGGTAAAACCATTTGCCAAGTCGCCCGTTCAAAAGAAGCAGATATCGAAAAAGCCCTAGATGCCGCGCATGCTGCTAAAGACGCTTGGGGCAAAACCAGCGTCGCTGAACGTGCCAATTTATTATTAAAAATCGCAGATAGCATGGAAGCTAACTTAGAAGCGATCGCTATTGCTGAATGCTACGAAAACGGCAAGCCTGTGCGCGAAACCTTAATGGCAGATATTCCACTAGCCATCGACCAATTCCGTTATTTCGCCAGTGCCATCCGCGCCCAAGAAGGCGGTATAAGCCAAATTGATGAAGACACTGTTGCTTATCATTTCCATGAGCCGCTTGGCGTTGTCGGGCAGATTATCCCATGGAACTTCCCTATTCTAATGGCAGTATGGAAAATCGCCCCTGCTCTAGCCGCTGGTAACTGTATCGTCATGAAACCTGCTGAGCAAACGCCTGCCTCTATACTATATATGTTAGAAGCAATCGGTATCGCTGACATTTTACCTAAGGGCGTGTTAAACATCGTCAATGGCTTTGGTGTCGAAGCTGGTAAACCACTTGCCTCAAACCCTCGTATCAACAAAGTAGCCTTCACTGGTGAGACCACAACGGGTCGTCTTATCATGCAGTACGCCAGCGAAAACATCATTCCAGTGACGCTAGAGCTTGGCGGAAAAAGCCCAAATATCTTCTTTGCTGATGTCATGGACGAAGACGATGACTTCTTGGACAAAGCGGTCGAAGGCCTAGTCATGTTTGCCTTAAACCAAGGTGAAGTCTGTACTTGCCCATCACGTGCGCTCGTACACGAAAGCATCTATGACGAATTTATCAAACGCTGTATCGCTCGTGTCGAAGCCATCAAAATGGGTAACCCACTAGATACTGAGACCATGATTGGCGCGCAAGCCAGCTCAGATCAGTTAGAGAAGATTTTATCTTATCTTGATATCGGTAAAAAAGAAGGCGCAAAAGTCCTAGTCGGTGGCGATCAAGCCAAACACGATGGCGACCTAGCAGACGGCTATTATGTTAAGCCAACTATCTTTGAAGGTACCAATGACATGCGCGTGTTCCAAGAAGAAATCTTTGGACCTGTGCTCGCTGTCACCACCTTTAAAGACGACGAAGAAGCCATGCAAATTGCCAACGATACCCTATATGGTCTAGGCGCTGGCGTTTGGACACGTAGTGTACATAAAGCCTATCGTTTCGGACGTGGTATCCAAGCGGGCCGCGTATGGACCAACTGCTATCACCTATATCCATCACACGCTGCATTCGGTGGCTATAAGCAATCAGGTATCGGCCGCGAAAACCATCTGATGATGCTCGATCATTATCAGCAAACCAAAAACATGCTGGTTTCGTACAGCCCTAAAAAAATGGGTTTCTTCTAATCTAACCTGTGAACGCATGACAGTACTTAGAAAACAAATGCAATCTGTCGCAAGATAGGTTGCATTTTCACTTTAAGAAGTCGTAAAAAGCCACGTTTTGAATAATAGCTTTTTAGAATAGTATGTTTTTCGACACTGATAGCATAGGAGTTGAGTATGAAAATTACAGCAACAGAGTCTTGTAAAGCGTTAATTGAGCTATTGAAATCCAAGCACGGTGAGCTGATGTTTCATCAATCAGGTGGCTGCTGCGATGGTAGCTCACCCATGTGCTATCCATTAGGAGAGTTCAAAGTGGGTGGTCAGGATGTGTTGGTTGGTGAGCTTGCTGGCTGTCCATTTTATATGGGTAAGGCACAGTACAATTTATGGCAGCATACCGATCTCACTATTGATGTCGTCAATGGTCGCGGTGCGAGCTTTTCGTTAGAAATCCCTGAAGGCAAACGCTTTATCGTACGCTCAGAAATCTGTGCGATATAAGGACGTTTGGTGCAAAACTAGGTAGCATTAATTTTAAATAATGTACCGAATATAACAGTCTTAGCTTGTCCTATTATATTGGCGCAAACAGATACCGCAGAGTCATTTTTATTTTATTATTTCAGCAAAATAATAGTTACTGTAAAGCGTACCCTATTTTAATTAGCATGGATGCTATAAGGAATATGAAATGGAATTTGACACAACATTTGACTATGTCATCGTCGGTGGTGGATCAGCAGGTTGCGTGCTTGCCAGCCGTCTCACTGAAAACCCAAATATCAGTGTCTGTTTATTAGAGTACGGCGGTGATGGCAAAGATCTAGCAGTACGTGTGCCTGCCGGACTGATTCTGATGGTTCCTGGCAAACCACTTAAATTGAATAACTGGTGCTTTCACACCACCCCGCAAGAGCACCTTAATAACCGTAAAGGTTTTCAGCCACGTGGACAATGTCTGGGCGGCTCATCAGCTATCAATGCCATGATCTATACGCGTGGTAGTAAGCTAGATTATGAGCGCTGGGTAGAGCAAGGCTGTACTGACTGGGGATTTGACGATGTACTGCCCTACTTTATCAAAGCTGAAAACAACGTTCGTGGTAGCGATGATCTACATGGTGATAGCGGGCCGCTGCATGTTAGCGACCTACTCAGTCCACGAGACATCTCCAAAGCATTCGTAGAAGCTGCGATTGCCAATGGCCTAGATCATAACACCGACTTTAATAGCGAAAAGCAAGACGGTACAGGATTGTATCAAGTCACTCATTTCCATGGCGAAAAACAAGGCCAACGCTGCTCTGCTGCGGCCGCCTATCTACATCCCGTACAACACCGCTCCAACCTAACTGTCATCACTCATGCGCAGGCTAACCGCGTCATTATCGAAGACAATCAAGCGACAGGCGTCGTCTACGAAAAAGACGGTGTCGAACATACTGTCACGGCGCGTCATGAAGTCCTACTATCAGGTGGCGCGTTTGGTTCACCCAAAGTTCTGATGCTCTCAGGTATCGGCCCTGCAGAGCATTTGCAGTCTCATGGTATTGATGTGGTGGTAGATGCACCTGAAGTCGGTGGTAATTTGCAGGATCATTTAGACGTCGTCTTTGATTATGAGGTCAATACTACTGACGTCATCGGTATTGGCATGGCATCGATTTCGACATTGACCAAAAGTATTCGGCAGTGGAGAAAGGACGGTACAGGGCTGCTGTCAACAAACTATGCAGAGGCAGGTGCTTTCTTTAGCGTCGGTGATGACCCAAAAGAGTGGCCAAATACTCAGCTGCACTTTGTCATCTCACGCGTGATCGAGCACGGTCGCGATCTCAGACGCGGATTTGCTGTCTCTTGTCACAGTTGCTACTTACGACCTGAAAGTCGAGGTACTGTCAGGTTGGACTCAGCCGACCCTTCTGATGCTGTCTTGATCGATCCAAACTATCTGTCGCATCCAAAAGACGTAGAGTATATGGTAGCTGGTGCCGAGCGTACTCGAGCCATCATGCAAGAGTCCGCACTCGCTAAATACATTACTGAAGACTACCCTGCCCCTTACCTCGAAAAAGACGGCATGCTCGGCTATATCAGAAATAAGTCAGATACCATCTATCACCCAGTAGGCACTTGCCGCATGGGCTCAGATGACAGTTCTGTGGTTGATTTGGAATTAAAGGTACGAGGTGTGAGCGGACTACGAGTTATCGACGCTTCAGTGATGCCAACGCTTATTAGCGCCAATACCAATGCGCCAACTATTATGATTGCCGAAAAAATAGCCGATCTCATTAAGGCGAATCATAGCCCTGTTTAATGCTGCGTTGGGCAAACAGATTATAGTTAATTACTTCAAAGAGACATAACTTTATTATTTCTAATTGTTTACACTTAGTAAAATTGTAACTGGTTAGCAATTTAAAAGTGTGTCTCTTTGCTACTTAGAGTGAATAAACATAAAGCCATAGAATTTAGTATTTAATATCTTATTGATGCTAAATACGGCAAAATTGTGCAATTTTTATCAAAATTAGTCTATTTATCGCTTGCATTATCACAGATTAAGAGAGTATATTCGAACGACTTATTTATATTTTTAGTTTCTATCTATATAATTTAAAGTTATAACAAGCTTTAATATGTTTTATTTTGTATATATAAAATACTGCATAGATAGATACTTTAGAGGTCACTAAACGCTTTCTCATCGTATTCATGATCGAGTACGAACATATGGATACATGAGTACCTACCTACCATTACATAGGATGTAATAATGCAAAAATCACTCTTCAAACTTACGATGTTGGCGACGTTTGTCTTAGGTATCAGCGCCTGTAGTGGAGACAACAAAACTACCGACGACTCTGCTGCTAGCTCAGACGCTAAAGCCGCCAAAACATTGCTCTATTGCTCAGAAGGTAGCCCTGCTGGATTCGATCCAGCGCAATATACTTCAGGTACGGATTTTGATGCGAGTGCCTTCCCTATTTATAATGGCTTGGTAGAATTCAAAAGAGCGGAAACTGAGATTCAACCAGGGTTAGCTGAGAGCTGGGATATTAGCGAAGACGGCAAGACTTATACCTTTAATCTACGCAAAGGGGTTAAATTCGGTACAACTGATTACTTTACTCCGACTCGCGATTTCAACGCGGATGACATTGTCTTTACGCTAGAACGTATCACTGACCCAGACTTTGAATTTAACAAAGCTTATCCTGCTGAATTCCCATATTCGGTCGGCATGGGACTACCTGATATCATCTCTAATATTGAAAAGGTTGACGACTATACGGTAAAGATTACCCTTAGCGAAACCAATGCACCGTTCCTACAGAACCTAGCAATGCCTTTTGCTTATATTGGTTCTGCTGAGTACGCAGATCAATTGCTAGCCTCTGGTAATGCTGCTGATATCAATACTAAGCCCGTCGGTACTGGACCTTTCGTCTTTACCTCGTACCAAAAAGATGCGCAAATTCGTTATACCAAAAACCCAGATTATTGGAACAAAGACGACATTTATATCGACAACCTAGTGTTTGTTATTACTAAAGACTCAGCAGTTCGTGCTCAGAAAGTGCAAGCTGGCGAATGTCATGTGTCCGCTTATCCAAAACCTGCCGAAATCGAATCTGTCAAAAAATCAGGTAAAGCCACCGTTCTGGATCAGCCTGGCTTCAACGTCGGCTATGTCGGTTACAACGTAGAAAAACCTCAACTGAGCGATCTTAAAGTGCGTCAAGCATTAGATATGGCGATCAACAAAGACGCTATTATTAACGCGGTTTATCAGAGCGAAGGCCTCAAAGCAACCAACCCAATGCCGCCAACGCAGTGGGGCTATGACGAGTCACTTAAAGATGCGCCTTACGATGTTGAAAAAGCAAAAGCACTGATCAAAGAAGCTGGCGCGGATAACCTTTCTATCAATCTATGGTATATGCCAGTTCAGCGTCCATACAACCCAAATGCCAAGCTAATGGCTGAAATGCTGCAAGCAGATTGGGCGAAGATTGGCGTCGATACCAAGCTTGTGACTTATGAGTGGGGCGAGTACCTCAAGCGCGCTGCTAAAGGCGAGCCTGATGTCATTCTAGCAGGTTGGACTGGCGATAATGGTGATCCAGACAACTGGCTTGGTTCGTTATTGTCTTGTGACGCGGTCGGTGGTAACAATTACTCGCGCTGGTGTAATAAAGACTTCGATAGTTTAGTGACCAATGCCCGTCAGATTAACAATCAAGATGAGCGTGTCAGCGAATATGAGCAAGCTCAGCAGATATTCAAAGAACAGCTTCCTTGGACAACAATGGCACACTCGGTAGTGACCGTATTCACCGCACCAAACGTGGTCGATTATAAAATCAGCCCACTTGGCTCAATACGCTTCGATGGTGTAAAAGTTGAATAACCTTGACTGATTAATTCCGTTACGATATTCGCGATTTATTCATTTTATTCATTCATATAAGTGCGGCTGGGTCAGATACTCTGCTCCAGCCGCACTTATATGAATGATATGAACAATATGAATTAAGCGCTTTGTCACGGATCTCTTGATCATCGCTAATACTCTAATCATTGAACCACAACTATTGAGCAGCCCATGCTACTTTATATTCTGCGTCGTATTGCCATTTTAATACCCGTCTATCTTGGCTTAACGCTATCCACTTTTACTCTGATTCGTCTCGTACCTGGAGATGCGGTTGAAATTATGATGGGTGAGCGTATGGTCGATCCAGAGCTACATGCTCGTGCCCTAGAAAGGCTAGGATTAGACAAACCGCTCGTTGCCCAGTATTGGGATTATTTGACTGGTATCTTAACAGGTGATTTTGGTCAGTCCTTTCGTACTCGTACGCCCGTATTACAAGACTTTTTTGCCCACTTTGTTCCGACTTTAGAGTTGGCATTATGCGCTATTGTCATCGCTAGTGTCATTGGTGTTAGCTTAGGCATCTTTGCTGCCTTGCGCCGTGGTACATGGATTGATTACACCCTCATGTCAGGCGCGTTGGCAGGCTACTCTATGCCTATCTATTTATTAGGTCCCATCCTGACTGGTATCTTCGCTCATTATTTAGGTCTACTGCCCGTCGCTGGGGTGATATCTGTCGCACAGTTTTTAGATGTGCAACCACTGTATGGGTCATGGTTACTCGGCTCACTAAGCTCAGGAGAGCCTGGCGCGTTTTGGAACGTGGTCAAACACTTTATATTGCCCTCTATAGCCTTATCGACCATTCCGTTAGCGATGATTGCACGGATGACACGCTCTGCGATGCTAGAGGTGTTAGATGAGGATTATGTGCGTACAGCACGAGCCAAAGGCTTATCTCCACGCCGAGTAATACTGGTTCATGTCATGCGTAACGCCTTGATTACTGTGGTTACCGTCGTTGGCCTACAGATGGCGACATTACTCGCAGGTGCCATTATTACCGAGACTATCTTTAGTTGGCCAGGCGTTGGTAATTGGCTACTCGATGGGTTTTTCACTCGTGACTACCCTATTGTACAAAATGGTATTTTATTGGTCGCCACCGCTCTGATTTTGGTTAGTTTATTTATTGATATTTTGTATGGTCTGATCAATCCACGTATTCGCCATACTTCTTAATTTAACATTAATAAATACTCACATTATAAATAGTGATGATTAGCGCTCAAGTGAAGTTTTAGCAATGCTTAGTACTTTTTTATGAATAAGATTCTAAAAAATGTCACTGCGCTAGCCACTATAGGAAATGCTCATGAAGCCTTCTGTTCTCCCCTCTGATGTCAATCTGATGGCAGCCACACCGCCGTCATCTTGGCAGCTATTTTTATCGACGTTCTGCCGAAACAAAGGCGCCGTGATTGGTTTTATCGTACTGGCATTGATGGTTCTAGTTGCCATACTTGCGCCTGCTATTGCCCCTCACGATCCTTATGAGCTGTTCACCGGTCAAGAGCAATTGCCACCTGCCTTTTTAGATGGCGGCAATGCGATGTTTTGGCTAGGCACTGATGATGCAGGCCGAGATACATTGTCTCGAGTGATGTATGGCGCGCGTTATTCGTTGTTTATCGGTCTAAGCGCGACAACTCTAGCGATGTTGGTTGGTATTTCTTTAGGTCTGAGTGCAGCATTTTGGCCAAAGGTCTGGGGCAAAGCGGTCATGTTGGTCAATGATATCCTGATGTCATATCCGAGCTTGCTATTGGCGATTATCATTGCCGCTATCTTAGGGCCATCTATGACCAATACGATTATTACGATCGCACTGGTCTGTACACCGCCTTTTATTCGTCTGACTCGTGCCACAGCAATGGTAGAGCTACAACGTGAGTATTTTATTGCCTCACAAGTGATGGGCGCTGGCGTGCTCAGATTGTTGTTTATCACCATTTTGCCCAACTGTATGGCACCGCTTATCGTACAGGCAACGATGATTTTTTCTTCTGCTATTTTAGAAGCAGGTGCGATTGGTTTCTTAGGCTTTGGCGTACAGCCACCTGATGCCGAATGGGGCGCGATGCTAGGTACGGCACGTCAATATATTCAAAGTAATGTTTGGCTAGCAATCTGGCCGGGTGTCGCTATTTTCTTGGCTGCACTATCGATTAACCTGACTGGTGATGGCCTGCGTGACGCGCTCGATCCCAAATTAAAGCAGGTGACCTAAGATGACTGAACCATTAATTAATACGCCTATCACTCACACGTCTATGAATGGCGCATCGACAAAAGACTCACCGTTGCTGTTAGATATTGAAAATCTATCTGTCACCTTCGGACAAGGAGTGCGTGCCTTTCGCGCAGTCGATGATGTGTCTTTAAAGATTACCCAAGGTGAGGTCATCGCTGTCGTGGGTGAATCTGGCTCAGGTAAATCGGTCACGATGATGGCGCTGATGGGTCTATTACCTCCCTCTGCGACCGTTCGCGCACAGCGAGTGGTCTTTGACAATAAAGACATGCTCAGTATGTCAGCCAAAGAGAGACGCGGCATCATTGGTAAAGACATCTCTATGATTTTTCAGAATGCGATGTCTTGCCTAAATCCAAGCTTTACTGTTGAAATGCAGCTAGGTGAAGTGCTACGCAAGCACCTTGGTTTACGAGGCGCAGCCGTACAAACACGTATCTTAGAGCTGCTAGAACTGGTCGAGATGCCCGATGCCAAAAATCGACTCAAAGTCTATCCGCATCAACTATCAGGTGGTATGAGCCAGCGCGTTATGATTGCAATGGCGCTTGCTTGCGAACCAAAACTGCTCATCGCAGATGAACCGACTACGGCTCTGGATGTCACCGTACAGGCGCAAATCATGGATTTGCTCAGCCGATTGCAACGCGAAAAACAAATGGCCATGGTATTAATTACCCACGATTTGGGACTGGTCGCACAGAACTCACGTGATGTCGCGGTCATGTATGCGGGACAAGTGGTGGAAACCAGTACCGTGCCAGAGATTTTTCAAAATCCTGCACATCCTTATACCGAGGCATTGCTACAAGCCATCCCTGAACTGGCTATCGGTCAAGACCGTCTAAACAGCTTGCCCGGTGTCGTACCCAGTCAATACGATCGACCAGCTGGCTGCTTACTGTCTCCTCGTTGCCCGTATAAAGAACCTGCTTGCGAAGTACCGCCACCTATATTAGATACACCTACTGGCAAGGTACGTTGTATTGATTCTAATATTACCTCTCGCCCCTCTCACGCTGCTACTTTGGAGTCCCAAGTATGAGTAATAAAGTGGTCCTAAAAGCAGACAATCTACACAAGCACTACCCAGTATCACAAGGTCTGGGCAAAGCAAAGGCCTACGTAAAAGCGCTCAATGGTGTCTCTTTCGAGCTTGAAGCTGGCAAGACATTGGCCGTCGTTGGTGAGTCGGGCTGCGGCAAATCCACCCTTGCCCGCCAGTTGACACTGATCGAAGCACCTACACATGGTGAGCTATTTATCAACGATGAAGGCACCACTGGCTATAGCAGAAAGGCACTAAAAGAGCTGCGTACTGAAATTCAAATGGTCTTTCAAAATCCTTATGGTAGCTTGAACCCGCGTCATACCATTGGCTATCAATTGACAGAACCATTGGATATCCATACCAAACTGTCCAAAGAAGAAAAGCGCGACAAAATCAACGAGATGATGAGACATGTCGGTCTACGTCCAGAACACGCTGGTCGTTATCCGCATATGTTTTCGGGTGGACAGCGCCAACGTATTGCCCTCGCCCGCGCGATGATGCTCAATCCTAAAATTGTCGTCGCTGATGAGCCGACCTCCGCCCTCGATGTATCGATTCAGGCGCAAGTCTTAAATCTATTTATGGATTTGCAGGATGAGTATCGCACCGCTTACGTCTTTATCTCGCACAATTTGTCCGTCGTGCGCCACGTCGCTGATGATGTGATGGTGATGTATTTAGGTCAAGCGGTCGAGCACGGCCCCAAAGAAGCGATTTATAATGCGCCAAAGCATCCCTATACCATCGCGTTATTGGCTGCGGCACCAACGGTAAACGGTCATAAAAATGATTTGACCCTACAAGGTGAGCTACCAAGTCCGCTTAATCCACCAAGTGGCTGTGCGCTACATAAACGCTGCCCCTATGCCAAGCAGCAATGCAGCGAGGTAGAGCCACAACTGCGCGAATGGGACGGTCGATTGGTTGCTTGTTTACGTTTAGAAGAGATATATGGTTAAGGTGAATAAGATTAAGGTAACTAACGATTAATCAATATTCACCACACCCCAACATTTAGGAAACTGGCTACAACCAAAAAAGGTCTGACCTTGATTCAGGCCTTTTTTTGCCACACGCTTTATCATCTCACCGTTACACCTTGGGCAGGTTGGTGTTTGAATTAAATCAGCTGTATGGTCTATCACCTCAACTGTCGCAGAGGAACTCGCTGCTAGTTCAGGATCCATAACTTCAAACGGCGTAAGAAAAACCTTATCAGCAATATCGTGCGATGTAATTGTATGCTGAGTGACTGCCTGCTGAGTGTCCATACTATCAATTGGTAACTCGGTAGATTCAACTTCAGTCTGACCAGACCATCGATGCACTTCTCTACTTTTTAGAATAGCTCGTTTAGCGGTCTCTTTTACTATCGGCTCGGATATAGGCTTATTAGCCACTTTAGCAATTGGTTTATCATTAGCGTTACCGCTAGGCTGCTTATTCGTATTTTGGCTTGGATTGCTATGCTTGTCTTTTAGATAGGCTTTATGCTCTCTATTGGTACGCCAAGACTTACTAAATCTATTGCTATTAATCTGCTCAACGATAGATGCAACCTCATCTTCAGTGAGTATCTTATCTTGCTTTTTCTTTACATACGAGACCATCCCACTCGTCAATACGTGCTCGGGCAACTCATCACGAGTTTTCAGCTCACACTCACCGATGAAAGCAATCATCGAATGGAAGTAGCTCAGCTCTAAGCCTAATAAATCTACGAGCGTCTTAATGTGCAAGTAGTTTTGGCGCAATGGATTTTGGAATTTGAATTTACTTCCATTTTGGAAAACTTGTGTCCACTGTCTTTGGTTCTCGCTACCATATATCCAGCCTTTATAGTTTTTGGTCTCAATCACAAAGATGCCATATACAGAGACGATAATATGATCGATTTGTGTACTGCCGCCATTATCTCGCGGTAAGGTAATACCGTTTAATCGGTGGTAAATATCTTTTTCAAGCTTTAGCCACATGGCAACGTTGATGACGGTTTCACCTAGGAAACCTTTGAAGGAGGATTTTAGGGACATTGTTTCTTACTCTATCGATAGAATTTACTTAATTAGCACTCACATCAAATATTCATTTAATATAACCAGTAAACTAACCTTTTAGCGACTCACTCCATTGTCTGATATAGTCCATTTGCTTATTTATTGTGGTTAATTTACTTTCATCATCACAACGATCAAAGGTTCGAGCCCTATTGGTTGCTCGCTTCCCCATTTCAAGAATATAGCCAACTTTTCCTTGTGACATTTGCTGACCCATACTTGAGCAGACAAAATCTAATCGACATCCGTTGATATACATGACAATGTTTTTAGGCTCCAATAGCGCTCTATAGAAATCGCTGTCTTGATAGTCATACGTATCAGATTGACTAAAAACAAGAGTTAATCTAACACCTTCAGAAGAAGAAATATTACTCTCAAACATCAATTCGGCGTTTTCTTTAACCTTATTGTTATAGATAGCTACTTTTTTATGCACAAAATCCATTCTTATGTCCAGCCTTTATAATTCTTGGTATCAAATGTATGACTAATACTATATTTATGACTTGATACCTAAAGCATCGTTCCACGCCTGCAGTGCAAAAAACTGATTAATTGCTTCAAAGTTCGATCTGATATTTTCATCAGTAACTTTTTCAAACCCATTGACTTGAATCAATGTTACACGTGTCCCAGCACGCTCATGGGTTTTCGAACCCTCTATCAAAGCTGAGCCGATCCTATAAAAATCGTTATTTTTTAACACATAAAATCTACCATGAGTCATGATACTTCCATAGTGAGCTAATACAGCAAATCCATCATCAATTCTAGCAATTATTAATTTCAATCTTTCTTCTGAACTTTGTTCAAACTGTTCAGTAAAACGCTTAGCATCTCGCTCGTGGTAATGTGTTAGCATTTTTTCTATAAAGAGATTTTTTTCACTTTCTGTTAGCACATCAGATTTTATTTTCATGTTAGGTTCCATTGTATCGGTTGAGTTTATTAATAGCACGGGGAAACACAGTGTGAAACATATAATTAAAATTCACCCTATTAATATCTCAAATTACCTTATATTTATACCCTATTAGCAAAAACTTCTGTCTTAAAAGATATTTTGACCGTGAGAAAAAAGCAACAAAACACTGTCCCTAGCATAAAAAAAAGCCACCAGATTTCTCTAGCAGCTCTTTTTCTAAACGCTAACTAAGTCAGGCCAATCACACCAAACTATTTACCGCTTCAACCACAGCATCAGTCGTGATACCAAACTCTTTATACAAGTCGCTAGCTGGAGCAGATTCGCCATAAGTGGTCATACCGATGACTTTGCCATCTAGACCAACGAACTTATACCAGTAGTCCACATGCGCGGCTTCTACTGCGACGCGAGCACGGATATTGGCGGGCAATACCGCTTCGCGATAGCTCGCCTCTTGCTCAACGAAGACTTCAGCACATGGCATAGACACCACACGGACGCCAATACCATTTGCGCTCAACGCCTCATACGCTTCCATCGCTAGGCCAACTTCTGAACCGGTGGCGATAATGATGGCTTGTAGCTCGCCTTGTTCTTTTGCCAGTACATAACCACCTTTGGTGATGTTCGCGACTTGCTCGCTGTCACGTGCTTGATGTGGCAAGCTTTGACGGCTAAAGATCAATGCTGATGGATTGCTTTCTGATTTGATTGCTTCTACCCAAGCACTAGCAGATTCAGTCGCATCACAAGGACGCCATGTACGTAGGTTTGGCGTGGTACGTAGGCTCGTCAATTGCTCAACTGGCTGATGCGTTGGGCCGTCTTCACCCAGACCGATAGAGTCATGCGTATAGACGTGGATGACGCGCTGCTTCATCAGTGCGCCCATGCGTACCGCATTACGTGCGTATTCCATAAACATCAGGAACGTCGCTACGTAAGGGATAAAGCCGCCATGTAGTGCGATACCATTGGCAATCGCGGTCATACCGAACTCACGTACGCCATAATAGATGTAGTTGCCATCAGCGTCTTTCTCGATGCCTTTAGCACCTTTAAATAGCGTGAGGTTCGAGCCAGCAAGATCCGCTGAACCGCCTAGCAATTCTGGCAATAATGGCTGCAAGCTATTAATAGCGTTTTGGCTGGCTTTACGGCTAGCAACATCACCACCCGCTTCTTGAGTTTGCTGAACATAGGCTTGCGCTTGGCTAGCAAAGTCAGCAGGCAATTCGCCATTTAGGCGGCGTGAGAGTTCTGCTGCAAGCTCTGGATAAGCTTTTTTATACGTTTCAAAGTCTGCGTCCCAGTTCTTTTGCTGGACGTCGCCTTTGGCTTTAGCATCCCACGCTTCATAGATTTCGTCAGCTAATTCAAATGGGGCATGCTTCCAAGACAATGCATCACGAGTCAAGGCAATTTCATCATCACCAAGTGGAGCACCATGACTGGCCGCTAAACCTTGTTTATTTGGGCTACCAGCACCGATCGTGGTTTTACAGATGATTAGACTTGGCTTGCCAGTCTCTGCAATCGCTTGCTCAGTCGCTTGGGTGATGGCATCAGTATCATGACCGTCGACTTTGATAACTTGCCAGCCGTAAGACTCAAAGCGTGCTTCGGTATCATCGGTGAACCACCCTTCAACATTACCATCGATTGAGATACCGTTGTCATCATAGAAGAAGACCAGCTTGCCAAGACCTAACGTGCCAGCGAGCGAGCACACTTCATGACTGATACCTTCCATCAAGCAGCCATCGCCCAAGAATGCGTAGGTATGATGATCGACGACATTATGACCGTCGCGGTTGAACTGTGCGGCTAAAGTTTTTTCTGCGATTGCAAAACCAACCGCATTGGCAATACCTTGTCCTAGTGGACCAGTCGTCGTCTCTACACCAGGCGTGTAACCAAGTTCAGGATGACCTGGGGTTTTTGAATGCAACTGGCGGAAACCTTTTAGGTCATCAACGCTCACGTCATAACCTGATAAATGTAGCAATGAATAGATAAGCATCGAGCCATGACCGTTTGATAGTACAAAGCGATCACGGTTGTGCCAATTAGGATCAGCTGGATTGTGCTTCAAAAATTTGCGCCACAAAACTTCGGCAATATCAGCCATACCCATTGGCGCACCCGGATGTCCAGAGTTGGCTTTTTGAACCGCGTCAAACGACAGTACACGGATGGCATTGGCTAGTTTACGTTCGTTAATTGGGGTGGGCATAGCGTGTCCTAATATTAAAGGAAAGTTTATTTGAATGAAAAAGGTTATTGAACTGAATTTGCTTAGATATCTAAATAGGTGGCTCATTATAAACTAAGTAGCAACAATTTTCCCTGTTACTCCTAGTCCACGACTTGATCGGGTCACATAATAAAAAATCAATTGGTCGTTAACGACCTCAATATGATGCTTCTCAAACTCTCGATAGCAGACATGTTGAAGCCATTGCTTCTCTAAATAATCTGCCACTTGCTGATAGCTTACGTTATTTGCAAATTTGCAGCGTAACGTAAGCATGCAATTCGTATCATCATGGCGTTCTTGATCAAGAAAATCGCAGCCAACATTATTTTCCATACAACAGAAAGATACATTGGCATCTATTTCAAAGCCTAACAAATCGTCGCCTGTACTTTGACCATAGATGAGAAATTGTGAGTAATTTAGTTCATCAACTATAGACAAAGCATTCATGATGTCATTACTCTCAGATTTCAATGCGCTCAGCACCGCCCATAAACGGACGCAATACTTCTGGAATCGTAATGCTGCCATCCGCATTTTGATGATTTTCCATTACGGCGAGTAGCGTACGACCAACTGCTAGACCTGAACCATTTAAAGTATGAGCTAAGCTGGTTTGCTTGCCATCTTTGACACGCGTACCCATACGGCGCGCTTGGAAATCACCACAGTTAGAGCAGCTAGAGATTTCGCGGTACGTGTCTTGGCTTGGTAGCCATACTTCAATGTCATAGGTCTTTTGTGCGGCAAAACCCATATCGCCCGTACATAGTTGTACCGTACGGTATGGCAACTCAAGCTGCTGCAAGATATATTCGGCCTGCCCTGTCATCGCTTCTAGCAAATCATCAGACTGATCGCTAGTACCGACATTGACCATTTCAACTTTTTCAAACTGATGCTGACGAATCAAGCCGCGAGTATCACGCCCGTGCGAACCGGCTTCACTACGGAAACATGGCGTATGCGCGGTGAACTTTAAAGGCAGTTCTTTGATATCCAAACGCTCGCCGCGCACCAAGTTGGTCATCGGCACTTCAGCCGTTGGAATAAGATAAAAATCCATCTCATCATTATTGGTGTGATTGCTTAGCTTAAACAAATCATCTTCAAACTTAGGGAGCTGACCCGTTCCTTTTAGGCTGTCGCTATTGACGATATAAGGCACATAGGTCTCAAGATAGCCATATTTCATCGTATGGGTGTTGAGCATGAATTGGATCAGTGCGCGGTGTAGCTGCGCCAATTGACCTTTTAGCACGTTAAAACGGCTACCTGTCAACTTTGTTGCTGCTTCAAAATCCAGCATACCAAGCGTCTCACCGATATGAGTATGATCTTGAATTTCAAAATCAAACGTACGCGGCGTGCCCCATTTACGCACTTCTACGTTATCGTCTTCTGACGTACCCACTGGTACATCTGCCGCTGGAATATTTGGAATCTGTAGCGCCGCTTGAGTGAGTCGCTCTTGTAAGGTGCGTAGCTCGTCTTCAGCAGCTTTGATCTCACCGCTAACGCTTTGCATCTCAGCCAATAGCTCACTGGCATCTTCGCCGGATTTTTTTAGGGCACCGACTTGCTTAGCGCCAGCGTTACGGCGCGATTGCAACTCTTCTGTTTTGACTTGTAGAGACTTGCGCTCGGATTCAATCGACTGCCAAAACTCCATATCAAGCGCGTAGCCACGAGTGGCCAGCTGTTGCTGTAAATCGCTTAAATCGCCGCGTAAGAGTTTTGGATCAATCATAATAGTTGCCTGTAACACTAAGAGTGAATAAGAAGTTTAAACATTATTAGTATAATTATTGGTCAGCTTATACTTATTGCAAAGCTTGATAACGCAATAACTACCTTGCCATGCTGCCATATTTTTTATCAAACTATATGGGTGCCGCTATCATACCAAGACCCAGCAGATTTGACCATGCTTTGAGCTTTTTTGAGCGCTTTTAGCGTGATTTTGGGCTACTACTTTCATTATCCATAGCCAGTTATACTTACCCGAAATACATATCCTAAAGTTCAACTTACTTTAATAAGGCTCATCTACCTTTATTAAAGCCATTAATATCGCCGCTATCAGTGAACAGAACCGCTTATATGTTTCATTTAGGAGTACTTTTCGGTAAGATAAGCGCATACCTTTATTTACCTACAGCCAAGTAGTACATCACGACTTGGCTTTGGCGATGTAAACCCAACACTTTTAACACAAGCATCTGAGAAACCTTTATGGCCCTGTATCCTTACACGCTCCAACCTGTCGCCTTAAACCTGACTGAAGCTGAATTCCTTCAAGCCCAATATGAACTGTTCGCCAGTGCCAGCCCCTCTTTTGGTCTGTCGAGCTTTAAGTCCAAAGAATGGATCATTATGGCTGTGGTTGTGGTACTCGCTATTGCAGGACTGATCTTTGTAACAGGCTACTCAACCATCATTTTTTGGTTAATGCTCGTTGGTGTGGTGATTTATCTATTGGCGCGTACTTTAGGTTTTAGATGGTATGTAAAAAGAGAGTTTGAAAAACAAATTGCTGATCAAGAGATGCCAGATGAAATGCGCCAAATGAAGCTAGGTGTACAAAAACATGGTCTGGTCATGGCAATGCCAAGCAACCAGCCTGAGATGATGAAAAACTCGCAAATGCGCGGTATGCAAATGCGTGCAGGTGCGACCCAGCAAGCGGTTATTCCGTGGACTGCTATCAAGAGCTGGGATGAGACTGACGACTATATCTTTATGATGTTTGAGATGAAAGGTCAACAAGGTAGCCAAATTCTTCCGAAACGTTTGCAAGCGCAAAAATTCCCTATCGATACGGTACGTCAACATTTACAAGAAGTGGTTCCGGTTAAAGGCTTAAACCCTGAAAACTTGCAGCCGCCAGCATAATGGCTATT
This sequence comes from Psychrobacter sp. Pi2-52, assembly GCF_904846705.1. Lineage (GTDB taxonomy): Bacteria > Pseudomonadota > Gammaproteobacteria > Pseudomonadales > Moraxellaceae > Psychrobacter. Next base: position 151,293 of record NZ_CAJHBS010000001.1, read on the forward strand.
AGCTCTCTCTATCGTTTAGAAAAACGATAGAGAGACTCAATTATAGTTTTATAAAATCAATCGTAAAATTGCATTTATTATATTTAACTTATTAATGATAGTTTGCTATTATTATAAGCATCAAAGGAAGAGCTAGAGCTTATATAGATATTAATAACAGTTAAGACATTTTTATTTCTATATTAATTAACTACTACTCGGCTTTCTTCAATTTCATATAACAACACTCACACTATAAGGACAATATTATGAGTAATACTAATAACGCTACTAACCAGATCGGTCTAGAAAAAGCTGACATGAGCGAAGTTATCGCTCAATTAAACAATCTGCTATCAACGTATCATGTTTTTTATTTAAATGTACGTGGCTATCATTGGAATGTAAAAGGTGAGCATTTCTTTACTTTGCATCCGCAATTTGAAGAACTGTATACGTCATTACAACTCCAAATTGACGAAATCGCTGAGCGTATCTTAACTCTGGGTGGTACACCACTTCACGCTTACAGCGATTTTACGCAGCATACTAGTATCAGTGAAGACAAAAATGTCAAAGATGGTACAAGCTGCGTCAAAGGCGTAGTCACTGGATTACAAGCGTTAATTGCAGAACAGCGTCAAGTATCAGCGTTAGCAGAAGAGAGTGAAGACCAAGGTTCAGCTGACTTAGTCGATGCTTACGTACAAGAGCAAGAGAAATTGGTATGGATGTATAACGCGTTTTTGGGTTAAAAATCATTAGATCCTACTAGGCTAAATTTTAATCAGCCTAATGATTATCAAACTCTAGACAATAAAAAAGCACCTAATTAGGTGCTTTTTTTATTGTCTATCTTTCATAGGATATTAATTTATTTTTCGATCCATTGACGCATTTTTTCACGTTCAGCAGGTGTGGCTTGTAGCCATACTTGCATAAACGTGTCTAGCGTGCTAGTAGAAGTGTTCACACTAGTAGCTTGCTTAACAGTGGTCGTGCTAGCGTTGACGTTGCTAGTAGTATTTACTGCTGGTTGACCTAAAGAGGCGATAGCACGTTGATTCTGTAACTCTGCATCACCTGCACCGCCGAACACGCCGCCTAGTGCTTTACCAATGCCTGAGAATATGCCGCCTTGGTTACCGACCATACTTTGCTGACTAGCAATGACCGTATTATTCTGTTGCACAGCGAGTGTTGGCTGCTTGGCATAGTCTTTAGCAGCTTCATATGCTTCTGGTTGATTAGGCATAGTCAAACGATATGTTTGATTGTCGGCCAATTGTGCCGTCACACTGACATTACCTGAACGCAAATAGTCGTGCTGATCACGAGGCAAGTTATATAGACGGTCATACTTAGCAGTAATAGCGTGTTGTCCAGGCTGTAACGTAAATGTTTTCTGCAGCGGCTGAAAAGCGCTCTGCTGAATTTCCTGCCCATTAATAGCAGTGACTTTGATATGGTCATCAACCTGTAGGGTTACTGCTGCCTGTGACAACATAGAGACCGAGGCAGCCCCTGCCAACAACGTACCTATCGTTAATTTTTTTAGCAAAGAAGCATTCGATTTCATAAGTTATTCCATTAATAGTAAAAGCGAGTTGGACAAAAGATTCGTATTCTAACGGTTATTCATTTTTTGCTGCTAAAAATCAAGTGGCATCGTATGTTGGTCTTGATCAGGCGTGTCATTATCCACTTGTGTCTCTTGAGCGATATCCGCCAGTTCCGCGGCAAGCGTCTGCTCATCGATGGTACGCAAAGCATCACTTATGACCGCTTTTGAGATATTACTGCGACCAAGGTTAGAGAACATTGGTTGAATATAATTAAGTACTTCCATCATCGCACCGATACGATGCGGTCCATCGGTCAATAAATGATCAATAATTCGATCGTCAAACTGCCATCCACGTCGACGCAAAATAGACTGTAATAATGCTTGTCTATCTGCTAAATCATGACCAGTAGGCACTTTAAAGGTCGGTGCTTGTGCCAAACGTGTCATTAAATCTCTTAACTGGAATGGTAAGTCATCGGCTGGTTTATTAGCGGCAAACAATAACTGGCGTTGCCCTTCTCGACTACGATTTATCAAGTGAAATAAAGCTTCTTGCCACTGGCTGCTTTGCTCAAGCACTTCCAAATCATCGATAGCAATCAGATCAAAGTTTTCTAAAGATGATAGTACGTGGACATCTGTATGAATCAGCTCGTTAAGGGACAAACAAATAGCCGATTTGTCCATCTCGATAAATGACTCGCAAATAGCAGACAGCAAATGAGACTTACCTGTAGCAGGGCTACCAAACAGATATAGTTGACCGATCAGGCCGACATGTAACTGTCGTACTGCATCAATAATCGACATCCAACCGGGACCGGCAAAGTCGCTGAGACTTGCATCATGCTTAATGTCCAGATTGAGACTTAGCTGTGCTTCTGCCATGAATCATCAACTCGTGTTGCGTAGTGCAATGGAAAAATATAATAAAAAAGATAGGTTACTTTGAGCTGTATTCATTACTATCAATATCAGCCGATACAGCTGTAAGTAATGGCCCTATAGCCTTTGCAAAAATCGGTCAGTCACTTTGTCGAAAACAACGTTAGCAAAACTGGTACCAAAAAGGTTGATACTATCAACACTGCGCCTATATATAACATATTTACAAAATGACTGACAAGTCTTTTACCCATTAAGCCTTATCAATCATTACGTTCCTATCTTGATATTGCATATCAATATTTATCTAGTATGTTCAATAATAAGATAATTATCTTTTTTCAAACAGTGCCAGTTGTTTACGACCTTTATAAAAGTCAGTGGTTCGATAATAGCTGTATAAGTGGCGGAATAGGACATTTAAGACAGCGGACACTGGCAAGGCGATTAACATACCGACAAAACCTAGTAAACTGGCACCTGCCAATACAGCAAATATGACCCACAATGGCGATAGACCAATCTTATCACCTAACAGCAATGGTTGTAGAATATAACCTTCTGCAGCTTGTCCAATCAAGAACGCACCTACGACCAATGACAAATACGTCCAGTCCAATCCGAATTGAAATAGGCAGGCGATAATAGCCGCGATAAAACCAATACCAAATCCTAAATACGGCACAAAACTGGCAATGCCTGCTACCATACCAATGATAAGCCCAAGCTCTAATCCAATGAGCTGTAACTGTACAGCATAAATAGCGCCTAGCAATACCATCACTAGTAATTGCCCTTTGATAAATGCCATCAATGCCAGATCACACTCTTTAGCTATTTCAGTCACTTTTTGGCAGTAAGCACCTGGTATCGCCATTTTCCAGTTATGCAAACGCTGGTCCCAATTAAATAGAAAATAAAAGGTCAAAATAGGCACCAATACAATGAGACCTGCATTATTGATGAAGTTCATACTTGAGGTCAGTATTTGGCTCATCATGGTGCTAGCATCAGCGAACTTATAGTTCGTTTGCATGTAATCGACGAGAGTATCGGAAAACTCTTTCGACTCTAATTGGGGCAATTTGATACGAGTATTACTATTGAACCACTCTCGTACTACTTGATTGTACCAATTAAATATCTTTGGTAAATAATCCCACGCCGCTTGCAACTGATGCCACAATGTCGGTACCAGCCACCATAATAATAACGCCATCCCCAAAGTAATTGTCGAGTAGACAATAATAATCGCGACCCAGCGCTTGATGTATTTTGATAGGCGCTTGACTAGAGGATTGAATAGGTAAGCCAGCATAAAGGCAAAAACGAAAGGTACGATGACGGGCATCATTAAATACAAAAGAAACACAGCCACAACTAACGCCACGACAATAAATAAACGCCGAAAAAAAGGATCTATTGGTTGATTCATCATGGCAAGTAATCCTATAGTTGGACGAGCTTAAAAAAGTGACAGGGAGTCAGTAATAGCGATTTCTAAATGATATAACTACAGCCATCACGATGTATCACTAGGCGAATTGCTTTCTTCTCATTAGTTTTAGCTAGCTAAACTGAGACGTATCAAAGTTCCTAAAAAGCCTGACTCTTAATAAATTTATGTTTATTAGTTTTTATTCTGTCAATCACATTTGGACTTGTATTAAGGCCATTATTGGCAATAAATTTAGCGTTCTATTATCGCAGAGTACAACAAAAAATCAGTCATTTTTTGTTTCTTAACCGCTTATTTGCCACTTAATGCAAATCTTAGTCAAATATTGGCAAGTTGCTTTGCGAGTACGGTCTGTTTTTGGGTATAATGCGCGCACTGTCTTTAAACTTTGCTTTTGAACTTTATAACGCTGATTTTTGCGTGCTCAATTACTTTACCTTCTAATCCCAATTATCTATCCCAACTGTGAGATGACTATGAGTGACAAGCCTTCTTTAAGCTACAAAGATGCCGGTGTTGATATCGATGCAGGCGATGCTTTGGTTCAGCGAATCAAGTCCGTTGCAAAAGCCACTACTCGTCCTGAAGTCGTGGGTGGACTTGGCGGTTTTGGTGCGTTATGCCGTATCCCAACAGGTTATACCTCACCATTATTGGTTTCTGGTACTGATGGCGTCGGCACCAAACTAAAACTGGCGCTACAGCTGAACCGTCATGACACGATTGGTATTGATTTGGTCGCGATGTGCGTCAATGATCTATTGGTTTGCGGTGCAGAGCCATTATTTTTCTTAGATTATTATGCAACTGGTAAGCTGGATGTCGATGTAGCTGCGACTGTCGTGACTGGTATTGGTGATGGTTGTAAATTAGCTAACTGTGCGCTTATCGGTGGTGAAACTGCTGAAATGCCGGGCATGTATCAAGACGACGATTACGATCTAGCTGGATTCTGTGTAGGCGTGGTTGAAGAAGCAGAAGTTGTCACTGGTGAAAATGTCGCAGAAGGCGACGTACTGATTGCACTTGCCTCAAGTGGCGCACACTCAAACGGCTACTCATTGGTTCGTAAAGTCATCGAAGTTAGCGGTGTTGATGTTACGAGTAGCGATGAGCAACTAGACGGTCAGCCTATTCAAGACGCTTTAATGGCTCCTACCCGTATCTATGTAAAAGCCATCAAGGCATTACAAGACACGCTTGGTAGCTCAGCCTTACATGCGATGTCACACATCACAGGTGGTGGTCTAACGGATAACTTGCCACGTGTACTACCTGATAACTTAGCGGCTAGCATCGATACCAATAGCTGGCAGTTCTCAGAGCTATTCACTTGGCTACAGACCCAAGGTAATATCGCGCAGAGCGAGATGTACCGTACCTTTAACTGCGGCGTTGGTTTTGTCATCGTTATGCCAAAAGACAAAGCAAATGCTGCTATCCAGACCTTGACTGATGTAGGCGAGACAGCTTGGCTAATAGGTGAAATGGTCAAACGCAGCACTGATGACCAGGCGGATGCAGTGGTGTACCGTTAATGTCAATTGATAACGCAAGTCAGCCTATCAAACCATTGCGTATTGCTGTTCTAGTCTCAGGAAGTGGTAGCAACCTGCAAGTGTTAATCAATGCAATGCAAGCAGGTGCGCTACCGATTGAAATCGTTGGTGTCATTATTAATCGTGAAGATGCTTATGCATTGACACGTGCTAAAGATGCCAATATTCCAGTTGCGGTATTATCACACGTTGCTAATGGCAAACGTATGGGCATCAAGACGTTTGAAACCCATGCCAACGAGCAGCTAATAGCATGGCAACCTGATTTGATTGTCTTAGCTGGGTTTATGCGTGTACTAAGTGGCTCATTCATTGATAATGTACCAGCGCCCATGATTAATCTTCACCCTTCTCTACTTCCGGTTTATAAGGGTTTAGATACTCACAAACGAGTTATACAAACGGGTGAACGTCGTCACGGATGTAGTATTCATAAAGTGACAGCAGAGCTTGATGCAGGTCAGGTGTTGACTCAAGCCGTATTGAATGTCGATATCAACGACACCGCAGAGAGTTTACAGTCACGGGTACAGAAGCTTGAACATCAACTACTACCTTGGACGATTTTACTACTAGCAAAAAATGTATTATCACTTGAAGTAAATAATACATCATCGCAAACACAAACTTACTTGCCGACGTTGCCTTTGCAATTGCTTATAGACGGATAAGAATTCCAGCTTATTAAGTTGATTTTAATACCACTTTATATAGCGCAATAAAAAGCCCAGTTACTCATTACGAGCAACTGGGCTTTTTTATTTGATAACTATTTATCATTTAAAATCGCAACTAGTTATCTATTTAGCTAATTCGTCTAGTTAGTTCATTTTTAGAATACATGAACCGCTTTAATGTTGACAAACTCTTTGATACCGAAGCCGCCATGCTCACGGCCATAGCCTGAGTTTTTCACGCCACCAAATGGCAGTGCAGGATTGGCAAGACCATAACCATTGATATAGACCATACCAGTATCGAACTGCTCACGTGCTAGACGAACAGCTTTCTCTTCGTCTTTTGAGAAAATCGCGCCACCTAAACCATAACGACTGTCGTTAGCGATGCGCATTGCGTCATCTTCATCTTTTGCACGAATTAGTGAAGCGACGGGGCCAAATAGTTCGTCATCGTATGCAGGCTGACCTTTTTCAACGTTCTCTAGGATAGTTGCTGGATAGAAGCTACCTTTACCTTCAGGTACTTTACCGCCAACAGCAATCGTTGCACCTTTAGCCACACTTTGCTCTACTTGCTCATGTAGCTGCTCACGTAGATCTGCACGTGCTAATGGACCGATATCTGAGCTATCATCCATTGGGTCACCCGCTTTAGTACCTTCAAATTTCTCAACAATACGCTTGCGGAATTCGTCATATACGCTATCGACTACGATAAAGCGTTTGGCTGCTACGCAGGTTTCACCGTTATTAATTAGACGTGCTTGAGTACAGGTTTCTACAGCAGTTTCGATATCTGCATCTTCTAATACGATAAATGCATCGTTTGAACCTAGTTCTAATACAGCTTTTTTAATTGCCTTAGCTGCTTGTTGTCCAACGATTACACCTGCTTTGTCACTACCTGTCAATGTCACGCCGCGTACTTTGTCGTTGCCAATCAATGCTTCTGACTGGTCATGATCAATGATAATCGTACGGAACAAATCACTTGGTAATTCAGATTCGTGAAGAATTTTTTCAATCAATAGACCAGAACCTGTAACGTTAGATGCGTGTTTTAACAGGACGCTATTACCCGCCATTAGATTTGCAATGGTGTAACGGAATACTTGATACGCTGGGAAGTTCCAAGGCTGCATACCATAGATGATACCAATAGGTTGATACGTCACTAACCCTTTTTTCATGCTTTCGATATCACGCACATCATCAGCCAAAGAAGCAACGCCGTTTTCAGCAGTGTAATCACAGATAGCTTTACAGAGATCAATCTCTTGCATGCTCTGGCTGTGTAACTTGCCGCGCTCTTCAGTCATCAGTTTAGCCAGCTCTTCTTTGTATTCCATCAGCTTATCACCGATAGACTTGATGACACGGCCACGCTCTTCGTGGCTCACTGTACGCCATTCTAGAAATGCGTTATGTGAAGCATCGACAATATTGTTGACTTCGTCGTTGCTCATATAATTATAGTTACTGATTTCTTCGCCCGTGGTTGGGTTAATAGTAGTAATGTCTGACATAGTTACCGTCCTTATTATTCGAATTTATATTTGGGATTTATAATCGGGTTTATTGCCACTTGTAGTTATTTTGCTGTGACAGTTTTAATTATGAAATTTACGTCGATAGCACAATCTATTGGTAGCTCGTTCTCTATCTGCCGTTATCTTAACAAGCTATTTGATGAAGAGTTTTACAATATATTGTGAAGTGTGTTGAAGATGTTAATAGTGTGACTGACTTATTAAGTATAACTAAATATCATATACTAACTATTAAACGCTAGAACACAAAAAACCAGCCTAGTGGCTGGTCTAATAACTATATATAGTGGGAGATATAGGAAAATATGTTTATTGAAAATTCAGATAATTAGGAATATTTCGCTTTAATAAAAGATAGATTCAACTCACACAAACCAATCAAAACAAATGATTGATAACCGGTATCTCTTGTGGTGGATTTTCTTCTTCAGCAACGACTTGTCGTGCCACATGCATAATTAACTGACGTAACCAGCGATGGGCTGGGTGATGCTGCAACAAAGGAGACCATGCCATCGTAAGCTCAAACTCAGGAATAAAAAACGGCGGATCTTCCATCATGATACTGTCATTGTTTGCCTGCATTCTTGCCACACGCGTGGGCAAAGTCGCTATCAAATCTTTATTTGCTGCAAGCATAGCAGGCATTTGATAATGTCGAGTAAAGACACTGATTTGGCGTTTTTGACCAAGGCGCTGCAAGGCTTGATCGATAGATCCTAGTCCACCTGATTTTTCTGGGTTAACTCCAAATCCCACGCCCATCCCTGTTTTAGATACCCATACGTGCTGTGCTTTAAGGTAGTTTTTCAGATTAAAACGATTGGCATAAGGACTTTCAGACGACAGCAAACAACTAAATGTATCACGCCATACTAGAACCTGATGGAAACTTTGAGGTATCTCATTAAAACGGTTAATTGCTAAATCAACTCGTCCCTGCTCCATATCTCGGTAAGAGACGTCTGATGGAGTCAAAAAGTCCAAAATCACATTAGGTGCTTCAGAACGTAGTGCTTTTACTAGCTTAGGTACTAGGGTTGCTTCAGCATAATCCGATGTCATGATACGGAACACACGAGAGGTACTATAAGGACGGAATTCGGTACGTGGCTCCAATACTTGAGTCAAGTCAGCGAGTATCTCGCGGATACGTGGCTGTAGCTCAAGGGCGCGTTCAGTCGGCGTCATACCCTCGGATGAGCGTACCAATAATGGATCATTAAACAGCTTACGCAAACGGCGCAAGATATTACTCATAGCAGGCTGAGTAATTCCAAGCTGCTCGGCTGCGCGAGTAACGTTTTTTTCTCGTAGCAACACATCTAGATGGACTAATAAATTTAAATCAACCCGCTGCAAATTCATATTTGGTTCTCTTGGCTTTTGAATAAACGCCGTATTAAGGCTGGCATTTGTAGTGCTGCTACGGTGATTTGTGCGCTATAACAGCATAATTTCATTATTTTTTACTAATTTGGTTCTAGTTTTTTCTGGTAGATGTGCATTATAACTCATTCAACCTATCGTAAAACCCTGTTATATATACATTATATCATACAGAAATACCAAAGATAACTATCATAAATTAGATAAATCTCAGTAAGGTGGTTATAGTGAGTTCTATAAAGGATTTGCAGCATAGAGGACGAACCTTAGGTTCATAAGCTGCTTTTATCCGATTAAATATTATCGCTAAGTAATATATTACTGGTTTTTATCAGTCGTTAAATACGGTTAATTGACCTCATTATTGTAACATCTCTTGCTACCAATTATGACATCACTGGCTATTAAGTATTCAGATACCTTTTAGACATATAGTGAGAATAAATAAATATTTATAAACCAGCAATTATTTTCAACTGTTGAGTTCAGCAAACTTCTTGTAATAGCCTAACGGTTTGTTTAGGGTAAATAGAGCTTCGATAGATAAACGATAGAACAAATTTTGAATATTATTTTTTAGTACAAAGATTTTAGTAAAGCGACAGACCCATTATTTTAACAATTAACTTATTTGTTTTTACACCCCACCAAGGAGACTATAGATGTCAACTGCATATAAATCAGCGATCGACTTAGTACGTGAATTAAAGCAAAAGCACGGCAACTGGCAGAACATTAGCGAAGTTGATGCTGCACGTATGATGTCACAAAACCGTTTCAAAACGGGTTTGGATATCGCAAAATATACTGCAAAAATCATGCGTCAAGACATGGAAGATTATGACAATGATACGTCTCAGTACACGCAGTCTTTAGGTGCATGGCATGGTTTTGTTGCACAGCAAACTATGTACGCTAAGAAAAAATATTTCGGTACGACTTCTAAGACTTACATCTACCTTTCAGGTTGGATGGTAGCTGCTCTACGCTCTGAGTTTGGTCCACTACCTGACCAATCTATGCACGAAAAAACCTCAGTACCTAAACTAATCGAAGAAATCTACACCTTCTTACGTCAAGCAGATGCTAAAGTATTGAACGACTACTTCCGTGAGCTAAACGCTGCTGAAGAAGCTGGCCAAGACACTTCAGCTATCCTAGAAAAAATCGAAAACTTTGATTCACATGTTGTGCCAATCATCGCTGATATCGATGCAGGTTTCGGTAACGAAGAAGCCACTTACCTATTGACTAAGCAAATGATCGAAGCTGGTGCTTGTGCCATTCAGGTTGAAAACCAAGTATCTGACGCTAAGCAATGTGGTCACCAGGCTGGTAAAGTAACTGTACCGCATGAAGACTTCATCTCTAAGCTAAACGCTATTCGTTATGCATTCCTAGAGCTTGGTGTTGAAGACGGCGTTATCGTCGCTCGTACTGATAGCGAGGGCGCATCACTAACACAAAAAATCCCAGTATCAAATGAGCCAGGTGACCTTGCTTCTAAATACATCGATTTCATCGAAATGGAAGAAGTAACGCTAGAAAATGCTCAAGAAAATGACAGCCTACTTAAGCACAATGGCAAACTAGTACGCCCAGTTCGTCTACCTAACGGTCTATATCAGTTCCGTGAAGAGACCAACATTGACCGTGTTGTACTTGACTGCGTAACTGCTCTAGAAAACGGCGCTGACCTACTATGGATCGAAACACCGACTCCAGACGTAGAACACATCAAAATGATGGTTGACCGTATCAAAGAGCAACAGCCTAAAGCCAAGCTTGTATACAACAACAGCCCATCATTCAACTGGACGCTTAACTTCCGTAAGCAAGTTATCGCTCAGTGGGAAGAAGAAGGCAAAGACATCTCTGCATACAATAAAGATGACTTGATGAGTGCTGATTACGACGGTACTGAACTTGATGCAGCCGCTGACGTAGCCGCTAAGAACTTCCAACGTGATGCGTCACGTGAAGCTGGTGTATTCCATCACCTAATCACGCTACCGACTTACCACACGACTGCTCTTAGCGTTCATGAACTTGCTAAAGGTTACTTCGGTGAAGAAGGCATGCTTGCTTATGCAGCTGGCGTACAGCGTAAAGAAATCCGCGAAGGTATCTCTTGTGTTAAGCACCAAGCAATGGCTGGTTCTGACCTTGGCGATGACCACAAAGAAATCTTCTCAGGCGATAACGCTCTGAAAGCTGGCGGCGGCAAGAACACGATGAACCAGTTCTAATAACCGACAGACTAGCAGTATTTATCAAAAAACCGCCCTACATCATGTAGGGCGGTTTTTTATTGCGGTTTAAATAATCAGAGAATGGTAGACTAATAATGGTTTATCACAACTACCGATCAGAGCCATCAGTCAGAATTATTAGGAGCTAATATGCAAGAGATAGAGCTGAAGTTTTTGGTACCAGAGTCACGACTAAAGGGATTAATGCGTCAAACGCACGTTAAATCCTCACAAGTGACGCAACTGGCTGCACATTATTACGATACGCCTGACCAACAGCTTGCACAGGCAGGTATCGGTCTGCGTATTCGCAAAGAAGGCGATACATGGGTACAAACCATTAAAGCTGGTGGTGATGGTATCGCGGCACGCTTGGAGCACAATGCCGTACTCGATAATGAGCAAGTACAAACGATGCTCGATAATAATGAGTTGATGCCTGATTTGACAATATATGAAGACACTCCAATCGCTGCAGCATTGACTGACTTTAAACTCAAAAAGTTAGCGAAGACGCTAACACGACTTTATATTACTGACGTCGAGCGCACTACGCGGTTGCTAACAGAAAGTAATGAGGATGAAACCGATAACTGTATCGAAATGGCTTATGATCAAGGAGAGATTATTCATGGTACTGATGACTCGCTACGCAAAGCTATTCAAGAGATAGAGTTTGAACTGGTGTCAGGAGATTTAGATTTTCTATTTACGACTGCCAAAACATGGTGCAAGCGCTATAAGCTGTGTCTATCTACCGTTACCAAAGCTGAAAACGGTAGCTTACTTATTAACGGACAAAATCACAGTCCAGCGGTCAACGCAAACCTAAGTCAATTGCAAATAGACAAAGACAGTAGTGCACCTGCCTTTATACGTGTAGTCGTACATAATTGCTTATTGCAGATATTACCAAACAGCAGTGCTATCGTCGCTGGCAGTATAGATGACGATCATATTCTACAGTTGCGGATTGGTATTGATCGCTTGCGTACTGCGTTGAAAGCATTTGCTGAATTCTCTGATGAGATTAACCCTGAATGGCTGCCGATACTAAAGCAAACTGCATCCTTGCTTAGCGACTACTATCAACTTGCTTATATCAATACACAGATCGAACCTGAACTACAAGCATGTGGCGCGCCTGCCGTTGACTGGACAACAGATATCGAAGACATAAAAATCACACCCATCAATACGCTGCAAGCCAATGACTTTCAGATAACCTTGCTAGAGCTGATTGCTTTTACCATGAGCGACCCAAGCATTGAACCTCAGACTGATCAGCTTGCCCGCGACAAGCTAACGAAAGTCCTTTCTAAACAATATAAAAAATGTCTTAAAACCAATAAAAAAGCTGACGAAGTAAGTGTTACTGAGCTTATGAGCGATGACGTAGAGGTAAGCACAAACACTCCTGATAATGACCAACCTGAAATCGAGCTGCTCAATCAGTTACGAGATTTGCGTCACATCAGTGAATTCTCTACATCTTTACTAAGTAAGAAAAAAGCTAAAAAGCAAACCAAACGTTGGCTGAAAAGGCTGATAAAAGCGCAAAAAGCGTTAGAACAACTGAACGATGATAATCAATATCAGCAGTTTTATGAATTGAAATCAAAGACAGATGCTAATGCTTTATATGGTGCAGGTTGGTTTACGGCCATACTGACTGATGACCAGAGTCACATTGATGCACGTTTAGCAAAATTTGCGGACAGCTCAACGTTTTGGTAGAAGTAGGAATATTATGTTTATGACGGATACTGCTTTCATAAAGTAAAACCACTTCATAAAAAAGACAGCCTGTTATATAACAGGCTGTCTTTTTTTTATTGTGTTGAAATAGTTTCTGTCAGCGCCATGGCTAAATGTGCAACATGTCCTAATTAGCCACAATCGTAACAGGCATCCCCTCTTCTACTTGCTCAAATAATTCTACAATATCTTCATTACGCATACGGATACAGCCATGTGATAGCGGAATACTCATTGGTTCAGTATCTGGTGTACCGTGAATATAGATATAGCGCTCATAAGTATCGCAACCACCTTGGCTATTGCTACCTTTGTTTAACCCTTCTTCAAGACCCCTTAACCAAAGAATGCGGCTCAATATCCAGTCACGCTTGGGATGTAGCTCACCAAGATTTGCATCGTATATCTCACTTGTCGGCACACGCCCAACAAATACCGCATTCATAGGCTCACTACCACCTATTTTCTGTTCAATGATATGCCTACCGAGCGGCGTGCAACCGCTATCCTGCTGACTACCAATACCATTCTTTGCAGTGGAGACTACGTATCTCGCAACCTCAGTTTTCTGCTGGTACAGCGTCAATGTTTGTTCAGCGATATTAATCACGAGTTGTTTATCAAGCGTCTTATTATTGGTCATAAATGCTTCCGACTATCTGTCATTCATCAGATTACTATTAAGGTTATTAGTAAAATGATTGAAAATTTCTATTATCAAGGGATTGTATCAAGACATTTGGCACCGTAATATAGGGGCACACTTTTTGATGCTAGCAGATTATGACGACTATTTCACCGACACGTGTGTCGATGTATGATTTTTTATATCATGATACCCAGCCTATGCTGTCACTTTTGGCCGATGCGGCACAGCTCTCTCTACCGCAAGCTCGCTTAGGGATGGATGCCAGTCTACAAGCCATCGTAAGTGCATTGCTTGCCTATCAGCAGCGTCATCAGGGACAAGCAGTCAGCAAAAAGCTGTTTGGTCGTGGTGCTGTCAAAGAGTTACGACAGTATAATTCAATGAACTTTGCCACCATTAGCGCCACACTTTACCATCGTCACGATGCAGCAGATGCTGTATTTAGCGATAATGCTCGTGTCATAAAAGCAAGCGAACATATCGCCGAGAAGATCGATGCAACGATGCAGCAGGCTCAAACTCTACTCACCTCTTTATGCGTGATTGTGCTGCGTGAATTGGCTATCCTGACAGAATACAGTCAACTAGACAGTGATGAGATCAATAAATGGTTTGCACTACAACCACAGTTTTTATCAGCGGCCCGATTTAGCCCAGAGCATACGCATACCTCATCTGCTGAGACAGAAAGCAATAGTGACCTGCTCAAATCAACTACTGAAGCTGCTGAAGCGATAGAGAACAACCAAGAGAATAATGCGGAACGTACGTTACTAAATGCTGAGCAGTTATCAAGCACTCCACCTCCTTTTGATCCTTACTGGTATGAACTGTCCGGATTCAAACCTGAAAACTATGAACCTGTGCAAGATATGCAAATGGCAACAGGCAATTACTTAAAAGCCATTGGGCGTTCACCTGACAATCTACAGCAAGGTCGTCACAACGATATGCTAGTATTTACCGAGATGCATGCCGTTGCCTTACCACATCAACGCTGGCTGCTACAATTAGCCAAAATATCAGATATCTATCTCAGTCGAAATCGACTACGCGTTAACTCTGAACCAGCCAATCCACCTAAACCGCCTTTAGTAAGTTTGGGACTAATCGGCGGCAATAACGACAATACGCCAACCACCACTAGTGAAAAGCCTATCGAATATGAGGCTTCCACACCGCTATGGAAAAATCCGGTCATTCTTATCATCATACTTGTCGTTGGTGTCCTTGGTGCACTCGCTACCTTGAAATACCAATCGCAAAAGTCTGACGGTGCGATTCTGGCAACTGAAGAAGTATTAGAACAAGATGCCATTGATGAGCGCCAACAGCAAGATGTAGCCATCGTCATGGTAGATGAAGATGAACCTGACATTGCAAAGACAGAAAAAGCTGAATAAAAAGCTTTACTATTAAGACAGCTATTCTAAAAGTGATGGTTTTAGCAATCATTTATTAGCCATAAAAAAAGAGACCCTATCAACATAGAGTCTCTTTTTTTTGTGCGATCTAAGTTACGAATTGGCTATCAGTAGCCAAAAAACTTACTTAGATAAATCGCGACCACGGCTAGCTTCGATAGCTAGACGTAAGCCATTTAGACGGATAAAGCCTTCTGCGTCTTTTTGATCATAAGCGCCCGCATCATCTTCGAAAGTGGCGATTTTTTCATCAAATAACGAATCATCAGATTTACGACCAACGACGCTCACGCTACCTTTATACAGTTTGACACGTACAGTACCGTTGACGTATTCTTGTGATTTGTCAATCAATGCTTGTAGCATCATACGCTCAGGGCTGAACCAATAGCCATTGTAGATGATTTTTGCGTAGCGTGGCATGAGCTCATCTTTTAGGTGTGCCGCCTCACGGTCAAGCGTTAGCGACTCGATACCGCGATGCGCTTTTAGCATAATAGTGCCCGCTGGCGTTTCGTAGCAACCACGTGATTTCATACCGACGTAACGGTTTTCAACGATATCTAAACGGCCGATACCATGTTTGCCACCGATTTCATTCAGCTTAATCATGACTTCATAAGGCTTAAGTGCTTCACCATCGATAGCAACGATGTCGCCTTTTTCGTACTCTAATTCTAAGTACTGTGCTTCATCAGGTGCTTCTTCTGGGCTGACAGACCAGCGCCACATATCATCTTCTGCTTCAGTATATGGTTCTTCTAGGACACCGCCTTCATAAGAGATGTGTAGTAAGTTAGCATCCATTGAGTAAGGAGATTTTTTCTTATTGCCCGCATAATCGATTGCGATATCATGCTCTTCAGCATATTTCATCAAGCTTTCACGGCTTGATAGATCCCACTCGCGCCAAGGAGCAATGGTGACTACGTCTGGTGACAAAGCAACAGCACCTAGCTCAAAACGAACTTGGTCATTGCCTTTACCAGTCGCACCATGGCTGATGGCATCGGCGTTATGCTCTTTAGCAATCTCAACCAAACGCTTGGCAATCAATGGACGAGCAATAGACGTACCTAGTAAGTACTCACCTTCGTAAATGGCGTTAGCACGGAACATAGGGAATACGTAATCACGAGCGAACTCTTCGCGCAAATCTTCGATATGGATATGCTTGATACCCATTGCCTGAGCTTTGGCTCGTGCTGGCTCAACTTCTTCGCCTTGACCGATATCAGCGGTAAAGGTGATTACTTCCGCATCATAAGTTTCTTGTAGCCATTTAGCGATGATTGAGGTATCAAGACCACCTGAATAAGCCAAGACGATTTTATTGATATTTTTTGGATCAAGTTGAGCCATGAAGAACTCCCATTATGAAATATAGTTTTAGAAAAGGCGACGATCAAATCGAAAGCAAGTCGAACGATAATTACCTGCTCAGTGTACATCATATTTACTATGGGCAAAAGTCTAACTGCCATAAGGCGTGCGCTTTTGACTTAAATTCTAGTCAACCTCATTTTTGCCACTAGGATTTAAACATCATTTAACGACAAGATATTAATCTTAGCTCGATGAATTATGTACAGATATCTAGCCTTATATTTAGTCAAGTGGGCAAATCTGTTATGATAGACCCACAGTATTACTCCCTTTTGTTTCCTTTATTTGACGATATAGAGCGCTTTGACACTATGACTGATTCGATTAGAGAATTGACCATCCTTCAGCCAGATGACTGGCATATTCATTTGCGTGACGATCTAGCCTTGAGCACGACCGTACCTCATGCAGCAAGCAGCTTTAACCGTGTCATCTGTATGCCAAACCTTGTGCCCCCGGTCAAAAATGCGCAGGATGCGATTGCCTATCGTGCACGTATCATGGAGCAATTAGCAGCAAGTAACTTAAGTCTTGAGCGCAAGTCAGCTTTCGATCCGCGTATGACTCTATATTTAACGGATAATACCACTGCCCAAGATATCGAGTTGGCAGCGCAGTCAGGTATCGTACAGGCAGTCAAACTCTACCCTGCTGGGGCGACTACCAACTCCGCAGACGGCGTCACCAACATCAATGCCTGCGTCGATGTCTTTGAAGCATTAGAAAAATATAATTTGCCATTGCTAATCCATGGTGAAGTTACTCAAGACCATATAGATATCTTTGATCGCGAAAAGCGTTTTTTAGATGAAGTGTTGGCACAAATTATCGTGAAATTCCCTACGTTGAAAATAGTAGTAGAGCACATCACTACCAGCGATGCGGCAGATTTTGTATTGTCACAAGGCAACCATGTTGCTGCTACTATTACGCCGCAGCATTTGATGTTTAACCGCAATCATTTATTGGTTGGTGGCATTAAACCGCATTTTTATTGCCTACCTATTTTGAAGCGTGAGAGCCACCAAAAAGTGCTATTAGATGTAGCTACTAGTGGTAATCCAAAGTTCTTCTTGGGTACTGACTCTGCGCCACATGCGACAGACAAGAAAGAAGCCGCTTGTGGCTGTGCAGGTTGCTATAGTGCAGCCACGGCGCTGCCTTTGTATGCGACCGCCTTTGACAGTGTTGGAAAGATAGATAAGTTAGAGGGTTTCGCCAGTCGTTTTGGTGCTCAGTTCTACGGTTTACCTCTCAATGAAAGCACGATCACACTTGTCAACACACCTATGCAAGTACCGACTGACTATCCTTATTTTGATGGTGCATCATTGACGCCCTTGATGGCAGGTGAGACGCTACCTTGGTCGATTAAGGCTTAATGCTCACAAAGCTTAGTATTCAAAAATGACCTATTATTTTATCCTATGATATTAATGATACCTTTGTAGTAGATTTCTTTGTACTAAAGGTGCAGTTAATATCATAGGATGCTTATTTCTTATTCAATATATTAGTACGACTGATAAAAGTGATTTAACTTTATATGACCAATCAAAACATAGCGACCTTGCCTGACGAAGACTTATCAAACCCTAAATCTGCTAGTCTTGATGCTACTCTAAGCAATTCCCCGAAAGATGCAGCTTCAGCGACGGATGAGCAGGCGCCTATGGCCTTAAAAGACCGCTTTCGCAAGTTCTTGCCTGTCGTCGTCGACGTGGAAACAGCAGGTTTCAACGCTCAGACCGATGCACTGTTAGAAATTGCCTGCATTCCCGTCTTACTGAATGAGCAAGGTGTATTTTATCCAGGTGAAGCTTTTAACGCTCATATTGAGCCTTTTGAAGGCGCAAACTTAGAGCCAAGTGCGCTTGCCTTTACTGGTATTGACCCTAAAAACCCAATGCGTAAAGCTATTGCTGAAGATGAAAAAACAGCGTTGCGCCGCATCTTTAAAGGGTTAAAAGACGTACGCCGTGACGAAGAATGCCGTCAATGTGTCTTAATTGGGCACAATGCTCATTTTGACTTGGCTTTTTTGAATGCAGCTGTGCTACGAACCAATAGCAAAAACCACAATCCATTTCATAATTTTTCAGTATTCGATACCGTTACCTTATCAGCATTAGCATTTGGTCAAACCGTCCTAGCACGCGCTTGTAAAGCAGCAGGGTTAGAGTTTGATGGTAAGAATGCTCACTCAGCTCTGTATGACACTCAAAAGACTGCTGAACTATTCTGTCATATACTGAATAACTATCCCATGTTGGCCAATGCGCTGCATAATGAAGACGCGAAAGAAGAGTCAACTGATAGCGACAGTCAATAAGTCACATATTCTATATTGCCAATCATACATAATAGTGCTATTTGTAATACTTGATGACTTTGACATCTTGATTTGGCAATCAATAGGGATATGATTGATATCATAATATATAGACGGAACTATTTTTTCGTGATTACAGACATAGTTGTTCTATTCGATACGAATAACTGTCTGATGATAAAATATCACTCCTAAGCGATGTAGTTATATCCTATAGATGGTTCAAGTTGCTCACACTGTCTTGATAGTAGGTATTATCAAGATTAATAGGAGGGACTTTATTATGGATCCACAGCTCAAGTTATGGGGCACCATTCTCGGCTATATGCTACTCGCATTGACGATTAGTGCCTGTACTTCTTTATGGATTCGCTATCATTTGAAGCGAAATGACCTACATCCACGTCGCGCAATTAAAAAAAGATATTTAATTTTAAAAAGACGTAGAAAAAGGCTTGACAGGAAGCGCCGACACTATTAAAATACGCACCACTTCAGCATAAATGGTGAAAGCAGTTGAAGTGTTGTTACTAGTCCCCATCGTCTAGAGGCCTAGGACACCGCCCTTTCACGGCGGTAACGGGGGTTCGAATCCCCCTGGGGACGCCACTATTTGGCGTCACTTGTTAGCACTATTGCTTAGCATTAGATTAGACTAACAAGCGTACCACCAAAACCCAGTTCATAATAAATTATGAACTGGGTTTTTTTATACCTGTTATTAAAAGCTAACTTATTTTTTTAAATAAAAAAGCCAGCATCAATTGAATGCTGGCTTTTTCTATTTGGTTGTCTTATTAATTATAAATATAGCTTGGCTTAATGGGAACTTTAATCATTTCTATCGATTACAGCAGCAACCATAGCAACGTAGCAACTATCATTAATCCCAATATCGTCTGGATCAAAAAGAACGCCTGATGCTGCCCTACAACCTTACTTAAAGTCACCCCTAGCGTGCTGTATTTGACAGGAGGCGTATCGACGTTGCCTGTTCTCGTTTGCTCTTCATAGTAGCCTTGCAATATGTCTAAGAACTTCTGCCACTCATTAGAATCCCATTCATACGGCTTAAATGGCATTAACTTTTTAAGCTCAGGCTCTTTAGTCATCCAACGCTCAAGGGTAATCGAACGTAATGACCAACCGGAAAAACGGCGTTTGGTAATTTCAGAAAAATCTAAAATCTTTAATTCTTTATGTCGATCATCTACCAACAAACGATTTTTTAGATTGGTTAGTGCCTGCTCTGATCCTTCGACACACTGTAAAAAGTAGCCATTGCCATAGCAAAGAATACCCGTGACATTATCTATTTGATTGCGTTCAACCGCGGTCTCTGAGATATCATTAAGCGTGCTAGGACTTGAAAGACCAGTAGAGGTAATCCGGCTTATATACACAAGCTGGCAGAGATCTGTCGTTACTGGATTTGTTGAATCGTTGATTGTTGACAATCAGCTTCTCCCTATTATCAGGTAAATGTCGCTAAAACAATCATACTAACTTCAGAAAAAATATAGAGACAACATAACTAAGCGTAATGAATCGGTCTGATATATTATTGATTTTATAAGTTTTTATATTAATTGTATTAAGTTAGTTACATCATAGGTTAGTTTGGTCATTAAAGCAACCTATTACTGGACATAGGCCCGCTCAGACACAAAAAATATATGTAATAACCATATTATATTCCAAAGTAGATTATATATATTCTCGGTATAGATTTTAGTAATAGTTCATTTTTGGATTCATTAATTTTTAAGAATAGTACAGAAAAGTTCAATGAGGATATAGTGGCTACTGAAGCCATAATTCTTATTATGGCTACTATTAAATATAAAAGGAGTAAAACTGATGCTCGTTAGCGGAAGCGGAATTGAGTCTAAGACTGAAGCGCCATGATCGCTGTTAACAGTACCCCATCATCAGGATAGGTCAGTTTTATATTTTGGCGGCTGCCAGAAACTAAGCGTATTGGAAAACCTAGTTGTTCAAAAGCACTGGCTTCATCTGTGATGCTTAGCTGATGTTCAAACACATGATTTAGGACTTTTTTTAATTGACCTAAGCGGAATACTTGCGGGGTTTGTGCTTGCCACATGTTGCTACGATCAATGGTAGATTTGGTATAAGAATGTGGACGACTCTCTTCTGCAGATGTAGTTTGCTGATAGGAAGCTTTTAACGTATCCGCTACTGGTGTCGCTAAGATAGCGCCGTAAGGCTCCAGCATCGCGGCTTCAATCACTTGATCGATATCTGAACTTGGTACAGCAGGACGTGCTGCATCGTGAATAAGCACCAAATCTGAATCATCAGCACCTGTCTGACTAATCGCTTCAACACCTGCCTGTACTGACTGCCAACGCTCTGCTCCGCCGACTGCATAGCTTATAGGAAGTGCAAACTCTAATTGTTGAGCCGTGCTGTCATCGGCTGATATGACCAATAGACAATTATCGATGTAATCGTTACAAGCAAGTCGTGCCACGCTATGCTGCAACAGCGTCTGACCTTCTAGCATTGTATATTGCTTGGCGATAGACGCACCAAAACGGCTGCCGCGACCAGCTGCGACGATCATGGCATGTATATTAGGGGTTGTATTCATAGTAGTGTACTCATGGTTTGAGCCCATGACAGTATATGTAAAGAGGAATAAAGCAGGTGTTAAGTGTGATGAATGGTGTCAAATAACAACATTATGGTGCTGCATCATGAAAATTAATTCATGTCGTAAAAATTAGTGTATTCGTGAAAGCTAGTGTATTTATAAAGCTAATAGTTGCTGTGCGTGGTGGGTGCGGTGGATACTTGGACAAAAGTCTCATTGGGTTTGATTAAACCTAAATCTAAGCGAGCATGCTCTTCTACAGCCTCAAGTCCCGTTTTTAAATCTTGAACATCGG
Organism: Psychrobacter sp. Pi2-52; assembly: GCF_904846705.1. Classification (GTDB taxonomy): domain Bacteria; phylum Pseudomonadota; class Gammaproteobacteria; order Pseudomonadales; family Moraxellaceae; genus Psychrobacter. The sequence goes on from NZ_CAJHBS010000001.1 coordinate 173,077, forward strand.
TGCGTAATAGATTATTTGCCCCAACTTGATTGTCATTCAAGCGTTGTTGCTCTTCGATTTGAGCCGTCAACTTATTGTGTTCAAAACGGCCATTTTCACCCAACCAATACTGATATTGCAGTCCTAAAAGCACTGCAACGGCTAAAGCAAGTAGTATAAATTGGCTAAAATATTTCATAAGGTGATAACGCCAAACGGTATAAAAGGAGATAGTAAAGTTTAAGCTGATTAGGCGATATACAAATGATTATATATCGCCTAAGTATTGACTTCAGCTGATGAGTCTAGGCTTTTTAGCGTACATTACTTAACGCATATTACGCGCCAAAGAGCCAGTCAGACACTTAGCCACGTAGACCGATAAACTCTTCACGGCCACGATAGCTTGCGCGTACTTGCTGCTCGATACGTAGCAATTGGTTGTACTTCGCTACGCGGTCTGAACGGCATAGTGAGCCAGTTTTGATTTGGCCAGCAGCGGTACCAACTGCCAAGTCTGCAATGGTGCTGTCTTCCGTTTCACCTGAACGATGTGAAATGATAGTTGCATAGCCATTTTTCTTAGCCATATAAATCGCATCTAGCGTTTCTGATAAAGTGCCAATTTGGTTAAATTTAATCAAAATAGCATTGGCAATGTGTTTATCAATACCTTCTTGCAAGATTGCAGGATTAGTAACAAATAAATCATCACCAACCAATTGGACTTTATCGCCAATCTGCTCGGTCAGATATTTCCAGCCATCCCAATCCGACTCGTCAAGACCATCTTCGATAGAGATAATAGGATACTGACGTGCCAGCCCAACTAGGTAGTCTGAGAACCCTTGGCTATCGAAGGCTTTATTACCTTCGCCTGCCAAGACGTATTGACCATTTTTGTAAAATTCACTAGCTGCACAATCTAGCGCAAGGTGGATATCTTCACCAGCTTTATAGCCGACTTGTTCAATCGCCTGCATGATAACCGTAATAGCTTCTTCGTTACTACGTAGGTTAGGTGCAAAACCACCTTCATCACCAACGGCAGTATTTAAACCTTGTGATTTCAATACTGACTTTAAGCTATGGAAAATCTCTGTACCAGCACGTAGCGCTTCTGAGAAGCTTGTGAAGCCAACTGGCTCAATCATAAACTCTTGGATATCAACCGTGTTGTCCGCGTGCTCGCCACCGTTCAAGATGTTCATCATCGGTACAGGCATGGTCAACGACGTTTGATTACGTAGATTGGCAATGTACTGATGTAATGGCAGATTCTGTGACTTGGCTGCTGCTTTTGCTGTCGCAAGTGACACCGCTAGCATGGCATTAGCACCCAAGTTTCCTTTGTTTTCTGTACCATCTAGCGCAATCATGGCATCATCAATGGCCTGTTGCTCAGTCACATCTTTGTCAATCAAGGCGCTGCGGATTTGACTATTGACATTAGAAACGGCTTTTTTGACGCCTTTACCCATAAAGCGGGTCTTGTCGCCATCACGTAGCTCAAGCGCTTCACGTGAGCCTGTTGATGCGCCACTTGGAGCAGCAGCACGGCCGACGGTACCGTCAGCTAAGATAACATCAGCTTCGATAGTTGGGTTGCCGCGCGAGTCTAAAATTTCACGAGCGCGAATGTCTTTAATTGCGGTGACGTTGTTGGTTTCTTCAGCGTACATAATGTCTGTTAATTCCTTTGGTCATGCCAAGTTTGTGAGATAAATAACGGCAGCTAGCATACAAAAAAGATAAAGCAAAATATCATATAGCGCGTAGTCTTAAAAACCCTTTATACCTTTCTATCTTGTGGCTATCGTTACCTAGCAATTAGAGGGATATAAAGCAGATTAATAGTCGGCTATAGTGCTTGGCATCATAGCATATATTTTACCAAACTTCCCTTATCTTACACCGACTTGCCGTCATAAAAACAATCTTAGAAATACATATATGCGATGGCTATCTGTTTTATATTTGTAGAATACCTAAGCAAATATGATAGCTACTATTTCGCTATGCGCTTATTATCCGTATGAGAGATGGATACCGTATTATCTAGCTCAACCTCTGTCTTAAACCGTGTCAATCGTAGTGCATTCATAAGTACTGAGATGGAGCTAAGCGCCATCGCTGCTGCCGCAATCATCGGATTCAAAAACCCAAACGCGGCAAGCGGTATACCGAGACAGTTATAAATGAAGGCAAAAAATAGATTTTGTTTAATATTGCGTAGCGTTGCTTGAGCGATTTTTTGTGCCGCATCGATATGCATGAGCGACTCACCCATTAGACGTGCAGAGGCACTATGCTGAGCAACATCAGTCCCCTCAAACATCGCAAAACTGGCATCAGCAGTAGCCATCGCTGGCGCATCATTAACGCCATCTCCTGCCATCGCTACCTTATGACCAGCAGTTTGCAATAGTGCAATTTGACTGGCCTTGTCACGCGGGCTCATCTTGCCATAAGCCTTATCAATACCCAACTGCCCTGCCACATGATCGACGACGGACTGCTTATCACCACTCATCAAGATCACATTGATACCCGCATCTTGTAGTGCATTGATTGCTTGTGGCGTATCTGCCTTTAAGTCATCGGCTAGTGCAAACGCACCTAGTGGCTCATCATTGATACTAATCGCAACGGTACTGGCAATTTGCCATACTTTTGGCATGAATCTTGGCAACGTCAAGTTCGCAAACTCTGCCGTACCCACTTTTATCAGCCCAAGACCTTCGATATTTGCTTGTATACCAGCGCCTTTTATCACACTGATGTCAGTCACATTAAATAGATTTAGTTGACGGTCTTTAGCTGTATTTACCAGAGCCGTTGCTAATGGATGACTGGCATGCGCCTCGACACTGGCGGCAATCTGCAATACGTCATCAACAGCAAGCGATTTATCCACCATGACATGATCGACGATAGTAGGTTTACCAATAGTCAATGTGCCTGTTTTATCGAGTACTACCGTATCGATATTACCTGCTGCTTCAAGACTTTGCGCATCCTTGAACCACACACCATGACGCGCAGCAACGCCCATACCCGCCATAATTGCCGCTGGCGTGGCCAAACCAAGTGCACAAGGACAAGCAATGACCAATACCGATACTGCGTGCATTAAAGCAGTATCAACCATACCTGTTAGCCACCATGTGATCCCAAAAGTAACCAACGCAATCATTACCACTACAGGTACAAAAATAGCCGTTACTCGATCAGCGAGACGCGCTAGATTGGCTTTTGAGCCTTGTGCATCACTTAACGCTTGTACCATATCGCCGAGTTTCGTGTCGCTGCCCTTCGCACTGACACGGTATAGCATACTGCCATTCTCTACCAAAGCGCCTGCCAGCAATCCATCACCTTGTTCTTTTTTGAGAGCTACCGACTCGCCAGTTAAATGACTCTCCACGCACCAACCGCTGCCTTCTATGACGGTACCATCTGTAGCGACGCGGCTGCCTTGCTTTGCACGTAGGACGTCAGCTACTTGCACATCAGATAACGCAATATTATGAAATTCACCATTTGGCTGTTGCTGCTCTACTTCATCAGGTGTCAGTGACAATAATAAATCAATACTGTTTAGGCTGTGCTTCTTGGTACGTTCCTCAAGATATTTACCTGTACGCACAAAGGCAATGACCATCACCCCTGCTTCAAAATATACGGCTGGGCTATTACTCGCACCGTGTCCACCCAAATGCCCACTTTGCAATAGACTGTTTAAAGTACCATCGCCATACGTGAGCCAAAGGTAAGTCGAATATGCCCATATCGTCACTGTACCAATGACCACCAGTACATCCATATTGGCAAGGCCACCTTTTATAGATGCCCATGCGCTCTTATAAAACGGTAACGCTAAGCCAAACTGTACTACAGTCGCTAAAATAAATTGCACCCAGACTGGCGGCATCCACGCCATACCCAAACCCGCCAACATACCTGCCATACCCACCAAAAATGGCACCAAACAAACCCATAATCCAATCAAACGCCATGGATATTGAGTGGCGGTATCTTCGTCAGTCTGACCAAATAAGCTATCGGCTGCCTGCACATTAGCCACAAAGCCTGTTTTATTCACCCACTCCGTCACCTGTTCGGGCGTCGTTTGGGTTGGATCATAATCAACATTGGCAGTCTCGCCAGCAAAACTCACACTTACCTCGTACACCGAAGGCTTTTTTTTAAGCACCTTCTCGATTCTTGAGGCGCAGGCCTGACAAGTCATGCCATCAATCGCCAATTGCAAATGCGCGCGTTGCGGTGTCAGTGGCGTGTTGGACTCAACATCAGTTTCGACATCATAAGACTCATCTTTGGTAGTACGGGTGGTATCGTTCATAAACAAAACTCGTCATGGTGCCTATAAATTTGTAGGAACCACGATAAAATATCAGTGGGTGGGCAAGAAATTCAAATAAAGCAATTGGGTAATATCGTATTCAGTATGAGTATTTTAGACAAAGTAGCAATGTATCAAAGTATCGAGACTGCAGACTCATAATCGTTAATCATTAAAAAACCAGCTATCATGCGTGTAATAACATGTTAGCTGGCTCTATAAATAAGTGATGAGATTTATGAGTTAGCAACTGTCGCCTCAAATCCCGCATCGTCAATAACTGAAGCAATAGCCTCTGCACTGGTTTTGCTATCATCAAAGGTTATCGTCGCTAGGTTATCAGCGAGGTCAACAGTAATAGTCTCTAATCCATCAATATCGGCTGTTGCTGTATGTACGCTTGCTACGCATCCGCCACAAGTCATGCCGTCAATTTTAATAATACGTGTTTGATCTGCCATATTGGGCTCCTTATTTTTATTAGTAATGAGCAACTCCAATAGTGATTCTGTTAATAATAACTTTGATATTTTTTAAGTTATCAAAGTAAGAGCAACTATCAAAGCTACATTAAATAAGCATAAGCCCTATTATCCTCGACAACAAGGCCGTTTGGTTGTTGCTTTATTAACGAGATGCTATTAACGAGATGTTATTAACGAGGCAGGAACTTATTAATAAAAACGTAAAAGAGCGCGTCGACAAATTTATAGCAATAGCTATTTGTGATTATAAATCGTTATGGTGCGGGTTCTGCGGGGCATCAACCGGAAACGGCTGGGTGACATAATCGACCATGCTAATCGCGGCAGTTAAGGCATGAATACTGGTATCGGTATCCTCGTAGCTGACGGTAGCAACATCATGATCAGGATCAAGCTCAATCGCAGTCACCCCTGTGATATTCTTAAGCGCGGTCATTACACTCTCTAGACCTTCAGCGTCATCGATGTTTTCGATACTGACTTGTGCAACTTGAATGGCCATTATCTTACCCTCTTATCATTTACCACATTGACTGCATTAATGAGTATCTAACACCTCAAAGCCTTTGACCAAATCATCAATCTGCTTAAGCTGACGCAAGAATGGCTCTAACTGACTGGTTCTTAAGGCACATGGGCCATCACACTTCGCAGTTTCTGGATTAGGATGCGCTTCTAAGAATAGCCCTGCTAGTCCTGTTGCCATACCTGCACGTGCAAGCGTGGTAATCTGCTCACGACGTCCGCCCGCGCTATCACTACGCGCACCCGGCTGCTGTAAACTATGCGTCACATCAAAGAATACCGGAATATCCATCTGCTTCATGGTATCGAACCCAAGCATATCGACGACCAGATTGTTATAGCCAAAGGCACTACCGCGCTCACAAAGGATCAGCTTATCGTTTCCACCCTCAAGGCACTTATTGACGATATGGCGCATCTCGTGCGGGGCTAAAAACTGCGCCTTTTTGATATTAATAATGGCATCTGTTTTTGCCATCGCATGCACTAGATCTGTCTGACGCGACAAAAATGCAGGTAGCTGAATAATGTCAGCCACTTCAGCGATTGGTGCTGCTTGATGTGGTTCATGCACATCAGTGATAATCGGTACTTGGAATTTTTCTTTGATCTGACCTAGCCAATCGATACCCTGCTCTAAACCGGGCCCACGATACGAATGCAGACTTGAGCGATTGGCTTTATCAAAGCTCGCTTTAAAAACATAGCCGATACCCAAGCGCTGGCAAATATCAACATACTGCTCAGCAATCTCAAATGCCAACTCTTTAGACTCTAAAACATTCATACCACCGAACAATACAAAAGGCTGGTCGTTACCAATTTTAATCGTATCGTTGTTAGGAGTGTTGAGCGTGATATGTGATTGTGCGGTCAATAAGTTTTCCATGAAGGCATTACCTCTTATTTTGTTATAAATATGTCTGTCCCATATTGTAACCGATAGGCTGATGAAAAAAAGTATGCAAGCGTAATTAGACGTCATTAGTAAAGATGATTGCTGATTAATAACAACAAACAGCCTGAATTGAACAAAAAAAAGACCAATCCGGAGATCAGTCTTTTTTATAATAAACGCTTTCAATATAGATTACATTTTGAGAACTATTTTGCTTCGTTGTGGTTCTTAGCCGCTTTTACAAAGCTGTTAAACAGTGGATGACCACCGCGCGGTGAGCTAGTGAACTCAGGATGGAACTGTACAGCAACAAACCATGGATGCTCAGAAATCTCAACCGACTCTACCAAATGCTGCTTGGCAGAATAACCAGAGATGGTCATACCTGCTTGCTCTAACGGCTCGATATAACGGTTATTCATCTCATAGCGATGGCGATGACGCTCAGTGATATTGCTCGCACCGTAAATTTGGCTTAGCTTACTACCAGAAACCAGCTCTGCTTGCTGTGCGCCTAGACGCATCGTGCCACCAAGGTCTGAATCATCACTACGAATCTGTAGCTCGCCGCGCTCATCTAACCACTCAGTGATCAGACCAATGATAGGCTCAGCTGTCTTACGATCAAACTCAGAAGAGTTGGCGTTAATGTTAAGTACGTTACGCGCATACTCAATCACAGCCAACTGCATACCAAGACAAATGCCTAGATACGGAACGTTGTTTTCACGAGCATAAGTGATGGCTTTTATCTTGCCCATCGTACCGCGCTCACCGAAACCGCCTGGTACTAAGATGGCATCAGCATCGTTTAGCTGCGCAAGTAAATTGTCGTCATCTTCTAGACGTTCAGCGTCAATATAGTCAATCTTCACGTCTACTTTATGAGTGATACCTGCATGTAGCAATGCTTCGTTAATAGACTTATAAGCATCTGGAAGCTCAACATATTTGCCAACCATCGCAACAGTCACTGTTCCTTCTGGGTTCAACTGAGCTTCAACCACTTTGTCCCAATCGCTCAAATCAGCTTCAGGCACATCAAGACCGAAACGCTCACAGATTAGATCATCAAGATCTTGCTCGTGTAATGTACGCGGAATTTGATAGATACTTTGTGCATCTTCACACATGATGACCGCACGCTCTTCAACGTTGGTAAATAGCGCAATCTTACGACGGTTGTCTTGTGAAATATGATGGTCAGAGCGGCAGATTAGGATATCAGGCTGTAGGCCAATAGAGCGTAGCTCTTTCACTGAATGCTGTGTCGGCTTGGTTTTGGTCTCACCAGCACTAGCAATATACGGTACTAAAGTAAGATGCATTAGCATGGCTCTATTACGACCAAGCTCTACCTGCATCTGACGTACGGCTTCCATAAATGGAAGTGATTCGATATCACCAACGGTACCGCCAATTTCGATGATAGCGATATCATACCCTTCACCACTGGCAAGGATTTTGTTTTTGATTTCATCAGTAATATGCGGAATAACCTGTACAGTACCGCCTAGATATTCACCACGGCGTTCTTTATTCAACACGTTCTGATAAATACGGCCACTGGTGAAGTTATTACTCTTACTCATTTTTGAGTGACGTAAAAAGCGCTCGTAATAACCCAAATCTAGATCGGTTTCTGCGCCATCTTCGGTGACGAATACCTCACCATGCTGAAACGGGCTCATCGTACCTGGATCAACGTTAATATACGGATCCATTTTGGTCATCGTGACAGTCACGCCACGTGCTTCTAAGACCGCTGCAAGAGAAGCTGCGGTGATACCTTTTCCTAGTGAGGACACTACCCCACCGGTCACGAATATAAACTTGGTCATAGTACTCTGTCGGTAATTGGTAAAGAAGGATTTTACTAAAAATACGCCATAAAATATAGGGCAAAAATGCAAACTGTCTGAAACTCTTATATTTTCGTGTTGGTAGCAAACATTTTTCTATTATTAAAATGCTACACAACAAAAAACTCACCCCGAAGGATGAGTTTTTATAAATAATGTATAAGACAATCTGACTTAGAATTTGTATTCTACACCGCCGCCGATACCAAAGCCGTCAAACTCTACTTTAGTTCTAGTAGTTGCAACAGTTTCTTCTGCCTCTTCACTTAGATAAGCACCATATAGGTGGCCAGTTGTTGCTGCGTTAAATGCATATTTGCCGCCTACTACCGCACGGAATCTTTCAGCATCGTCTGCACCAAGATAGTTATTTACGAAATCACCTTGCGCATAGGCAGTCCAAGGAGTAGCCGTTTTCATTTCGCCACTAACAGTGAATGCATTTTCGTTGTCATCTTCATCAAAATCAGTGTTTTGATATAGAGCGCCTAGTGTCACTACTGGGCTGATAGCATAGTTACCACTAACACGAGCAACTTTCAAATCATCACCTGCTTGGATGTACGTAGCACCAACGTTCATTGGACCTGCTTCGTATTTACCACCAACACCAAACGCATCACGGCCTAATGTATCAGTATTGTTGTTTTCATCCATGGCGTACATTGCCATGAACTGCATGCCATTGATGTTAGGCGAGAAGTAGTTAAAAGTGTTGTTAGTACGCGGTGCGTCAAAGCTTGCAAGTACGACATCACCACCTAGTACGCCACCTTGAGTCACGTTAGCAAAGTTTACGTAATCATCGATAGCTGATAGACGACCACCAAGCAATGTACCGTACTGAGCGTTTTTCAAACCAAGATAAGTGTCACGTGAGTAAAACTGATCAGACTTCTCCATACGGCCACCGTCTGCATCTACAAAAGCATCACCAGCGTCAATATCGATACCGTACTCTAGTTGATAAACTAAGTCAGTGTTTGCAGTTAGTGCTTCAGAGCCTTTCAAGCCAATACGTGAAGCGTTTGAGTTTAATTGGCTACGACCATCAGCATCAAAAGATGTTTTAGTTGATACACCTGTCACAGTATCAGTAACAGTAACATCAGTATCGCCTGTGTTCAAATCTAAAGTTAAGAAGCCTTTACCATAAACAGTTGGTGCTGCATTGGCTGCAGATACAGATAGGGCTGCGATTGCTGTAGCTAAAAGTAGTTTTTTCATGGGGTATCTCCACTTTACAATTGTAGTAATGAGCAAGCTATTATTAGCTGGCGCCCATAATGGTATCGTCACAAATCCTCAAAGATATAATGTGTAACTGGCTACCGAGATTAGTCAGAAACAAGTGTGGCGAAGTTCTATTACAGTAAGATGAAAAAAACCATGATTTACATAACTGGGATTAAAAAAGTAACTGCCATGTAATCTTTAGTTTTTATCCTTCTATTGCGTAACATCCGTTACCAAACTCATACTTCGAGTACAAGCATAACAACTTTGACATAATTTGCAACATATTTTTTTGCCTTTTCGATACATCTATTATCAAATAACAGATACTTTATTTTATTTGAACGATTGTGAAAAAACTTCTACTTACTCAATTAGATACGGATAATATTGGTTAATATGATTACTAATATTCTTAAATTTTTATAATAAACATCGAATAATAGTCCAAAATAAAGCGCTATTTACTAAAAAATAAATAGCGCTAATTAAGAAGTTAATAATCTATTTGAGCAAATTTATCAGTTACAAATGAGCAAGACTGAGTGGCATACTTGCTCATCAAGTATGCTCAAATACCTGTCATATTTAGTCTATTGTTCTAAGCGTTTGCTTTAAGATCCAAACGTGCTTGATGCAACAATGGCTCAGTATAACCACTAGGCTGTGCGCGGCCTTTGAAGACTAAATCACAGGCGGCTTTGAATGCATAAGAGCTATCGAAGTTATCTGCCATTGATTGATAGTCATCATCGCCTGCATTTTGCTCATCGACGACCTTGGCCATGCGTTTCATCGTATCCATCACTTGCTGCTCACTAACCACGCCATGATGCAACCAGTTAGCAATATGTTGGCTTGAGATACGTAAAGTAGCACGATCTTCCATGAGACCTACATCATTGATATCAGGTACCTTAGAGCAACCAACGCCTTGATTTACCCAGCGTACGACATAACCCAAGATACCTTGAGCATTGTTTTCAAGCTCCTTCTGCTTTTCTTCGTCAGTCCAGTCGGTATTTTTTGCTAATGGGATGGTCAAGATGTCATCCAAGCTAGCACGCTCGCGTGATTTTAGCGTGTCCTGTACATCAGCTACGCTTACTTGATGGTAGTGTATGCTATGCAAGGTAGCGCCCGTTGGTGATGGTACCCACGCAGTGCTAGCGCCAGATTTAGGATGAGCAGCCTTAGTATCCATCATCTCTTTCATTTCATCAGGCTTAGCCCACATACCTTTACCGATTTGCGCACGACCTTGTAGGCCTGTCTCTAGACCGATATCGACGTTCCACTGCTCGTAAGCAGGCTGCCATGCTTGTGACTTCATCTCGCCTTTTGGTACGAACGGACCTGCATTCATGCTGGTATGCATCTCATCACCCGTACGGTCTAAGAAACCTGTGTTAATGAAGATAACGCGCTCTTTGGCTTGGCGGATTGCTTCTTTTAAGTTAACCGTCATACGGCGCTCTTCATCCATGATGCCGATTTTGAGCGTATTGCGCTCTAGACCTAACAGGTCTTCTGACGCATTAAATAAGTCATTGGCCATTTTCACTTCTTCAGGGCCATGCATTTTTGGCTTCACGATATACATTGAGCCTTGACGTGAGTTTGATAGCTCGTTTTTGCCTTTAATATCATTAAGTGATAATAGTGGCGTGATTAAACCATCCATTAAGCCTTCAAATATTTGCTCTTGGCCCTCGCCCAAATCGACTAAGATGGCAGGGTTCTGCATCAAGTGACCGACGTTACGAATCAATAATAGCGAACGACCTGGCAAGATCAGCTTGCCACCATCTGGCGTGTTATATTCACGATCTGGGTTTTGCTTACGTGTACGCGTTTTGCCGCCTTTTTCAAAGGTTTCTTGTAGGTCGCTATTCATCAAGCCAAGCCAATTACGATAAACTTCGACTTTTTCTTCTGCATCTACAGCAGCGACTGAATCTTCACAATCCTGAATGGCTGTCATGGCCGACTCAAGCAGTACGTCCTTGATGTTTGCTGGATCGTCTTTACCCACTGGATGACTACTGTCGATTTGAATCTCAGCATGCAAGCCGTTGTTCTTTAACAGCACACCTGTAGGAGCTTCAGCGTCACCGACAAAACCGACAAACTTAGCCGTATCTTTTAGCTCAGTACTGCTATCACCTTGTACGACTTCTAGCTTGCCATCGACTACCTTAAAGCCAGTCACATCATTGTAAGAACCTGATGCTAGTGTGAAGTGCTCATCTAAGAACGCTTTAGCGTAAGCGACAACAGCAGCGCCGCGAGTAGGATTATAGCTACCACCCGCTTCTTGGCCATTATCACTGCTGATAACATCGGTGCCATACAAAGCATCGTATAAACTACCCCATCGTGCGTTGGTCGCATTAAGCGCATAACGAGCATTACGAACTGGTACGACTAGCTGCGGCCCTGCGATGTGCGCGATTTCATCATCGACGTTTTTGGTATCAACCGTAAATGCTTCGCCTTCAGGTAGCAAATAACCAATTTCTTGTAGGAATGTCTTATAAGCTGGATAGTCGATTTCGCCATCTTTTGCAGGATTATCTAGGTGCCACTGGTCAATCTGTGCTTGAATCTTGTCACGAGTTTCCAATAGCGCTTTATTGCGCGGGGTAAATTCTTTAATAACCTTTTCAAAACCTGACCAATAATCGTCTGAATCCACACCGACTTTCGGTAGTACTTCGTTTTCAATAAAGTCATATAACTGCTGATCGATGGCAAGACTGCCTTTTTGAATACGATTGGTGTTAGAAGACTGGCTCATATTGTTATCCTTATCTGTTCGTGAGGGGTACTAATACTGAGTTGTGACAGTAACTGTTTAAGATTTTTTAATCTTGTGAGGTTTTAAACGTTCATATTTCATTCGTTGTGGAATCTTTGATTCTCTAATTTTTCTGAGGAGATATATCTACAATTTTTATGTTCTAATAAAAGGTGACCTATTAATATTAGACTTAATCTTTACTAAGAGCGAATCATAAAAGTAAAACAAAATGCTTAAAGAGCAAAATCTCATCCTACTATCAAATAATAAAATTAACAAGGAAACACCATTTACTAAGTAAATACTTAGGCTGTTTAATAATGATAGTGTATAAGTGGCCTACTCTAGGAGCTAAAATCATCATCTGGGAAATAGGTGCAGCAACGTTAATATAAACAGTAAGTAATCATTAATACCTTTAATTATGCTTAACCGTTATCTATTAATAAACACCTATTGATGACTGTCAGATATTTAGCATCGTATCTAGGCCAAACTAACGATATAATTACTAGTATTACCATTCATAAATAAAGCTTTCTTAGACTATGACTATCAATCAACAAGACCTCGCAATATTACAATCAACAGCAAATACTATAGATGACAAGGACATTGAGAAAAAGTCTGTCGAAGAAAACATCTCGCAAACTGTAAATAATAGTGCTGAAGCAGATCTAATCGAAAAAGAGCTGCCTGAAGAAGATAGCATCGATATTACGCATCTGCGCACTCCTATAGAGGTAGACCTATCTCCTGTTTATAACTTTTTAGGTGCTCGAACCACGCAAGCTTGGGTAAATGCCGCGATTGAAAACCTACCTATGATCATTCAAGACCATGCCAACTGCGAAAAAAAGGCCGCTGGTACTGCGATGAATTTGATATTTCGTTATGAGTTCTCGTATGACTTGCAGCGTAAACTTGCACAGCTGATACGAGAAGAGATGCTGCACTACGAGCAAGTACTGGGTATCATGAATGAGCGTGGGCAGGAATGGAAATATCTAAGTGCTGGACGCTATGCTAAAGGTATGTTGAAGCATAAACGCACTTACGAGCCAGCAGCGATGGTTGATGTATTAATAATTGGGGCATTTATTGAGGCGCGCTCTTGTGAGCGTTTTGCAGCGTTGGCCGAGGTCATCAATGATGAACGCTTAGCGAAGTATTATCGTTATCTACTCAAGTCAGAGAGCCGTCATTTTGAAGATTATCTTGCACTCGCTCAATCATTATCAGATGAGAATATCGATGAGCGAGTTGCTTTCTTTAAGGAAGTAGAGGCTGAATTAATAAGTAGCCCAGATGCTGAGCTACGCTTTCATAGTGGTACACCTGCTTAAAACCCACGCCTTACCTAAATATGTCTACCTATATAATGTAGAAAGTAAAAACATAGTAAGCAAAAAGGCACTGTATTTGATACGAGTTGTATACTCTTACCAAACACAGTGCCTTTCTATTTATATACAAATGCGTATTTATGTACAAATACTAATAGCTATTGATGTAGTGAGTTTTTACTTTTTATCTTCCATCAATGGACTGTCATACTGTTTATTACTTTTAGCGACATTATGCGGATCATGATCTTCCGTAGCTTTTTCTGCTGCGGCTGGATTTGCTTTTTGTAATGCATCATCAGGGACAATACCATTATTGTCATCTGCATCTTTTAAGTTATGATCACTATTGACGCTTTCATTATTTGAGTTATTCATTGGTACTCCCTACTATAATAATTACTCGTCTAACCCAAGGAACACTATATACCTTTCGAAATTTACTCCTGTTTAATCTTTCTCATCAGGATTTAAAATACGAGTCTGTGCGTTATCGATATTGGCATAACGATTTAGATCATTAATACCTTCACTCTTCGGTGCTGCACTACCGACAGTATCTTCATTGATATTGTCATCAAACGCGGTACTGCCCTCTTGATCACGGCGATCTGGTTGGCGCGCTGGATTGTCATTATCATTTACGTGTTCTGAGTCGACCACAGATTCATCAAAAGTATCAGTCCCTTTGTTCTCAGTAGTATTTCTTTCAATTGCACTATGATCGTCAGATCCTAGTACCTTTGTCTTGTCTATTGCTGAGTCTTTGGCTTGCATTATCATATCCTCTTTTTTATATTTATAATTTTGTAGATTTAGTTAGCCCGCTGTTATCTATAGTCCTTTACTCATTACCTTTTTGGCTCAAGTCGTAGGCACTTAGTTCTGCTGCGTTCTTGCCACCTGCTGGAAGGTCTTCTTCTTTACGTGGATCGGCATAAACTTCGTCGGTCTCTTGTGAGTCTTGCTCAGGGCCATCGATTTCAGGCTTGTGCTTGCGCCCTGCGTAGCTATCTTTAGGGTTTTCTAATTCGTTAGCAGCAGGGTCACCCACGATTACTTTTTTTTCTGTGTCTGTTACTACTGGTTCTTGCATAGTCATGGCGCGTCCCTCGCTTTATTATTGGTTATTATTAATTATTGGGTCGATGTTCGATGTTATAGATTACTTATCAGTACGTAGATCATCATCGATAAAAGGCGTTTGCTCTTCTTCACTTAATGATTCAGGGGCGTCGACTTTTTTATTCTCTGCTAAGTTTTTCTCAACTTCCTGACCATTTACCTGCTCTGCGGCTTGCTTGATATCTGAATTGTCATCGTTAGTAGTACTCATGGTTTATTTCCTATTCTTGTGATTTGATTAGACGGCTTTAGACAGTCAAATAGATATACATTTTGAACTTATACTAACGCCCAAATGAGTAACCAATACTTATCAAGTAGCGTCATAATTGATATTAATTATAGGTATGACCTTGGGTAATGCACCAGTGTACTGCCGTATCAATATGTGAATAATTGTGAGGTTGCAAGTCAGTTTGTAACTTTTGCAATTGGTAAGCACAAAAAAACCAAGCACCAGTATTTACCAGTGCTTGGTTAGATAGATAATCGAATAGTTGATTATCACCTAAAGGTGCTTTTACGGATTAGCTAGATTCCTCGACACGATTAATTGTTTTTAGTAAATGCTCTTGTGCGACATGTGGCTCCTCACCTGCTGCTGGCTGTAGCTGCTGCCAAACGCCAGTGCCATCAAGTGTCCACGCTTGCGTATTATCCTGTAAGTAGCTAATTAAGCCATCCTGATAAATCTGCTTAAATAGCTTTTTATTCTCAATCGGGAACGCCACTTCTACACGATGGAATAGGTTACGATCCATCCAGTCTGCACTACCGCAGTATAGACGCTCATCACCATCGTTATAAAAATAATAAACGCGCGTATGCTCCAAAAACCGACCGATAACAGAGCGCACAGTAATGTTTTCGGAGAGTCCTTTTACTTGTGGACGTAGACAACACATAGACCGTAGAATCAGCTCAACCTTAACGCCTGCTTGCGAAGCATCGTATAACTTATCAATGAGGCGGCGCTCAGTGAGCGCATTGGCTTTGATAATAATATGAGAACGTTTGCCCGCTTTGGCATGAGCAATTTCATCATCGATAAAGCTCATCAACTTCTCATGCAAAGTAAACGGTGCATGTAGCAGTTTTTTGAGGTTGGCAGGCTTGCCCATGCCGGTTAGCTCTTGGAATATTTTGTGAACATCTTCTGAAATATCAGGATCAGCGCTAAACAGACCATAGTCCGTATAGACCTTAGCATTTGCCGCGTGATAGTTACCCGTACCCAAATGGACATAACGGCGGATTCGGTCGTCCTCGCGGCGCACGATGAGCATGAGCTTGGCATGGGTCTTGTAACCGACGATACCGTAGACCACGACCGCGCCTGCTTCTTGTAGATAGTTGGCAACTGCGATATTAGACGCTTCATCAAAACGCGCACGCAGCTCGATAACAGCCGTGACTTCTTTGCCATTACGAGCAGCGGCTGCAAGTGCTTTGACAATTTCTGAATTGGTACCTGAGCGATATAGCGTTTGTTTAATCGCCAATACTTTAGGATCGCTGGCTGCTTGCCAAAGTAAATTAATAATCGGAGAAAAGGCATGAAAAGGATGATGAACCAACACATCGCTTTTACGCATGGCAGCAAACATACTGGTCGATTTATCTGACTTATCCATTTCTCGGCGAAATGCCTTTGGCACGACATGAGTAAATGGCTGATAGCGCAGCGCAGGAATATTAAAGTCAAATAGCAAGCGCGTTAGATTGACTGGGCCATTGACACGGTATAGCTGATTGTCATGCAACTCAAACTCATTGAGCAGATACTCACTGATATGCGTTGGGCAATCGGTTGTGACCTCAAGGCGCACTTTATCACCGAAGCGGCGGTTTTCAAGCTCGCCTTCTAGTGCTTTGGCAATATCCTCGACATCATCGGCCAAATCTAAATCGGCATTACGTGTCAGCCTAAATTGGTGACAACCTGTCACACTCATTCCAGGGAATAGCTCACCGATATGCTCATGAATGATAGCGGATAGCATCACATGATGCTCTTTGCCACCAGTTAGCTCATCTGGCAGACGAATCACGCGCGGCAGACTGCGCGGCGCAGGCACAATCGCTAAGTTGATATCGCGTCCAAAGGCGTCTTTACCTTCCAAGGTAGCGATAAAGTTTAAGCTTTTATTTACGAGACGTGGGAATGGATGCGCCGGATCAATGCTAATCGGTGTCAATACAGGTACGACTTGCTCCGTAAAATAACGCTTCATCCATGCAGACTGCTCAGCGTTTAGCTCATCACGTTTGAGATAGCGAATATCTTCAAGCGCAAGTGCTGGCAGGATATCCTCATTGAGAATACGGTACTGCTCACTGATTGCGGCATGAGTAATGATAGATATCTCGTTTAGCACTTCGCTAGGACGCATGCCATGAGCACTGGTCGATACATCACCGATGTTGAGCTTTTGCATGATGCCAGCGACACGAATCTCAAAAAACTCATCAAGGTTGGATGAAAAAATAATCAAGAAAAATAAGCGTTCAAGCAGTGGGTGACGCGAACTAGATGCCTGCGCCAATACTCGCAGATGAAACTGTAATAAAGACAAATCACGATTGATATAACTGCTCGGTGAATAGCTGCCATCTGCTGAGCGTTGCCATTCGATTTCTGCCAAGTTATTTGGGCTATTATCTACACTAATGTCTTTATCAATATTGTCATTAGCGCCATCTTCAACATTATTAACGTCAATCATATCTTTAACATCACCACTGCCCTGATTACTAGTCATCTCTACCACGTCACTACTCCTTTTGCGTTATCGATACGCCATCATCTTTTATCGTTCTGTCTTTTCTAGGGCATGCCCTAGTTTTATTCGAAATAGCCGAGCCTACAACATTCGATCCTATAATCTAACCCACCCTTAATGTTTTATATTTACGAAGCTGCTTGCGGTAATACGGCATTTTTCATGCGTTTTTTGATAATACGTTGCTTGTTACGTAAACGCTTATCGCCTTGATTGTCTTCGTAGTACTTTGGATTGGTAAGCATCGCAATCAGAAGTGCTGACTCATCTCGGTTTAGGTTAGCCGCAGACTTATCAAAATAATGATGCGCTGCTGCATCGATACCATAGATACCATTACCAAACTCCGCCACATTCAGGTAAGCGGTCATAATTCGCTGCTTGTCCCATAGCGTCTCAATCATCACAGTGATGACAGCCTCTTCAGCTTTACGCACATAGGAGCGATGCGAGGTGAGGAACAAGTTCTTTGCCAATTGCTGAGTAATCGTTGAGCCGCCAGCAGACATTTTGCCTGTCTCTTCATTTTTCTTTTGCGCGGCTTTGATACCTTTAAAGTCAAAACCATTGTGCTGACTAAACGTCGAGTCTTCACTCACAATCGCCGCTTGCTTGGCAGACTTGGCAATCGCATCATATTCAGCCCATGTCTGAGTGACCGTGCCACCCGTTAGGCGATGCGTCAACATAAACATGCTGTTGTTAATTGGCTGTGTTTTCCAAATTAATAATAGCCCGACGACCAATATATGGAATGCGACAACCAATAGCATAATTGCCAATAACAGACGTTTGATAAATGTGCCAAAACTTGCCATGCGCGATATCCGAGTGGTTAAAAAAGTAATAAGATAAGATAGATACTCTATTAATGACTATAAAACATCAACTAAGAATCAATAATTGTAAACGGGCTATTTATAGCCGATCATCGACCGTTGAGCATTAGTCATTAATAACGATCAATAGCAGGTCATCTTACCTAATCTCACAATCGCTGTCATTATTTACCCCACTTCTTTATGATGTAATGACCGTTAAAGTATTTTATATTTTAAATAAGCGCGTACTGAGCATCAGCGCTTTGCAATCAGTATGAAGATAAGAGATTACCCATGCACGATGATAATATAGAAGTGTTACGAGCGCGTGTTATTGCAGCAAATTCAAGCCTAGACAGCACTGAAAATAACAATCAATGGTGGCTACTCGGTACCTCGGGCTGCCATTTATGTGATATCGCTGAGCAAATAATCACTCAGTTTCAGGCCGTACAACCTATTAGTTACCAATATGTCGATATTGCAGACTTTGATGAGGCGCTTATGATGGAATTTGCCACCACTATTCCTGTGATTTTGACGCCATCCAAACGATTAAACTATCCGTTTTCGGTGGTGGATTTGCAGCAGCTGCTCGCTTAATAGCATTAGACCTATAACAAAGACGCCCTATTACGATGATAAAGTGGTGAGAAATCATGAAAGATTTAAAACCTGTCTTAAAGAAAATAACAGAGATTGAAGACCTGCGCCGTGTCGCTGAGCGTAAAGTACCGCGTATGTTTTATGACTATGTCGATTCAGGCTCATGGACTGAGACCACGTATCGTAGTAATGAAACGGACTTTGACCGTATCAAACTGCGCCAGCGAGTATTGGTCGATATGGACAATCGCAGTCTAGCGACACAAATGATTGGCGAGTCCGTCAATATGCCCGTCGCCATCGCCCCAACTGGGTTCACTGGCATGATGTGGGCAGATGGCGAAATTCACGTCGCGCGTGCCGCTGAAAAATTTGGCGTGCCCTTCTCGCTCTCGACCATGAGCATCTGCTCTATCGAAGATATCGCTACTCATACCAGCAAACCGTTTTGGTTTCAGTTATATGTCATGCGCGATCAAGACTATATGGCAAATTTGATTCAACGGGCCAAAGATGCCAATTGTTCAGCCCTAATATTAACTGCCGACTTGCAGGTCATGGGTCAGCGTCATAAAGACATCAAAAACGGCTTGTCTGCACCGCCTAAACCGACACTTACCAACATCATGAATCTAATGACTAAGCCGCAGTGGTGTATGAATATGCTAGGCACCAAACGTCGTAGCTTTGGCAATATCGTCGGTCATGCCAAAGGCGTTGAAGACTTGTCATCATTGAGCTCATGGACAGAAGAGCAGTTTGATCCACGTTTGAGCTGGGATGATGTGGCGCGTATCAAAGATATGTGGGGCGGCAAGCTTATCATCAAAGGCATCATGGAACCTGAAGATGCCATCATGGCTGCCCGTAGCGGTGCCGATGCACTGGTCGTCTCAAACCATGGAGGCCGTCAATTGGATGGTGCACTGTCTTCTATTTCTGCGCTGTCTGACATCGTACAAGCTGTCCATGCTGAGGATAGCGATATCGAGGTATGGTTAGATAGTGGTATTCGCTCCGGTCAAGATGTGCTAAAAGCCATCTCATTGGGTGCAAAGGGCACAATGATTGGTCGCGCTTTCCTCTATGGATTGGGCGCTTATGGTGAAGATGGGGTACGCCGTGCGCTCGAAATCATCTATAAAGAGTGTGATATCTCAATGGCATTCTGCGGTCATACCGATATCAATAAAGTTACGGATGATATCTTGGTAAAAGGTACTTACGAGAATCTTAAAGTTGGTAATTTTTAGAGCTATTCATTTTTAAGAACTTTTTCTAAGAGCTATATAGTTTTAAAAGCTATCAGTCATAAAGATTATGAAAACTTGTACCATGATGATCTGCGGATACATAACATTATCTGACCATACCCTTTATACTATATATACAATATTTTGATGATATCTCGCTTTTATGACTATTCAGCAACTATTAAAAACTGCGCCCGTCACTACCCTGCTACTAGCCAGCTTTATCGGGCTATTTATTATGCAGATACTAACGGGCGTCGATGCCAATAACCCTTCAACTGAAGCGCTACTCAAATGGGGTGCCAATGCATTACCTTTTACTATGGGTGACGATCCTTGGCGCTTGGTCAGCAGTGCGTTTTTGCACATTGGTTTGATGCATTTATTGTTTAATGGGTTTGCCATGTATTTCTTTGGGCAGATTGCCGAGCCGATGTTTGGCTCAGCCAAATTTTTGGCGTTATTTTTGTTGGCAGCAATCGGTGGTAACTTGCTCAATAGCTATGTGACGTGGCAAAGTATCTTGGATGGTACGGGACAGCCTGGACTATCAGCTGGCGCATCAGGCGGTATCATGGGTATTGGTGCGGCATTATTAATCGCGGCACTATTTAAAATATCGGTCAATGGCATGGTACTCAATCTTAAAAGCCTGATATTTATTATGGGCATCAACCTCGTCTATGGGTTTGCCGTACCGGGTATTGATAATGCTGGTCATATCGGTGGCGCAATCACAGGACTAGTGATTGCATTGGCTTTTGCCATTGGCTACCGTCAGCGTCTAGCAGTCGCGCTGCAAAATGCAGCGATTCAGCAGCAGCGCACATTCAACACTTATCAAACCAACTATTCATACAGCGCTCACGATAACCCATCATATAACAGTCAGTATAGTGGCCAATCTCATGACCAACACGATAATCACAGCTCGTATGACGCCACTCCTATCGAACAGTCACCTCATTTTGAGATGGATTCGAAGGAGCAAGATACCACTTTTGCTAACAATGAAACGAATGTGTCTGATATAAATGCTAACAATAGTGCCGATAGCGTTAATACTATCAATTCATCGTTAAACAATGGCACTACTCATAATAGTATTGAACCCAAAGCACTTAAAAAACCTTCTATTATCTGGCAGCTATTACCATGGCTTGCGATGTTACTTATTGGCATTGTTTTTGTCTGGTGGTGGCAAGATATTCATCAACAATTACTACAAGTACTAAAAGCCATTGAGTAAATGCTCATACTTATCTATCATTGCTATATAGCTCCCAAAAACAGCATACTGACCAACATTACTGTTTCATTTTACTGCTTGCCCTTTTGAACACGTTTTGCCTAATCGCACCACTCAGTTATTTATACTCACTTACGAGATCCAATTATGTTAAAACTTGCAGCGCTACCTAATATCTCTACACGTACTATGTTTAGCGCGTTCACAGCTACTGCACTATTTAGTGTGGCTAGCCTGTCTAACGCCGCACTTTTTAATGACAATTTGCCGACTGACAAAGATGCTGAGCTCAGCGTTGGGGTCAATGTCATGGCAGTCAAATCAGCCTATGATCTCGAAGACAGTACTGAAGTGCGCGTGCTACCAGGTGCATTTTATGACAATAACAAAGTCTATGTACGCGGTGCGCAAGCTGGTGCGTATCTGATCAATGATGGTGTCAATCAGTTATCTGCCTATGCCAAGCTTGCGGGTTCTGAGTTTGAACCTGATGATGCCAATGGCGCACTTCAAGGCTTGGATGAGCGTAAATCATCAGCAGAAGCAGGTCTAAGCTATCAGCGTCGTACGGCTATTGGCGGCATCCGCGCGCAGATAGGTGCTGATGTATTAGATCGTAGTGGTGGTAACACAGCTCGCTTGACCTATCTTTCTAGAATCACTAAAGGCAAGCTAACGGTCTATCCAAGTATTGGCTTTGAATATCATGATGCTGACTACAATGAATACTACTATGGTGTCAGTGAAAAAGAGGCTGCTAAAACGGGCGTTGACGCTTATAAATCTAACTCAAGCCTGAATCCGTATATCAACATTAGCGCTAACTATGACTTTAATGAGCGCTGGGCAGGATTTGCCAATCAAAGCGTGAGCTATGTACCAAATGAGCAGTACGATAGCCCAATGGTCGATTCACGTACTGAAGCAGCGACGACACTTGGTTTACTTTATAAGTTCTAGAGTTTTCGATAGATTTAATATAAAAAAGCTGAGCATTTTGCTCGGCTTTTTTATTTTAAAATGAGCTAAACCATAAAAAGTTATTTTGAATACTCATAAGATGTAGGTTGTATGACTATTGAGCAGATTTTTGAATTTAGCTTGCTGACTGACCGCACAGAGTATGGTATTGAAGCTTTTAATATTGCATACAAACAATTGGGCGAAATAAAATACGACTTTCCTTATGCTGGTCTTGAAATTGCTATGAAAGCAGCAAAAGAATACGCTTTAGCGTTAGAATCGAACGAATTAGAAAAACGATTGATGGCTGAAAAAAATAGAATTGAGAAAGACTCTGTTTCGAATAGTTGGTTCCAATCCTTATTAAGCATTGTATTTAAATGAGTCTAGGACATATTCTTGATCCAAACGTTTATCGCCATTTTTAAAATAGAAACACGCCTTAGTAACGTATGGCTCTTCTAAGTTCGTTAACCTTTAAACTATGTCGTACATTACTATATCTTTTACCCGTTATACTTACCTGACGCCAAGAGGATGGAGAGATGAGTTATCTCCCTGTTCTTTAGCTTTTTTGTACCAATTAAATGATTTGATATGATCGAAATCAACACCTAACCCGTTCATATACATCCAGCCTAAATTTACTTGGGATTTTGCATCACCTTGATCGGCAGCCAGTTCAAACCACTTAAAAGCTTCAAGATAGTCTTTTTCAACACCTTTACCTTCAAAATAAAGTAAACCTATGAAAAATTGAGCATTAATATTGCCTTGCTCAGCAGATTTTTTAAACCATTTGGCTGCTTTAATATAATTAACATCTGTACCTAGTCCTGAGCAGTATATTGAAGCCAAAACGTACTGAGCATTTGCATCTCCTTGATTCGCAGCTTTTAAAAACCACTTTCTAGCCTCAACATAGTCTTTATCGACTACTAGTCCTTCAAAATACATAGCACCAAGATGATACTGTACTTCTACGCTGCCGTTATTTGCAGCTTCTAAAAGTTCACTAGTGGATTCTTCGTCACTGTACGTAGTATTAACCTCTGAATCATATACTTGAGAAAAATCATCTTGTGAATAACCTTTATTACTCGCTACAGAATTTTCGTCGACGATCGCATCCTTTGCTAATACTGAGCAGCTAATACCCGTAGAGACTATTAAGCATAAATAACCTGCTGCCATACTGGTGAACTTTTGCTTTAAATGCATAATCTATCTCTCAAGATTTAAAGAAATTGTGATATGAGGTTGAGTGATCATAGCGTAAAGGCCAGCATCTCACCATATGAAATAGTAAAAAACCTTGCCACACGACAAGGTCTTTTTATTTCTAAATTCTCAGTGAAAAAAATATGATGCTGCTACCAGAAAGACGAGTGCAAATAGTACCTATCGTACGTTAAGCGAGTCTGACGCCGTAGCAGGTCATTATTTGGTCTACTGCTTACTTAGGATGTACCATATCAGCAGGAATGACCCACTCATCGAACTGCGCTTCAGTTAGTAGCTCTAGCTCGACCGCCACTTGCTTCAACGTTTTGTTTTCTTTATAAGCCGTCTTAGCAATTTTAGCCGCATTTTCATAACCAACATGACGGTTCAATGACGTTACTAGCATCAATGAGTTGTGCAGGAAGTCATCGATTTTGTCTTTTACTGGCTCGATACCAACAGCACAGTTTTCGTTGAAGCTGTTGCAAGCATCGCCAAGCAGTTTGATAGACTGTAACAAGTTAAACGCGATAACTGGCTTATACACATTTAGCTCAAAGTTACCTGATGCGCCAGCCATGCTGATAGTCGTGTCGTTACCCATGACCTGAGCGACAACCATGGTCATTGCTTCTGACTGCGTTGGGTTTACTTTACCCGGCATGATAGAAGAGCCTGGCTCATTTTCAGGAATCGTCAATTCGCCCAGACCACAACGAGGGCCAGATGCCAACCAACGTACGTCGTTAGCGATTTTGTTTAGGCTGCCCGCTAGTGTTTTTAGTGCGCCTGAGGCAAATACTTCTGCATCACGAGCCGCTAGCGCTTCGAATTTGTTTGGTGACGTAACGAATGGCAAGCCAGTCAAAGTCGCTAATTGCTCAGCTGATTTTACTGCATAGTCAGGGTGGGCATTTAGACCAGTACCAACCGCAGTACCGCCTAGTGGCAATTCATATAGGCCTTGTAGCGCGTTGTCGATACGAGTCAATGAATGGTCAAGTTGGCTCACATAGCCGCTGAACTCTTGGCCTAGGGTCAAAGGCGTCGCATCTTGTAAATGCGTACGACCGATTTTTACGATGCTATCAAATTCTTTGGCTTTTGCAGCTAGCGTATCGCGTAGTGCTTTTACCGCTGGAATCAGTAAGCTGTTGATTTGACGCGCAGCAGCCACACGAATCGCTGTTGGGAAGCTGTCGTTGGTAGACTGTGCATGGTTTACATGGTCATTTGGGTGAATTGGCGTGTAGCTGCCACGCTCAGAACCAGCGATTTCATTAGCACGGTTGGCGAGTACTTCGTTCATGTTCATGTTTGACTGGGTGCCAGAACCTGTCTGCCATACAACCAATGGGAACTGATCGACCAGACCACCATTGATGATTTCGTCAGCGGCTTGTACGATGAGATCACGCTTATCGCCTTCGATACGCTCTAGGCTTGCATTGGTAATCGCAGCGGCTTTTTTGACCAGTGCCATCGCTTCAATCATTGGACGCGGCAAAGTCTCGCCACCGATTTTGAAGTTTTCGCGGCTACGCTGAGTTTGCGCACCCCAATAAGCATCAGCTGGGACTTCTACGTTGCCCATGGTGTCTTTTTCGGTACGAGTTGCCTGATTCTGTGTCGACATAACTACCCTCTTTACTGGTTTGTTGTTAGATAACTGAACGATAAAAAGTGCAACAGCTGCTGCACATAAACGGAAATACGATGTAAAGTGGCGTTATGATAGCATGACTAAGGCGTGTTGAATATTCACAAATAGCCTTGAGCGATGCCTAAAAACGAATGCCTAAAAACGCCTGTCATCGCCAATCTGTTACTTCATTGGATAAGATACCTATGCACTCTGAAATTATGCACCCTAAACCAATACGACCTGAGCCAAATAACCTTAACCCAAACAACTTTGATCCAAACAACCTTGATTCAGATAATTCGGACTCAAAAAACGCTGAATTATCCGAACCTGTCATCAGCAATCCGCCTAGACGGCACTTTACTCGCCAGCGTCGCCAGTTAACTGATGGCGCACGCAGACAGTTTGCTCAGTCTGCAAGCTTACATCTATCTAAGCTACAGCAGCGCTTACCAATACATGCACGCATTGGCCTATATTATGATGGATTTGGTGAGCTACCTACTCAGCCATTATTGGACTGGTGCCAGCGCTTAGGCTATTTACCTTATTTGCCAGTTGTTGGTTCACTTGGTCGTACTAGCAATGGCAATGATAATAAACACCTGCGCTTTGTACCTGTTTATCATTCAAAACTGGTCAATATCCCCACTCGCATTCACCAATTAGGCATGAAACAAAACCACAGCCGCGCCCTGCTTTGGGCGTCGGAATTGGATGTGATTATTTGTCCACTCGTGGCGGTAGACCTAAACGGTAACCGTATAGGCATGGGTGGTGGATTCTATGATACGACCCTTGGGAAAAGTTATCGTTCAGGGGCTTCAAGGCCGTTAAAGATAGGTTGGTGCTATGATTTTCAAGTGGTTGAACAATTAGCGCGTCAACCGTGGGATGTGCCATTAGATGGTTTAATTACGCCAAACGGCATAAGGTGGTTTTAATGAAAGACGATAAACAATTTGAAAAAGACTCTAGCGCTGCTGATTCCAGTGCAGATAGTGTGGATGAATATTTGCAAACACTGGGCAATGAGGACGCTAGAGAGCTGCACTACTACAGTCAAGAACAACCGTTTAGCTCTGATGAGATGACACGGCTCGTCAATGAAGATCGCTTAAATGCTTTGCTCGCGCAAAGTGATGCGTTTTTGAGTAGTATTAATGGTGAGATAAAAGATTTTGATGAAGATTATTGAGTCTCGCATCGATTTAGTAATCGATAAAAACTAAAAAAGGCAAGCATAGCTTATAGCTATACTCGCCTTTTATACCAAACCTAACTGTTCAAGCTTTATTAAAGCACCATCGCGGCAATCCAACCAAACGCCAGTAGCGGCATGTTGTAATGCAAGAATGTCGGCACCACACTGTCTTTGATATGGTCATGCTGTCCATCGATGTTTAGACCAGAGGTTGGCCCCAATGTCGAATCTGACGCAGGCGAACCTGCATCTCCCAGTGCGCCAGCCGTACCGATAATCGCCACAGTAGCCAATGGCGAAAATCCTAAAGAGATACACAGCGGCACATAAATCGCAGCCAAAATAGGAATGGTCGAAAATGACGAGCCGATACCCATAGTCACAATCAAACCAATCAATAGCATGATAAATGCGGCCATCGCTTTGTTACCAGCGAACAGCGATGCTGCGCCATCGACCAACGGCTGAATCTGCTCAGTGGCTTTCATCACTTCAGCAAAGCCCTGCGCGGTAATCATAATAAAGCCAATCATCGCCATCAGCTTGATACCATCATTAAAGACGCCATCAGCATCACGCCACTTCACCACGCCAGTTGCCATAAAGACACCAAAGCCAAACATTGAGCCAAGTAGTAGCGAATCAGTATATAACTGCACGACAAAAGCAGTCACGATAGCTGCCAAAGCAACCAATGTCTTTAGCTTGCTCTGCGACTGTGCGCCAGCGGCAGTTTTGCTTAATGCATCGCCTTCTACTACTGCATCATGCGCTTGCTGATCTATTGCAATCTGCTGATACGCACGTGGCTTACGGTAGCTAATAAATACAGCAACCAGCAAACCAATTAGCATACCCAATGCAGGAATCGCCATGGCTTGCACCACAGAAATATTGGCAACATCGATACCCGCTTCACCCACGTTTTTTAGCATAATCTGATTGAGGTAGATATCACCAAAGCCATAAGGAATAAACATATAGGTGGTGACCAGCCCGAAAGTAATCAGACAAGCAATCAGGCGTCTATCAATCTGCATTCGATTGAATGCTAATAATAGTGGCGGTACCAGTAATGGAATAAAGGCAATATGAATAGGGATTAAGTTTTGGCTAAAGCAGCTCATGGTAATAAGGCCTGCAAACAGCATGTACTTAATCATGCCACTCGTACCCGCAGCATCAATACGCTTGATGACCGCGCCTGCCAACGATTGCGGCAGGCCCGAATGAGCAATCGCTACCGCAAACGCCCCAAGTAAGGCATATGACAACGCAATCTCTGCGCCATTACGGATGCCTTCTTGAAAAGCGTTGAGCGTATCAGTAATACCAAGCCCTGCTAGTAATCCACCTGCCAGCGCCCCGATTAATAAACTGAGCACCACGTGCACTCGCGAAAGTGACAGTCCTAGCATAATAATAACTGCTAGCAATACTGCATTGATGGCCATGTGTTGCCCCTTGTTCTTTATACTTTGGTCTTATTGAGACCTATGAATATTGAAACTAATGAATATTGCCCTGTTGTCTAAAACGTCTCAATATGAGAGCCTGTTTTAGACGCGCGCCAGTTTACCTTATTTTGGGTATAAAGCCTACGTATAGAACCGATTAGGCATCAATACAGGTAGCCAAATATCACCTATACATTCAAACCCTCTTCTATAATTTCTGACTGTCTTTATCCTTCATAGACCAGTTATACCGTTGACGACATGTCATTGGTAACATTGATTGCATTAATAACTGGGCACTCAGACAACTATTTAACAAAGATAAGCAAACGACTTCACCATTCAGCCTTGCAATTTTTTTCCTGAGCACCATTTATCTAAACATGAACCACGAACTTGACTTTACAAGTCTGGGGAACGAGGAAAAACATATGAGTGAACATAATATTGATAAAGACAACATCGACATCGATGTATCATCTGCCCTGAACACTGACACGACGTCTGATGCAAAGACTGACACTGACGCTAACATCAGTGCTGACGCGAATAATGAGACAGAAAGCGCATCTACGGATGCGTTAAATGCCTCATCCAACACTGTCAAAGACAATGAAGATGAAAGCTATCTGCCACTGCTAGCATTACGCGACGTTGTCGTCTATCCACATATGCAGATTGCATTGTTTGTGGGACGCGCACCATCGGTGAAAGCGGTTGAGTTGGCACAGGCTGAGTATGGCAACAAAGTACTGGTAGTCGCGCAAAAAGACTCACTGACCGAAGATATTGATCAAGATAACTTGTATCAGTACGGTACGGTGTGCCGCATCGTCAGCACCATGCCACATGACAGCGATGAGAACTGCATTAAAGTATTGATCGAAGGTCAATACCGCGCTCGTGTTGACAATATAGAAGGTCATGATGATTTATTAATGGCGAGATTTGAACGTGCCGACCTCGATGTCAGCATGGATGAGAGCCAACAGAAAAATACCATTCAAGCGTTAACCACATTATTCGAAAGCTATGCAGATGCGCGACTTCGCAATGCACGTGAGCTGACTCGTGTGGCTAAGCGTATCGACGACTTGCTTGAGTTGGTTTATTTCATCTCAACTCGTGTGTCGATGGACCTTGATATCAAACAGTCTTTCCTAGAAGAAGACGATATCAAAACGCATATCAACACTTTGACTGAATATTTAGTCAAGCAAAGTGCTGAGCAAAACATCGAGCAGGACATCCAAGATGCTGTCCGTCAGCAAATGGAAGACAATCAGCGCGAATACTTCTTGAATGAGAAGATGAAAGCCATTAAAAATGAGCTGTCAGATATGAATGACGGCGCGTTCGATGGTGAAGATGATGTCGCTGAGCTAGAGCAGCGTTTAGAAGATGCTGACCTACCAGAAGACGTGCGCAAAAAAGCTGAGCAGGAATTCAAAAAGCTCAAAATGATGCCAACTGCATCAAGCGAATCGTCAGTGGTACGCAACTATATTGAATGGATTTTGGACACGCCGTGGAATGCGACGACCAAAGTATCTATCAATCTAGACAAAGCTAAGACGGTGTTAGACGAAGATCATTATGGTTTGCAAGATGTAAAAGACCGCATCTTAGAGTATCTAGCCGTACAATCACGCGTGAAAAAGCTTCGTGGCCCGATTCTATGTCTCGTCGGTCCTCCAGGTGTCGGTAAAACCTCATTAGGTGAATCAATTGCCCGTGCTACTGGCCGTAAGTTTGTGCGTATGGCACTCGGCGGCGTACGTGATGAAGCAGAGATTCGTGGTCATCGCCGTACTTATATCGGTGCAATGCCGGGTAAAATCGTTCAATCACTTGCAAAAGTAGAAGTCAAAAACCCGCTGTTTTTATTAGATGAAATCGATAAGATGGCGCAAGACTTCCGCGGTGATCCAGCGTCAGCATTGCTTGAAGTATTGGATCCATCACAGAATGATACGTTTAACGACCATTATTTAGATATGGACTTAGATTTGTCGCAAGTGATGTTTATCTGTACTGCCAACAGCATGGATATTCCGCCTGCGCTGCTTGACCGTATGGAAGTTATTCGCTTGCCGGGTTATACCGAAGAAGAAAAAGTTAATATCGCACAGAAATACCTCGTGCCAAAAGCGATTAAGCAAAACGGTCTCAAAGAAGGCGAAATTGAGATTGTTGAAGCCGCATTGCACAGCATTGTCCGTAGCTATACGCGTGAAGCAGGTGTACGTAACCTTGAGCGTGAAGTGAACAAAATCTGCCGCAAAGTGGTTCGCGGTTCGGTTGAAACTCATGGTGCTCGCGCTCCGAAAAAAGCAGAACGTCAGCTAGTGACAGTCGATGACAAGAACATCGATGACTATCTAGGTGTACACCAGTATGACTACGGTTTGGCTGAAGAAGAGCCTGAGATTGGTCGTATCACTGGTCTTGCATGGACTCAGGTCGGCGGTGAGCTATTGACCATCGAAGCGGTCGGCATGAAAGGTAAAGGCGAGCTTAGCTTTACCGGTTCACTAGGCGATGTGATGAAAGAGTCGATTCGCGCAGCCATGAGCGTGGTTCGTGCTCGCGGTGACAGCTTAGGTATCGATTACGAGACGTTTAAAACAACAGACGTCCATGTGCATATGCCAGAAGGCGCCACGCCAAAAGACGGCCCATCAGCTGGTGGTGCACTGACGACAGCGCTAGTCTCTGCGTTGACAGGTATCGCTATCCGTCCAGATATTGCGATGACAGGTGAGATTACCTTACGCGGTAAGATCCTACGTATCGGTGGTCTCAAAGAGAAATTGCTTGCGGCACATCGCGGCGGTATCAAGCATGTATTGATCCCAGCGACCAATGAGCGTGATCTGGCTGACATCCCTGATAACGTGAAAGAAGGCTTAACCATTCAGCCAGTTGCCACGATTGAGGAAATCTTAAAGGTTGCTTTGGTCAGTATGCCAACACCAATTAAGCCTGCCAAAGTGACCGTTGATAAAACCTCTGGTAAAGCACTGCATAATTAATTGAATTTTTATTAAACTCCTCCTATAGATTAAGAAGCCGCTTATCACAATGATGGGCGACTTTTTATTGGCAATAATAAACAACAATCTCTCTACAGCCTTGTGCTATATTTCAGACAAATGTTTATCTAGTAGAAAGTTTATGACTTTAAATCGTTTACGGATGTCTCTAGCGATAATAAGTGCATTACTACCAGTCGCTTTGTTAGGCTGCCAAACAAACAGCCTTAATCATTCAGCGCAAACCAGTACCGTCATCGACGATAAAAACTGGTCAGCGACAACACTAAAACCCAGACTGTTTCAAACGATCACCAAATACGACTGGCAACTAACGCATGTTAGCAATGATAAAGGCAGACTCATACGTGTCACTTTTCAGCCACTCCTAACTATGCACGTTCGCCCAGACCTGTTAACCTTTGATGACGGCTGCTACCGACATCTCGTATCCTTTGATATGTGGCTGCCCTTACCTTATCCTTATACAGATGCATCAGTACAAGATACAACTAAATCGCCAATCAAGGCTGCTGACTGCACAGCGATATATCAAGCAACTACCCAAGACTGGCGTGGTAATAAAATCATCCCTAGTGATACAGCATCTCTATTAAACTCGACTTTTGGGCGCTACGCAGGAACAAATTTCATATTTAATCCTGTGATGATTCAGTCCATACAGGTCTATAAAGCCATAGAAAAACAGCTCGCTTTAAAGACCAGCAAGGGGAAAACACTTATCTTTTCGGGCACACCCAAACCTAAATACCCCGTGACTGGCATACCACTCACCAATGAATTATTAGAGCGCTATCGCTGGCAGCTAGTACAAGTGACGGACAAAGCAGACGTAATCTTGAGTGAATTTACGCAAATAGAAGAACCTATTATGCTTTCCTATGGTTTGGATAACTATGGTGGTGATGAGAGTGACGAACAAAATGGCTTTGAGTCAGGTATATATGGTCAAAGCTTTGGTATCTCTGTTGGCTGCAACGGCGTTAGTGGGCCTTACGCCCTCTCTATCAATCAAAGTTTACTTACTGGCAGTTTTCCTTCTACTATGATGAGCTGTGGCGATACTCTTGATGATGTCGAATCACAGCTTCGACGTATGATGACCCATAGTAAGAGTCAATTGACTTTAAAATATGGGGATAATAAGGCGAAGACAATTACAGAGCAGTCAGAGCCAAACTACTTACTCACCCAAACTTTAGATTCTGGTGAAACGTTAATTTGGAAAAATGAGCCAAAGAAAACCCTCTAATACATTTTCAAACCCATACGTTACTTACATTTATTAACTGATTGTTGCGCATTTGATGAATAACTATAGAGTTAGCTTGGCTATACTGACTCCGATGTTAACGAATATTGACGCCCATTTTTATAGAACAATAAGATAGATATTCGTGGCTTTAACAAATACTAAAAATAACAACTCAAACAATTGGAGATAATAATGAATAAGACATTACTTGCAAGTACCCTATTATG
The DNA here is from genome assembly GCF_904846705.1 of Psychrobacter sp. Pi2-52. GTDB lineage: Bacteria > Pseudomonadota > Gammaproteobacteria > Pseudomonadales > Moraxellaceae > Psychrobacter. The sequence continues at coordinate 205,445 of NZ_CAJHBS010000001.1, forward strand.
CGGTTCAGCGTTAGCAATGACTGGTTGTCAAACCGTAGAAAGCCAAATGCAAACAGGCAATCCTTTAGCACAGCCAACGCTAAAATCAACCATACAAACAGTAGATGGTGAGAAGAAAGAAGTTGGTCAAGTTTTCTTACGTCCAGTCGATGGCGGCGTCCAAGTTTACGGTAAACTCACTAATCTACAGCCAGGTAGAACTGTTTCATTACATATCCACGAAACAGGTAGCTGTGACGTCATGGGTAAAGCAGCAGGCGGTCACTTCAACCCAGACAACAAGCCACACGCTAATCCAGATGACATGAATGGTCATGCTGGTGACTTGCCAAACTTAACTGCCAATGAAGATGGTGTTGCTACTATCAATTATGTGAACAAGAAAATCGCAGCGACTGAAGCAGGTAAATACAGCGTAAATCGTTTGGCCTTTATCGTACATGCTGGCGTTGATGATTACACCAGTCAGCCTTCAGGTAATGCAGGCGATCGTATCGGTTGCGGTATCATCGTAAAAAACTAATACTGTCCAAACCTATTAATTTAAGTTGATTCTATAAATATAGAAATAGCTTAAAAGAAATATTATGAGCACAAAAAAAACCCTCTTAAATTATAAGAGGGTTTTTTGTTGAAAGTAACTATTAGGTTTGTTTAAGCCAATACAAGAAAGACCAATGTAAATCGTACCTGTAGTACATCAGATGAGTCTGACGCCATAAAAGCACTGTATTGGACTTAACTAATAGTTACTCCTCTACCCATTCACCATTACGCCAGTAAACACCCCAACGTGTGGCCTTGCCGTTTTTCTCAGAGCCGATATACTGCTCTTTTTTCTTACGTGACCAGCGCAAGATGGTTGGGTTACCTTCAGGATCTTCATCTGGTCCTGCAAACAGATACTGGAACTTGTCCTCCATCTTGTCTTTAATTTCTCGTAGCTCAGCCAGCTTTGGCGGACGTGTCTCACGCACTTTTGGGAACTTAGACGCTGCTAAGAACATCCCAGCCGCCCCTTCACGCAAAATGAAATAATCATCATGCTTGGTCGACTTTAGCTCTGGCAGATGGATTGGATCCATACGAGGCGGCGCTGCTTCACCAGTTTTTAGTACCTTGCGCGTATTATCACAGTTTTGACAAGCAAAATACGGACCAAAGCGTCCTGTTTTAAGCTCCATCTGCCCATCGCACTTATTACAGTCAATAGTTGGTGCATCTGAGCCAGGAACTTCAAACTTGCCTTCTTCTAGGATATAACCATCGCAATCAGGGTTATTACCGCAAATGTGTAGTTTGAGGCCACCATCCACGATGTAACCATTCATCGCCGTACCACATTTCGGACAGCGTTTTTTCTCCATCAAATCTTTAACTTCTGCCGCTTCGTCATCACCTTCCGCATCATCTAGATTGGCGAATGCTTCGACTGGCATTAGATTTTTGGTGCCTTTACAGCGCTCTTTTGGCGGTAAGTTATAACCCGTACAACCTAAGAATACACCTGTTGACCCTGTGCGCAGCTGCATAGGACGATCACAGATATCACAATGGACGTCTGGTACATCGGTCGGATCATTTGGACGCATACCGTCTTTTTCTTTGGCACGCTCTAGAGTAGTTTTGAACTCACCATAGAAATTATCAAGCACGTCTTTCCAGTCTTGCTCACCTTCGGCGACATGATCGAGCTTGTCTTCAAGCGCAGCAGTAAAGGTATAATCCATTAAATCTGGGAAGCTAGCCGTCAATCTATCAGTGACGATATCACCCATTTTTTCAGCAAATAAACGTTTGTTCTCTAACTTCACATAACCACGATCTTGAATGGTTGAGATAATGGATGCATACGTCGATGGACGACCGATGCCTTTTTTCTCAAGCTCTTTTACTAGACTGGCTTCAGTATAGCGAGGCGCAGGCTTAGTAAAGTGTTGACTCGGATCTAACTTATCTAGATTCAGCTTATCGCCTTTTTTGACGTCAGGCAGTAAGGTATCGTCAGTCTTGGCTGGTGGCATCACTCTTGTGTAGCCATCAAACACCATGGTACGACCGCGCGCTTTTAGCTCGATATCATCTGCGCCTACAAACAGGTTCACTGACAGATATTTTGCAGGTAACATCTGACACGCCACAAACTGACGCCAGATTAGCTCGTATAGACGTATCGCATCACGCTCAACACCTTTGAGCTGCGTTGATTTCATATTGACATTAGAAGGACGAATCGCTTCATGCGCCTCTTGTGCACCTTGCTTGTTACCATAGAAATTTGGTTTTTCTGGCACGTATTTTGCACCATAGCTGTCTTCGATATGACCACGGACAGCAGCAAGCGCGTCGCCTGATAAGAACGTCGAATCAGTACGCATATAAGTAATATGACCCGCTTCGTATAGACGCTGCGCCAAAATCATGGTTTTCTTAACAGAGAAACCTAAGCGGGTACTAGCAGCCTGTTGCAAGGTCGAAGTAATGAATGGCGCGCTTGGACGTGATTGCGTTGGTTTTTCTTCACGCTCTTTGACGATAAAATCGCTTGCTTTGAGTATCTCTAGGACTTTATCGGTCTGCTCTTTATTCCCAAGCTTTAAGGTTTTACCGCCTTGCTTGGTCGCTTCTAAGCGGATACCGATTTGCTCAGCGTCTGAGGTTTTTTTGGCTTTGCCATTAGCAATGTGCGTGTCCGCATGGATTTGCCAGTACTCTTCTGGGATGAATGCGCGAATCTCATGCTCACGCTCGACGACCAAACGCATAGCGACTGACTGTACACGACCTGCCGACAGTCCGCGAGCAATCTTTTGCCATAATAATGGCGATACCATAAAGCCAACAACACGGTCCAAGAACCGACGCGCTTGCTGCGCGTTCACGCGGTCAATGTCTAATTTCGAAGGCTGCTTAAATGCACTTTGGATAGCTGACTTGGTAATCTCGTTGAAGACCACACGTTGATACTTGCTATCAGGGCCACCGATGACTTCTTTTAAATGCCAAGCGATCGCTTCCCCTTCTCTATCCATATCCGTTGCTAGATAGATTTTGTCAGCGTCTTTGGCTAGTGCTTTGAGCTCTTTGATGACTTTGGTTTTGTTTGGCAGTACTTCATAAACTGCCGCCCAGTCATGCTCTGGATCTACACCCATGCGGCGTACCAGTGCTTGTTGCGCTTTTTCTTCTTTGGTCAGACTGTCATCTTTTTTAGCGGTCGTTGCTTTCTTTGCGCTTTTGCTCGCACTGACCGGCAAATCACGGACGTGACCGATACTTGAGCGTACAATAAAGTCATCACCAAGGTATTTATTAATCGTTTTTGCCTTGGCTGGTGATTCTACGATCACCAAAGACTTACCCTTTGGGCTGTCAGCAGCTGGTACTGGACTTTTTTTGGTTGTGGTTTTTGCCATGTTTGACGACACCATAATATAAGTAAATTAAAAGTAAGTTTAAATTCAGCAGCACGGCAATTTATGGAAGCAGATACTCATGGTTTGACCATGGTTTAGCTATTTATAGTAATAATCGCTGCTGATAAAAAAGGTTATAAAATAAATAATAACCATAAAATAAAGATATAGTTATAAAGACGTTACACTGCTAAGCGTTAAACTGTCAACTTTAAATAATTTGAATATGACAAACCGCTTGCATATTGCCCTTTAATGGAGACGAAAAAACGCTTTACTAGGTTTATGCTTGTTTTTGCATCTGTAGCGCCCATTTCTCAAGGTTTTCTTTGAGCACTAATAAGTCCGCTTCGATCCGTTTTTGATGGTACGTTGGGTTAGATGCTGGACGTACATAAGCAATATCTTCCCAATAAATAATAATGCTATTGGCCTTGGTCAATAGACCTTTAACAAACGGCTCGATACTTACTGGTAGCTCTAACGGCACTTGATCCAAGCTAAAATCAGTTTTTTTGACTACTGGATTATTGCTGATTTGACTAGAACGAATCGCACTGGGAATAGTAAGCGTTTTATCATCTGTACTGGTATCAACAAAACTGCTGTCTGGTCGCCACTGTCCATCAATCACTTGATAACGAGTATGCGGCAGTTTAGTGTCTTCAAATATCAGGCAGTACTGTCCAAGCATACCGCGGCCATACTCATTATCACGACCTTTGATCCAATCAGGGCACGAAACAAGTTTTGGATTGAGCTGTAAACGACGCGCGGTCATACGCAGCTTATCCAAACGCTGATCGATACCGTTCGGTTTGAGCGCCATCATACTCCCTAATACGAATAGTACAATGATAACGCCAATCAATGTTCCCATGATGGTCTGGCCTTTTGACTAAATGAAAAAGATACTAATAGAGATATAGGTAAATATCGCTAATGAACCGTTATTTATACATAGTACATATAGATTTGCGATTAGCAGGATAATAAACAACGATATATAAGGGCTTATAATGAGCACGAACCATTAAAAATCAAGCGTTGTCGTCCAATCGCGGTACAACAGGTGCTTTTAAAGCATATGACAATTTAGCAAGTTACGCTATTAAATCAATTATTTAGCGTATATAAACTTACCGAGCACAGTACGCTATAAAAACCAGATACGAAAAGTGGTCAGCTCAAAAAAGTGCTATGATAAACCATAATTTTAAACGCGCGCAGGTTTATTATGAATTATCTTATTGAGTCAAACTCATCGGGCGCTTATCACGCTCGCAAGCTGATGAGTAGAGTCATTAGCAAAACAGGCATGAGTCTATCGCTACTTGGCGCGGTCGTACTGACATTATCAGGCTGTGCCACGACTCAGAGCCTAACGCCGCAGCAATGTCAAAGCAGTAACTGGCAAGAAGTTGGCTACGCTGATGGCTCGCAAGGGCGTTCAGGTGCCTACTTCGGTCACTATACCAATAGCTGCGCCAGTATAGGCGGTGCTAGTCCTAACCGTATCCAATGGGAGCAAGGCCGTCAACAGGGTCTCAAAAACTATTGTACTGAATTGAATGCTTATAAGCTCGGTCGCGAAGGCTATGACTGGCAACCTGTCTGTCCGTTAGAAGGTATTGAGAAGTTAGAAGAAGCTTACTCTCAAGGGCGCTACTATTATATCCGTCAGCGCGATCTCGACTACTTACGCTCACCTTACCCATTTGGCTACAGACATGCAGGTTTTGGTTACGGCTATCGTCCGTTTGGCTACGGCTGGTAAAAAAAGAAAACCTCACTAACGACTTAATTTGAGGTTTAAGTAGTTAATGAGGTTGGAGAAAATTTTATTATTTTAATTGTTTTTATTATAATGGTGCTAATTGTCTTGCTGGTTGGGCTATTGGTTTATCTAGCCAGTTTTCTAATATAAAATTAAAGCTACTAGCACTGACTCACAATGCCTAAACTATTCAATGCTTAAGTTATTCAGTATTTAGCTACTAAGCTACTCATTCACAAATGCGATTTTGGTCAGTCCAGCGTTGCTTGCCGCTGCCAAAACTTGAGCGACCGTATCGTACTTGCCTTCTTTATCCGCACGTAACTGTACCGCTGGATTCTTACCAGTCGCGCCTTGTTGCTGCAAGCGTTTCTCCAACTCTTCCATGCTGATTGGATCACTATCCCAGAATATCCCCGCGTCCTTATCAATGCTGACTTGGATCGCTTCTGGCGGCGTTTCATTGAGCGCGGCACTGGTCTCTGGCAAATCTAAAGGCACCGTCGGATTCAACACGGTCGCTGTCAATAAAAATATAATCATCAATACCAGCATGATATCGATAAGCGGAATAAGGTTCATCTCATCCATGCTTCGTACGTCATCATCACCCAATTGAAATGCCATAGTTACTCTCAATGCTTTTGGTTATTTTCACACAGCCAAGCCGCTTTTTGACGGTTTTTCGACTTGTGGTTTGAGCCTTTATAGACTTATCACTTACAGACCTAGCCTTTACAGAATCAGTATCTGTAGAATTAATACTATCTATAGCTGCTTTGGCACAGAATTACTGTAGTTATTGGTATGCTGAGTCTCGCTCGTCGTTGAACGACTGCTTGTTGCAGCGTGCACTTGTGAGGCGCTAGCAGCATGGCTCGCAGTTACCTTAGTAGTATCCAAAAGACCCGTTGATTGCGCCAATAGATCATGCGCTCTGTCGTTGGCTTGATACATTATGCGGCGATTGATACGTACTGCCAGGTTGTAAAACACCACGGCTGGAATCGCTACTGCAATGCCGAGACCTGTCATAATCAGTGCTTCACCGACTGGCCCTGCAACTTGTCCCAACCCTGCCTGACCACTCATACCGATGTTGTGCAAGGCATGGAAAATACCCCATACCGTACCAAACAAGCCAATGAACGGTGCAATCGCTGCCGTCGTGCCAAGAATTGGCAGACCGCGCTCACTAGCAAAGCGATAGCGACCGATGTGCTTGAGCAAAGTCTGCTCAGTCACCAAACGGCGAGTGGCAGCATCAGAACCTGCCAAATCAGACTGTCTGGCTTGTAATTGCTGACTCAAATCATCTGCTACATTGGTCGCCAGTTTGCGGCTTTGCAATACGCGGACGATACCTGTCACCCAAGAGAGAATAGATAACGCAAGCAACAAAAAGAACAACGTTTTTGTCACCATGTCGCTGATCTGCCAGTATTGCATAAAGTCCATGTCAGACTCCTTAATGTGTAATGCCATTACATGATACTGAGGTAAATATCATGTTTAGTTTTATAATGAAAAATGATGAATAAATACGTTGTTATAAAGTATGAGTTATCAAGGAACTGCGTAACTGATCGGTAGGGTCACATCACCTACCACGGGTACGCCATTCTTAGTAAAGGGTTTGAACTTGCCAGATCGCACTTGACGTCTGGCTTCTTTGTCTAGTAGCGGATTACCTGATGATTGAGCAACTCGCACGTTATCGATGCCGCCTTGTTTGTTGACTCGTAATACCAAGACAACGTTGAGCGTATCACCAGAACGGGCTCTACGTGCGGCGCGCTCAGGGAAACTAAAGTTTGGCGCAGATGCCCAGTTGGCTGAGCTAGCAGTGAAGCTCACAGGCTCATTACTCTGTGCTAAAGCAGCTGCTGCTTCCGCCTCAGCTCTTGCTTGTGCAGCGGCGGCCTCTGCAGCAGCCTTCGCTTGAGCGGCAGCTTTGGCATCAGCGACTCTTTTGGCTTCTTGCTCTGCCCTAGCTTGCGCCTCTTGCTCAGCTTTTCTGGCTTGTCGCTCTGATTCAGCTTGGGCAGCTGCTTTGCGCTGTGCTTCAGCTGCTGAATTATCAACCTTTGGTTTCGGTAGCGGCTCTTTTGGGGCTACTTTTTGACTGGTATCAGGACGAGGCTTTTCTGACGCTATCACAGGCGTCACTTTCGGCTCTACATTTTTTACAATAGGCTCTTTTGGTTTTACTGGTGTCTCTGTTGGTTTTCTAACCGGCTCTTTAGGCTTTGGTTCAGGTTGCGGCGCTGGCTGAACTTGTACCTCAGGCTGTACTTCTTTTTTGGCTGTGACTGTTTGTTTTTCTACTTCAGTTGAGACCGTTTTTGCCGGTAATGACACAAACTTTATCTCAAGTGGTGACATCTCTTTTTTTGGCTCAGGTTTGAGTTCAGGCGTTTTTATTGCCACTAGTGCAATTGCGGCAAGCACATGGAGTCCTAGTACTGCAACAATAGCTAGCAATAACGACTTAAGTGGTGGCGCGTCTAAATCCGTTGAACTCATAACAGCCTAATGTTTATTACTCAGAGTAGAATGGCGTAGATAATAATGCAAACGATAATTATTATCAATAATAATTTACAATATTTTTGCTATTTAATACATCTCTGACACGTAATATTGCTTAATAGTTTTACCTATCGCAACACTCATTTTCATGAACGTTGCCTACCTTTATACCTCACTACTATGAAACTTATCTTTTTATCAAATGATACGTTGCGTTTAATATAGCAAGTACTGTTAATAAAAACCATTATCATTTATATTGATAATGAGTCTCAACTACTTTATTATAACGTCTGTCCTGTCAACTCATACTATTTTTATAAAAACTATTCGTATAAAAAATTAGTGAGTGGTACTAAGTAGACTATTTATTTTATGCTTTTATCTCAGCATCTTTCAGACTTAATATTTTTAGCGTCATTCATTTGCAATTATTTTAGACAATTGCTTAAACATTTTTTGATAGACCGAGTTCATTATGCCGACACCTTTATTATCTAGCAGACCTACCGCCTCTTTTTTCAAACGTCCATTATTGACTGCTGCCATGACAGCGTTATTAGCTACGGTAGTGGCAGGATGTAGCTCGCCTGAATCTAATGACTCTGAGCCAGCAGACGCCAAAACTGAAAACCCAACGGCTGATGAATCACAGAACGTTGCTAATAACGACGCTGTATCTGCTGAGAAAATCATGGTCAATACCGTGAAAGGTGATGTTGAGCTTGCTATGAACCCATCACCACTTGTCGTTTATGATATGACGTTGATGCAAGACTTGGCCGCGCTAGATGTGGCAGTCGATGGTATGCCTGGTGGTCTATTACTAAAGAACCTACACTCAGAGACGCAACCTGATCCAAAATCGGTAGGTACTGTGTTTGAGCCAGATCTTGAAGCGTTGAATGCGATGCAGCCGCAAGCTATTTTGGTCGGTTCACGCATGGCAGAAAAATACGACGAGCTATCAAGTATCGCGCCGACATTGGACATGAGTATTGATACAGCTAACATTTACGAATCAAGCAAGCAGCGCCTGCATGATTTAGGTGCACTGTTTGGTAAAAGCGATCAAGCCGCAAAGTTACAACAGAACATCGATGGACTCATCACTGAGACCAAGAGTCTAACAAAAGAAAATAAAGGCACTGGCCTAGTCGTCATGGTCAATGGTAATAAAATGTCAGCCTATGGTGACAAGTCTCGCTATGGTTTTATCCATACTGTATTAGGGGTACCAATGGCAGATGACAAAATTGCCGATGCGCCTCATGGTCAGCCAATATCGTTTGAATACATCCAAAAAGCCAATCCTGATTGGTTATTTGTCATCGACCGTAGTGCTGCAATTGGTGAAGACGGTATTGGTGCCAAGGCCGTATTAGACAATCCATTGGTTGCTCAAAGCAACGCATGGAGCAAGCAGCAAGTGGTTTATCTGAGCCCAGATTCTTACTTAGCATTTGGCGGTTATTACCAATGGATGCAGGATCTAACGACAATCAAAGATGCTTTTACTAACGCTAAATAATGTCGTTTTCTAGACAAACGATTATTGCACAAGTAAATATTATTACCGTTAACCCTGCTCATTTTTAAGCCAGTAGAGATTATGTCGTTATTTTCTCCCCGTACTCATGCTAGGCTCAAATCCAGTACTGCTCCATCAGCGTCAAGCTGGCAGAGCGGTACTGGCAATGCGTTACATCGACGTACTGTCATACCACCGTGGCTCATCAATACAGCAAGCCTCATTCTTATGGGGCTTTTGGTGTTATTGAGCTTATCTATTGGTGTGGCCGACTTTTCGTGGTCAGGTATCTTGCAGAGCCTGCTGACTCAGAGTGCCAACTCCGATAGCTCATTGTTATTGGTTAGCCGTATACCGCGTACCATCGCCATTATCTTGACTGGTATTGCGATGGCAGTGGCTGGGATGATTATCCAAGTAGTACTAAAAAACCGCTTTGTAGAGCCATCTATGGTTGGTGCAACTCAGAGCGCTGCACTTGGTTTGCTAGTGGTTAGTTTACTGTTCCCTGCTAGTGCGCTCATTGTCAAAATGGGCGTGGCAACCATCGCTGCCGTTTTTGGCATGATGCTATTTATGCTGCTCATTCACCGTATTCCGCCCACTGATTTTTTGATGATTCCACTGATTGGCATTGTCTTTGGCGGCATTATTGAAGCCGTCACTACCTTTATCGCCTATCAAACCGAATCACTACAGATGCTGAGTGTTTGGCAGTTTGGAGATTTTTCGGGCGTATTGGCAGGGCGCTATGAGCTGTTGTGGCTCACGGGTGGACTGTGTGTGCTGGCTTATATTATTGCTGACAAGCTGACCATCGTTGGTTTGGGTGACAATATCGCCTTAAACTTGGGTATTAGTAAGCGTCAAGTCACTTGGATTGGCGTGGGTATGGTAGCCATGATGAGCGCTGTCGTGGTCGTAACTGTGGGCATGATTCCTTTTATTGGGCTGGTCGTACCAAACATTGTGAGCCGTCTAATGGGAGATAAGTTGCGTCGCAGCTTGCCAGCAGTGGCCCTACTTGGTGCTTCAGCCGTACTGCTATGCGATATTATCGGGCGCTCTATTCGCTATCCATTTGAAGTACCGGTCGCCACTATTTTTGGTGTGGTTGGTACGGTGCTGTTTTTATGGCTGTTATTACGTGCGCCAGCTGAGCAGTAGCACCATGTTCACTAACTATGTATTAATTTTCAACACTCGCTTACCGTCGTTCATTTTTTGCCTTATTAGATAAGCTTGGCACCATAGGATTTTTGTATGTTCTCATCAACTAAGCTTACTTCCACCAAGACTGATGCTACCAGAACCAGCACAGCGGTAAATAATTCATCTTCAGCAGATGGTCAGTACTCAGCCGCTGCACAAGGTCATTTGGCAAAGCTTTGGGCATGGATAGCTGCCCATCCAAAATCCATAGCAGCTATTATTCTACTGATCTCGATGACCTTGTTTATGACACTCAATGTCAATGGCTATTGGGACTTTGCGCTACCATTACGCGGCAAAAAACTGCTGGCACTGATGGTGGTTGGCTATGCAATTGGCGTGTCGACGTTACTGTTTCAGACGTTGACTCACAATCCAATTCTAACGCCCTCCCTACTCGGATTTGATTCACTCTATGTTCTGTTGCAGAGCCTGCTGGTTTTCTTTTTAGGTGCGATTAGCTTTACCAGTCTCGATCCTATTGCTAAGTTTACGCTAGAGATTGTCCTGATGTTTGGGGCATCTTTATTATTATTTAAGCTATTGTTTTCTAAAAGCAGTCAGGATCTGACGCGGCTAATATTGGTGGGTGTTATTTTTGGCGTGTTGTTTCGCAGTTTATCAGCACTCATTGCACGGCTGATAAACCCTGATGATTTTGTGGTCATACAGTCCGCTAGCTACGCGCAGTTTAATACAGTCAACCCTCAGCTACTAGGTATCAGCTTATTTATCTGTGCCATCACTGCGATATTTGTGTGGCGCTGGCGTTACCAATGCGATGTGTTGATGCTCGGACAAGCACAGGCCGTCAACCTTGGTATCAACTATCAGCGTCTGGCATTTGGTCTATTAACTGTCATCGCTGTACTGGTTGCCACGGCCACTGCACTGGTCGGTCCAGTGACTTTCTTTGGTCTATTGGTTTGCGCATTGACCAATCGTATCGCACGACATATGTATCACACCGAGCGGCTGATATTGGTCAGTTTGGTCGCTATGATTTGCTTAGTACTGGGTCAGACTATCTTTGAGCAAGTGCTAGATATGGCAGGCGTATTGTCCGTGGTGATAGAGCTAGCGGGCGGATTGATGTTCTTAGCATTGATATTTATGTCCCAGCGTCGTTCGTTATAACTACTTAGCTGACATTGTTTGTTTAGCCAATGCTGTTGATAGAGAAAAACCTAAGACTTTTTTAAATAAGACTGACTATGATTAAACTGAATAATATCTCTCACCATATTGGCAAACAACAAATCTTGCATGATATTACGTTGTCCCTACCAACGGCGCAGGTGATTGCTTTAATTGGGCCTAACGGCGCTGGGAAGTCTACGTTGTTTTCTGTCATGGCCCGTTTGCAGCCGCTACAATCTGGGCAGGTGAGCTTCGCTGTAGATAATGAAGAGCGTGATATTGTCAGCTGTCAGGCGCGGACACTGGCCAAGACGGTCGCGATGCTTGGGCAAGACAATCATGTGCAAGGACGCCTACGCGTACATGAGCTACTGATGTTTGGTCGTTATCCTTATCATCAAGGACAACCAACCGCAGACGATCAGCAAAAAGTGCAAGAAATCCTTGAACGCTTTGAGCTTGAGCCACTTGCCGAGCGTTTCTTGTCAACGCTATCCGGTGGACAGCGTCAGCGCGTGCTGATCGCCATGATTGTCTGCCAAGATACGCCCTATCTATTGCTCGATGAGCCACTAAATAACCTAGACATGTATCATGCTGGTCGGCTGATGCGTGAGCTACGTCAGCTTAGCCACAATCAGCAAAAAACCGTGGTAATAGTCCTGCATGATATCAACCAAGCGGCACAGTTTGCAGATACAGTGGTTACGATGAAAGCAGGAGAAGTGACGGCTGTTGGTCGCCCTGCTGATGTTATTACTAAAGAAACGATGAAAGATTTATACAACGTCGATGTCACTGTCCTAAGCCATCAGGGTCGTCCAGTGATTGTTGATACGGTTTAAATAAAGAACTTTGCAAATAATAAAAGAAGTTATAGATGCATAGAGCGCTATTAAATAATCGATGGATAAACTACAAGAACCTATCTCTATTAATTTTAGTAATTAGCTTTTGCTTATTCATTTTTAATGCTTTAAATAAAGAGATATCAAATACCTTTTTTTGGTTAGGAATCACTTTATATGCTTTAAGATTGGTGGTTATTCCTATGGATTTTACTCAAAACATCTCTTCAGTAGACTACATAAAGAACTACGATGAAAATAATACATGGCATAAATGGGTGATGCTAGGTGAGAGATTTTCTTCCTTTATTTTTACTGTCTTGATAGCATACACAATATTTTTGCAATTCAAGTGATAACTAGGGCATGCCTTTAATGCAGTACATAGCTATTTACCGAATTAAAAGCCTACCTTAGAAATCTGGCAATATTACCTACCCTTTTGCAACGCCTTCAATCGACTTTGACGCCCTTTCCACCATAGATAAACACCAGTAATAGACAACACTGTCACAGCCAAACCTACCAATGCTAAAAATATTTGATACAGTAAGTGGCCGATGCCATGGCTAATATGACCCATATGTAAGGTCAACAACCAATTGTTGGTTTTGCTACCGAATGATGAGTTCTGGTAGCCGAAGTTTACCTGTTCAACGCTACCCGTTTTTGCATTGACCGTGATGGATGATGCACCGCCTTTTTTACCAATGTCCTTATCTGTCTTAAAGCGCAGCTGCCATTGACCCTCATCCTCAATCCAACGTATGCCTAAAAACTCTCGTACTAGCATACCCTTGCTTTGGGCAGCGGTGTTTGCCTGCTCACTTAAATAGGCAATGCTATTGGCTTTGTTGACCACATCAACAGACTCGACATCGACAACCTCATTGTTTACAGCCTTAACCCTAGTCGCTGTTTCTGCACCAGAAGCCTGTTCTGCTTTTTCTGATGGCTTTCTTGAGTTCTCCTGTCTTTCCTCTCTGCCTTCAAGACCTACGACAGTATGCATCACAGGTTGATAGACCTCTCTTAGGTTAAAACCAACACTCGACCACGCGATGACAAACAGTATGAGCCATAACCACAGCCCAAAGGCATGGTGTAGATCATAGTTGAGCTTAAAGAGATTGGTTTTGCGGCGGATTTTCCACGCTGGTAACCAACGTTTAAAAAAGGAGGCACGTTTTTTAGGCGAGGTTTGATTCTGTGCTTTTTTCTTGAGCGCTCTAGGAAACGTTAAGTAAAAGCCAATAAAGCAATTAATCGTCCACACGAGCGCGACAATCCCTAGTAGCAATTTTCCAATATCACCCAGTAATAAATCGCGATGTAACCAAAACACTTTCCACATGGTGTTGTGCCATGCCCACTCATCTCTATCACGAGTACCAATGATATCGCCAGTATAAGGGTGGACATAAACCTGTTGAAACGGTGCTTTCGGTTGGTTTTGGGCGGCTTTTCCTCGTGCTCTATCTACCGAAAATACGGCTGACCTCTCTGCAGCTATCGAGGTTGGCATACTAGAAAAAGCATATTGAGGATACGCACTAATGACCTTGTCATGAAGCTCTGCAATAGGCAGATGTGATGCATTTTGCTTCTCAACCTGAGCCAGTTTATGGTTGAAGACATCGTCTAGCTCGTCATGAAATGCCAATAACGTGCCAGTAATACCAGTGATAATTAAAAAAGCTGCCATGGCAAGCCCAGTATAACGATGGAGCCAAAGACAGCTATAGCGAAAATTAAATGACATAAATAAATCTGCTGTTATATGGTGATAGTAAGTTATTGAATTATTAAAAATATTTACGGGGGCATGGGCTTATTTTGAAAATGAGAACCTGCCCTAACAACACAAAAGGTCTAAGCAAATAGCTCAGACCTTTTTCTAATTTAACAAACTCTGTGTCTACCTCCTAAAAATCAACGCTAACGTCGAACACATAAGTACGACCAGGTTCATTGAACGTACGTGCACCTGCGTTCGTAGCGGTACCCTCACGATAAACACCCTCATCAAACAAGTTTTTGATACCAGCACCAACCGTAATCGATTTTGTCAGATCATAGCGAGTGCTCACATTGGCAATGGCATACGGTTCGCGATCAAGCAACGGGTCACCACTATCTTCTCCAGTCGTAACTGAAATCGTTGGGGCTTCAATCGTGCCATAGTAGCTCACATCAAAGTCGGCATTCCAGCGAGGCGTAATATCCCAATCCACACCCGTGTTCACAGTGAACTTAGGAATGAGCGATAATGGCTCGCCATTGTCTTTTCGCTCTGAGCGGATGTTACCAGTGATATTAGAAGACCATCTTACATTGTCAGTGACTGGTACTTGTACAAAGCCTTCTAAACCTTCAACAATTGCTTCACCTTGATTGTCCCATTGAAAGATAGAACGATCTGTCGCCGTATCTACCGCCACACGATCCGTACCAGCGCCAATGCGGTTATCATAGGCATTGTGGTAATAAGTCAAGCCAGCATTCAATCCAGTACCATCATCATAAGTAAAGGTCAGCTCTTTGTTCCAAGAAGTTTCATTTTCTAGATCAGAATTACCCAAAACATGACACCCTCCACCTCTGTTTTCATCTTTCACGTATTGTGGACAGCCATAACCACGAGTGTAGTAAATGTAATTTGGGTCAAGCTGGTATAGCGATGGCGCTTTAAATGCACGACTGACACCCGCCTTCACTGACCAATCAGGGCTAAAATGCCAAGTAGTATTGATACTAGGCGACCAGTTACTGCCAGCTTCACTATGATAGTCAAAACGTAAGCCTGGCGTGACATACCAATCAGGCGTGATCTCATAGTTATCTTCTAAATAAGCACCGACGAGGTAGGCATCTGAGGTCGGATCGCGCTTGTCAGGATCGGTCTCTACATCACCAAACTCAAAACCATCTTCAAATGTCATATCAGATACCACAGGGTTATCCAGCTTTTCACCGCGGAACTCTGCACCAGCCGTCAAGGTATGACGGTCAAAATAAACATCCCACTCTGACTTAGCATTTAACGTATCGTAAGTCGCCTCTGTCCACTCAAACTCCTCGCCGTCGTCAGGTATGACAATCTGACCTTCACCACCACCCGCACTACCTTCACCCAAGCGCTCATTAATTGTCCGAGTGTACTCGACGAAACTGTTACTACTAGCGTCATCGTACTCACCGCGATGGGTGATCGCCGCGCCATAGCGCTGCATCTTATTGGTGGTCTCACCTTCTAACTCATCTATCAACGTTTCATTCACGGTTTGGAACAATGAATCACCCGCCCAGCGGTTTTCTTGACGACTATAATTGACCTCAACACCGACCGTATTCATCGCATCCATCGCGTATTCAAACACTTGGCGCACATCGATATTTTCGACACCTTCAGTACCTGCTGCTACTGAGTCATCTAGCGCTTCTGCTGCATTAATAGAAGGGTCATCAGCTTCACTATCATGATAGCCAAGGGTAGTACGTGAGGAAAGTTTATCCGTCAATGCACCTGCCATATTGATATTGGTACGCCAGCTACTGCCTTCTAAATCGCTCTCTGGTGCCTCATAGTGACTACTGATAGAAAACTCTGGCTCAGTCGGGCTCTTGGTAATGATATTTACCACACCGCCCATACTACCAGAGCCATAACGGGCTGCTGCTGGACCACGCAATACTTCGATGCTTTCGATAGCGCCTGGTGGTACCCACTGCGAGTCACCACGCGTGTCTTGCTCACTCCCACGACTAGGTCGTGAGGAATTGCGAGAAGTGACAGGACGACCGTCGATTAAGATAAGTGTATTGTTTGGCCCCATACCGCGCAAATCAATTTGACGTTGGTTACCACGCTGACCTGACGTTGATGAACCCGACAAATTCACACCTGGCATCTTACGTACAATCTCTGAAATATCATTAGAAACTGATGCTTTTTCGATGGCTTCTTCACTAATAATAGACAGCCCTGCTGCTTGTTCTAGCTCGTCCCTTGCTGCCCGCACCACAATTGTATCCAATGTAGCTGTAGGCACAGCTTCTTGGTCGGTCGCCCCTTGCACAGCTACCTCATCACCCTCGGCAGCAAAAGCGGTACTACTAAGAATAGAAGTCACAGCGATACTTAGTAAAAGCTTACCAGTCACGACGCGTTGAAGTTTTTTTGGAGAAGTGATGACTGAGAAATCAGAGCAACCTGATTGGTTTGACATAAGTAATATTCCTTGAAGCGCACAATTTCGTTAATACCTGTTTATCTCATCGTCAGTGAATGGTTTTAGCCACTTTTTATGCAATGCTTCGGATGCATTCTCGGTGCAAGTACACATAAATAAACGTCTAAAATTGACATACGATGGTCGGATAGACGTGTCCGTAAATATATGTGTTATAAAAACATGACTAAAATATCGCCAAGAGGCTTAGCTATTGAGAGTAAACGAATAAGGGTATCTACTAAGTAGGGTTAAAAGTTTGATGACGCTGTAACTGTCATTAGCCAACGAATTAAATATTTAGCGTAAAAAAGTCTCTATAAATAGAATAGAGCAAAGGGTCATTAACTGTTCTGTAATGAACGAAACACACTTTAGCAAGATACATATAAGAATGCAAACATTAATGATAATAATTATCATTAATGTTTGCATTCTTATATTCGGTTCAGTTAACGGTTGAATTAATGCTCAATATATTTATAGAAATGCCTGATAGTTTCAGTTGTATAAGCGCTACACTGTCAAACCTTGTCGATATTTCCAATATGATAACTCGGCCAGTTAGAAACATTATGTGTCAGATTCAAAAGTTCGACGTTTACTTACTCTATGCCCGTATTCACTCACAATTATTTCCTGATAATTTGAGAGAGATAAATGAGCTCCGATGATATCTCGCTGTTGTTTAGAGTATTGGCATAGTGCTCGCATACGACTCGCATACGATTTAACTCATATGCTATTTATACGGTAGCCTCACCTTCTACCAAACGAGCAACTTAACATCTACTCTTAGATAAATCGCACTCTCAAAAATCTCGTAAAAAAAGCCAGCTCCCGTGTAAGACAGCTGACTTTATAAGTACGATTAGACTTAAATTCGATAAGCTAGATTAGAACTGATAAGTTAAAGACGTTTTGATATTACGCCCCATCTCAAAGTCAGTACGATCATCATTGATAGAGTTGCGTGACGCATGGCTCGCATAAGTCTCATCAAAGATATTGTATACACCTAGTGTAGCTTTTAAACCTTCGATTTGAGTTGGCGTATAAGTCATAAAGATATCGTGCACGTCATAGCTTGGTTTTTCGTTGTCATCACCAGCGGTATTCGGTGTCACATCAGCGACGTAAGTACTACGCCAGCCAAGCTCAGTAGTATTGGTTGGAGCGTAACCCAAGTTGACCATGTACTTATCGCCAGACTCAGAGCTACTACCACTCACAGAAGAGATATTGTAACCCGTATCCTCGCCTTTGCTACGTGCACGAGCATAGCTTATACCCATGTTGAAGTTATCTGCGCGATAGTCGGCTGATAGCTCTACACCTTTGATTTTGAAATCTTCGTCATTATTAATGACACCTTGGCAGCTGCCGTTTGTTTTTCCTGTTTCACAGTCCAAACCGACTCGGTCACCATCGGCACGTACAAACTCGATATAGTTTTCGATATTGGTTTCAAAGTACTTAGCGCTTAGTTTCAGAGAGTCATCAGCCATTGTCAGACCACGCAATGTTGTAGCAATACCGACCTCTGCATTGTCACCTTCTTCTGCTTTCAGGTCATTGTTCACATATGTACCAACACCATCGGTATTATAAATCGTTTGGCTAAGATCTGGACCGTTAAATAACTGCGTATAGCTCGCAAATAGTTGGGTGCGCGGTGCAATCTCATAGCTAGCAGCCAATGCGCCAACGACATTGTCATAAGTCTTGCCAGCTGATACATACTCTGGAGACTCATAACGGTCATAACGGATGCCTGGCGTTAAGCTAAGCTTACCCATTTGCCATTGGTCTTCTAGATACACAGAAGTATTGGTTGCTTCATCTGTACCAGCAACTGGTATAGTTGTACCTCGTTGAACACTGCTATAGTCAGATTCTTTTTTGTAATGCTCAACCCCAGCGATTAACTTATGAACCCCTGGTACACCGTTAATGATACTGCTATCGATAATACTGGTGTTTTGTACTTTTGCGCCTGTGGTTTTGACTTCTGCATCAAACTCAAACCCAGGTACGCCATCAGAGTTACGCAAAATCTGCGTGCTGGTCTGATATACATTGGCGTCTACATTGACCAATTGGTTGGCAGGACTGTAAGCGTAGTCAAGCGCATAGGTATCGCGTTTGACTTCCTGCGGGATGATTGGGTTCCAGCCACCAGCAGGAAAATCTGGACGTAATGGGAACTTGCCTTTGTTTTCGGTACGGCTAAAGCTAGCGCCTACATGATGGTCACTACCGACATAAGCACCGGCTTTTAATAGAATGTTTTCGCCTTCGCTATCTTCCGTTTGGATTTTACGGCCTTTACCGTCTTCACCAGCGTCCGCATTGCGTTTGCCATAATAAGCCAGTAAATCAATATTTTCTGTTGGCGCACCATACACAGTAGCTGAAGTTAGCAGTTCATCATTGTTGCTAGCATAACCTGTATGCAGCTTAGCACCTACCTTTTGACCTGGCTTGAGTAAATCTGCCGCGTCGACTGTCTCAAAAGCAACCGCACCGCCGATAGCATCATTGCCTAGCGTCACTGAGTTATTGCCCACTGATACTTCTGCTTGTTTTAGCAGATCTGGATCAATAGTGACATCACCCATATGGTAGAACAACGCGCCTTCTTGACGTGCGCCATCAATCGTAACTTTTAGGTTGGTATCATCAAGACCACGTACACGAATACGTTGGTTGACCGATGAAGTACCACCCACGCTTACCCCTGGCACAACGTCCAGAAAATCGCTCAAATGGCTGGCTTGTGCAGCTGGGGTGTAGTCATCTATGTAGACAGAGTCTTCTTGTACAGCGTCACGTACTGAGCTATTCGCTGTTACAGTGATCGTCTGCAATGTCGTGTTTGGCATATCTGCTGCCGTTGCGGCACTGGCAGCTTGAGTCCACAATACAGCGGCGACACCGATAGACAATACTGTCAATTGACTAGATAACTTTACTTCGCGCATAACACATTTACTCACTTTGTTTACTGTCAGAAATTAGAATGTTTAGAATTATTTTTAAGGGCTATCATCGAAAACCCTTAAAATAGTGCCTATCAGAAGATTCAACACCTTAAAAACACTCAATCATACCGTGCAAATAACATGATTAATGCTAATAATAATGATTAGCGTTTAAATAAAGAGAGGCATAATAACTAAGTATTAACAATTTGGCAATAATTAATATCATACATTCTCAATTCTAGTACTTAGTACGCCAAGTGGACGTAGCAATACAACGCAGCAACGCTTGGTACTAACTATAAATATGCTATCGAATATGACGCTGGCCACGAGTTGAATCTATATAAACAAAGCTTAAAAATCATCACGTCTATAGCAGCCTGCTATTAACTTAGCTCATCACTTGTATTTCTTGTACTACTGTACTAGAATGCTGATACAAGCCGAGAGCTTCATGGCTACCCTGGCTATTTTTGATTAAGACGACAAATTATGAGTACCGACCCTTATCACAGCTTACTGAGTCATCTGGCAAATTGTACTGATAGCGCAGATATCGAAAAGCTACTCAGTGCCCTGCTGACGGATAAAGAACAGCACGACATTGCTAACCGTATTCGTATCTTTGACTTGCTTGATCGAGGTATCACGCAGCGTGACATCTCTGAGCAACTAGGCGTTGGTATTGCTACTGTCTCTCGCGGTGCTAGAGCCATGCACAGCCATGATGTGAGTGCATTGCTTGCGACCCATAGAGAACGCGCTTAAACCTTCGATCCCAATACTTTCTACCCTTTTCCTCATTACTTTATTAATTGTTGATTGACACATATTTGAACTATTTTGGACTTTATTATGACTGCTAGTACGCCCTTACATACCCAACCTGCGCCTATCGATATCCCTAGCAAACCGCAGCGCATCAAGCTCACGCAGGATATTGATTTTTTTGCGCTATTCAAACGTATCGAAAGCGCTTCCGACACCTGTTATTTGCTCGAGTCATTGGGCGAAGACAGTCATATCTCACGCCATCATGCTATAGGCTTTGATCCTGTGACCACCATCGCTGCTATTGACCGTAATACGCTCGCTATTACTGATAACAGAACGGCTGAAACGACTCGTTATCAAACTGACAATCCTTATCAATTGCTTCGCGCCATCACGCCGCAGCACGTCATTGCTCGCGATCAAAGCGGTGGTCTCGTCGGTTATTTGGGCTATGACTGCGTGAATTTTTTTGAGCAAAGCCTGACAGCCAAAGCCAGTGAAGACTTTGAGCCGTTCAAATTTGGCGTGTATTTAGATGGATTGACCCTAGATAAGATGACTGGGGAGATTTTCTACTTTTATTACCCAACTGCTCAACAAGAAAACCGCATCGAGCAAATCAAAGCCCTACTCGATGAGCCAACGCCTAGTTATGAAGCGCCTAAAGTTGAATTTTTAGGTGACGGTATGAGCCAAGAAGAGCATGCCAATGTCGTCATGCAAGTCAAAGAAGACATCATCGCTGGGCGTATTTTTCAATGCGAGGTAGGCTTTAAATCTAAATATCGTATTGCCGGTGACAAGATGCCGATTTATGAAAAGCTGCGTGCCGTCAATCCATCGCCGCATATGTACTTTATGAAATTTGCTCAGCAGTGCATCATTGGCGCTTCTCCTGAGTTATTATTCCGCTTGCGCCAAGGTGAAATGGAAACCTATCCACTCGCAGGCACTGCAAAACGCGGCGTCGATGTGATAGAGGATCGTAAGCTTGCCCGCGCCTTGCTCAACGATGACAAAGAAATTGCCGAGCACAATATGCTGGTCGACCTACATCGTAATGATATTGGCCGTGTGGCAAGATTTGGTACGGTAAAAGTACGTAGCTTGATGGATATCAAACGCTTCTCTCACGTGCAGCATATTTCTTCTGAGATCGTTGGTATCCTGCATCCTAACGAAGATATGTTTAGTGCGCTTGCCAGCAATTTCCCCGCTGGTACTCTATCAGGCGCACCTAAAGTAGAAGCTATTAAGGTGATTAATGAGCTAGAGCCAGATGGTCGCGGTGCTTATGGCGGTGCATTAGGCTCGTTCAATTTCAATGGTGACTGTATCTTTGCCATTCCAATTCGCAGTCTGTTTATCAATGGCGAGTCTGCTTACGCCCAAACTTGCGGTGGTAACGTTTACGACTCAAACCCAGCTGATGAGTACTTAGAGATTCAGCGTAAACTATCGGCGATGAAAGTCGTGTTAGATAGCTTTATGCAATCATAATTGAAGCCAAACGTACTGCATAAATTGACCATATTTTACCTAGCACTATTTTTACAAAAGAGTTTATGACCCATGAATGTTTTAATTATTGATAACTACGACTCGTTTACCTTTAATCTCTACCAATACGTGGGCGAGATTTTGCAAACCTTAGACAGTGATAAAGAAGCCAGCGTCATCGTTAAGCGCAATAACGAAATAACCCTAACAGATGTGCAAGCGATGAATCTTGATAGAATCATTATTTCACCTGGCCCTGGCTCCCCTGACGATCCCGCGTACTTTGGCATCTGTGCAGAGGTCATTGAAACACTAGGCAAAACAGTGCCACTACTGGGCGTCTGCCTAGGTATGCAAGGCATTGCTCATGTATTTGGCGGTGATGTGGTACGCGCCAGTGTGCCGATGCATGGCAAAGTCTCATCGATTCGCCATGATAACTCAGGTATCTATCAAGGCTTACCACAAGAGCTTGAGATCATGCGCTATCACTCACTGGTGGTAAAAGCCGACACCATCCCAAGCTGTCTGACGATTACCTCAGTAGTCTCCAATGACAGCCGTGCTGAATTGAGCTTTGCTGAATCAGCGTTGACTGGTGATGAAATTATGGGACTGGCGCACAAAGAGTACCCAATCCAAGGCGTACAGTTTCACCCTGAGTCTTTTGCCACTGAAGGCGCTAAGCGATTGCTGAGTAATTTCTTGCTACAGGTATAAATCTATATGTCTGTCTCCATATTTAGCTCAAGCCTAAAGACTTCCAGCTTACTCAGACATACTGCATTGCTCTTGAGCTTAACGCTAGTGACGTCTGTCAGCTCGGCTGTAGCACCTGTACAGGCAAACTTTACAATGGGCATGGACATCCAAGGCCAACGTCTTAACCTTTATGAGAGCTGTGCAGAAGGGAGCGTCACTTGCAACAATATGCTACTGGTCGCTCCCGATTTAGTACGACTATTGCAAACAACACCAGAACCTAGTAAGTTGCCCTATGCTGTCAAATACTACTCTGCGCAAACCAAGCATAGCTTATGTAAAGATGGCGTAACCCCGTGTCGATTTCAGGGTTATACCTTTGAGGGCGAAGATTTTGATGGGTTTATAAATACATTAAACCATGAAATATCTATAAGAAGTAAATGGACAGTCGATACCTATAGTGCTACCTACAAAGAAAACGAGACTTATCTGCCATTAGCTTCACAAGCTGCTCTGATTGATCAGATATATAAAACGTCTGATAAAGCATTGAATGAAAGCTACAGAGTAACGCGAAATGAAGTCAGACGCCTGTACGGTGAAGATATGGCGGCTGATCTTAAAAAAGAGCAGACTCAGTGGATAAAACAGCGCTCAAAAAATTGCGGAGCTGATACGGATCACCTGCCAAGAACCCAAGTGGAAAAAGTGTGCTTTATTCAGCGAAATGCTCTCCGAGAGCAAACATTCTTTTTATGGATTGATTAACAGAGACTATAGAAAGAAAAAATGGTGCGAACACGAATATGATATGAGCCAATTATTCGATATTGTTTAGGTTATTTAGCAAACGCTAGCCATTTTTCAGCAATTTGAATAACTATTGATTGAATTTAGCACACGACCTAGTAGCCACTTATTATCTTTTAGTGATAGACTCAAAAGAACAAACAAAAGACAGCCTTTAATCAGGTTGTCTTTTCTTATTTCAGTATTGCTTGGAGAGATTGTATCAATAGCAATCTTAAAAAACCTTGTGTCACTTAGATCGTAAGAAGAGAACAGTATGGCAAACATTGACAACGGAATGACGAACCATTCGCATCAATCATGGCTAGGCACCATTCAAATCATTACGGCTGCTATTTGCTGGGGTACGTTGGGTATATTCTCGACTTACCTAAACCAAATTGGATTTAGTGGTTGGCAAGTAACCATATTACGCATCGTCACGGCGGCCTTTATCATTTTAGCCATGCTACCAAAACTATGGCCACACCTTATCAAATTACAGCCAAAACAGTGGCTTGGACTGGCGATGCAGTCATTGATAGGTGTCCTTGGCATGTCGGTCTGCTACTTTTTTGCGGTCAGTTATGTTGGTGCTGGCCCTGCCGTTGCATTGCTCTATACCGCACCCGTATTTAGTTTATTGTTCTCGAAGTTCTTACTGAGTGAGTCCATCACTCGTAAATCAGTGTTACTGGCATTGATGGCGGTGTTTGGTGTGGGATTGACCATGTTAGGTGAGCAAGCAAAAGTTAACTGGGGGATTTTACTCGGTCTATCAGCAGGGATGTGTTATTCGTTATATGGCGTATTGGGTAAGCGTGCGATGCATTACGCTCACCCTGCCCCTCTGGTATTTTTCACTTCCATTATCATTAGTGCTGGCGTACTACTGCTCTTACCTGAAACCTATAACACTTATGAGCAGCTATTGAGTCTGCCCTTAATGACTTGGGGCTACGTTTTAGGATTATCACTGCTGGGAACCGTCGTGCCATTTGGGCTATATATGAAAGCATTGGAAAAGCTGCCCGCCACTCGTGCATCGGTATTTACGATTTTCGAACCGTTAACTGCGATTGCGCTCGCGATGCTATTACTACATCAATCTTTGTCTTGGATTCAATATCTAGGCGTAGCGCTTATTTTGCTGGCGGCTTTATTAAATGCTGTGTTAAACGGTACTGCTACTCGTGTACCTCGCTGGTTAAAACAACGACAAAGGGCATAGTTTACTGTCTGTCCATTTGAGATACGTCCCATTTATTTCGATAAAAAAATCCCCAACCATGGCATCATGATTGGGGATTTTTTGTTTCTTCGTTTACTTAAAAACAAGCGTTTTTACTGCTCAATACGTTGCAAAAATGCCTGCGTACGAGGATGCTTTGAGTCTTCAAACAGCTGCTTGGCACTGCCTTCTTCGACCACATAACCATCTTCAATCAGTACAACATGATCGGCAACGTCACGAGCAAAGTTGATTTCATGTGTCACCACGACCATTGTCCAACCTTCAGAGGCGAGCTGCTTCATCGTCTCAAGCACATCCTGTACCAACTCTGGATCCAGCGCAGAGGTTGGCTCATCAAACAGTAACAATGACGGCTCAATAGCCAGCGCACGAGCAATACCAATACGCTGCTGCTGACCACCAGATAGCTGGAAAGGATAGAGATCCGCTTTGTCCGACAGTCCAACTTTCTCAAGTAGTACCAGTGCCTGCTCACGGGCTTGTACTTTGCTCTGCCCTTGTACCACTGTAGGCCCAAGCATCAAGTTTTCTATGGCTGTCTTATGTGGAAACAAATTATAAGACTGAAACACCATACCTGACTTACGCTGTAAGGCTAATAGCGTTTTTTTGCTTGGCTTAGTCGCAAAGTCGACACTCAAGCTATCGTCATCAAAAGCAATCACACCTTGGTCAGGAATCTCTAACGCATTTAAACAACGCAAAAAAGTGGTTTTACCCGATCCTGAAGGTCCTAATATTACGACCACTTTGCCTTTGTTAATGGTCAAGTCGATGCCTTTTAACACCTGATTGCCACCAAAGGCTTTATGAATATTAGTGACTTTGATCATAAAAATTCCTGTTGTACTAGGGCGTGTCATCAATTAGCCCATTCAATCATTTAACGGTCTTAAAATGGCTAAATCTTATCAAATATCGTCAAAAATATTGTGAATATACCTATATTCTCTACAGTTTTTTCCTCATTTGACTACTATTTATCTCATTTTAAGCCTAGCTATCTAAATGATGACACGCCCTAGTCTATATTTACGAGTGTCTATTGAGCCATAACTTATTTTACTACGTAGCTTATTTTGCCACATAACGGTCTAGCCGAGTTTCAAGCTTGCCTTGGATAAAGGTCAAGAACAGACAGATACCCCAGTAGATAATCGCCGCTTCTGTATAGACCAGCATAAACTCATAGTTACGAGCTGTGATAATCTGCGCTTGTTTGAATAGCTCAGTGACCAGTACCAGTGAAGCAAGTGAGGTATCTTTTACCAGACTGATAAAGGTATTAGACAACGGCGGCACCGACACTCGAAGCGCCTGCGGTAAAATCACATGACGAAAAGTCTGTAGATACGTCAAGCCGACCGTTGAGCCTGCTTCCCACTGCCCTTTTGGTATTGATAAAATCGAAGCACGCACTGTCTCCGATGCATACGCACCGATGTTCAATGAGAATGCAATAATCGCTGAGGGAAAGGGATCCAGCTTCACCCCGACACTTGGCAGACCATAAAAAATAATAAACAGCTGAACCAGCATCGGTGTACCGCGAATGGCGGACACATAGACGCGAGCGAGCCGATAGATGATTTCATGAAACCAAGTAGCACGCGGAATGATACGAATCAATGCCACTGTCAGTGCAATGGCCATACCAATCGCAAATGAGATCAATGCCAACGGTATCGAATAATAGATACCGCCTTTGAGCATTGGCCAAAACGACGAGATGACAATCTGCGCTCGATCAGGACTCATAAATGGCAATACTGCCAATAAGTCCGCGAACCATGATGTAGACATTACAGAAGCTGACATGATAGAAACTGACATTATTTTTGTTGACTTATATCAGCACCAAAGAACTGTTCACTAAGCTTAGTTAGCGTGCCTTCAGCCGCCAATTCAGCCATCGCTTCATCCAGTTTCGCTACAACTTCATCATCACCTTTGATAAGCACTAGGCCTGAACCACGTAACTCACTAGCAGGTGCAGTCAGTTTAATCTCAAGATCAGAATCTGGGAATTTCTTTAGATAATCCAATACCGCCAGATTGTCATTCATCGTAAAGTCAGCACGATCTTGCTTTACTAATTGAATCGCTTGCGCCATACCATCGACAGGAACGATCTCTGCACCGTAACGCTCTGCAAGCTCACCGTAGTTACTGCTAAGTGATTGCGCAGTACGTAGACCTTTTAGACCTTCCCACGAGCTATAACGGTTGTCATCAGTAGGTGCCAATACAACCGCACCTGACCAGCTATAAGCCATTGCTTTGTCATACTTTGCTTTACGCTCAGGCGTGGTCAAACTAACTTGGTTAGCCACCATATCAAAACGTTTTGAATCCAAACCAGCCAGCATCGCATCCCATTGGGTTTCTTTAAACTCAACGTCTACGCCCAGTTTATCCGCTACTGCACGCGTTACTTCAACATCATAACCCGTTAGTTTGCCGCTCTCATCATGGTATGTGAACGGAGGATAAGTACCCTCTGTACCGACGTTGATAGTGCCGCCGTTGTTGATACGTTGTAGCAAATCAGAACCGCCTGTTGCAGCGCTGTCAGTTGCACTGGTATCGGCTTCGTTGGTAGTAGATTGACCACAAGCGGCAAGGAACATGGTGCTGGCGGCAAGGGCTAAAAGAGTACGACGTTTCATAAGACGTCCTTATAAGAGTGAATGAATAAAGTAAAAACGCATAATGTTAATAAGACACACAGCACTAATAAAATATACGGTGCTAATAAATAGGGCAAGCCGACACAGAAGAACAATATAAGCTCCTCTATGATATTCGGCTTTGGTTGCCCGATTTGAGGCTATTTGGGCTATTTTTCAATACTGTTTCTATATTATATTTTAATTTTTAACGATTGTTCAAATATTCTGGCGAGTTTAATTAACGCTAATTGCTATCTTATTAAATAGCAGCTTATGGATATAGTATCTCACTTTAGACAGAAAAACGTACAAAATCAGTGAGCATACGTAAGCTATAGTCAGTTCAATATAATTTCGATACAAGGAAACCGAGTGCAAGTTATATATTAGTATGCTTAGCGAGGATGACGATGTAGCGGATTTATATAGGCTTGACTATATCTGCTACAACTCGCCTGAGAACTGATAGCGATCTCCCGCATGCCACATTTTGACGAAAGTAACAACTTGGCCAGCTGAATAGGTCTGCCGACGCAGCACAAGCGTTGGTGACTGCGGCGCAATTTGCAAAAACTCAGCAATCTCATCAGGGGCTGCCAATGCTCGGATGGTATAGCTGCCACTCTCTAGAGGACTTTTGGCAATTAAATAATCACTGGTATTGACCACACTAAAATCCTGGTCGATAAATTTCGGCACTTTTTTGGCATCGACCCAACGTTCTTCAAACTGTATGGGCTGACCATCGGCAAAGTGAATGATTTTTACTTCATACAGAAGAGCTTCATCACTAGCGTCTGTCTGAGCACTTGCGTTAACAGGCACAGACTCTTTATCAATCACAACCCCTTTATCAATACCAAACTTACGACGCAGCTCATTATCGAGCATATCAGCCGTAATAGCACGCTTACTCACGACCTGTGCCTCATAATCACGATTGGCAGACTTTAAATCCTCAGCGATGTTGCGTACCTCAACAAAGGTATGATTGAACTGCTGCTGCGCGACAAACGTGCCCGACCCTTGTCGACGCTCTAGTACCCGCTCCTCGCTCAGCTCTTTTAGCGCACGGTTGACCGTCATTCGTGACACACCAAATTCTTCAGCCAGTGCCATTTCTGTCGAAATCGCATTGCCTGCCTGCCACTTACCAGAATGAATATTGTCTAGTATGGCGTTTTTTATGCGTTGATACGCCGGAATTGTCTTTGTCATATCCGCCTTTAACCGTCAGTTTTGCTAATAGGAATGACCACATAATATCACGAGACCACCGTGCAAGCCTTAGTCAAAATGTCTGAGCGTTTAGTCTCGACCGAGTGAATAACAAAAATAATGCGTCCATAAATAAAAAAACCTTGCATGAAAAAAGTATCTTTGATAATTTGTATATACAACTTTACAGCAGTGCTAGAAAATTTGCTTTATCGATTCGATATTTTTATGAATTTAGATGAATACTTAGTAGTAGATAAATACTTAGTAAATGAATATCTAGACTGACTGTAAGACACTTACTCTGATGACTTTATCGCCCTATTCGCTATCACAAGGATATGATCATGACTACTGACAATGGAACCAACAAAGAGACTAAGCTGACTCGCCGTGATGAGAGCCGTAATATTGCTGCGCCTACTGGTAGCACGCTACATTGCAAAAGCTGGCTGACCGAAGCACCTTATCGTATGCTGCAAAACAACCTGCATCCTGATGTGGCAGAAAACCCAAAAAGCCTGGTCGTCTACGGTGGTATCGGACGCGCAGCCCGTAACTGGGAAAGCTATGATCAAATCTTAGAATCACTAAAAGAATTAGAAGATGATGAGACGTTGCTAGTACAGTCTGGTAAACCAGTCGGCGTGTTTCAAACACACGAAAACGCACCGCGTGTCTTGATTGCTAACTCCAACCTTGTACCGCGCTGGGCAACGTGGGAGCACTTCAACGAGCTCGATCGCAAAGACCTATTTATGTATGGTCAAATGACTGCAGGTAGCTGGATTTATATCGGCACGCAAGGCATCGTTCAAGGTACGTATGAGACTTTTGTGGAGGCGGGTCGTCAGCATTATGACGGTAGCTGGGCGGGTCGTTGGATTTTGACCGCTGGTCTAGGCGGTATGGGCGGCGCACAGCCATTAGCTGCTACCTTTGCAGGTGCGACTTCGTTAAACATCGAGTGTCAGCAGTCTAGCATCGATTTCCGTTTGCGCACGGGTTATGTCGACAAGCAAGCAGACGATCTTGACCATGCTTATGAGTTAATCAAACAACATACGGACGCGGGCGAAGCCGTCTCTATTGCTCTACTTGGTAATGCCGCAGATATCTTGCCTGAGATGGTCAAGCGTGCTAATGCTGGCGGTATGAAGCCTGACTTGGTCACCGATCAAACCTCAGCGCATGACTTGATCAATGGCTATCTACCAAGCGGTTGGACAGTAGAGGAATGGAAAGCTGCTCAAGAAGATCCAGAGCAACATGCAGCACTGACCAAAGCCGCTGCTCAGTCTTGTGCCGTACACGTCCAAGCGATTTTAGACTTGCAAGCGATGGACATTCCAGCGACTGATTACGGTAATAATATCCGTCAGGTCGCTTTTGATGAAGGGGTCAAAGATGCCTTTAATTTCCCAGGTTTTGTCCCTGCGTATATTCGTCCGCTATTTTGCCAAGGTAAAGGTCCATTCCGCTGGGTAGCGCTATCGGGTGATCCAGAAGATATCTATAAGACTGATCAAAAAATTAAAGAGCTATTCCCTGAAAATAAACATATCCATCGCTGGTTAGATATGGCAAAGGAACGTATTCAATTCCAAGGTTTGCCTGCCCGTATCTGCTGGTTAGGGCTTGGTGAACGTGACAAAGCAGGTTTGGCATTTAATGAAATGGTCAAAAACGGCGAGCTAAAAGGCCCGATCGTTATTGGTCGTGATCACTTAGACACGGGTTCTGTCGCTAGTCCAAACCGCGAAACAGAGAGCATGAAAGATGGTTCAGATGCGGTATCTGATTGGGCGCTATTGAACGGTATGCTCAATGTCGCAGGCGGCGCAACTTGGGTATCACTACATCATGGCGGCGGTGTCGGCATGGGCTATTCGCAGCATTCAGGTATGGTCATCGTCGCGGATGGCACGGACGCCGCGGCCAAACGCTTATCGCGAGTACTTGTCAATGATTGCGGCTCAGGCGTCATGCGTCACGCCGATGCAGGTTATGAGTTGGCCATTAAAACAGCGAAAGACTATGGTCTAAATCTGCCAATGATCAAATAATTCGAAACATTCTACTTTATAAAAATAAATAGCCAGATAACTATGCAACTAGGATTACCCCTATGAACAACATCAAAAAACTAACCCTACATCCTCGCCAGCTTAGCTTTAAAATGCTACGTGATATCTACGAGCAGCCTGTCGTATTGACACTGCCTGAGAGTGCTTATGAAGCGATAGACGCCTCGCACGAAGATGTACGTACCATCATTGCACGAGACAAAAGCGCTTATGGTATCAATACTGGTTTTGGCCTACTTGCTAAGACACGTATCAGTGATGATCAACTTGAGCTACTTCAGCGTAACCTGATCGTTTCTCACTCAGTGGGTACTGGTGAAGCGTTGCCAGACGGCGTGGTGCGACTGATTATGGTGATGAAAGTCGCCAGTCTGGCGCAAGGTGTCTCTGGTGTACGCCGCGAAGTGGTTGATAGTTTACTTGCCTTAATCAACAATCAAATCACACCCAATATCCCAGCCAAAGGTTCAGTTGGTGCCTCTGGTGACTTAGCGCCATTATCACATATGACACTTGCAATGATGGGCGAAGGTGATGTGTTTGTTGACGGTAAAAAAATGCCTGCCGCTGACGCTCTAGCCCAGCATGGACTTGAGCCTATTACTCTTGCAGCCAAAGAAGGCCTTGCACTGATCAACGGTACGCAAGTATCAACCGCATTGGCATTACGGGGTTATTTTTTAGCGCGTGATTTGCTTGAGACCGCCACCATTGTCGGCTCACTGTCGATTGATGCAGCAAAAGGCTCGGACTCACCATTTGATGCGCGTATTCACGAAGTACGTGGCCATCACGGCCAAATTGAAATCGCCAAAGCACACCGTCAATTAATCAAAGGTAGCGCTATTCGTGCTTCACACGATGGCGAGCAAGACGATAGAGTGCAAGATCCTTACTGCCTGCGTTGTCAGCCGCAGGTCATGGGTGCCTGCCTTGATATCATCAACCAAGCAGGTAAAACCTTATTAATCGAATCCAATGCCGTAACTGACAATCCACTTATATTTAATAACGAAGATGGGCCCGTCGCCATATCAGGCGGCAACTTCCATGCTGAGCCAGTCGCTTTTGCCGCTGATATTTTAGCCTTGGCAATCGCTGAGATTGGCTCTATGTCTGAGCGTCGTGTGGCCTTGCTGATCGATGCGACGCTATCAGGTGGTCTGCCGCCATTCTTGGTTGATAATGCTGGAGTCAACTCAGGCTTTATGATTGCTCATGTGACCGCCGCAGCACTGGCGTCAGAAAACAAATCTATCGCCCATCCTGGTAGCGTCGATAGCATCCCGACTTCTGCCAACCAAGAAGACCATGTGTCTATGGCGACCTATTGCGCACGCCGCCTATATGAGATGGCGCAAAACACTGCGACCATCATTGGCATTGAGTTATTAGCTGCTGGTCAAGGCATCGACTTCCATCGCGGACTAGAGACCTCAGAGCCGTTGACTGTGGCGCATCGAAAACTACGTGAGCAAGTGACTTTCTACGATAAAGATCGCTATCTAGCCCCTGATATCGAAGCAGCTAAGCAATTGGTATTAGACGGTACGCTTGCTGAACATTGGCAAGAACTACGCAGCGATTGGTACGAGTCTAAATAAATATAGATGGGCGGAGAGCAGTGATGACAATAGCGAGAACAACAACAACAACAACGAATACCACACGTATTAGCTATACACCTGCTGATATGACCCAGTGGACAGGACGTGCAGAGCCATTTGAGACTGTGCGTGCCCGCTATTGGTATCAACTTGCTCAGCCTTACGAGGATCAAAATATTGGGCTAATTGGCTTTGCATGTGACCAAGGGGTCAGACGTAATCAAGGCCGCATGGGTGCTAGAGCTGCTCCGCCATTGATTCGTCGAGCTTTTGCTACGCTGCCAGTCATCGCTGATTTACAACAACGTTTTGATAGTCAATTATCAACTTTATTGGGTGATGCTGGTGACATTCATTGTGATGATAATGATGGCCTTGCCGAGAGCACCCTTGAGCAAGCTCAGATTAAATATGCTGATGCAGTGAGCACTATCGTCAAGCAAGGTGGATTACCCATCGGACTTGGTGGTGGTCATGCCATTGCTTATGGTAGTTTTTTGGGATTATGGCAGGCCTTAGAAAATACAAGCGATACAGCTATCAGCACAAACACAGCGCCTACTATTGGGATTATTAATTTTGATGCTCATCTTGATATTCGTCAGTCGGATGTAGCGACTTCTGGGACACCATTTCGCCAGATTGCCGAGCATCTTGACGCACATGGTCAACCCTTTCATTATTGCTGTATTGGCGTCAGTCGGTTCTCTAATACGGCAGCTCTCTTTGATCGTGCTGAGCAATTGGGTGTGCATGTCATCAGTGATGAAGACTGTCATTATCAGCCTTGGGATACACTTGCTGAGCGGGTCAAAAGCTTTGTAGATCAGGTCGATACAATATATCTAACCATCGATATGGACTGCTTACCATCTAGTGTCGTCCCAGGTGTGAGCGCACCTGCCGCCTTTGGCATTGAGCTGGGTTTCGTTGAGCGTATGGTCAAAACCATCATGGCATCAGGCAAAGTAAAAATGGCAGACATTGCTGAGATTAACCCTGCTTTTGACGTTGATAGTCGTAGCTGCAAAGTTGCTGCGCGCTTACTAGCCACTATTATAGAGCAGCACTTACTTAGCGCTTAGATCTTGCCAACAAAGATCACCGACTTCACAAAAATCAGGAGCATATTATGAATGAATCAAAGAATTCTGTATTGAAAAGCCCTACAGAACAGACGCTCGACAAATCTACTACGACATCTTTTGATCACGTTATTATTAATGCCAATATCGCCACCTTTTCAGCGCAATACGGATTTGATATTGAGACAAGTGATGATGGAGATGAACACGCTGATAGCATCCCATACGGACAACTACTAAACGCGGCTATCGGTATTAAAAGTGGCAAAGTCGCTTGGGTTGGTACACAGGATCAAATCACTGCTCACTTGCCTAAATATCAAGCTAGCCAAATCACAGATGTAGATGGTAAATGGATAACCCCAGGGCTTATCGATTGCCATACGCATATCGTCTATGGCGGCAACCGTAGCAATGAATTTGAAGCGCGATTGCAAGGTGTCAGTTACCAAGACATTGCAGCACAAGGCGGTGGTATTGTCGCGACGGTCACTGCCACCCGCGCCGCCAGTATTGAATCGCTATTCGCACAAAGTGAAAAACGTCTACTCGCGCTTATGAAAGAAGGCGTTACCAGTATCGAAATCAAGTCTGGTTACGGCTTGGACTTGGACACTGAGCGTAAAATGCTCACGGT
Source organism: Psychrobacter sp. Pi2-52 (assembly GCF_904846705.1). Classification (GTDB taxonomy): domain Bacteria; phylum Pseudomonadota; class Gammaproteobacteria; order Pseudomonadales; family Moraxellaceae; genus Psychrobacter. The sequence continues at coordinate 239,449 of NZ_CAJHBS010000001.1, forward strand.
CGCTCGCCAACTGGGTGAAAAATACGACATTCATGTGAGCACCACTTATCTAGCAGCGCATGCCCTACCTAGTGAGTACAAAGACCATGCGGACGATTATATTGAACAAGTCTGCGAGTGGCTGCCGATTCTACATGCAGAAGGCTTAGTCGATGCGGTCGATGGTTTCTGTGAAAATATCGCTTTTAGTACAGAACAAATCAGACAAGTGTTTGAGGTAGCTCGCTCTTTAGATCTACCAGTCAAACTGCACTCTGAGCAGCTGTCCGATATAGGTGGTAGTGCCTTAGTTGCTGAGTATAAAGGCCTATCGAGCGATCATCTAGAGCACTTGTCAGAAGAAGACATCAAAAAAATGGCGGCTAGCAATACCGTTGCCGTGATATTGCCAGGGGCGTTTTATACGTTACGTGACACTAAGTTGCCACCGACTGAAGCTTTGCGCAAGCATCACGTCCCTATGGCAATTTCAACCGACTGTAACCCTGGCACCTCACCGTTAACGTCGCTTTTATTGACGATGAATATGGGCTGTACGCTATTTTACTTAACCACTGAAGAGGTTTTGGCAGGAGTTACTGTTCACGCAGCACAAGCATTGGGTCTACCTAATAAAGGAAAAATAGAAGTCGGCTGTGATGCTGATTTAGCGCTATGGGATATCACACGCCCTGCTGACTTGGCCTATCAAATGGGGTTAAATCCTATTCAAGGCATTATGATTCAAGGGAAATGGCGCGACACAATATAATCAATCTACCTTTGTTTATCTCAATTAAAAAGCCCCAACCATTCAATGATTGGGGCTTTGCTATTTGTCCATATTAACCAACCACTAAGGCTTGTTTACCACTTATAAGTAAGACTAGTTCAAAATACCAAAAGCGACCAACGCATCAGCCACACGTTTGAAGCCAACCATATTGGCACCAGCCATATAATCGACATAACCATTGTCAGTTTGACCATATTGTTCTGAAGCATTCGCAGCACTGTCGTGGATATCTTTCATAATACCTTTTAGACGCTCATCGACTTGCTCAAAGGTTTGATATTGACGGACAGAGTTTTGCGACATTTCAAGCGCAGATACTGCTACCCCGCCCGCATTAGCAGCTTTACCAGGTGCATAATGAACACGGTGCAAACGGATATAATCAATTGCTTCCGCAGTGAGTGGCATATTAGCGCCTTCCACCACATACTTCACGCCATTTTCGACCAACAATTTGGCATCAGCTTCATTGACTTCATTTTGAGTAGCGCATGGAATCGCAATATCAGCTTCAAACTGCCACGGTTTCTGTTTGGCAAGCCACTCGCCACCATAAACATCAACATACTCTGCTAAAGGCTTGTTTTGCTGCTTTTGTTTTTTGAGCCAATCAATTTTTTCTTGATTGAGACCATTTTCATCATGCAACGTCCCTTGTGAATCAGAGACAGTTATTGCCATACCACCTAGCGCACTCACCTTTTCGGCAGCATGCAATGAGACATTACCCGCCCCTGATATCAGCACCCTTTTGCCTTGAAGCGTATCGTTCTGAGCGATGAGCATGTTTTCTAAGAAGTAGACTGCACCGTAGCCAGTCGCCTCTGTACGCATCAAGCTGCCACCAAAGCCCACGCCTTTTCCAGTGATAACCCCTGTTGATTCACGCGTTAAATTCTTATACATCGCAAACATATAGCTAACTTCTCGACCACCGACGCCGATGTCACCGGCAGGCACATCCATATCTTTGCTCACGTAATGATGTAGCTCACGCATGAAAGCGTAGCAAAAACGGCGAATCTCACTGTCTGTTTTACCTTTAGGATCAAAATCTGACCCACCTTTACCGCCGCCAATCGGTAAGCCAGTTAAGGCATTTTTAAAAATTTGCTCAAAGCCTAAGAACTTCAATACGGATTGATTGACGGTAGGATGGAATCTAAGACCGCCTTTGTAAGGGCCTAGAGCATTGCAAAACTGCACACGCCAACCACGATTGACTTGTACCACGCCTTGATCATCTTCCCAATTGATACGAAAGCCAAATACCCGATCAGGCTCTACCAAACGCTCGAATACCTTTAACGTACTATATTCAGGATGCGCATCGTATAAAGGTTGAATCGTAATTGCCACCTCTTTTACTGCTTGAATGAATTCGGGCTGATGGGCATAACGTGCTTCGACTTTTTGGATGGCTTCACTGATGCTCATGTATTTCTTCCTTAGGATAAAACTGGTGATAGTAATTATTTACATCGACGCTACAACATATTGAGTAAACGAAAGGGCTATAAACGTTGATGTAAAACTGAAATCGCCCCTATACAAGATTATGTATAGAGACTGATAGGATCAAAAAAGCTGACTCAATTTGTATTTTTATAACGCATTTAGAAGTGTCAACATTTATCCCCTCATGACTGTATATCATTTTTGAGACTTATAAGTCTAGTAAATATCTTCATCATAAGAATCTATAAGCGATTTTTATTAGCTAAATTTCAGCGGCTCCGTTTGATAGCAATGATGGACATTAATCTATAGTTACAAAGAATATCTCTATTCAAAAAAATACCAAGGATCTTGCTAGGTCTTCAACCGCTCATCGACTAGACATAATAAAAAACCACCATTTTCCTCGAAAAAATAAAGATAAAGGGTAATGATTTGATGACAAAAGGCATAAAAGTCCAAAAAATTTACTTTTAATTGGGCAAATGTATATCAATATTATTAGGAAGGAATTATAATACCTTTCTTTAAACAAGGATATTTTTGACTAACTTCATTAGTTCATAAATAAAAAACCAATCACCAGTACAGAGAAAGCGATATGCGTACAGATTCATTTCAGCAGATATTGGAAGACTTAAACAGTTCATCAGCAGATGTTGAAGCATCTGCGCTAATCTCTAACGATGGTCTTATGATTGCTTCAGCTCTACCAACCGGCGTGGATGAAGATCGTGTGGGTGCTATGTCAGCAGCATTATTATCATTAGGTGACCGTGCAGGCCGCGAGTTGGCACGCGGTAGTATCGATCGCATTATGATTCAAGGCGAGAAAGGCTACGTCATCATGACCTCATCAGGCGATGAAGCCGTACTTACCATCATGGCAAAACCCAACGCCAAGCTTGGCTTGATATTCCTAGATATTAAGCGTGCTTCAGAAGCATTGGCAAAGCTCATTTGATTAGCGACTGCTTATCGAACTTATTAGCTTTTTAATCACTATAAACATAGTCGGTTCAATATAATTTGAACACAAGAAAGCCGAGTGAGAGTACTACAAGTAGTAGACTAAGCAAGGCTGACACCGTGTTCAATTTATAGAGGATTGACGATATAACGATCAACGAAGGAGATGACCATGGGTTCTCCAATCCCTGATGCACACAAACCCGATATGCCTGCTGAGCAAATCACGATGACTTATCATGATGGCACGTCACGGACTGTCTATGATACTGGTATAGAGCGCCCCTACCCAGATGGCAAACTGATTGTCTCGCGTACCAATCTCGACGGTATCATCACTCACGTCAACGACGCCTTTGTCGAAATCAGTGGCTATCATGTAGATGAATTGATTGGCCAACAGCACTATATTTTGCGTCATCCTGATATGCCAAAAGCTGCCTATAAAGACTTATGGAGTACTGCCGAGTCTGGACAAAAATGGCATGGCTATGTCAAAAACTTATGCAAAGACGGCAGTCATTATTGGGTCTATGCCACTGTGGTGCCTAACGTGCGTCGCGGTGAAACCGTCGGCTACACCTCGGTACGACGCAAACCATCACGCAGCAAAATTGAAGCGGCGATGACTCAATATGCCCAAATGAAACAAGATGAGGAAGGCTAACTCATGACGACACACAATATGTTAATCGCCCCTGATTTTTCGCCTGAGCGCTTTGCTGGCTGGCACATGTTCAATACGCTGATTCAAAAACGTGCCAACTTAAACATGCATCTCAATATCCCTGCCTCTCACGCTGAGCAAGAGCAGGTCATTGATGCTGGTGACATTCAAATCATTTATGCCAACCCTTTTGATGCAGCCACTCTCATCCGAGAGCAAGGCTATCGAGCCATTGCCCGACCTATCGGCAAGTCTGACGAGATGATCATTGCAGCCGCTGCCAATAGCACTATCAGCCGTTTGGAAGACATTCAAGCAGGGGCTACTGTCGCGATGGCTGACAACCGAGATGTCAAACTGATTGGTTTGCGATTGCTAGAAGCCGTTGATATCGAAGAATCTGATCTCAACTGGGATGTGACCGAGACCTATCAAGCGGCTGCCCGCAAAGTCATCAAAGGTGAGGCCCAAGTCGCATTTTTTTTGGCAGAGATATTTCATAGCTTTTCACGCTTGACCAAGACTCAGCTGTCAGTACTTATCGAAAGTGACTTGGCTGATATCAGTCATGTGTTACTAGTCAAAGAAGACTTTCCCGATGCACAAATCTTTCTAGAAGCCATCCTCAATTTGCACAACGATGACGATGGTAAAGAAGCCTTGGCTGAGCTTGGCATGCCTCAAGGATTTGAGCCAATGAGCGAAGAAGATGCCGAATTTATGATTGATTTGATGCAGACTTTATTGGATTAGTCGCTCAATCATTATATTGATATCAAGCGCTATTTCTCTGGATTACATCATCGCTTGTCGTATGACATCATTATCACTGAAGCAGGCTTTGTTGTACAAGCTTTGTCGTAATAATAGCGATGACAGGAGGGTATTATTATGTCTGATTCAGACCTTATCAAAGAAAATGAAAGAGTCGTGCACCGAGTATTTCGGTTTTACTCTCGTAAAGTGTTTTTGGCACCCAACAACCGTCACTTTCATGAGCAGCGTATCAATGCAGCTTTGTTATTGACGGAGAAAGAACCGCTACAGGGTGCAGTGGCTGACTTTTTTTATGGGTGCTGGTTTGATATTCCATACGATGTAAACAACCTATTTACTCGTATCAAAGATCGTTTGTATCCTCATGTCCAACAGGGCTTTCGCGATTGCATTGATAAAAAAAGATACATCCAGCGCAATAGTATGTTGGCCACTCGTTGGAGTGTGCTGATATCTCCTTCTCTCAATGAGCAAAAGCAACGACTGCGTATCAGCAGCGATGATGCCCGAGAAATCGCTAAAGACATCACCACTGAGCTGATGCAAGCGCGTGATGACGAAGACTGGTGTACGATCGAGCAAATCGAAAATGAGTTTTTTGCCCATTGTACTGCGCGCAATGATCGCCTTGCGTTTTCGCTAGTATGGTTTCGCTTGGGTAGAAGTGATTGGCAGTTCGATGCGCGCTGGGACAACTGCCAACAACATCTCGATCAAACTACAGTCAAATCCATATAAATCCGCTACATCGTCATCCTCGCTAAGCATACTAATGTATAACTTACGCTCGGTTTCCTTGTATCAAAATTATTTGAACTCAACGATATGAAAGCTTAATTTATTACTTATTAATCACTTTTATCATAATGGTAATTACTATGTCTTCTTACTTAAATGCTGATAAAACCTATCTTACCCTGACGCCAGCTGGTATTTTTGAGGCGTTTTCACAGAACGAACCGACTAATGAGCAGCTAGCATTACAGGATTTGCTGTCTTATGATCAGACACTGCTCGCTGCTGACTGGCTTCAGCGTTATTCTGATGACTGGCTACAGAGTTTTATAGAACAAGGCTGGATTGAAAAGCTGTCACTGTTTTTACCAGCGCCTAACTTGCCATTGGACCAGTTTTTGCCTTATGTCGTGGCGAGCTTATCTGGTAAACGCCGAGCCGCGATCGGCTCTGATGAAGGATTTTGTTTAGCGCGAGTTGGCTATAGTCAAGAAGAAGCGGACATGCTCAGTGTCGCCGCCGCTGATTTTTCAGGCTTTATGCTCCGCCAAAAGCAACGTGGGTGGGCAGTAGAGAGTCAGGCAATCTCGTTTTTTCAACAGGTCGACCTACTCATTCCTGAGACCAGCTTTGTGTTTTTATGGATAGATAATGCAGGCTACGTTCTCATCATCGATGGCGAACCTCTGACCAACAGTCGTGCCTTTGTAGAGCTGGTATGGGCACTCAAAACCTCTGGATTGAGATTTCTTAACTAAGGAGGTTTCTTAACTGATTTAACTCGCTTAATTCATTCCGTTGCATCGACTGATTTAAGGCTCAAGCTCTATCTTTTACACAAAAATAAGCAGTGCGCTTAGCTCAAATTAAGCGCACTGCTTATTCCCATATAAATCTTTTTCGTACCATCTTTACCTATATCACTCTCTAGTATCGGCTAATTCTACGCAGCAATAACAATACTCTCAGAATTAACAATAACTTGTCAAAATTTAGGTCATACTCTCCTCACACATTTAAGTATTTTCTTGCCACGACTTAAGTTGCCACAAATCTCTAATTATTCAAACATCTATACAGCTTCCAATATTTTAATTATCTTTTCCAACGTTGTACCCTACCGAAATCGGCAACCCCTGCCAAACCTTGCATTCTTGCTTATTTTTTAGGACAGTTTATGACTTCGCTGACCACTGTGCGCGTGCGTTATCAAACGATTGAAATTGGCAACACCGACATTCATATTTGTACTTTGCGTGACAATCAACAATTTAGTGACCCTGACGACGAAGCGTTAAACCTTGGCATCTGCTCTGCTTCTTGGCCGATGTTTGGGGTGATATGGCCGTCAAGCTTGGTGCTGGCCAATCATATGCTTGATTACGATATTGCAGGCAAACGTATCTTGGAAGTTGGCTGCGGTATGGCGCTCTCTAGTCTTTTACTGAATCATAGGCATGCTGACATTACAGCGACTGACTATCATCCAACGGTTGAATATTTCCTTGATAGGAATACCACGCTGAATAATAACAAAGAAATTAATTTTGAGCGTTTAGATTGGGCAGAGGACAATAGCCATCTTGGCAAGTTTGATATGATTATCGGCAGTGACTTGCTCTATGAAGACCAACACATTGACATATTAGCCGAGTTCATTGACCGTCATGCTATGCCGACTTGCGAAGTCATCGTGGTCGATCCTGGTCGCGGTCGCAAAAACAAGCTAACCAACAAGATGACTGAGTTTGGCTTTAGTAGTAAGCATGTCAAACCTGAGAACACTACTTACCTAGACTTACCATTTAAAGGGCATATTTTGACGTTTTCGCGAGATAATAGTATTCAAACAGAGTAAAAGACAGCCATCAATACAACTAAGTGAGCATAGTATCCTGCCACTGCTGCCGAGTGATTTTGTATAGCACATGCTCAGCCAGTCGATGATTAGACTCAAGCATAGGGTGGAAAAAATTCTCCTGTGTATTGGTCATACAAAGGCGCTCCATAACCAATTGTGAGCGCTTATTGATAACAGCCGTAAAGGCAACGACTTCATCTAGTCCTAATGTATTGAATGCAAAATTCAATGAAGCACTTGCCGCCTCAGTCGCGTACCCTAGTCCCCAATAATCACTATGTAAGCGCCAAGCAATCTCGACAGCAGGAGAAAACGGCATATCGGCATGCGCATGATTTAACCCAACCATACCGATAAAAGTATCTGTTTCTTTTAGACTCACCGCCCAAAAACCCCAACCATTATCATCAATCAGCGACTGGCATTTTTTGGCGATAGTATTACTCATGGAGGTAGTTAATAACTTGGGAAAGTATTCCATTACTTCAGGGTCAGCATTCATCTCAGCGAATGGCGCAAAGTCGCTCGCTTGCCACTGTCGTAGGTACAGTCGTTCGGTTTCTATCGTATTTATAATTTTACTCTCTCGCATTTCGTTGTTCAAAATAAATTAATCAGGTTAGCTATCAAGCCAGCCTTGTTGTTTGGCAAATGCTAGTTGCTCGGGCGTATCAATATCGTAGCTAAGTTGGTCATTATCGACCTCACCTACTTGATCAGCGGGCAACCCTCTAATGAGGTGACGAAGCCCTTTATCTCCTATCAGTTCTGACTGCCACTGTCTAAGCAATTTATAATTAATTGCTAAAGGCAGACCTATGATATCAGATACCTTTTCATCTAGATTTTGATGTTTTTCTAAACGTTGCCAGCTGTGATAACGACTGGCCACTACTGTCTGCTGGCCCGCTAGCAAAGCTGTTAAATGTGGCTCATCTAATAATACTTGATCTACTCCCATGATGAGCACTCGATCGATTGAAGTCGATTCAAGAGCAGCAATTGTCTCAATACCCAGACTCAAACTATGCGCCATACCAGTATCAGCTTGTGGGTTCACCACTATCTGAACCGTTGGATATTGATTGGTCAACTCTGTCATCATACTGGCAATCAAACGATGGTTATCAGGAATGACAATGACAATAACTTGCGGATTGGTAGTTGTTGCCAGTCGAGTCATATAAGTAATCAATGGCTCGCCATGTTTAACAAGCAGCTGCTTAGGTTGTCCGAGACGCTGACTTAGTCCGCTTGCCAAGATGATGACCGCATGGTTTTGGCGCTGTCGTTCAGTACTTTCTGTAAATGCACTCTTGCTCATACGACACTCTGTACGATAGCAGGATCTGTATCGCTATTCTCCGCTACTATATCTAAGAGATTGTTATGCGATCCATCTACTGAAACGGTTTGATTGTGCATGACGGCATTTATCTCTGCCATAATGCCAAGCGCCAGTGCTTCAGGGCCATCTCCACCCAGCTTATAACCAATCGGATAATGCAACTTATGGATACCAACTTCTAACATAGCAGGATTGCTAATACTCATGCTAATCTCACTAATTAAGCGTTCGGTACGATAGCGTGGCCCCAATTGTCCTAAGTATTTATAATTGTTTGAATGCTCGAGCAGTATCGCTAGGCGAGCGCGATCCTGACTCAAACTATGTGACATCAAAGCAACTGCTGCATTATTGCTTAGCTTAAGCAAAGTCTCGCTGTCATCTAGATGTAGCGACATTACAACATCCGCTTGAGGAAACCGCATACGCGTCGCATATTGCGCGCGACTATCTATAACTGTCACATGCCAATCTTGTAGTTTAGCCATGGTCACCAGTGGCATCACGTCATTCCCTGCGCCGCAAATCAATAGACGAACTTGTGGTTGCAAACGTTGCACAAGCCACTCTGTTGTTACCTTGCCGTTTTCTACCGTCAGATATTCGGCATTTTTATCAGACAGCTTATATTCTGCTAATTCTTCTACAGTATTGGCAATTATGCTTGAAAGAGCTGTTTTCCCTAGTGCAGAAACACTTCCCAAACTGCGGTACTCATCTAAATTAATCCTCATCCCAGTTCGCAAATCATCTCTGTTTTGCGATATAGAACCTTGATGCTGATAGTCGTTAGCACGAATCAAAGTCGCTACAGTAATCGGCTGCTGAGTGCGTCGAACATTACGGATTGTCTCTAACAATGGTGTTGCTGTCGTTAGTCGTTCAAACAATACATGCACTCGCCCATTACAGCCCAATCCAAAATTTAGCTCATCAAAGTCCGCGTCATCTAAACCGCCATCCGATCCATCATATATATCAGACTTAGTTCGCTTCACACCTGCTTGCGCTTGGCCATCGTCAGCATATTGAATGTCATCACCCGTCTGATAAACTTGCACATTGGCACCGTTACGAGTAAGCCAAAAGGCACGTTTGATAATATGCGGCTCCAAGCAACCACCACTAATCATTCCAACTGAACGACCATCCTCACAGATGAGCATCATCGCGCCAGCACGGCGATATGCTGAGCCTTCAGTACGTACGACCGTTGCCAATACAGCATCAATACCTTGTTGCTTAACTTTGATTGCCAGCTTAAGAATGTCAGCGACCTGATTCATAACGCCTCTTATTTGATAGTTATTTTCTTGATAATGACGAAATATACTGCTGAGTGAGTTATAAAAACCCGCTCATTAAGCGGGTTCCTGTCGTACATATGACTTAAAAATTTACTCTGGCATCTCGTAAAGCAATTTATCAAGCGTAATCGGAAAATCATAAACACGTACGCCGACGGCATTGTATACAGCATTAGCAATCGCAGCGGCAGCACCAGCAATAGCTGTCTCACCAATACCCTTGATATGCATTGGGTTGGTATAAGGATCATCCTCTTCGACCAATATCACATCTAACTGTGGTACATCGGCATTGACCGGCACATGATATTCAGCAAGATCATGGTTACATAGCCGACCGTCACGTTTATCGTGGATGACCTCTTCCATTAACGCTGAACCAATACCAAATACCATGCCGCCATAGCATTGCGAAGTCGCTGTCTTATGGTTAAGAATACGACCTGCGGCAAATGCGCCTGTCATGCGTTTGACTCGGATCTCACCCGTGACTTTGTGCACGGCCACTTCAGCGAAGTTTGCACCAAAAGAAGACTGACGATACTTTTTACCATTTTTTCCTGGTTTTATCTGTCCTTTGGCACTAACTTTTTGATCCTCATAGCCTGCGATCACGTCAGCAAGCGCATATGATTCTGAATTTTTAAAATCATATTTCTCTGATTCTGACTGTTCTTCTAATACATTCTCTGAAAATGTGACTCCTGTAGTTTTTGATATTTTATCAATAGTGCTATCGGCAAACGCTTGACCGTTCTCTTTGGCTGCCTCTACCGCAGTCAGATCATGCTTACCTACTTGCTTAATTTGACCGTTATCTAGCTGAATCGTATCAGGGTACAGGCCAACTTTTGCTGCTAACATTTCACGCAGCTGCTCACAAGCGAGGTAGACACTGCTACCTGCACTCGCAGCGCCCCAACTACCACCGGAACCTGATGCAGATGGTAAGGCACTATCACCTAGTTTCATCTCAATATGATCAATGGGTAGTCCTAGTAAATCTGCAGCTACCTGAGAAAACACCGTATAAGACCCTGTACCGATATCTGTCATATCTGTCTCAATGACTGCTTTGACACCGAGCGCTTTTGACTTATCGATTTGCAGCGTTGCGCGCGCTTCAGAAGACTGTAACTGATTACCACGTGCGGCAGCAGCCATGCCCGTTCCTATCCACCAGTCGCCTTCTAATTGACTGGCAGGCTTTGTGTTACGCTGACTCCAACCAAACTGCTCAGCACCTTGCTCCATACAGGCAATTAGCTGGCGCGTCGAAAACGGAATGTCTTTACTAGGGTCTTTTTCTGGTTCATTACGGCGGCGCAGCTCTATAGGATCAAGGTCCAATTGCGCAGCCAATTCATCCATCGCACACTCAACGGCAATCATACCGACCGCTTCGCCAGGTGCACGCATCGAGCCTGACAATACTTGGTTCATGTCGACCATTTCATAATTTACACGGCGGTTTTTACCACTGTATAGATAGTGCGTAGACAAGGCAGTTGGCTCAAAGAACGCCTCGTCTGGCAAATTGCTAGAAATGGTATCGTGAATCAACGTATCGATAACGCCATTTTTATCGCAGCCGATTGCGATACGCTGACGAGTGTTTGATCGTCTGACAGTTGCTTCCATCACTTGTGGACGGGTCATAGTAATCAATATTGGACGACCAAGATCTTTTGACGCAATAGCAGCGGCAATAGATTCAGGCGCAATACCGAGCTTGCTACCAAACCCACCACCAACATAGTGTGCAATTAGCTGAACTTGATCTTTGTTTAAGTTTAGCGCATCCATGACTTGCTGCTTACAAGACGCAAGCATTTGATTTGCCGTATAAAGAACGAGCTTACCCCCTTCCCAATGTGCCAATGTCGCATGTGGCTCCATCGCAGAGCTGTTTTGACTTGGCGTATGATAAAAGCGATCAAGTGTTACTTCAGCATTAGCCAATCCTTGCTCAGGATCGCCTTGGACATAATTTTTGTCAGAGCCTTTTTTTTCATCAACTTCATGGGCGTTAGACAACTCTTTAGTAAAATTTAATGCCGCTTGGTCAGTCTCATCTTTATAAGTGACTTTAAGCGCATTTGCCCCTTCTGTTGCTGCTTCAAAGGTTTCAGCGATTACAACAGCGATGGGTTGACCATGATAAAAAATCTCAGTCGCTCCCTGCTTTGGCGCTTTTTTCAATCCGCCTTGCTGAGAATTACGCAAGAAGTGCTTAGGATCTGTCACGACCTTGATAATATTGGGAATGCCATCTAAAGAACTACTATCGATATTCTGGACTTGCCCTTTAGCAATAGTCGCACCGACTAAAACACCGTACGCTTTATTGTCTAAATGGATTTCAGCACTGTAAGGCGCTTGACCACTAACCTTTAGCGAGCCGTCAACACGGTTGATTGGCTTACCAACCAGTTTGCTCGCTGTTGTGCTAAATAAAGATTCAACAGGTTCATCCATGGTCATTTTTTTGGTCGGTTCTGACTGAGTGATTGATTCAAATAATGACATGATTATGCTCCCTCGCCCGCTAGTGCGCGCTGAATGACTTGTTTTAGTAGGCGACGCGTCAACGGTATCTTAAAGTCGTTTTGACCATTACCTTTGGCATCATTCAATAACAGATCGGCAGCTTGCGCGATAACGTCTTTATTGCCATTGGTATCCGTCAATAGTGCCTCAACCGCTTCATTACGCCATGGCTCAGTACCGATACCACCAAATGCTAATCGTACCGTCTTTAGATTGCCGTTATCATCAGCGTCTATCACTGCTGCACAGGATACGAGTGCAAAAGCATAAGAGGCGCGATCTCGAACTTTGTCATAGGTGTGCATACCCTTGATAGGTGCAGGTAATACAACGTGAGTAATTAACTCGCCTGCCTCTAATACGTTTTCGATATGCGGCGTATCTTTTGGTAAGCAATAAAAGTCTTTCACATTGATAGAACGAGTCGAACCGTCCGCCTTAACTGTCTCGATAGTGGCATCCAGCAAGCGCATCGCCACTGCCATGTCAGATGGGTGCTGAGCGATACAGGCATCACTCGTACCTAGAATAGCCAGCGTACGGTTCTCGCCATTGATAGCAGGACAACCTGTGCCCGGTTCACGCTTGTTGCAGGCACTGTCTGTCTGGTAAAAATAATAACAACGGGTGCGCTGCAAGAAGTTACCGCCAGTCGTTGCTTTATTACGCAGCTGGCCAGTCGCTCCTGCCAAAATCGCTCGGGATAATACGGGATAATTGGCAATAACTTCAGGATGCGCTGCTAAATCACTATTGGTCACAAGCGTGCCAATACGCAAACCTCCGTCGGCAGTGGTTTCGACCTTTTCTAACTCTAGACGAGTAATATCGACCAGTTTAATTGGCGTTTCAATCTCCAATTTCATCAAGTCTAATAAGTTGGTACCACCTGCGATAAATGACGCATCTTTGGTACTGGCAGATATTGCCGCTTGCTCTGGTGCATCAGCACGGCTATATTCAAAGCGTTTCATGAGCGGCCTCCTGTTGTAGCAGTTGCTGTCTTGTTATTCGCTGAGGTCTTACCAAGTTGCGCCTCGCTCGGTGGAGGTGACCAGATACCTGTCACGCTTGAATTTTGCACTGTATTGTCTGTTGTTTGAGTACTAGCTTCTTGTATTTGACTCTCTGATACCTGACTCTCAAGCACTTGTGAAATGGCTTTGATAATATTTGGATAAGCTGAGCAGCGACAGATATTACCGCTCATGCGCTCAGCAATTTCTTGTACAAGGCGACCATCAGGATTTTTTAAGTCGGTGCTGACATGGCTTGGCCAATTTTGTTTTACTTCTTCTATCAAGGCGGTAGCTGAGCAAATCTGACCTGGCGTGCAATATCCGCATTGAAAGGCATCATTGTCTTTAAACGCTTGCTGCAATGCCGATAATGACTCTGGCATTCCAATGCCTTCGATCGTTGTGATGTCATCACCATCATGCATAACAGCGAGTGTCAGACAGGAATTGACCCGTCGTCCATTGATGAGCATGGTACATGCCCCGCATTGACCGTGGTCGCAGCCTTTTTTGGGTCCAGTAATTTGTAGGTGCTGACGACAGACGTCGAGCAGTGTCGTACGAGCGTCAAGATTCTCGAGCTGATAATCTTGCTTATTGATTGTTAAGGTCAAAGTAGACATGCTGGCTTCTCGCTGGCAGATGAACATAATAGAATGGTGAAATACGCTTCAAAATGACAGCGTCAATAAATTTATTATGACGTATGAAAACAGTTGTTTTGTTTTTACTTTGTAGGGGTTTCAGTGTAGTTTCTAATCTGCAAGAGTATCGAAATGTTAGCGCTGCTAATAGATGGTATGTTTTTTATCATCAGTTTTTAACGTTATTTCAAAGGAAATATCGATAAAAAAAGCCCCATAAACGGTCAGTTTATGAGGCTCTTAAATAGACTTTTTACGTATAGTATTTAGTAGATATGTCTATTAAATCCGTTCTTTGCTTAGCTAATAACTGGCTAGGCTTTCGTGATAATCGTTTCTTCATCAAAACGTGATTTTGGCAGCTCAGCGTTAAAGTCATCTTTACTACGATAACCAAGTGATACGACTGCCACAGCGGTGTAGCCTTTGCTACGTAAATCAAACTCTTCATCAAGTGCTTTCAAATCCGCCCCTTCCATCGGCACCGCATCAATACCCAAAGTTGCAGCCCCTAGTAGCAAAGCGCCCATATTGAGATACAATTGCTCTATCAACCAATGTGGCTCGTCTTTTTGCTCATAACGACGAATGTCCAAAAACATTTTACGCGTCTGATGCATTTGCTCTTTAAATTTTGGCTCTGCAAAACGACCATCTGCATCTTCTTTTTCTAAGATGTCATCCAAAAACTCATCATCTGAATAGACACGGCTACAGAATACAATGACGTGCGAGGCACTTTTTACTTTGGCATCGTTGAACTCGTACATGCCCTCCGTGCCTTTTGCGATTCGGGCTTTACCAGCTTCATCATCAGCAATGACAAAATGCCAAGGCTGGATATTGGTACTTGAAGGACTTAAGCGTAAAACATCCTTTAGACTTTGGAAATCTTCTGCTGAGATTTTCTTATTGGTATCAAATTCTTTTGTGCTGTAGCGCCAGTTCATTGCTTCAGTGATATTTTTCATCTGTGACTCCGTTATTGATATTAATTTTTATTCTTGCTTAGAATTTTTCTTTTTCAACTATCATTTCGACGAAGCCACTTTAAATAAAAAGCTATTTTATGACCATACCTGCTTGGTTAAGTATTCGTAGGTTTTGTTATGACTGAGTCAGCGTATTGCAAAAACGCCTACTTTCTTATTAGTAATGGTTACAATTACGCTACCGAATTGGCGACGCCGACTGCGCAGACTACATTGTAATCACTTAGTCATTCTCTTAGTATGAACTGACTTGATATATGGTAACTAGTTATAGTTGTCTGATAACTAGGTATATCTGCTTGATTCCAACTGATATGCCTCTATCTATACATCTCAAATAAAACATACATAATAATACCCGCGAGGAAATATGAGCACATCAGAAAAACCACTCCGAATAGATATCGTGTCAGACGTCGTCTGTCCTTGGTGCGTTATCGGTTATCGCCAATTAGCAGCAGCACTTGAGCAAACCAATACCGCTCACACTATCCACTGGCATCCGTTTGAGCTAAACCCAAATATGCCAAGCGAAGGTCAAAACCTACGTGAGCACATCATCGAGAAGTACGGCTCTACTAAGCAAGAATCAGATGCTAGCCGAGTCAGAATGACTGAAGCTGGACAGGAAGTTGGCTTTGAATTTAATTTCAATGATGACACACGTATGCATAACACATTTAATTTGCATCAGCTGCTACATTTCGCTGATCAGCAAGGCCGCATGCATGAGCTAAAGCAAGCCTTGTTTGCTGCGCATTTCACCAATAACAGAGATATCTCAGATATCAATGTGCTTGCCGATATTGCAGCAGAGACTGGGCTTGATCGTAGTGAGTCATTAGCAGTGTTGGAAGGTCAATTCTTTGCAAAAGAAGTACGAGCAGAAGAGCAGCATTGGCAACAGCAAGGCATCCAAAGTGTACCAGCGATTATCTTTAATGAGCGTCATCTGGTCAGCGGTGCTCAAGGGGTCGAGAACTATATCAGTATCTTAGAGCAATTGGCCAACATGACTGAGTAAACCATACGACGTTATAAAAATGTCATTCTATAAAAGGATACTTTATGTCTTCTGAACGCTTTCCCTCGATTATTGTGTTCGACGTCAATGAAACATTGCTCGATATCGACACGCTAACGCCTTTATTCATGCGCGTCTTTGGTAAGCAAAGAGTGCTGAGAGAATGGTTCGCTCAGCTAGTACTGTACTCGCAAACTATGACGTTGTCCGGCCTCTATACGCCTTTTGGCGAGCTTGGGGTTGGTGCATTGCAAATGGTTGCTAACATCAGACAAGTTACTTTGACAGACGACGATATCAATGAGTTTAAAGAAAGAATGAGTGCATTACCTGCCCATCCTGATGCTGCACCAGCACTGACTCGTTTGCGTGATGCAGGGTTTCGACTGGTCACGCTGACCAATTCAGCAAGCAGTGCGTCTCCAACGCCATTAGAAAAAGCTGGTCTCAGTCAATTCTTTGAGCAGCACTTTAGCATTGAGGCTGTTAGCAAGTTCAAGCCAGCACCTGATACTTACCAATTGGTGGCTGATACGCTAGCTGTTGATACGTCAGATTTATGCCTTGTCGCCTGTCATCTCTGGGATACTATAGGCGCACAAGCGGCTGGTTGTCGCGGTGCATTTTTGACCCGTCCCTATAATGCGATGCTGAACGCGCCCAACGTACCAGTTCCAGATTTGACCGCATCAGATTTATCGACACTAGCGGATCAAATCATTAGCAAAAAGAGTGCTTGAGACTTTCAATCATTAAGCTATGTGTGAAAATAATATTAAAAAAGGCTGCTTCAATATCGAAGCAGCCTTTTTATTTTGGATACAGTATTTCTAAGACAATAACGTCGTTCCTACCTTCATTGATTACTCTGAGAAGTGTACAACCGTACGGATGCTTTCGCCTTTGTGCATCAAGTCAAACGCTTCATTGACGTCTTCTATTGGCATCGTATGAGTGATGAAGTCCTGTAAAGGAATCTCGCCTGCTAGATAGCGCTCGACATAACCTGGTAGTTCTGTGCGACCTTTTACACCGCCAAATGCTGAGCCTTTCCAGACTCGACCAGTCACTAACTGGAATGGACGGGTTGAGATTTCTTGTCCAGCGCCAGCGACACCGATGATGACCGACTCGCCCCAACCTTTGTGGCAGCACTCTAGCGCTGAACGCATAACATCGACATTACCGATACATTCGAACGAATAATCCACACCGCCATCGGTCAATTCAACGATCACTTCTTGAATTGGTTTGTCATAATCTTTCGGGTTGATACAGTCAGTTGCACCGAGTTTTTTGGCTAACTCAAACTTGCTTTCATTGATATCAATCGCAATGATACGGCTGGCTTTTGCCATGGCAGCACCAATCACTGCTGACAGTCCGATACCGCCCAGTCCAAAGATAGCCACTGTAGCGCCCTCTTCGACTTTTGCAGTATTCATAACCGCGCCCATGCCGGTAGTCACGCCGCAACCAAGCAAGCAAACTTCTTCCAATGGCGCTTCTTTATTGACTTTCGCCAAAGAAATCTCTGGCAAGACTGTGTATTCAGAGAAAGTTGAGCAACCCATATAATGGTAGATAGGCTCGCCGTCTTTATAAAAACGTGTGGTGCCATCTGGCATCAAGCCCTTACCTTGAGTCTCGCGTACTGCCGAGCAAAGATTGGTTTTTCCTGAGCGGCACATTTTACAAACACCGCATTCTGCTGTATATAACGGAATGACATGGTCACCGACCTGAACGCTGGTCACGCCTTCACCAACTTGCTCAACGATACCGCCGCCTTCATGGCCCAAAATCGCAGGGAACACGCCTTCTGGGTCTTCACCAGATAAGGTAAAAGCATCTGTGTGACAGACACCACTGGCAACGATTTTTACCAACACTTCACCTTTACGCGGTAGCATGACGTCCACTTCTTCGATAGATAGTGGCTGCTTTGGACCCCACGCGATGGCGGCTTTTGATTTAATAAATTTATCCGACATAAAAATCTCTCTTTTTAATTGATTGTTATTTATGGGTGACGACATAACAGTTTTGTTATAAGTACAAGTAGTTTTGAAAGTTTGCTAGCGCATCTTATGGATTTTAGCAGTCACTATATCCACAGTTAAAACAAATAAAGATAGGCTGAGCTTATCTTGCCTGCCCTCTATAGGCAAGCATCGATGACAGTAAAACACCATCTATTTACATTGATACTAACCATTATATTTATTTCTGGGCGGATAACAATATGCTATATTTGCAAATATCTTTTACATATTGGTAATAATCATGCGCTGGGAAGGAATTAGTGAGTTTGTCTATGTCGCAGAATATGAGAGCTTTACACGTGGTGCAAAAGAGCTAGGTATCTCGACTGCACAAGTCAGCCGTCAGATCAGCGCGTTAGAGAAACGATTAAATATAAAGCTGCTATATCGAACCACACGCAAGGTCTCACTGACTGAAGAAGGCCGTGTATTCTATCAGCATTGCCGCAGTGTGCTCGATGGCTTGGATGCCGCTGAGCAAGCCGTAACCAACTTACAATCAAAGCCTCAAGGCAGGATAAAACTAACAGCGCCCGTTACTTATGGTGAGCAGCAGTTATTACCACTGATCAATGATTTTATGATGCAGTATCACGATATCGAGGTGACTGCTTTTTTGAGTAATCAGAAAATTGACTTGATTGAAGGGGGTTATGATTTGGCGATTCGTATTGGTAAATTGCATGACTCGACGATGATGGCAAAGAAACTTAGCCTGCGTACTAACTTTGTCTGCGCGGCGCCCTCTTATCTAAAAAAACACGGCATACCACACCAACTGAGTGATTTAAGTCAACATAACTGCCTACTAGGTACTCGTGACTACTGGCACTTTATAGATACTGCTAAAGCAAAAGAGAACAGTAATACTTATGCTAAGACGGACAACCAACAAGCAAGTGTAGAAAGGAACCTGCGTGTCTCTGGTACGGTGCAATATAACAGCGGCTATAGTCTGGTCGATGCTGCGCTAAAAGGCTTGGGCATCGTCCAGCTGCCAGATTATTATGTGCAAAAATACCTAGCGTCTGGGGAGTTGGTCAGTTTACTTGATGACTATAGAGAGCCCGAAGAAAGCATTTGGGCCATTTATCCACATAACCGTCATTTATCACCAAAGATTAGACTGCTCGTAGATTACTTGGCAGAACATTTGGTTTAACGTTCTGTTAAGACGTATTGCAATCACAAACCTGATTACGCACAATGAATATTCGATGTTGCTCATTATAGTTAAGACTGACCATACTACAGACAACTTATAGGTATCATTATGATTAAAATCGTCTCTATCGCTGCGCTAGCAGTGGCCGTTTCCTCTTGTGCCAGTATCGATACGCTGCTGGATAAAACCAATAGCACTGGTGCTATGACAGACACAACAACCTCTATCAATGCTGAAAAAGGCTTGGTAACTTTACAGAGCAATCACTCCGTCCAAGATACCGCAGACAAACTGGTTTCAGTTATCGAAAGCAAGGGTATGAAAATATTTGCGCGAGTCGATCATCAGAAAAATGCACAGAGTGCCGACTTATCATTGAGACCAACGCAAGTCGTTATGTTTGGTAACCCTAAAGCAGGTACGCCATTAATGAACTGTGAGCAAACTGTTGCCATTGATTTGCCGCAAAAAATCTTAATTAGCGAAGATGCCGATAAGAAAGTATGGCTGTCATATAACAACCCTGACTACCTCAAGACACGCCACAATATAAAAGGTTGTGATACCGAGATTGCCAATATCTCAAAAGCACTTAACGCGATCAGCACTGCAGCCACAGCAAAATAATGTGCTCAGTATAGTTGAATAAATATACATTCGAGTAGATAAGTGAACAGACAATTGAAACATTACTTATCTACTTGAAAATACTGATATTAAGAATGACTAGATTGCTCTATCTGGTCATTCAACTCTATTTTTAATTTCTTTGCACACTCGATAATCTTTTTTCTATCGGCAGGAATAGCACCTTGCGCAATAGCGATTTCACGCATTTGAACCGTGATATCATAATGAGGGTAGCTGGCATTACGATGAAATAGACGCGCATCCACATCAATAAACGCCGCAAAATCATGCAGCTCTTGTAAGCTATCCGCCAGCATATGACACCACTTATGGCCTTTGAATTTTATCTGCACAAAATCTACATATATCGCCATACAACCACCTATCTACTTATTCATTGATTCGCTTATCTGACTTGTCGTTAGCTCAAAATACTTTAGCAACTTAATAACACTATTATCAAAAACCTTTATAACAATGCACGTACGTCTTTTTTAAGTTGTTTGAGTCGTTCTTGATACTCGCTATGACTGCTATCAAATGTACTCAGTCGTCCATAGCGTAACTGACGGTAGTTTTGTCTAATTTCAATAAGCTTTGTTTGAATAACGATTGGATCACTACTATCTGTTAGTTGACTCGTAGCAGAATGAGCATTGCCACCCTGACGGCTATCAATAGCCGATGCCAAACGTTCCAACCAAGCTAGTTGCCCTTCATTATCATTGCGAGCTAATAATTTATCATGTTTGGCAACACGTTTTGAAAGCTGAGCAAGAGGTAAGTCTGCTGGGTGCCAGCGCTTACGGCGGCGATACCAAATGACAAACACTAAGATCGCCATAACGGAAACCGCACTGATGGCTAACCAAATGATTTGCTGCAGGATTGAGCTGATATTGAACCATTTGAGTAGCGAGTCGGCCTGTTTGTCTTGGTCATAGCCGACTACGTCTTTTTGCCAGTAGTAGCTCGCTTGGTCTGATAATCGGCGTAGCGTTTGTAGCATTTGATACTGCTGATAGCTGATTTGCGCACTGGCACCATTACCAAACATAGCCGCCCCTTGCTGCTCGGTCATCGTATTCATGCCTTGCTCTACTCGCTCAGGTGCCACAAATGCTGTAGGATCCACACGCACCCAGCCTTGGCCCTCAAGCCAAACCTCAGTCCATGCATGCGCATCCATTTGCCGCACTTCCCATACGTTACCATTACGACTCGGCTCACCGCCTTGATAGCCAGCTACTACTCGTGCAGGAATACCAGCGGCGCGTAGCATAAAGGTAAAGCTTGACGAATAATGCTCACAGAACCCTGCTTTGGTTTCAAATAAAAACTCGTCAATGCGATTAGTATTGAGCCTTGGTGGCGACAATGTATAGCGAAACTCTGTTCGATTAATCCATTGCTCAATAGCAGCGATGTAGCGAACAGGATCTGAACCTGACTGCTCAAATAACTGCTTAGCAAGCGCGCGTGCTTGTGGATTACCTTCACTAGGCAAGGCAAGATTTTCACGTCTTGATGCCTCTGTTAGAACCGGATCAATACGCATCTGGGCGAACTGCAACACATCATAGCGAAGTTGCTGCGTAACAGGTTGGTCCTTTGATAAGGTAAATTCAGAGGTAGTATTGATATCTGGCTGCTGGGAGAACGGATAATCAAGACCAAATAGCCAGTTTTGCTGAGTGGGTTCTAAGATAACCTTGTAATTGACAGGTGCCGCCCTTGATTCATCAGGTACAGTAGCAAAGGCATTTTGAATCCATGCAGGTGCTTGCAATCTCGACGACCATTGATTCTTTTGGGAAGCCGGACGCCATGTGACACCATCGAAATCACTAAATACCAAACCGCGCCAATACAGCTGCTGTTGTGGTGGGCGCTCATCAGCAAACTCTACGCGAAAAGCTAGCTCAGTCGACTGCCCTAAATTGGCAAAATCACCAGGAGACATGCTATCAGACACACCTGTAACGGCTTGCTGACCTGAGAGCTGTACGGACCACAGCGGTGGCAGTCTCGGAAAAAATAAAAATAGCACCACCAATAATGGTAACGCGCCAACCCCTAACACGCCCAATGTACGCAAGCGTCCGTCACCGCTAGCATTGCTATCATCATTAAGCGCAATAAATGCTAGCAACACAATGACTGCGCCAACGATCACTTCTAAAGTAGTCAGTAAACCTTGGTCCATCAAAAATAATGCTGCAAGTACGAACAATGATAGATTCAACACTACATAAGCATCACGGCGCTTATATAGCTCCCATAGCTTACTAACTAGGCATAGCACTAGAAATGCCACACCCATATCCAATCCAAACGCTGTATTGTAGGTTAGCCACAGACCTAGTAGCCCCAGCAGAAAGCCTAGCATTTGCATACTTTGATAAATACGCTTTAGGTGCGATAGTTTTTTGAATTTAGCTTTGATATAAGGCAATTGAGCGATGATACTAACGGCGGCAAACCCTATCAGCCATAATGGTAAATGTGCGGCATGCGGTAACACAACGACGACTTGAGCAATTAATACCCAATAATAAGCTGGCAGTGCAAATAATTTACGATACCATTTAGCGTCATTTCGCTCAGGTCGAATTGAGACTTTTTGACTCAAAGCCAACTGCTCAAAGCTTGCCGTTTTTGTAGCATCGACCGCAGAATACTCTGTGGACAGTGTATCAACATCAGCAGAAGATAAGCGTTTAGAATTGGTCATGGTGCTTTCGCAAGCCTTAGCAAGCATGCTTGCGCAAAGGATTCTCCGTTACCCATCTCCGCAGTAGCAGGAACATCACTAGGTAAACGCATTTGAAACGGCAAGCCTAGCTGACCTAGCGTCAATGCCCCATAAGCCAATTGTGCAAGTTTTTGCTCGTGATGTGCAGCTGGCATATCTGCATAATCAAGCGTTTGCTCATGACCGACCGGATCAGCGAAGTGCTTGGTCAGCATACCTTGTCCCCGCGCTACATGCCCCCAAGAGACTCGGGCCAATGACTCACCCTCGACATAGTTATCTAATCGCTCAAAGTCGTCCTGACCCTGTCTATACTGCCCACCTGTTGGTAAATCCTCTAAGCTTGCGATTGCATATTTTGCTTGCCAATCAAAAACTTCAGGTTTTGGATATACCCACGCCGTACGCGCAAAGTATACGTAAGACCATGCACGCATGATACCTAGAGGATAAACTGTTTTTATTTTTAACCGCGGCAGTTCAAGCTGACCACGAGTATTGGTTTGAATAGGCAGTCGAATGACTTGCTCACCTTGTAATCGCGTGATAAGCACTGAACTTTGCGCATTTATACCATTTTTGGTTTTCTTATTGGCTAACTGCTCAAATTCAAATAGCAACTGGCGCCGTGGTTGGCGACTATCACTATTCAACTGTAGTGCAACCCAAACAGGCGAGCCTGCTTCTGTCATAATGACTTCTAGCAGACGCACTTGTAGACCAGATATATGAGCAAAAGTAACATGAAAACTAATTAGCCAAATACTGACCAGATAAAAGCACAAACCAAGCACTAAGTTGTTGCCATAGTTGATACCTGCGATAAAGGTAATTACTAACAATACGGCGAATAGCATTCCTTCACGACTAAAGAAAATATAGACATTGCGCAAATTAAGCGTAGCACTGTCACTCTTAGGTGCGCGCGCGGCAAACCAGCGGCTCAGAGCTGATTTTATTGGTGCGGTTAAGGCCTTTGGTAACAAGCTCATGACTACCCTATTATTACCATCTGATTGACAATGTTGTCATCATTTGTATTTATATCTGACTGACAAGCAAACTCACGAATAGAACGATGTAGTTGATTCAGGACAATTCGAATACAAGAAAAGCGGGCGAGAATACCGTAAATAGTGAACTGAGTGACTTTGATATTTTTTCTAAGTTATATAGATTTGACTACGTGTAGAACTATATTTCAGCGATGTAGTTAATCAATAGGGTCAAACAGTCTGCCAGCTGCTAAGCAACGACTGACACTTCTGCTAGGATACGTTGGGCAATGGTTTTTGTTGCCTGCCCACCAGTCACATGCGCGGGTACGAAACGCTGACCGAGGCGATGATCAGTGACCGCAGCAAACACCGCTTGGATATTTTCAGGGGTCACTTCCATATATCCCGATACATAGGCATGCGCTTGGGCAGCACGTTGTAGCGACAACACGCCGCGAGGCGATAAGCCATGATACTCTTGGCTTGCACGAGTTTTTGCAACCAGTCTCTGCAAATAATCCAATACTGTATCTGCTACATAAACCTGCCTGACACCCTGCTGAGCCAATAGTACAGCTTCAGTATCAAGTACCGTATTCAAATCTTTGAGCAGCTCGCGACGATCTTTACCTTTTAGCAGCTCACGCTCTGCGGCAGGCGATGGATAACCCAATGACAAACATAACAAGAATCTGTCTAACTGCGACTCTGGGAGCGGATAGACACCTGCTTGTTGCAATGGATTTTGGGTGGCAATGACAAAGAATGGCTGTGGCAAAGGATAAGTCTGGCCATCTTGCGTGACTTGTCGCTCCTCCATCGCTTCAAGTAGAGCACTCTGCGTTTTAGGACTGGAACGGTTGATTTCATCAGCAAGTAATAACTGAGTAAAGATAGGGCCCGGACGAAACTCAAATTGCTGTTTACTTTGGTCATAGATGCTCATACCCAAAATATCAGCAGGCAACATATCATTGGTAAATTGCACTCGGCTAAAGCTCAAACCTAACAACTGTGCCAAGCCCTGTGCCAAAGTCGTCTTACCCATACCAGGCAAGTCCTGCAATAATAAATGACCGCCTGCTAAGATACAACTGAGTGCTAGCCTAACTGCTTGCGGCTTGTCCAATACAATCTGATTTAATTTCGCTAACAGCTGTGCAATTTTCTGCTGGTTGCGTTGAAAATCAGACGTACTAGGTATGGGCTGGCTGAGCGGATTCGCTGTTCTCTGAGAGATGGATAATGATCTATCGTTAGCTGCATGGGTCATAGTAGGTTATTGGCTCATTTTTTAGGTCATAACGATGATAAGTCAGTTTACATCAGCTGTAACGGTTGGTGCAGCGGCACGGAGCGTAGATAAATAAGCAATGATATCGGCACGCTCTTTCGCATCTGGCATCGGGTCAGACAGCATTTTGGAGTCTGGCATGGCTTTTTGGGCATCTGCAATATATGGATCGAGTGTCTCTGCATCCCATACCCAACCTGAATCTTCTAGCCCTTTGCTGTAGGTATAGTCTTTTAACTCGGCAGCAGGCGCACCATATATATTCATTAATTGTGGGCCCTTTTTATTCAAACCTGCATTACGTTGATGGCATTGACCGCAAGCATCTTTATAAATTATCGAACCGTTGTCCGCATCTCCATCGGTATATAAGGGCAGAGTCACAGGAGCACGGTGGTCAGGTGGTGTTTTCTCACAAGCTGCGAGCAACAGAACAGCAGCCAAAAGGCTGCTCATTTGATATCTACTGATAAGGGACATTTTTAGCAATCTTTGGTTGAGGAATATCATCGCCATAACATAAACGATATGATGTATTGGCCTTTTAACTCGCTACCTTTATTGTGCTACTAGGTTCTTCTAAATAATACCCTTGCAAATAGCGCGCACCCACACTCCAAGCGACTGACATCGTTGCTGCATCTTCAATATAAGGCATGAGCACATCGACTTTAATGTCATTAGTACGCGCAATAAGAGATTTAACCGTTTCTAGATTTTCTGCTGAACCAATATCTTGGATATAACTGCGCGCCAAGCGTACCATATCAGGCTGGACAAAATTGGCAATTTCAATAGATTTGACAGAAGAGCCAAAATTATTAATACCTAGTTGACAGCTAACATCGCTGAGTGCGGAAAATTGAGATTTGGCGACGGTTAAGTGATCAGAGATATCTATTTCATTGAACTGTAGTGTCAATACACCAGCTGCGCCGCCTACCGCTTTTATCAATTGACTGGCGACAATCGGCAGTTTTTTATCAACCAGTGAAGCATTAGTTAATTGTACTAACAATTTGGCTTCAGGATGAACCTTACGGACGTCATTGATTTTCTTACAGGCATTGATAAGCACCCATCGATCAATCTTTTCTAACAGTTGATGTTTTTTAGCCACCGCCATAAATTGATCAGGGGTTAATACCGTATTGTCAGCATCTGACAGCGGTAACCGTAGATACACTTCAAAGAAGTCGCTACGATCGTTGTTGATGTCGTATATCGGCTGAAATGATAGCTCAAAGCGGTTATTAGTAATGGCATCCACTAATGACTCAGCAAGCGCATGATCATCGCTATTGGCATGTTCGCTTGGGTCATATATACGGTAAGATCCACCACTGTTAGAAGTTTCTACCATGATTTGGCTGATAGCATCCATGGCGCGTTCTAATATAATGACAGGCTCTACCGTATTTTTTTCAATTTTGACAATAGCAATACTAACTGTTGTATTGGTTGTACGTTTATCAACTTCAATAAACATACCCTTTATTGACGAACCGATATGTTTAGCAAGCTCTTCAATATCACTCGTCGTCTTGTTTTTTACTAATATCGTGAATGCGGTATCGCTGAAACGGCTCACATGCCCATCAGGTACTAGCTCAGTCAACGTGTGGGCAACTTGTTTGACTGTTGCATCTATTCCTTGTAGACCTAAGCTACTTCTTATTTTTCCTACATTATCAACCTGTACATATAGCAGGGCTGCGGTCATTAGTCCTTGCGTCGCCTGCTGATGTATTGCTATCATCTGATCTTCAAAACCACGACGATTATCTAAGCCAGTTAAATTATCTTTACGTTCAGCTTCAGCTAAACGCTTAGCAACCTCCGCACTATTGTTACTATTCTGCTGAATAATAATCTGAATGACTGGCTCGCCTTCTAGTGTGGCTGATGCCAATTGTAGTTTCGCTTCAAAAGTACTACCATCTGTCCGTACACTTTCAAAATTAAACTCAACGTCTTGGCGACTGCCTTTGTCAAACTGACGTAAAAACTGTTTAAACCCTTGAACATTATCTCTACCTGAAATCAGGTCAATAATAGGTACGCCTACCACTTCATTCATCGATTTAAAGCCGAATAGCTGAAGATAGGGATCATTAGCAAATATATGAATACCCTCGTCTATATAAGCGACCGCGCTCTTAGAGTTCTTAATCAACACATTGGCACGTTGTTCTGCTTCAGAAAGCACTTGACGTAAGGTTTTTAGCTCACGACGACTGCGCAAACTATTATGTTGCAAACAAATGGCCATTACCACTGGCATCTCTTGATCCATTTCAAGCGCTTTGATCATCGTGCCACTAATCACAGTCGGTAGCTCATACTCATTGTAGGCAGTCGACGCTATCTCTTCATTCGTTAAACAGATCATTGGCAGATCGATATTTTGCTCTTGTACGATGCTCACCACATCTGTAAAGCTCATATTATAAGCTTTGCCAAATACCAGTACATCCCACGGTTGGCGCAGAAGTTTTAATAGCTCTTCTTTATCGTCCAAAAACCCCAAATTCACACTATCATAATAAGGACTCAATAACTGCACAAGACGTTCAGCATAGAGCTGATCATCATTGATCACCAACAAATTTAAAAGAGATTGAGAGCGCATAAGGAGCCTTTTAGTCGTACGTATTGTTATCTATTATTTTGTTACTTTACATCTTTGTCTAAAACTAACCTAGCACATAAAACACGCTAGCGTTAATATTCTATGAATCCTATCAGTATAGACTGAGCTTTCACCATGATAATTACTTTATTGTTAGAGATATCATAAAAATCAGAGTAACAATATTTATCATTATAGACAATAATTAGACCAACTGCAGATTAACTTATGACCTTTGTCGACTACTATATTACTGACAGAAATCTGTATAAATGCTTCGTTATGGCCTAAAACACCTGTTATGTACAGATGTCCCTAAGCGCTATAACTGCGCCACCTCATATTGACTAAACTTATCAGTCATCATCAGCCTGCGTCCTAATCGTAAAGAAGTTTGTTTATTACCAATACGCATGACGACTCTATCATCAGTTTGAAAGTACGAAGGTGATACGATTAACGTGCCGCTCGTCTGTAGCTGTTCATCCTTACCGAGAATAAATGCCGGTACAAAATGGTGACTTCGTGTTTTACTGCCTTCTAAACGTAGTCCACATGCTACAATTTTAAGCCCGAGTATCTGCCATTCCACTTCTGGATTTTTAGTATCGACATTTAACCAGCGTACCACCCCTATTGACCAATTAGGTTGTTCTGTATTTTCAGATCCATAGACCAAAATCAGACTCATGATATGCAAAGGCTGCGGTGTTGTCCTAGAAAGATCAGAGTCATTTTTTTCTACAATAAGCTCTTCTTTATTGAGAATACTTTCGTCGACAACATTCTCATTAGGCTTACCAGCTTTTGGCAACAAATGCAGTCTGCGATATGCTGAAGAACTGTCATGGTCGTCAAATATCTCAATGTTTATAACGCTACTGCGGCTACGCTCGCTATCAAATGTATCGTATAAAGGTCTGTCTTCTTCTCGTAGATGTTTGATAGCGATCAAGTTGGCAAAAGTTTTTGAATGACCTATATGGTAGTGTATATCGTTAAAATTGGTGATTAACTTTGCCTGCTGTTTGATAGTATATTTGGTTGGTAAGGTAAGTGGCGGCTGCAAATAGCGGTAGCTGATGGTCATCGAAATAGCATTAAGCAGACTATATTCTACTGTACCACCTTCCTCGATAAAGTCTTTTTTACGTGACTCAAAATACTCAACTATCGGTGTCAGTTCTATAAATAGACAGTCATGACGATCTTCATAGGGGTTGATATGAGAGTTGACTGTTAGATAGCTTGGCGGATTACTACTATGAAGATCAACGAAAACTTTTGTCTCGGTGGCAGGCTCCATTGTCGCGACCATGTGTTTAGCCCAATCAGGCAATAGACGCTGTACGAGTAAGATATTCGGGCGCCTCATAGCACGCAAATTTAACAAGTGATGCAAACACATTTGGCAATATAACTGATGAATACTGTTTGTTTGGTTCATGACAGTATGTAGACTTAAATCAATATCAGCCACTTTTCTCTGATGAGCAAGATAATATAACTGATTGACTTTAGACCACAGGTAATTTGATGGCTTTCGATAGCACAGTGTTTCTTCTGCTAATAGTTTTTGGTATCTTAATAGTGATTGATAAATCGCAATAGCAAGAGTGCTATCAGGTTTAGTCTCAGCACCAAAAAAACGCTGCCAACCTTTACCAGAAAATTGGTTTAAGGAGGCTTGTGACAACTGCGTCTCACGACGTATGACTTTGTCATAAACCATAATAATTAAATAATGCAGCGATTGCATTTGAGCGATATAAGACATCTGATCCTGACTAAGCGCGCCTGTCTCATAGATATAGTGCTGCCTAAAATCTGCAATCAGTCGGTCTGAGGCATCAATGACTGTTGCCATTAATTTAAGACGCTGTTGTTCATCCATATTGGATTCACGTAATACTGTCAGTAGACTCTCTAAATGCTCTGTTTGCTGCTCTTGGGTAAGCGTAGGTAGCGTTGCTAACATCTTTAACAAGTAACGCTCTTGACCATTTACTGAGCGATTAGATAGCGGAGGTAGTGGCTCTGTAGAATCTAAATGCTCTCGAAACATTGATAACGTTATCATCAGTATCTTTACTCTCTATTAGTCACTCCGAAGCAATCAGTAATATGCAGCAGTACAAATACATGTATGGCATAAAAAATGTTTGTTAAGCTAGACTATAGAAAAGTGATGATATCTATTTATTGTAAGCCTAAATCTAGCAGTACGCTCTGACAATACCTACATACTGTCAAAATCTTACATCTAAAATTGTATATTTTTAAGTTAGCTTACATACTGACAGTCTATATTCTGCTCCAATCATATATCTATATATACTTATACAAAAGTATAAATCCTAGATTTTAGTTTTTAGTTTTTAGTTTTTAGTTTTGAAAGATACTATCCGTATCTTTTTTAAGAGCCTCTCTTTGTTTACTAATTCTCCTAAATTGTTATAGTGCCCTATATTAGCTATTGCTGTAAATATCAATCGGCACTTTAAAAGGTCTATTCGGTAACTCTCTGACTAACTTAGGAACAAGATAACCTGGCAATGATGCTAACAATGACCAATAAAGCTCAATCGCTGCTTGCTCACTACTATCAAAATGTGCCGCGCCAGCCACTTTGTCCAACACATGTAAATAGTATGGTAGCACGCCACAAGTAAACAAACGCTGACTAAGCTGCACTTGCGCGTCAAGAGTATCGTTGACACCTTTTAACAACACGGCTTGGTTTAATAGAGTAATCCCAGCTGCTCTCGCACGTTGCAAGTATTCAGTAGTTGGTGCATCTAGCTCATTGGCATGATTACAGTGAATGACCATGACAATATGACAGCGACTTTGAGATAGCCTTTCTAGCAATGCAGCGTCCAAGCGTGCGGGTATCACCAATGGCAAACGCGTATGCAGCCGAATGGTAGTAATCTGCGGAAGAGACTCCAAAGTATCTAACCATAAAAACAAACGTCTATTGGTCACATTTAGTGGGTCACCACCACTCAGAATTACCTCATTTACCTCAGAATTTGCATTAATATAGTTGATGATATTTTCTTTTGCATCAGCAGTCGGCATATTGGCACTATAGTCAAAATGCTGGCGAAAGCAGTAACGGCAGTGAATAGCACACGCGCCTGTAATCGTTAATAACACTCTTGATTGATACTTATGGAGCAAACCTTTTACAGGGTTTTGAGTGTTTTCGCTCAGCGGATCTGCTACGTAGCCTGTGACGTTAATCTGCTCTTGCTGGTCTGGCAACACTTGTTTAAGCAGGGGATCATTACGGTCGCCAATAGCCATTTTTGCCACAAAGCCACGCGGCACACGCAGTTCAAAATGCTTAGGTACGTAAACTTCTGCACGCATTGATTCAAGCTGTAGGATACTCAATAGCTCATCAACAGATGTAATAGCTTCCGATAATTGCGTTTGCCAGTTTTTTTGTGTGATTAAATGGTTTATCATGACAGCCTATTACCTGTGCCCAAAATCCGATATTATACGCCCTTAGTGTCTAGCCTATCAAAGTATCCTCGTTAATCCGTAAATACTTGGCATAACAGAAAATTTTGGTACAGTCAGCCCTATGTCTTACTATTATATTTACAACCCCTAGGAGTTTCTTGTGGCAAGTTTTTCTACTAATGAATTTAAAGCTGGTCTAAAAGTGATGCTTGATGGCAACCCTTGTGCCATTCTTGAAAACGAGTTTGTTAAGCCTGGTAAAGGTCAAGCCTTTAACCGTGTTAAGTTGCGCAACCTTCGTAGTGGCAAAGTACTGGAACAAACTTTCAAATCAGGTGACAGCTTAGAAGCTGCTGATGTGATGGATACTGAAATGAACTATCTATACAACGATGGCGAGTTTTGGCATTTTATGCATCCTGAGAGCTTTGAGCAGATTCAAGCGGACAAAAACGCAATGAGTGACTCAATCAAGTGGTTAAAAGAAAACAGCAATGCTCTATGTACCATTACGTTATTTAATGGCGCTCCTCTGTCAGTCACGCCGCCTAACTTCGTTGAGTTAGAAATCGTAGAAACAGATCCTGGCGTACGCGGCGATACTTCAGGCGGTGGTGGCAAACCTGCTAAATTAGAGACAGGTGCCGTTGTACGTGTACCATTATTTGTGCAACAAGGTGAAGTGGTACGTGTTGATACGCGTACTGGCGACTACCAAACTCGCGTGAACTAATATCGCTCCGAACATGATTGATAGTTGATATTTACTGATATCTCTATCATCAATAAAAAAGCTTAACCACCATATAGGCGGTTAAGCTTTTTTTATATTTATCGATCATGGTTAATCGAAATGCTAATCAATGGTGCTAATACTAATATCTAGTAAGTTACTCTTCTTCCAATGATTGTTTCTGTATCAGCCAATACTGTACTAAGGCATTCAACTGCTCTTGCTTAAAAGGTTTGGTGCAATAATCCTGCATACCAACTTTCAGATACTTCTCACGCTCGCCGTCCATTGCATTGGCAGTCAGGGCTATAATGGGCGGCAATACTTGAGGATCATACAATTCATGCAATTTGATAGTTGCCTGCACTCCATCCATAATCGGCATATGATGATCCATCAATATCACATCATAACGGTCAGGAAATAAAGCAAAAGCCTCAATTGCTTGCTGACCATCCGTAACATGGGTGACAGTATGACCGCTGCTGGTTAGTGATTTTTTGGCTATGATCGCATTGACAGCATCATCCTCGACCAACAAGATATGGCCAGACCGCTCATGCGTAGGTTCAATCATAGTCGTATCGTGAGAGTCTTGCCATGTCTCATACTTGTTTTCATCAATAGTAGTCAGCGGTAATAAAACACTAAATGTCGTACCAACCCCTACTTCACTGTTTACGTGAATGTGACCACCCATCAAATCGACTAGGGACTTACAAACAGACAGTCCAAGTCCAGTACCACCGTAAATACGATGAGTAAACTTATTTGCTTGGTCATAAGCGTCAAATATCGCCTCTAACGACTCCTCTTTGATACCAACACCCGTATCTTTTACTTCTATACACAAAGTCATGTTCTGACCAGTTTTATCGCATTCTATTTTGTTTGCTTCTTTTTCTTGACTCGTACTCACGAATTTTTCGTCAATGTTATTTGGACAGTAACAATTGTCCATATGTTTAACATCGATACTTACTTGACCACCTTCACGTGTAAACTTGATCGCGTTATTGACCAAGTTTGCGATAATCTGCTTTAGACGTACAGGGTCGCCGTTTACATAAGGTGATAGTGTTTCAGTATAATGATAATCTAAGGTTACACCTCTTTGACGTGCCTTTATTGCAAATAAACTGACGACTTCATTACATAAACTAGATAAATTCAATGGAATAGAATCAATCGTCATTTTTCCAGACTCAACCTTCGATAAGTCTAAAATACCGTTAATAATGACCATTAAATGCTCATTGGAGACTTTAATGTTATCAACATAGTCACGCTGTTCGCTACTGAGTTCGGTATCACCTAACATCTCTACCATACCGATAATACCGTTCATCGGTGTACGAATCTCATGACTCATATTAGCCAAAAAGCTTGATTTCATCTCATTAGCACGCTTAGCATCGCGTTGTTTGTCTTGTAATTTCAACGCATCTGCGGCCATCATTGCAAACTGCGCCAATATCTTTTCTTGTTGACTACTAAAACTCTGATGTGGCTCAGTATCCATAAGACATAAGGTGCCTAGACGATACCTTTTGTTGTCTTCATTCAAGATAATAGGTGCCCCAACATAAAATCGTAGATACGGAGCGCCTGTGACCATCGGACTTTGGCTAAAACGACTATCCTTAAAGGTGTCTAGCACGATTAATACATCATCAGACAATATTGTATAATTACAAAAAGCCGTGTTACGTGGCCCTTTGCTTACAGCCTCATCTTCACTATCGAATTGGCAGGCTGGCTTTAAATATTGGGTTTCCTCATCCATAAAAGTAATGGTGACTACAGGCACATCAAAAAACAGCTTCACGAGTTCAACAAGCCGATCAAACGCAGGCTCCTCATCTTCATTGAGTACCTGATACTTTCTTAGCTTATTGATACGCTCTATTTCATCTACCGCGACAGGGTAGCTCTGCTGAGGTGAGTTAGATATAGACAAGGTAAACTCCGTTAAATAATATCAGACGTATTAGTTACGACTCGTCTGTCTTATTAATAATTGTAATGCTTCACTCACCATAATCATCGCCACTACTGACGTAACGACCACTGCTGAGCCATAACCACCGCACTGCAGACCACCTGTCTGACAGCTTTTATCTACAATTGGCGGCTCTGTCGAATAGACACATTTGATACCAAATTTCTCTTTTAAAGCACTGTTAATGCCTTTTTCGTGGCGTAACTTGTTGCGTAACTTTGCAAGTAGTGGGTCTTGATAACAGTCACGCAAATCACTTACTCTAATCTGACTTGGATCTATCTTACCACCTGCACCGCCCGCACAGACCAACTTTAGTTTATTAAAACGACAGTGTAAAGCGATTGCTAGTTTCGCATTCATATCGTCTACACAGTCTAAAATAACAATCGGTCTACCCTGAGCAGTAGCGGATTTGACCGCTTCACGACTTGGTAAGAGTGTGGCGACATTATCTACTGTCAAAAAGTCATCGACCAAATTTAAGGTTACTGTGGGATTAATCTCTCTAATACGAGTTGCCATTGCTTCAATTTTACTTTGACCAAATGTGCTGTCCAATGCAGGCAGTTGGCGATTGACATTAGAAGCAACCAATACATCCAAATCAATCAACGTAATCGTTCCCACTGCTGTCCGAGCCAGCGCCTCTGCTGCCCAAGAGCCCACCCCTCCTACACCAATAATGTAGACATGAGCTGCCGAAAAAGTATTAACCGCAGAGGTACCATATAGTGTCCGTGTACCTTGAAAACGACGATCGTACTGCTCATCTTGTTGGCGCGATTCGTCTTGTGCAAGACTGTCTTCGACGGATTCTAGTTGTTCAAATTGTCGCGTGTCACTCATAACAGATCAAATTCTCTTTTCAAATATTTTGGTTGTCATTTATTTGGCTAGTACTTTTTAGCTTCTAATTACAACGATGCTTTTCTTATAAGTAGCACAGTTACATTGGATAAGCCCAGTCTACTTTCAGAGCATCACAGCTATTTTGCCACAATTGCTTAGCAAGTTTATCATGTGGTATCTCTAATAGCTCACTCAAGCTTGCTAATACCCATGGCAGATTGGCTGGTATATTTCTATCATGTGAATCAGTATCATCCGTTGTCTGACACATAATAGGTGTCATATCTGGACAATCCGTTTCAATGACCAAGCATTCGATGCCATGACTCTCAACTGCTACTTGAATAGCACGGCGCAGTTTTTTGGCCTTCGGATTGGTAATCTGACCCGTGACACCAAGCTTAAACCCTAATTTT
The DNA here is from genome assembly GCF_904846705.1 of Psychrobacter sp. Pi2-52. Taxonomy (GTDB): domain Bacteria; phylum Pseudomonadota; class Gammaproteobacteria; order Pseudomonadales; family Moraxellaceae; genus Psychrobacter. The sequence goes on from NZ_CAJHBS010000001.1 coordinate 274,574, forward strand.
ACAAAAGCCTTTGCCTCTTGCTCACCCCCGCTAAAGCTGTGGGCAATACCGCCTAATTTATGCGCATCGTATTTATGCGCTTTTAATATTGCGAGCGCTTCAGCATGCGCTTTACGAATATGCAGCATCACTGGCAGTCGATGGGCCACTGCTATATCCAACTGCGCCGCAAAGAACCTTTTTTGTTTAGCAAATACATCAGGCTGCTTCATTGTATTGGTAAAGGTATCTAATCCAATCTCACCAATAGCTAACGGACGACGCTCTATCACCATTTGTTCAAGTTGTATCAAATGATCATCGGTATGCTGCTCAATATAAAAAGGATGTAAACCTAGCGCGATATAGGCTGCAACATCACACTTATCTTCATTATCCACCTTTGTCACAGACGATTGTGACATGTTATTGATGAAACCTTGAGTATCGTACATTCGATCAAAATACTGATATAGATAACCTACTAGCACTAAGTGACGGATACCTTGACTATAAGCCTGCTCTACCTGCTCTCTGCGATCATTGTCGAACACTGGAGCATCAAAATGTGTATGCGTATCTATAAGAGGATAGACATTTTTTAAAGCTTCTCTAGTGTTTGTTCTCTCAGCCATAGTCGCTGATTTTCTGCCACACATCAATGGACTCCAAAACTAACTTTTTAAAACATAAAACTAAGTAATAAACGCTGAGCAATTTTTCCTATATAAATATTTTTATAGAAGAATATTACTATAAACGCATTGCTGAGCTTTTATTTTCTAATTACTAACTTCTATTTATTAGCTGTATTCTCGTGAGCATCATCAATATCACTACCCTCAGATACGGTATCATGGTTATTTACTGTCTTCGTATTGTCCTTTCGACTACTGCGCCTAGGAATGAGCAATAGCGCAGTTGCAGCCACACTTAGTAAAAGCCATTTTTTTGTATTATTATAATCTTTCATTTTAGTTTCTGATTTACTGTGGTGGAAAGCAAGATACGTAACTCATTATTCTATTAGTAACTAATATACCCAAATATAAAAGCGGCTATGTTTATCTGTGTTATGAATACGCAAGCTAATGTACGATGTAACTAGTATCTATCACATCGTACATTAATTTATGTCAGTTGAATCATATTAACCGTTATGTATAAGGCTAATATTTTAGCGATTAAGAGGATAGGTCGTGATACCGCTATTAGGACTATCTACTCTCGTAAAACCTTGCGAAGTAGATTTTGGCGCTTGATCACGTTTAGGGATAAGGGGATTGAGCGGCATAAGCTCATAATCTGCACTGACATTACCATTCCAACCTTCAGTGCCGCTCAATGGTAATTGCTTAATCGTACCGTTTTTATCAATGACCAGCTGCAACACTCTCATTTGATTGAATTTGCGTTCAGTCACACTCGCTACCGCGCCACCATCACGTAAAATAGTCGGCTGTAAAAAGATAATCAAATTGCTCTTTTGGGTGCTGTCGTTGTCAGAACGAAAAAGTCTACCGATAACAGGAACATTGCCCAACCCAGGAACTTTCTGTTGACGTGTAGTGGTGTTGTCACGCATCAGGCCGCCCAAGGCAATTGTCTGCTGATCATCCGCTAGAATGGTCGTATTAATAAGGCTTTTGTTGGTAATTAGCCCACTGGCATTACCCGTACTACCTGGTACGACTGACGAGACTTCTTGCGATACCTCTAATCGTACTGTGCCATTGTCACCAATGTGGGGAATGACATTCAGATTAATACCAATGTCTTGGCGATCAATCGTCTGAAATGGGTTGTTTGAATTATTGCCACTGGTGGTAAAGGAACCCGTGACAAAGGGTACGTTTTGACCGACTAAGATACTGGCTTTTTCATTATCCAATGTCAAAATCGATGGCATGGACAGCAAGTTGGCGCTGGTAGAAGAGTCAAGCGCCTGTAAAATAGCGCCATAAAACTCTGTATTGCCCTGACTGTCTTTGCGACTGTCTCCAATACCTATCAATGCACCTGCGATAGAGCTGGCAGCAGCGCTAATGCCTGCCGTACTCGTCCCCGCTAAAGCAGCCGCCGCAAGTGTCGTCGCGCTGGCTCCCACATTATTAAAATTGACCACTCCATAGCCACTATTGGCGTTACCTAACGCCCATTGAACGCCTAGCTGGGTGGCATCGTCGCCTGACACTTCAACAATAGCCGCTTGAATCAATACTTGTGCGCGGCGACTGTCTAACTGGTTGACCGCGTCTTCAATCTCAAACATTAGCTCAGGTGCGGCATTGACGATAACGGCATTTTGAGTTTCATCAGCGATAATACTAAACGGACGACCACCCACTCCTGTGCTTGTTCCACTTGTGCTGCTAGTCGACACAGCAGCCGCACTGCTACCTAGGCTATCGCTGGCTGCATTATTAATTGCGGCGCCTGTGCTACTTACATCATTTAGCGAAGCTGATTCTAGTGTCGAGGTCGCGCCAGCACTATTAATGGATTGATTAGCGAGCAAGCCGCGTAACATATCGGCGATATGACCCGCACTAGCATACTTTAATCGAAAAACACGGAGACCACTTAAACGTCTGGTCGGCGTGGTATCCAATTGATTGACCATTTCTTGGACTTTAGCAATCATTTCAGGACTGCCTTTGACCAACAGTCTATCGCTCGACGTATCAGCAATCACCTTTAGCTGATTGTTGCCACCTTGTGCTTGTCCACTACCCGCACTTGAGACTAAGGCGCTAATCAACTCCATCATACGCTCGGCATCGACGTGACGCAGTGGTATCACTTGCAAACTGTCATTTACATTACTGTCTAAATCACGGATAAGGGCTGTCAGTTGGTTAAGGCTGTCTGCTCGATCGGACAACACTAGCGCATTGACACCAGGTACAGCGGCCGCGTGAGCCGACTGCGGCATCAATGGGCGAATAACTCCTAATACTTCTGCAGCTTGGGTATTGGTCAAATAAATAACTCGAGTGGCGAGCGACTCACCCACACTATCACCGCGTAAATCAACTGCCACACCAGATTGCTTAGCAATATTATCTGGCACCAGTTTTGTCGTCGTTCCCGATTCAATCGCGGCAATACCATTCACTTGCATCACGCTCAGAAATAACTGATAAATCTCATCACGGGACAGGGCTTTATTGGAGATGACTGTGACGTTGCCATTGATACGTGGATCAAGAACAAAGTTTTGATCGGTGATGGTCGCAACTTCATTGATAAAAGCTTTGATATCAGCGTCTTGTAAATTGACTTTCCAGCTCTCAGCATTGGCAAGACCAACACCAGCAGCCCATAATGGCACTGCCAGACAAAGTGGACGACACAGGCGCATCAAACGCTGCAGGCTACGGTACAAATGCGTGGCTGAAAAATTCTGAAAACTTACCATATTGATGATTACCTACAGTGATATTGCTTACTATGTGCTGAATTTTTAAGGAGCAATTTTGCTAAAAACCTACCTTGCTAGAACTGCTGGCGAATCGTAATAACTTGCTCACCACGTTGAACCTCTATCTGCGCTTCACCTGCTTGCTGTACTTGCTGAAGTACACCAGCATCTTGCGCTGGGTTATTACCCACGCTCTGTCCGTTGACAGTCAGTACCTTATCGCCTGGCTCTAGCCCTAAACGATTACGTAGGCCAGCAGGCATCGCCGCTGTGACTTGGTAACTTTCACCTGATGCCATCACCCCCATTCTACTTAGATAACTGGCGGGGTTTTCTTGCAAAGCCGTAACTGCTTCTTCGATAGCCGACTGGGGATTACTTGAAGTGTCTGCGCCAGTTGTCCCTTCTGCCTCAGGAACAGCATTTTGTACTGGCTGGGGCGCTGTAGGCAACATACTATTGTTTGGCAAACGCTGGTTACTTATTCCGCTTGCTAGCATATCACTTTGGTCTAATGGCATCGCCTCTGGCATTTTAATAACGGTTTCTTTATCGTTAGCATCAGCGATGATAACTGAATTCCAGTCAACAGCGACGAGCGTATAATCGCTGTCCTTTAGCCCATCACCGATGCGGTAATTTTTGACTTCGCCATTGACATTCAATAAGGCGGAAGACATGCTCTCAGGTATGGCTAGTAGGACGCCTTTGAGCTCAATGTTGGGAGGTGGTTGCACGGCTGCGGTAACAGGATCGGGATCAGCAAAGATTGCAAACAAGCCACTATAATCGTTGGTAGATTTGGCACTATTCTGTAGAGTTGCTAAAGGCAATGCAGGTGCTAAAGGCGCTGCTAGCAATAGCCATAAAAGGCGGGCCGCTGTCCAACATAGCCAAGCAATGGCTAACAACAATAGCCAACCTGAAAAGCGATTGAGAGTATTGATAACAGGTTTTAGGCTTGCGGCAATATTAAGCATTTAGTTCGCCCCCAAACCAGCTAACAATGGCTGGCGAACACTGACAACTGGCGTATCTTGGGGGGCTTGTCCTTTATACTCAGGCATATTCTCTAGCAAGCGCTGCGTCAAACTGACATCGAGCATATTATCGCTGTCGAGATACAGATCTCCCAAACGCTTATCTTGATTATTCAGCAAATTAATATGGAGCAGATCTCTATTGTTTTTTTGCTCTGTACTAAGCTCAGCTCTTAGAGCAGGCATCGTAATATAAAAAACTTTGCCACCACTAGGATAGCCTACTTCGCCACCAACCCAAGTCAATTGGCCATCTGCTGCACTAAATCCGCCAGCGTTTTTAGCAGGCTCACTACTAGATGCGTCACTTTTATTAGCCTGACGCGTTAGCGATACATTATTTACCTGAATAGGGGTATTCGGCAGCTGCCAATTGACCACACTCGCTAGCGTCTCAGGTGCAATTTTTCCACTCATGTTGTCAACTTGCCATGAGCTCAGACCAAGTTTAACTTGTCCATTCAGGCGTGTCTGTGCTGAGTGGATATTAACATCCGCACCTAGCTTACCTATGAGTAACTGCCAAGGCTGCCATGACCATTCTGCCATACCTGTAAGCGACGACGATGACATAGGCAATTGCCAAATGGCAGCACCTTGCCATACATTGCCAGATACATGCTGGACATAAGGCGTATCTGGCGCGTATTTCTCAAGTAACCATGCTGCTGGCATTTGCAACACAGCAAATAGCGCAAACAACACAAACCCAACTAGCCACCAGAGCTTACGGGGACGTTTATGAGAAAACTCAGATACTTGGGCCACAGTCGTACAACTCTTATATAAGACAAAAACGTCATTATCATAACAAACAATTGCATATAGATGACAGAAAAAAAGCCAGTATCTTTTTGCCAAAATACTGGCAGTAAAGATACTGGCTTTTAATTTCTGAAAAACAGCTCTATCTATCGCTAAATGGTTGTAAATACACCATTATCAATAGCAATTTCAAGCTGGCTCACAGAAATTAACTTTATAAGAAAACAGCTAATTAAATAGCAAAATCTTCGATATCACGACCTGCTGCTAGCGCTTCAACCAACCACGTTGGCTTACGACCACGGCCAGTCCAAGTTTCACTATGGTCATCAGTATTACGATATTTAATACTGCGTTTTTTCTCTAACTTTTCACCAGCTTTCAGTATCTCTTCGATCGTTGCATTGCTATCTTCTGCAATCTGCTCGAACTGCATATAGGCATCATACAAACGTTGATGTTGTTTTTTGGCGATAAGTTGTTGAGCGTTTTCAGTGATAGCACGTAACTCATCTACGTTCAAATTTTCTAAATCAATTGCGTTATTTTTGCTCATAATAAATCCAATTATAAAATAAGAGTGTGGCCTCTATTGAGGTATTGTTTTTCGTGAAAATATGCGGAGAACAAATCGTTCGTTAGCAATTAAGACTATTCATAAAATATAATTAATTCTAAAGAGTATTTAATTTCTAATAACAACCCGAACAATCTATTATAAATAGAAAACATATAGTGATAGATGCTCATTGTATCCATTTTAAATAAAATTAGTTTTAGATAAATCTAAACACATAAGTCACCATGCTTTATATATTGCTATTATAGCTTTGAAAGCAGTTTCTAATAAAAAAAAATCTAGTATTTTGACTAGTGCTAGAATTTCACAATAATATTTCGACAAAAATCTACTGTTAAAATAATAGAGTAGTAAGTTCGTACACTATACTCTCAAATACTGCTAATCTTGGAGATAGTTTTGCATTAACTCTATAACTTGCTATGTTGTTCCTATGGTACGTTCCGAAGAATATAACCATTTCATATAAAGATCTATTATCCAAATAGCTTTCGATTTATTAATAAGAAACAAGTAAAACTTTGGCTATTATCATCGAAATTTATTTTATTTAGAGACGATCAATATATATTAACTATACGCCATATAGATTCAGTATAGCAATTTTTAAAACCAAACGTCACTAATCATAATTATTTTTTGGTATAAACGGTCAATATAGAGTATAGAAGGTAGTAAGCATATTAACTAATGTAAAAATTAATAGTATTAAACCAATACTGATTAAACTTAAGTTTAATCGTTTACAGATTAAGAGCATACTAAATAAATTAAAAAAATTTTTAATAAAAAATTAGTTTAGCTACGTTAAAAAGTATTAACTGAATTATATTTTGGATATAGTTAATCCTCTATAAAAGAGCTACAGTTTTAACCTCGTTTGAAGTATCACAGTTACATCTGCACTCAGTTGCCCTGTATCTCTTTTAAATTGAATCAACTATAGCAAGCATTAAAAAAGCCCTGCAGTTGCAGGGCTTTTTTAATGCTTGCTATCAAAGAGTTATAAGATAATAAATATCAATACACCTTTACACTTTCTTTCTTATATGATTTAGAACGGAATGTCATCATCTACAGGGCCATCTGGCATTGCTGTAGGCTTAGATTGTGCAGGTTTCTGTGCTGGCTGATTGAACTGGTTTTGCTGAGCAGGCGCCTGATTGTTAAAGCTATTCTGACCACCTTGAGCCGCTGGTTGGTTGTAGCCGCCTTGATGTGCCATTTGATTATTTGCTTGCTGACCAAAGTTATTCTGGTTGTTTTGGCCACCTTGATTATTATAGCCGCCACTCTGACCTTGGTTTTGACCACCAAAGCTATCTCCACCCTGACCGCCGCCAGTTTGACCATCGAGCATCTGCATTTGTTCAGCACGAATCTCAGTAATATAACGGTCTTGACCACTTTGGTCTTGGTATTTACGTGTACGCAAACTACCTTCGATATAGACTTTGCTGCCTTTACGCAGGTATTGCGCTGCGATTTCACCTAGACGGTTAAAAAGTGCGATACGATGCCACTCTGTCGCTTCTCTTTTTTCGCCGCTTTGTTTGTCTGTCCACTGCTCTGATGTCGCAACCGAGATATTGGTTACGCTACCGCCATTGCTGAATTGGCGTGCCTCAGGATCTGCTCCGAGGTTACCGATGATGATAACTTTATTGACTCCGCGCATGATACCGTCCTTTTACTTATGAATAATTTAATAAACTGTTTTAATCATTATCTGATAGCATCATTTGACACTATCAATTGTATAATTTTACTTTAACCAATTTTTATCGAAATATCTATAGGCTACCTATGGTGCACGTCAGTCTATGTCGCTTAGATACTCTATCTTGATATACTAGTCGATATTATAGAGTCCAATAAATAACAGGTAATAGATAAATATGCTGCTATTTTGCCATTTTAAGACGCTAAAGAACACCGTCTACCTTTATCGATATTGCATAGCACCTTACTTATTATTAAGTGATTTCTAGTTCGCATCAGAAGGCTTACGATGCATACTTAACGTCACGCTACCCAGCTCTATGCCGAATTTTTTCATCACTGAGCGATTGAGCATGACATCTTCATTGATAAGATACATCCAATCATCGAACGTCACTTTATAGGTTTTGTCCTCGACAGGTAACTCTAATAAGTAATTCCAGTGCAACGTATTGCCAACCACTTGCCCTGTTGCCTCACCAATGACATCACCTGCCACACCTTTCCAACTACCATCTGCCTGCTCAGTCAGGCGCCATATACGTTGCGATTTCGTGCCATCTGCCCACGAGAACTTCTCGTTTAAGACAATGACATCATCTCCCTCATGGGTTGCATCAATATCAACATAAAAGCGCTTTTTGACTTCGCCATTTCGACCTTGGAACATACCCCAACCATCGATTTGACCCGAAAAAAACTCATGCATGTCGAGCGTCGGTGTGGTGTTCTGATACGCCTGAATATTTTGCGTAGCACAACCAGAAGTTAATAGCATGGCTGATAAACCAAGACCTACGGTTAACTTGGCTATTGAGCGATGCACCTTCTTTCTACCTTCGATGACATTACCAGACAACATCTTAAATTTACTCATATTAATTCCTTTTAAATAGAGATAAATAGTTAGTTTCTACTTATTGATACTGATGGTTTATGAAATTGCTGTCTGTGCAATTTTTGCTATTTGGCTTCACTTCCGTATACAACTACAAGTATAAAGCTGCTATATATCTAGCGGACTTTGCGCCAAACTCGATAGCTGTTGACGAGAATCATCCGTCAACTGTGTTTTATCTAACTTCAAATAGGCGACTTGCTCTTTTGCCATTACGACCAACTCATCAACACCATCTACTGCCAGCATTTGTCGTGACCAGTCTTGGATATTGATATCTTTAGGAATAGTAACCGTCGTGCTCGATAGGTAAGGTGGTTGAGAAATGGGAATGATGATAAGCAGTGCGGCACCCATAATAATAGCCAGTATGCCCCATGCCAACAAATTAGGCTGGTTTAATAACAGACCACCCATTGCACCACCTACAAATGCTCCAAAGAACTGACTAGAGGAATTAAGCCCCATCGCGGTCGCTTTATTGGCGACTGGTGCGCGCTTAGATATCCATGAGGGAATCGTCGCCTCAAGTAAGTTAAAGCCCATAAAGTACAGTAGCAAACCCAATATGATACCAACACCGACCTGACTACCAAGCGCTAGCAATGCTAAAGCGGCGGTCATTAACGCAATCGCACCCAAAAACACCTGACGCATTTTGCGTTTCTTTTCAGCGATGATGATAAAAGGTATCGCGATGGCGAAGCCAATGAATAACAGCGGCAAATAAACCATGCCTTGCTGACGTACTGACAAGCCAAGTACGTCACTGAGCTGGTGCGGCAATATCACAAATATCGCCGTCATCGTCAGATGTAGCGCAAAGATACCGATATGTAAGCGGTTAAGATCACCAATCTTGAGAACAGTCGCTAACTGTTGACCGATGGTTTTGTTATCTAGGTTGTGCTTGAGCACGCGCATAGGCGTCGGTACCACCACCAATAGCAGCATCGCCAAAATAGCAAACCCTGATGTTAGCCAAAACAGCCCAGAGATACCGAGCGAGCCGACTAACAATGGACCAAAAGCAAAGGCAAGCATAATAGAGGTCGCAATCGTCAGACCCATCGTGGCCATCGCTTTGGTACGCATCTCTTCACGAGTCACATCAGCCAGTAACGCCATAAGCACAGCAGAGACCGCACCACTACCCGCCAGCGCTCGACCAATGATGACTTCATAAATATCCGTCGCATTTGCCGCAATCATGCCGCCGACAGCGAACAGTATCAATCCCAAAAAGATAATAGGCTTACGCGGGAATTTATCAGCAGCCAAACTCATCGGTATCTGAAATATAGCCTGCCCTAAGCCATAAATACCAACGGCCAAACCAATCAAAAATGGCGTCGCGTGTGCATAATTGTCACCGTAGACAGAAAATACCGGCACAATCATAAACAAGCCAATCATACGTAAGGCAAAGATGCCACCGACTCCGAGGATTGCCCGTTTCTCTACGCTATTCATACTTGCCTCACTGGTTGATCATTGCTGGTTGCTCATTGCTATCTTTCGCGACTAACACTTGCGCCATACCATGATTTATCACTACTGGTTTATCAAGGCATTGGCCTATAAATCAAGCCCCCTAGTATAAGACATTCGCCGTTTGGTTGCCGAGACTTTTGTCTTACTGGTGCAGTAACGTATGCGCCCTCAACCCAAGCCATTCATATTACGAGATTATTTTGTTACCAAGTGCATCAGATGCACAGTCACACCTTGAATAATGCTGTCACCATGACAATAAAGTAAAACGTTGTCAGCACAATTAACGGCTCACTCACCATATCTACGTAACGATGAACGCTTCTATAAAATGACATTTTTGGTCAAAACCATAACAAACGATGCCTGTTACTTAACACTGATTTGATTTAGATTTGTTTAGTCCTATAAAAAACAGTGGTAGGAGCGACAAGCAACATAAAGCCAAACAATAATAAAAAATGAATAGCTAGGCTGGCATAACTTTTACCTTATCAATGTATGTACCTTTTATAACGACACTACTTATAACAACATCATAAATTTAGAATTATTCACGTTTTAACCAACCACTTTACTGATCTATATTTACTTTTTGACTTGAGATATTTCCCAATCCCCTTTTAGCAAATAGGAAACCTGTAACCGATGGCACATGACCATATCGCAATACGCGGCGCACGTACTCATAATTTAAAAAACATCGATTTAGACATTCCACGAGATAAATTCGTGGTAATTACTGGCCTATCTGGCTCTGGTAAATCTTCGTTGGCATTTGACACGCTATATGCCGAAGGGCAACGTCGTTATGTCGAGAGTTTATCGGCATACGCGCGTCAGTTCCTCTCGCAAATGGAGAAACCTGACGTCGATAGTATCGAGGGTCTATCCCCTGCGATTGCTATCGAGCAAAAATCAACCAACCATAACCCACGCTCGACCGTTGGTACGATTACCGAAATCTACGATTACTTGCGTCTATTATATGCGCGTATCGGCACGCCTTTTTGCCCTGAGCATAATGAGCCCATGGTCGCCCAGTCAGTGACTGAAATGGTCGATCAAGTCATGTCGCTACCTGCTGATACTAAGCTGATGATCCTAGCGCCTGTGATACGTGAGCGTAAAGGTGAGCATACCGTATTGCTCGAGCAGCTGATTGGTCAGGGCTTTGTCCGCGTCCGTGTCGATGGTGATGTCTACGATACGGATGAGCTACCGACGCTTGATAAAAAGAAAAAGCATACTATCGAGGTCGTAGTCGATCGCTTTAAAGTCCGTGATGACTTGGGCAACCGTGTGGCGGAGAGTCTTGAGACTGCGTTACGCCTTGGTCAAGGGCTAGTGACCCTACACTTTATGGATGGTAATCCAAAGGAAGATGGCAGCGACAATCAAGTGATGTCAGCCAAGCATTCATGCCCTGTCTGTGATCGCGCGGTGCCTGAGCTTGAGCCACGCATGTTCAGTTTTAACAATCCATATGGTGCATGTCCAAGCTGTGATGGCCTTGGTAAGCGTCAATACTTCGCCGCTGAAAAGCTGATTACCCATCATGAAAAATCACTCAATCAAGGTGCGATAAACGGTTGGGATAAGCGTCATGCTTATTACTTCGGTCTGCTCTCTACCGTCTGCAAGCACTTCAAAATCGATATGGACGCGCCTTGGCAAACGCTGACAAAAGAGCAGCAAGATCTGATTATGCAAGGCTCAGGTAAAGAGAAGCTAACCTTTAACTTTACCGATGAGCGCGGGCGCAAAACCAATAAAACCATACCGTTTGAAGGGGTCTTGCCTTATCTTGAGCGTCGTTATGCTAAGACCCAAAGCAATCTAGTCCGTGATGAGCTGGCCAAGTATCTAGCCGATACCACTTGTAACGTCTGTGACGGCGCGCGTCTGAATGAAATCTCACGTAACGTCCGTGTTGATGACCAGACCATTGCAGAAATCGTCAAGCTGTCTATCGGTGATGCGGCGGATTATTATAAAACGCTAAAGATTGGCGGTCATAAAGGTGAAGTCGCAGAAAAAATATTTAAAGAGATTAATGAGCGCTTAAACTTCCTCGTCAGCGTTGGACTGGACTATCTAACACTTGCTCGCTCTGCCGAGACATTATCAGGCGGTGAAGCACAGCGTATTCGTCTGGCGAGCCAAATCGGTGCAGGTCTAATGGGCGTGATGTATGTACTTGATGAGCCATCAATCGGTCTGCATCAGCGTGACAATGATCGCTTGCTCAAAACCCTAACGCGCTTGCGTGACTTGGGCAATACGGTACTGGTCGTAGAACATGACGAAGATGCGATTCGCCAAGCAGATCACGTCATCGATATCGGTATCGGTGCAGGCGTACACGGTGGTCATATTATCGCTCAAGGTACGGTCGATGACATCATGGCAAACAAAGAATCGCTGACTGGGCAATATATGTCTGGTAAGAAGAAAATCGAGATTCCAACTGTCCGCCATAAAGCCAAAACCATTGATGTCGAAGTCAAGGGTAAAGCCAAAGCCAAGAAAGTACCGATGACCATCGAGCTGAAAGGCGCGTCAGGTAACAACCTACACGATGTGGATTTGACCATTCCTGTTGGTATCATGACTTGTGTGACGGGTGTCTCAGGTTCGGGTAAATCAACGTTGATTAACCGTACGCTTATGCCATTGGCAGCGACTCAGTTAAACAACGCCTCAACGCTGATTGCCGATAAATTTGAAAGCATTAGCGGTCTTGAGCATTTGGACAAAATGGTCGATATTGATCAAAGCCCAATTGGTCGTACACCGCGCTCAAACCCAGCAACTTATACTGGCGTGTTTACCCCTGTGCGTGAGATGTTTGCCCAGACGCAAGAAGCGCGTGCCCGCGGTTATAAGCCTGGTCGCTTTAGTTTCAACGTGAAAGGCGGACGCTGTGAGATGTGCCAAGGTGATGGTCTCATCAAAGTTGAGATGCATTTCTTGCCTGATATGTATGTGCCATGTGATACCTGTGAGGGCAAGCGCTACAATCGCGAGACGCTAGAGATTCACTATAAAGGCAAAACCATCGCCGACGTGCTTGATATGACCGTTGAAGATGCCGTTGAGTTCTTCTCAGCGATACCAGCCATTTATCGTCGCCTGCAAGCATTGATGGATGTCGGTCTGAGCTATATTCGCTTGGGTCAGTCTGCGCCAACGCTATCAGGTGGTGAGGCGCAACGTGTCAAACTGGCGCGTGAGCTTGCCAAACGTGATACGGGACAGACGCTCTATATCTTGGATGAACCAACCACAGGTTTGCATTTCCATGATATCGATAAGCTGCTCAATATCTTGCATACTCTACGCGATAAAGGTAATACCATCGTGGTCATCGAACACAATCTTGACGTTATCAAAACGGCGGATTGGGTGATTGACCTTGGCCCTGAAGGTGGTAAAGGTGGCGGACTGATTATCGCTGAAGGTACGCCTGAGGAAGTGGCGGAAGTAAAAGGCTCATATACTGGTGAGTTCTTAAAGCCAATGCTTGAGAGAGCGTCGTAAATTGTGTTTGAGTGTTTAAATTATAAAAAGGCCGTCCTTGTGGGAGGGCCTTTTTTGTGGGTTAGAAAGCTGCTTTATTCGTGTTAGATTATTGTGATATCTAATAATAAATATGAGGTAACCATGTCATCCAAACCAGCCACTAAAATATTCGACGTCATCGTCATCGGTGGCGGTCAAGCCGGCTTAGCGGTTGGCTACTATCTGAAACGTGCCAACCGAAAACAAACCCTCGACTTTATTATCATAGACAAGCAACCCAAGAGCGGTGGCGCTTGGCAACACTTTTGGCCATCATTACGCCTGTTCTCGCCAGCAACAGTCAGCTCATTACCCGGTAGACTGATGACCTCTGCTAAAGACGATAGCAGTCCCTATCTAGACGATGTATTAAGCTATTTCAATAACTACGAAAAGCACTACAAACTACCCATCTATCGTCCTTTTGAGGTGCAAAGAGTAGAGCGAGATGAGGATAGCAACTGCTTATGTGTCAGCGACGGCAAGTTTACGTGGCTAGCTCGTGTTGTAGTCAGTGCCACCGGTATTTGGAGCAATCCTTACATCCCAAAGATTGAAGGACGGCAATCATTCCAAGGTGAACAAACCCACTCCGCTCATTATGCAGGTACCGATGCTTATAAAGATAAACGTGTATTAGTAGTTGGCGGTGGTAACTCTGGTGCACAAATCTTTGCAGAATTAGTGCAAGTGACGGATGCCAGTTGGGTCACACGTACGCCACCACAGTTTTTGCCCGATGATGTTGATGGTCGCGTCTTATTTGAAAGAGCCACAAAGCGTGTCAAAAACAATGCCAATGACGATACTCAAGATAGCAGTGAAGAGTTGGGCGCACCTACAGGCGATATCGTGATGATGCCGCCTGTTAAAGAAGCCAGAGATAAGGGCCTGCTCACTACTCAGCCTATGTTTAAGCGTTTCACTGAACAGGGCGTGGTCTGGTCTAATGGATTAGAGGAATCAGTTGATGCCATTATTTGGTGTACTGGTTTTAATCCTGAACTTGAGCATTTGGCGCCATTAGGCGTGATTGAAGAGGATGGCAAGGTATTGACTGAACATGGGCAATCGGTAAAAGAGCCTCGCTTATGGTTATTTGGCTATGGCGATTGGGTCAGCCCTGCTTCAGCGACTATTATCGGTGCTGGGCGCAGTGCTCGAGAAAACATGCCGGCTTTGGTTGAGTTTTTAAAGGGTGATTCGTAGGTTGGTCTGATGACGTTAATTTTTAACAAGCTAACGCTAAATAAACTCACGTTTCACATCCATAATACGAGCATCAACCACGCGCTGAATCTTGTCCTCAATTTTATTAAACTCGTATTCAATCTCACGCTTACTCAATCCCACCACCACAAAAGTCCCTTCACTAGCATCATGACGATTATGCTCAACGCTCTCACATACCGCGACGCCTTGCATATTGCCAAAGCCCATAGCATAGCTTGTGTAAAGCTGGCTACACTCAATATAAAGACGTCAGATAAAATTTAAATCAACCACTTTTAGATATTCCACTGCAAAAAAAGGTAAGTCGTCTGACTTACCTTTTTTGATAATATGTACTGAGTTATTTACGTTTAATGATTCTAGTAGTTATTCCTGTAGTTGCCCCACTAGTTGCGTTAGCAGGTGCTTTCGCAGCCGCTTGATAAATAGGACTAACTTCAGGTAAGAGTGCCTGAATTTTAGCAATACGCTGCCCAGAGTTTGGATGCGTAGACATCAAAGTAACTATGGCGTTGCTACGACCATTGGCGGCCTCCATTTTTTGCCATACTGCAATTGCAGCCTCTGGATTGTAGCCTGCCTGCGCCATCAAACGTAGGCCACCTGCATCGGCTTGTGATTCTTGACTACGAGAAAACGGCTTATCAAGGCCGTAGTCACTAATTAAACTCATTGCCTCAGCATTTAACCCTGTTTTTTCCTGTATCGCAGCACCACCTAACTGAAGCGCTAAGCCGGTCAGAATTTTTTGCCCAGCATCCTTTTTACTGTGTTCAGCTAATGCATGAGTCATTTCGTGCCCCATGATCGCAGCGATCTCTGCATCTGTTAACTGTAACTTTTCTACAATACCTGTATAAAAAGCCATCTTGCCACCAGGCATTGCCCAAGCATTCAATTCAGGTGAACGTATCACCGTGACTTGCCAATCAAAAGGAACACCTGTTGTATTAGCACGAACGGCGTAGGGTTTCATACGATTGAAAACGTTTTTAACTCGGATAGCAGTGGCAGACGTATTATCTACTGTGCCTTGACTACTGGCTTTAGAAACCACTTGAGAGTAACTTTTAGCCGCATTAGTATTTAGCGTAGCAGTATCGTACCCTGCCATATCAGCCACAGTAGTACAACCCGCTAAAGTAGTAATTGTAGTAAGCAATAGAGCATTTTTTATTTTATTAAAAGTTGTCATTCGACGTCCTAGTTGAGAGATATATTTAAATAGCTAAACTAAAGGTAATGAATGGATAAACTTAAAATTCCACTACCAAAATTTATGTCATGCAAGACACCAGTCGATAACAATATATAACTGACAATGTAACTATTGTGTAAGTAATGTGTCTAAATTGCTGCGAAATATTATCACTCTAGGAAACAAAAGTCTATCAATTTTATAATCTATAGCTTGTTTGTTGATGGTCGTAGGCTCCACCCAACAAACAAGTTAGATGTTTATTTGCGTCAATGTAAAAACCAACCTAAATAAACTCTCTCTCAACATTCATCATCCGTGCGTCGACACTACGTTCTATCTTCTCCTCGATTTGACTACACTGTGACTCAACCTCGCGTTTCGATAGCCCAACGATCACAAACGTCCACTCACTGGCATCATGGCGCGCGCGGCCGCCGCTCTCACACACCGCGACGCTTGGCGTATTGCCAAAGCGCGCGTGCAAGCCGCCCATCCGTTGGCGCTTTTCTTTTAGCGAGCCACAACCGGGCAATGAGAACGTCAAAGTCAAAATAGCGATATGCATTTTATGCTCCTTGCGATAGGGGTTTACGCTTTATAATAGTAGCATCAAACATAATATCCGATAATGGCCGCGCATCACCATTCAGACCCTTTATAATAGTGTATCAATACCAACCAACCTGCGTATCTCACTCATGACCTCTATCAGTTACGTAAAGCAGCAGCACATTACCCGATTATGCGTGCGCTGCGGCTTACTTCTTATGCAATATGGTGCTGAGTCTGCCGTAGTAGTAGATTTATGCAAACGCTTAGGCATCGCCTTAGGAATGAATAGCGTCGAGTGTTCGCTGAACTTTAATGCCATTACCTTGACGACTATCTGTGACGAGCGCTGTATCACTACCACTAGAGATACGATCAATCAGAGCATCAACGTCAATCTGTTGGTACAAATCCAGCAAATCGTCAATAAAACCGAAGCCACTGTCGATCATAATGACTTGATTGACCGCACTACCCTTGCCTTTGATGAGTTGGATAAGACCGTATACCCAACCTGGCTAGTCAGTCTGTTTGTTGGTGCCTCATGTGCGGCGTTTGCTTATCTGAATGGCGGTAGTTGGTCGATTACGGCGGTGACATTCATCGCTGGTATGGTAGCAATGTTTACTCGTATCTATTTGTCCAAGCACCACTTTAACCCTTTTATCACGGTCATTGTGACCGCTTTTATTGCCTCACTAATTGGGGCAACGACCTATTATTTTGATATTGGTAACAATGCGGATATCGCTGTTGCCTCTAGCGTACTGCTATTGGTGCCAAGCTTTCCTTTGATTAATTCTTTGTCCGACATCTTAAAAGGCTATGTCAATATTGGCGTTGGGCGTGCGGTCTTTACCTATATGCTGACCTTGTCCGCGTGCGTCGGTATCGTGATGGCATTGGTTTTACTTCGCATACAGCACTGGGGGTTTTAAGATGTGGTTTATTAAAACCGTCGTACTGTCTTGTATCATTACCCTTGGTTGGACGCTAATGTTTAGCGTACCCAAACGCTATATCTTGCCTTGTTTACTGATGACGGCTTTTGGCTTTGGGTTGAAGACAGCACTCGTTTATCAGCACATCCATATCGTGGTTGCTAGCTTTTTTGGCGCGATGCTTGCTAGCTTTTTGGGTGTGTACTTTTCTAAGAAATATACTCTACCGCCCAAAGCGCTCATCTCGCCTAGCGTTATCTGTATGATGCCTGGTATCGCCGCTTATAAGGCGATGGTCAGTATGGTGCAGATTGGTTACTTTGGTTTTTCAGACGAGTTATTTAGCCAAATGATGGTGTACTTATTTGAAGCGCTGTTTGTGACCTCAGGATTGGTGCTTGGCTTGTCTATCCCTGGGCTGTTATTTTATAGACGTCGCCCTATTGTATAGATGGGTTTGAGTAGATTTAAATATCTAAATGCTAAGCTTTTCTTAACCAAGCACTGTTGAGACTCAAGCGACTCAACACATCCTAACCATAAAAAACTTGTAAGATGGATGATAAGACCCATTACAGTAGAGTCAGAAACAGCACCAATAACAACTTAATAAAGAGACCGTATTATGACCAAACATTATGACTATATCTCTATTGGCGGCGGTAGCGGCGGCATCGCATCACTCAACCGCGCAGCGAGCTACGGTAAAAAATGCGCCATTATCGAAGCCAACCAACTGGGTGGCACTTGTGTGAATTTGGGCTGTGTGCCCAAAAAAGTGATGTGGTATGGCGCGCAAGTGGCTGAAGCTATCCATAAATATGCGCCAGACTATGGTTTTGATGTTGAGTTAAAAGGTTTTGACTTCCAAAAGCTGGTACAGAGCCGCCAACAATACATCGAAAACATTCACCGCGCTTATGATAACAACTTGGCCAAAAACGGCGTCGAAGTGATCAAAGGTTTTGCTAAGTTCGTCGATACCAATACCGTCGAAGTAAATGGCGAGCTGATTACCGCTGACCATATTTTGATTGCTACGGGCGGTCATCCGATTCAACCAGATATCAAAGGTGCAGAATACGGCATCGACTCTGACGGCTTTTTTGCGTTGAATCATTTGCCAAAACGTGTGGCGATTGTGGGCGCAGGCTATATCGCAGTCGAGATCGCAGGCGTGTTAAACAGTCTGGGTGCCGAAGTGCATTTGTATGTGCGCAAACACTCCCCACTACGTACGTTTGACCATACTATCGTAGAGACTTTGCTGATAGAAATGGAACAAGCTGGTATTAAGTTACATACCAATACGGTGATCAATGAAGTCAATAAAAATGACGATGATAGCCTCGATTTGACCACCAACGATGGCGGTGAAGACTGTATCGATACTGTCGATTGCTTGATCTGGGCGATTGGTCGCGCGCCATCGACTGATGGAATCAATCTGCAAGTGACAGGGGTCGAGACGACTGAGACGGGTAAAATTAAAGTCGATAAATTCCAAAACACCAACGTCGATGGTATTTATGCGGTTGGCGATATTATCGAAAACAGCGTAGATCTAACGCCCGTAGCGATTGCCGCTGGTCGCCGTTTATCCGAGCGTTTGTTTAACAACAAACCTAACGAGAATTTAGACTACTCGTTAATACCGACCGTAATTTTTACCCATCCGGCTATCGGTACGATTGGGCTATCTGAAATCGACGCGGTGGAACGCTACGGCAAAGAAAACATCAAGTGTTATACCTCAAGCTTTACCGATATGTATAGCGCAGTCACTCAGCATCGTCAAAAATGCACCATGAAGCTAGTATGTTTGGGCGATGACGAAAAAGTCATTGGCCTGCACGGTATTGGCTTTGGTGTTGATGAGATGATTCAAGGCTTTGCTGTTGCGATTAAAATGGGCGCGACTAAGGCAGACTTTGATAATACCGTTGCCATTCATCCAACTGGTTCGGAAGAGTTTGTGACGATGCGTTAAGCTCACTGTTTAACATTTCTCTTATTCTTAACTATTATAAAAAAGGATGCCATTTGGGCGTCCTTTTTTATTGTCAGTCATGACGTAAGCATATAGCTTCGTAGGTCTAAAACTGACTCATTACTTTTATATCGCTTTGGTGACTATAGTCAATCCAAAATAAAAGAAGTACAACCCATATTATGAAATAGTTTAGGTAGATTATTCTCCATCCAACCTTG
>NZ_CAJHBS010000002.1 GCF_904846705.1 Psychrobacter sp. Pi2-52
AATGTCAGATTGAGTAGTCATTGCTTATTCTCCAGTTAGTGGATTATAAGCAGTTACACAGTTTTTAGGAAACTCCCTATATAACTGTTCTTTAAAATAAGAAGGTGGGCTTAGGCTCACCTTTTTGTTTGGGCAAATGTAAAGTCATGTTCTTCTAAGTATTTGTCATCTCTCAAATTAGGTATTTCGAAATGATCTGAATATTATTAGTTCTCAAGAACAGTTATTTTTTGTGTTTAGAAATTTTGTATTTTAAAAGAAGTGATGGCCAGTTTTCATGTATTTCATCAATAACCTTTCTATTGAGATACATTGTTTTAGCATGGTTTTGAACTTCTTGTAAACTCAACCATTCATATTTTTTTGTACCTAGTTTGAATTCTTTATTTTGAATAAGAGGTGATACATCTTCCTCATATACTACATAGTACGAAGAGTAATTATATTGAGTCATTCTGCTAGATGTGGCAGAGTTCTTTTCTTCAACAAAGCAGAGTTCATCGATTTTTCTTAAGGTAATGGTGTGACTGGGTAAAGAAAGCTCGTATTCTATAAATCGAGATAGCTCCTCCATTGTGAAATCATGATTCAGCTTACAGTAAGGAAGTAGGTAGCTTGACCATTCAATATCATCTGAAAAAAGTATTTTAGTATCTTTAGTACTATCTTCGTTATTAAAATCTTTTATTAATAT
Organism: Psychrobacter sp. Pi2-52; assembly: GCF_904846705.1. Lineage (GTDB taxonomy): Bacteria > Pseudomonadota > Gammaproteobacteria > Pseudomonadales > Moraxellaceae > Psychrobacter. The sequence goes on from NZ_CAJHBS010000002.1 coordinate 695, forward strand.
GAATAATGCGACATTTCTAACTACGTTTAATGCTTCTTGATTAATTTCAGAAAGCACTGATTCTTTACTGTTTTTAGGCTTCTGAGACAACTCCCATATTATTAAAAATATAAATATAATTATAGATAACATTAATAGCTTTTCAATCATAAAGCTTGATACATATGGACTAAAATCTTTGAATTTATCGACTGATATAAAAGTAACTATAAGAGCAATCAATATAGAAAATAGAGTCCATGTGTTTTTTATATGTTTTGGATAGTTCCTCTCGATAATTTCATTAAGCTTAGCGCTTTCTATGATTATTCTTTTATATTTCATATCAAGACCGATGCAGTAGTTAGAATGTTATTTAGAAGATAGTTAGTATCGCCAGTACTAGAAATGAATGAGTCATTTTCGAACCTCAAAGAGCATGAATACCTTTTAGTATTTTTGTGAAATTCTTTTATGTTACTAGATTTTTTTACCTTTCCTATAACCTTCAATTCATGGTTCTCAACACGTTTTCCTAATATCTTAAAATTTTCTTCAGATATAGTAAATATAGAGTTCCAATCGCCAACATAAAATGCAAAGTTCTCTAAAGGTATATTATGTGATTTTGATAATTCTCTGGATTTCTCACTAAACGGTATAGAGTCTAAATAGATTTCGAATCCTAAGTTGTTTTCGATAAACATTTTTGAAAGTATATTACTTAATCCGTCACTGTTATCCATTGAAGCAGAAAATAAACTAAGATTGCTGTTAACTACTTCACATTGATCTATAGCAAATCTTGGATAAGATACATAATTAGTTTCATGGAGTTCTAGTTCAAGGGATTTGAGAATCTTATAGTAAGAAGTAGCAAATTGACCAAATTGACCAGTGCATACTATAAGGTCTGAGGGATGAGAGCTATTTCTACTCAGGTAGTCTGAGCCTGTAATGATCCCATTAGCAGTACCCACAACTGAGATTTCATTACCTTTTTTAGTATCCCCCCCTAAAAAGGAAATACCGTAATATTTACATGCTTCTTGAGCACCTTCAATAATATTTAAAACTTTTTGAGTTTGAATGTTAGCTGGTACAGTTATGGATATTAAAAATGATAGTCCTTTAGCACCTACAACCAATATATCACTTAAACTGCTTGTTACTGATAAGTAGCCCCAAGCTTTATAAGTATTAAGGTCATCATCAGATAATATTATAGGTGTTTGAGCTTTATCAATATTAGTTGCTAACAAAGTGTTATGATTTATTTTTAAGATACTTGAATCTTGATTAAGCCCATTAAGGAAATTTTTATCATTTCCTCCTAAGATATCAAAAACTTTATCAAGAAATTTTTTCTCACCAACTGTACCTATCATCTGATTTCCGACATCCATATTTTATTCCTATAGTGGGTTTCCTTTGATTCCCAAAAATTATTCCAACATTCTTCTATACTCTGCTCAAAACAGTTCCCTACGGAACTATAATCTTCACCTTGAGGTAAAAGTATATTTCCTGCATGGTCAATTAAGAAACAAGAGTCAATATCTTCGCTTTTAGAAGCATATATATTTAAATTAGGGAAAATAGGCCCCAGAGCCTGAACTGATTTGATAAACTCCTCATTACTTATTTCATAAATATCTCTATTAATACTACCTTTCATCCTAGGTACAAATTGAAGAATTCTCCATACTTTTGGATTGAATTCAGAAATGAATTCACCTATATTAATAATACTCTCGATATTTACACGTGAAAGTACGGTAGTTACCTTTAGTTTATGGGAGTGGGTAGTGCTAACCAGTTTGATGGAATCAACTACTTTATCAAAGTTTGACAACCTTCCTCTTATTCTTTCAAAATCTATATTGTTACCGGCATCTAATGAAATGCTAATACCTGATAGTTTATCTAAAACTCTTGATAATTTTTCTGGAAAGTGACCGTTTGTAGATACATAAACATTTTTTCCATCTTTAAGTAAAATGTCAATTATCTCAAAAATATCTGGATTAACAAAAGGCTCTCCACCACATAATGTTACGTTAGCAATACTGCTAGTCGAAATTTGCTGAGCGATGCTTTTGAGGATATCTCTACTTTCACTTTCAGGGTAAGGCCCATAACAGAAGTCACATTTCAAGTTGCATTTCGACGTTACAAACCAGTCTATTGTTTCTGGTATATTCAATTGCATAGCCTTATTAGTATGTTATTTAGATCTCACTCAGATCGTATTTTATGAAATTTATTTAGTAAAGTAAGATTAGAGCAAGTAAACTATTATAGTTACAATAAATTTTCTTATGCAGATTACAGTTAAAGGTTGATTGTTAGTTTGATAGTTTTTAACCACAAATCGCTAAAACTTGACCAACGATGTTATCCCTCGCTAAAGCGATACAGATACAATCGTGAAAAAATTGCTCAACCTCATCGAAATTAGTGTTATCACTAACTCAAAATCTAGCGACTGTAACTTGTCAAAATCAATCCCAACTTAAAATCACTTTACCGCATTGCCCACTTTCCATGATATCAAAGCCTTCTTGAAAGTCATCAATGTGCATGCGATGGGTAATGATAGGCGATAGATCAATACCGCTAATCAGCATTTGTTCCATCTGATACCACGTCTCCCACATCTCGCGCCCATAAATGCCTTTTAGGGTTAACGCCTTAAAAATAATCTTGCTCCAATCCACCGTGGTGGTGTTGGGTAAAATACCTAAGAGCGCGATTTTAGAGCCGTTATACATGTTAGTAATCATCGAATCAAAGGCTTGAGGCGAGCCTGACATCTCAAGCCCAATATCAAAGCCGTGCATTTTTAACTGATCGATAGCACCTTCGATGGTTTCACCTTTGGCTGGGTTGATGATCATCGTCGCGCCCATTTTTTTGGCAAGCTCTAGGCGATAATCGCTGATATCACTGACCACGATATTACGTGCCCCTGCGAAGCGGCAAATCGCCGTTGCCATCGAACCAATCAGACCTGCACCTGTGATTAGCACATCTTCACCAAGGACAGGAAATGAAAGGGCAGTATGAGTAGCGTTGCCAAAGGGGTCCATAATGGCTGCCATCTCATCGCTGATACGCTCATCGAGCTTGATGACATTATCGGCAGGGATCACCAAATATTCGGCAAACGCGCCATCGCGGTCAACGCCCACGCCGATGGTGTTTTCGCACACATGTAGCTTGCCACGGCGGCAGTTTCGGCAATGCCCGCAAGCGATATGGCCTTCGCCTGTGACGCGGTCGCCCACTTCAAAGTGCTTCACGCCATCGCCCATCTCGCTAATGATACCGACGTATTCATGTCCGATGATCATCGGCGTCTTGATGGTTCTTTCTGACCACTCATCCCACTTATAAATGTGCAAATCTGTACCACAAATGGCGGTTTTTTTAATTTTAATTTTAACGTCATTGATGCCAACTGTAGGTTCTGGCATGTCTTGCATCCAGATGCCTTTTTTGGAATGGGCTTTAACCAGTGCTTTCATATTGTTCTCTTATTTAGCTGCATTTTATTGTTGAATTTAGATAAATACCGAACGACTCTTAATCAATCACTTCCATTTGCTTGGCGACTTTGATAAAAGCGGCGATACACTGGTCGAGCTGCTCGCGAGTATGGGCGGCAGAGAGCTGTACACGAATGCGAGCCTCATTTTTGGGTACGACAGGATAGAAGAAACCAATCACATAAATGCCTTCTTCAAGCAGTGCATCTGCCATTTGTTGCGAGACGTTGGCGTCATAGATCATCACCGCACAAATGGCCGATTCGGTAGGCTTGATGTCGAATCCCGCCTCTTGCATTTGCTTCACAAAATAGGCAGTATTTTCATGTAATTGGTCTTGTAAGGTATTGTCTTGCGCTAGCATCTCAAACGCTTTTACCCCAGCCGCAGCCACCATAGGAGGAATAGAGTTTGAAAATAGATACGGGCGTGAGCGTTGACGCAGCATCTCAATCATTTCTTTTTTGCCCGTGGTAAAGCCGCCAATAGCACCGCCAAATGCCTTGCCTAATGTACCAGTGATCAGCTCGATATCGCCACGTAGATCAAACAATTCAGTCACGCCGCCACCAGTGCGACCGACCACGCCTGCTGAATGTGACTCGTCAATCATGACCATGGCATCATATTTTTGTGCCAACGTATAAATCTCATCCATTGGCGCTACGTTACCATCCATTGAAAACACACCATCGGTGACAATCAAACGAAAACGCTGTGCTTGCGCCGCTTGCAATTGCGTTTCTAAATCTTGCATATCCGCATTGGCGTAGCGATAACGCGCGGCTTTACACAGGCGCACACCATCAATGATTGAGGCATGATTTAGCGAATCAGAAATAATGGCATCTTCGCTGGTCAGTAATGGCTCAAAGGCACCGCCATTGGCATCGAAACAGGCCGCATAAAGAATCGTATCTTCGGTATTAAAAAACTTAGAAATTGACGCTTCTAATTGCTTATGCAAATCTTGCGTACCACAAATAAACCGCACCGATGACATACCATAACCTGAGTTTTCGATGGCTTGGATCGCCGCCTTTTTAATCTCAGGATGGTCAGACAATCCAAGGTAATTATTGGCACAGAAGTTAAGCATCTCACGGCCATCGGCGATCTTGATGAGCGCATCTTGCGGAGAGGTGATAACGCGCTCGTTTTTATACAGTCCTGCTGCGCGTATATCACTGATTTCTTGTTGTAGGTGTTTTTGAAAGGCTTGATACATAAATATTCCTTTTTTAGTATTATTGGTATTCGTTTGATAATAGAGATATTGGGACTGGTCATAGAACTAGGCTATCAAAGCCAAGCTATCAAATCTGCGCATCATCTCAGCCATCATTAAAACCAACGATAAAACCAAAGATGCAGGAAGCCAACGAGATGGTGCGAGCAGTGATACTATCTATAACCTTGTGAGCGGTGATTTTATCATTAGCCTATCGCAATAAATAGCCTAAATGGTTGGTAGATAGGCCTTCTTTTATAAAGTGATATAGCATTGTTTAGTTGTGATATTGGATTCATAGCGGCTTAGCTATGTCTCAAAACATAAGAAATCAACTTGCGCATTTTTATATACTTGATTGGTAAGTACTGTCTATCCAGTTATTCATCTTTGGGACGCTGCTGAGCCTCAGCGATCAACTCATGAATCTTAGCGCTTTCTTTTAGCACACAAGCATCATAGGCAGAAAGTGGCTCAGGTTCTTGCTCCTCTTTCTTTTCCTGTTCGCTTTCTTGCTCTTGTTTGGCTTTTTCTTCTAGATATTTTTGTAGGTCGTCTTGTTCATCTTGTTGAGAGTTATTCATGGTTTATGTCTCCTGATAGTCTGTATTCTTCAATAAAAATCATCCCGACCAGCATATTTCTTATTTAGCGCCTGCAATATCGCATAGGTCTCGCGATCCATATTACCCGTTGGCTGCTGCGCTCTAAAGTGCAGCTGAAACGCATAGACGACATCGCGACTGGCCTTGTCCCACGTATCGGTATCGTTGATTTGATAGCCATACTTGCGAAACGCTTGCTTGATTTCAGGTATCGTGGCCGACGCAAATCCATCTTGATTCATAAAGAATTGCTTATCAAATTCATCATACCAAGCGCCGATACCGTAATCGAAATACAGTCGCTCCCACGGGAACTTTGCACCAGGGTCTATCTTGCGCGAGGGTGCCATATCGGAGTGACCAATGATATTCTTCGGTGAGATGTCATAGCGCGTGGTGATATCTTGCACCAGTTGTGCGACTTTTTTAATCTGCAACTCATCAAATGCCACATAGTGCTCATAAGGGTGATAGTCGAGCGTGCCATTTTTTAGTGCGTCTCGATATTCAGGCTTGATACCGCTATTGACGATCTCGATACCGATAGAGGTATCATTTAATATCGTCCGTCCTGCAAAGCCGCCATCACCTGCATGCCATGCGCGCTCGCTCTCTGGTACGAGGTTATAGATTCTATTGTCATCGTTGTCTAATACTATATAGTGCGCGCTCACATTGCCTGTGGTCAATGTCTTTATCGAGCGCTCATTATCAGAGACTGTATAGTGCAGGACGATGGTTTTGATGCGCTCGCTTTTGCCAGTTGCTTGGTAGCTATCGCTATCGATTACATACTGCGGCGTTGACGTTGTTACGCAGCCAACGAGCGATAGCATAGAGGATGATATTAATACTGATGCCAATGCAATCGAGGAAATGTTTTTTGCCATGAAATGCTCTGTGTGGGAATGGTTGCGGTTAATTAACGTTAGGATTGACTGCGATTTTTTTATAGCCAATTGCCCCGAGCAGAATAAAGAATCCTAGCAAGACATAAGCATTGAATGACAGCGCCGCTGGTGAAAATGGTAGTAGCAATAGCGATATAAAGACCACACTAATTAATACAGAGAGATAATTTAGCAAACCTGCCTGTTTCTTTTTTCGCTCATTGATGAGGTCAGCGGTCGTGACATAAGCGAAGCCAACCGTAATGCCTAAGGATGCCATTGTCACGATATCGAGTAGGTAGTTTCTACCTAGCCAAGGAGAGAGTAGGCAGACCAAGCATATCAATATAACGGTCTTTTGCTTACTAAATTGGTTGTGTTTATCTGTAAATACGCTAGGCAATAACGACGTGTCGCCCATAGATTCTAAGAGCTTAACCGATGACAATATAAAGCCGTTGATACCGCTCATTATCGAGCCAATCATAGCGATCGATAGCAGCCAGATGCCGATACTGCCAATCCGATTGTCTATGCCTTCACCTGTCGCCCAGTGGCTGTCTTTGATTGCTTGATAGTCAAAGCTCATGTTTAGCGCGGTAAAGTAGTTGATTAAAAAGTAAAACAACACACCGGCGATGAGTGAAATTAGGATAATACTTTTGGTCTTGGTTTTTGAATCACTAATCGCTTTTGAAATCTGCGGTGTGGTCTCAAAACCAACATACGCCCACGGCATAACGGCCAAGATAGGTAACCATGCCAGACTGGTGATAGAGCCGCTAGACATATCAGTTGGCAAAAATGCTTGGTTCGTTGGTGTCATCCAAAGTGAGGCAAAAAACAGCGCGGTGACTGATAGAATCATAAAGAGGGCGATATAGAGTTGGATTTTTGCGCCGACTCGTACACCTTTTAGATTGATATAACTGAATAAAATAATAGCCGCGCTGCATAAGAACACTTCACTGGCGTAGACTTCCCAACCAGCAATCGTATACAGATAGCCTAATTGTAAGCCGCTAGGTAACAGATAGCGCAGTAGCAAAGCGACGGCTGATATATTGAGCGCGATAATAGAGATATAGCCTATCGTGACGCCCCAACCATAGATATAGGCATGCTTGCGATTGATGTATTTTTCAATCCAATAGATACCGCCTGACTCGTTCTCTGGCGTTTGAGTCAGCAAATTAATATAGGCACGCGCAACCATATAGATGGCTAAAGTACCGATAATAATAGCAACAGAAGAGCCTAATAGCTGTGACTGTGGCAAAAACAAATCGCCTGGCATGACATAAGCGCCCCAGCCGATGATCGCACCAACGCTAATCGCTATCGCTTGTAGGTAGCTGATACTTTCTGTCTTTTCACTCATGGAGTGCTCCTTCACGATCAAAGATGGAGAAAGAGAAGGAAAGAGTGTTTATTATGGAACTGACATAGAACATGAAAAACCTTGTGACGCCATTACGCAGGGTAGTGGCTATCTTTTATAAATAGAAAAGTCATATTAAAGGTTTTTGTTGAGTGTTACCTTTTCAATCCTGTTGGATTTTTTTAGCCAGAACCTTTTTCCAACTGTCTTCTAAACAGTCAATCGCGAGCCACGGTTCAATAGTATCTGCATCATATTTCTCTTTAGAATTGGCCAATTGCCATAACGTCTTTAATGTCGCAAACGGATAAGGGCGCTCAATCAAATATACGGGTAAATCAGCTTCTATAATGCCATCACGGACGACTTGGAAATACCAGCCAGAGATACCTTGCTTGCTGACCCATGCCGCGATATTTGGTACTTTGGTAAATTGGCCAATTTGGTCGTTGATTTTGTAGCAGGGGCGTCGCGGTTGGACGATACGTAACTGAACGCTAGCATCATCATTACTAATGTCTTGATCGCTTTCAAAATGCCCACCATATTGAAAAACATCGCCAATACAAACCATAGATTCGGTCATTTCAGGCAGACCATTAACGGCTTCAGTCGTAAGGTTTTCTCCTAGCGTACCGACGCGCACTTTTAGACCGAACTCTGCATTGATTTTTGCATACGTCGCAGGCGCTAGCTGATGCACGGCTTTTAATGGGCCACCATGATGCTTACGGTCAGCTTGTTCATCAGTGGTTAAGCCCATAAAGTTGACGGCGACAGGAGATTTGATAGGTGCTTTATCAATGGCGCTCATTTCTTCACGGGCGAATGGCATAGACTTGCCAGCGCGGACACAAGTGAGGGTAGCGATATGTAGGGGCAAGTCTTGGTTAAAGTCTGTTAGGGTTTGCTCAGACGATTTTGTTAAGGTTTGCTCAGGTGATGACGTGTTCGATTCTGCGCTCATAAGGTTTCCTAATAAGTAGAATAAATAGGCGAGGGCGGCTTAATTTTGGTGGTTTAATTTTAGTGGCTAATAAATACTAAATATGAAATGAGCTTATCTGTACTCAATGATGTATCTGATTATACTGGTTCATCAGCATAAAACTTACATAAAAAAAAGACCAGAATAAGTATTCTGGTCTTTTTGGTGTAGCGTTTCTTAATTTTGGACGAATATCGTCACTGACAAGTTTATTTGTTTTTGTTACGACGACCCGCAGTTTTCTTTTCGCGCGGCGTAGCAACTAGTTCAGCCAATTGCTCAGGTGATGACCATAGGCCTTCTAGGTCATAAAACTCACGTGCTTGCGGCGTCATCATGTGGACGACAACTGCGCCCAAATCGATCAACGTCCAGTCAGAATCGATGCCGCCTTCACGGCCAAGTGGCATAAAACCAGCTTGCTTAGCTTCAGCGCCGACGCTATCAGCCATCGCACGTACATGACGCTTTGAGGTACCATCAGCGATGATGATGCGCTCTGTTACGTCAGTCAACTCTTCTACATTCATTACAGTGATGTTCTTTGCTTTCATATCATCTAGAGCGCTTTGTACTAGGGTCAAGCATTCTGTTAGGCGTTCTGCAGTCATGGTGTTGGTCATAAATTTTAATCTCTTGAATCGTAAATATGTAAAATAAAGGGGTAAAACGTCAATTTGTCTTGTCCGACTGATCATATGTTGTCAGTCACGCATAGAGACAAGATAGGCAAAATGACATAGATAAGGCGATTTTAACGGAATTGAGCAGCAGAATATAGCTGATGGGCGATAATATATTGATAAACAGCAGGATTTAGCCATTTAGCTAATGGATTAGATTCAGTATTGCTAATGATATCATTTATTGATGCTATAGATGCGATTTGCCTCTCAGCGACTGGCATTTTATTTGTTTGATCGTCTAATTTCTGTAGTTGTTCACGTATTTGTGTGCTTGATACCGCAGTAATAGGTCGCGGATCTATATAAATGCGTCCTTGATTGGCGTTTTTCAAGTCAGGGTTACTTGAGCTTGAGTTCGAGCTATCTGTTAGTTGCTGAATGGTTGGAGTTAATAGCTCGATAGGTGAATCTGTTATATGTGCTTGCAACGACAACGGCAATTGCGATTGTAGAGTAGCAATATCTTGTACGGTCACTGTATTATTTTTAGAAGAGATAATACTGTCAGAAAATTTTTCGCCAACACCATCACTCACATCGGTACTGCTCTGACGATTAAATACCCATAGGTTGACATGGTCGGTGAGACGTAAGCCATCTCTCCATTTATCCAAACTATGGGCGCTGTCCATACCCATGATAAATATCAAGCTGTCATTAGGATATTGCTGTCTTAATGTGCGTACGCTGTCGATCGTATAGACAGGCGGCGCTTGCCATAGCTCCAGCTCATTAATCTGTATCGGCGTACTCTCCGTCGCTAGCTTTAGCATCGCTAAGCGATGGTTAGGGTCTGTACTTTGCGTCTTAAATGGCGAGCGCGCATTGGGTAATAAGGACACATGTAGGGTGCGCTGTAGCTGCGTTGCAATTGGTAGTAGGTGCTGATAGACAGACATCGCGACTTCTAAATGACCGTTATGTACGGGATCGAACGAGCCGCCAAGGTAGGCACGAATGGCAGGTGTAGGTGTTTTTTCTTGAGGGCTGTTGCTCGTATTTGGCATAAATAAATGTATCAAAGTAGATAGGGCGCATGTGGTCGTTGATGCCCCTTGCTCTTTTACTGGCTGACCTTTTTAGATTAAATAATTTGATGATAGCGCTATTGTAGAGGGCAGACGAGCATCTGTCACCACTGTCTGACCCCACAGTACCAATAAAAAACCGACCATCATAATGATAGTCGGCTTTTTATAGGACTTTAATTAGCGAGCCTTACAGCGATTAAATCAAATCGCTATACGCTTGGATAGCGGTTAACGCGATAGTATAGACGATATCGTCGACCAAGGCACCACGTGATAAATCATTCACCGGTTTATTCAGACCCTGTAGCATAGGCCCGACACTGACGACGTTGGCACTACGCTGTACTGCTTTATATGTGGTGTTACCAGTGTTGAGGTCAGGGAAGATAAAGACGTTGGCTTGTCCAGCGACAGGTGAGTCAGGTGCTTTTTGCTTACCGACACTCATGACAGATGCCGCATCATACTGTAGCGGGCCGTCGACCTTGAGGTCTGGTGCGCGCTCACGAACGATTTGGGTTGCACGGGCGACTTTTTCGACATCCGCGCCAGCGCCTGATGAGCCAGTAGAGTAGCTGATCATCGCAACTTTTGGATCAATACCAAAGGCAGCAGCAGACTGTGCTGATTGAATGGCAATTTCAGCCAGCTCTTCAGCGTTAGGATCTGGGTTAATCGCACAGTCACCATAGACGACCACTTGCTCAGGCAACAGCATAAAGAACACTGATGACACGAGTGAGTATTGTGGCGCGGTCTTAATCAACTGGAATGCTGGGCGTACTGTATTGGCAGTGGTATGAATCGCACCTGAGACCAGACCATCTACTTCGTCTAGTTGGAGCATGATAGTACCTAAATAGACCGTGTCTTTTAGGTATTCAGCAGCGACTTCCGCAGTGGTTTTACCTTTACGACGCTCTACGACAGCGGCGATATATTTGCTCATATCGAGGTTATCAGGATCGATAATTTCTAACCCTTCAGGTAGCGTTAGATCACGGTTTTTGGCCACTTGCTCAACGTCACTACGCTTAGCAAGTAGTACGCAGTTGGCGATACCGCGACTCTGACAGATACAAGCCGCTTCGACGGTACGTGGCTCCGCGCCTTCTGGCAGCACAATACGCTTTTTAGCGTGTTGTGATTTTTTGACCAACTGATGGCGAAATGCTGATGGTGACAGACGCGGTTCATGATTGCGGCTGAAGTATTCTTTAATCCAGCTTAGATCCAAATGCGCCGCCACATAACGAGCCACTTCATCAGCACGTTCTGTATCATCACTCGGAATCTCAGAACTCATATGCATCAGGCTCTGTACCGTCTCGTAGCTGTCGCTTTCGACACTCATGACTGGAATGCCAGTTTTGAGCGCTGATTGCCAAAGCTCAGCAACTGTATCGCTTGGGGTGATACCACCTGTCAATACTAGACCTGCCAATGGAATTCCATTGATACAGGCCAATCCAGCAGCCAATAGCAAGTCATCACGATCGCCAGGCACGACCATTAACGTACCACGCTTAAAGACTTCATTGACGCGCGCCACTGAGCGAGCGGTTAGGCTGATACGGTTGATACGACGTGTCTTTGCTTCACCAACATTTAACCAAGTCGCATCAAGCTCTGTTGCGATATCCCATGTACGAGGCACAGACAACGAGTCACTAAAAGGGACAACACCGATAAGGCGGAACACTTCGGTATTAAACGAAGGCGATAGGCGTTGAACCTCTTGCAGGAAGTTCGGATCTAAGCTGACAACGGCCTCGCCCGGTGCGACAGGTTGATTATCAAAGGTGTTCGGCACATCTTGTACCCGCATCAATATCACACCGAGTGTCCGTGAATCGATGACACCGCCAAACTCACGGGCATGGACATCCAGTTTGTCTGCTAAATAAGCAGGTTTACTGATATCAGCGGTACTGACAAATATAATTTTGGCGTCTAGAGCGTGAGCAAGTGCACGGTTGATTTGTGAAGCATAAGAGGTCTCAGTGGTTGGCACCAGACCTTCACAGATAATCACGTCATGACCATCATCGATCGTATGAAAATTGGCAATTACTTCTTCCATCAAGTCATCAAGATTGTCATCGCCTAGCATACGCTCGACGTGTTGACGGCTGATAGAATCAGGCGGATTTAGGCCAAATGCGTGCATGGTCAATGCGCTTGAGCTGTCTAAGCTGTGTTGTTTGTCTAGCGTATCATCTTGCAAAAACGGCTTCATAAAGCCCGCTTTGATACCGTTGTAATCAAAGGCACGGATTAGCCCTAGCGCGGCTGATGTCACACCGATACCGCGACTAATGGGAACAAGTAAAATGGTTTGCATAATATGTCCTACAATTTATTTTATTTTAGACGACGAGTCATTTTGAGCAGCATAAGAGATGCAGTATAGAAATGCCAAGCGCTTTATCTTATTTGTTTTCAGCTTTTTATAAGCGTCTAGAATGATAAGCGCTAGGCATTATAATCAATCGTCTTATACTAATTTCAATGCTTGACGAGTCTCTTGAGCGATGCGGTATTCTTCATCTGTTGGTATAACCCACAACTCGACACTGCTACCTTCTGCTTGGAAGCTGCCTTCTTGGCCACCGTACAATCCAGCGTTCTTTTCAGCATCCATTTTGATACCGAAATGACGCATGACGGCTAAAATACTTGCGCGCGTGGTGACAGAGTTTTCGCCGATACCACCAGTGAAAACAATACCGGTAAACTCAGGCAGTGCACAGCTTAAGCTGGCGAGGTATTTACCAGCGCGGTAGCAGAACATCTCGATGGCGAGCTGCGCATCTTTATGGCCTTCGCTCGCGGCTTGCTCAATAGTACGCAAATCATTTGATAGACCAGAGATACCAAGCAGACCGCTTTCACTATTCAGCATCTTATCCGTTTCTTCTAGACTAATACCGAGCTGACGTTTCAGATGCATATGTAAGCTTGGGTCGACATCGCCGCTACGTGTGCCCATCATCAGTCCCTCAAGCGGGGTCAGACCCATGCTGGTATCGAGACTTTTGCCATCATATACGGCAGTTGCTGAGCAACCATTGCCTAGATGTGCGGTTATCCAGCCATGAGGACCTTTTGCTTCAGTAACCTGGCTAGCACGTTCTGAGACGTATGCATGAGATGTACCATGGAAGCCATAACGACGGATTTTGTGCTCTTCGTATAGATATTTTGGCAACGCATAGCGAAAGGCAACGGGTGGCATGGTTTGGTGAAAGGCGGTATCAAATACCACAACTTGTGGAATGTCAGGGTAAATAGCTTGAACCGCTTCAATACCCAAAGCATTTGCAGGGTTATGTAGTGGAGCCAATATCTTTAGACGTTTCACTTCCTCTAACGCATGCTGATCAACGCGAACAGCTTGAGAGTATTCACGGCCGCCATGTACCACACGGTGCCCGACTGCGATAAAGTGATATTGCTCTAATAGCTCTAGGATTTTTTGTAAGGCGAGTTTGTGACTACCACCAGGAATAGAGATCTCTAACTTATCGCCATTTAGCGTGGTGTGTTTGATACGGGCTGTATCGAGACCTAAGTTTTCGGCAAGACCGGTGATACGAGTAGAATTGTCATCGCTAATCAACGCGTATTTGATAGAAGACGAACCGCAGTTGAGGACTAAAGTGGGGCTAGTTAGGGTTGATGTTTCGCTATTCTTATCATCAAAAGTGGTACTTAGGTTGGCGCTCATACTCTATCCTTAGATTGGTTTTTATAAAGGGCAAATCAATTATATCGTTCGTTCGATACAAAAAAGACGTCTATTGCCACGTCCTGTTTTATTATCATCAAATGCTACATCGCTGATATCTCAACTGCTGTAGTAAAGGTCACTGAGACATGATGTCATTATTATATGGAATTGATGAAGTTGATAACCGCCGAGTAAATAAAAATAAGCCATATCTATGCCGATAATATCAAGCAAGCATATTGGCGATTTTGTTTATACTTGGGCTACTGTTTCTGACAGTGCTATGCATCCATGCTCATGAGGTAATGCGTATGCATCTCAGGCTAGCGTCCTATTGCTGCCGCAAACTGGGAATATAATGTAACACATTTTTGTTTCTACACCACGACAGGGGTAAGGTTTAAAATGTGTGATTAATAAATGGCTAAATACAAAATAAATCAATTATATTCAGTGAGTTATAGAACTATAAATGGATAACTTGTATGGGCGGTAGGACAGGCCTATGACTCACGAAATTGTAAGAAATATTGTCGAGACACCCATATGTCATACATTCATATCTAAGCTCGCAGACGATATTACTATAAAAATTCGACTAATGTTTTAGAAAATATCCAACATCACGCAAATTTATTCACCAATCATATTCAGTATCCGTACAGCTTTATGTAATAATGCTATGATTAAAATGATCATAACGGCAGTGCTTTCGCTGTCGGTTTGGCTGTCCATTTGTTTTTTATTTATCACGATTTACTATCGCCATTATGCCGTCGTAAGCTCACAGGTTATCTATTATATGTCTACTATACACAACCCCTCAGCAGCCAAGCATGCTAGCTCGTTCGCTCGTACCAGTCGTCAGACTGTTGCCACTTTATTTATTGGCAGTGTGGTTATGCTAGGATTGTCAGGCTGCGGGCAAAAAGGCGATCTATATTTGGCAGACTCTAATAGTCAAACGATAGAGGGCAGTGCGTCTGTACTGGATAGTACTAGCCATCCACAAGATGCAGCCTTTGCGGGTATCGACGATGATAACTATCAAAAAAACCGCTACCTAGAAGAGCAAATGGTGCTACCTGAGCCTAGTACCGATCCCAACGACTATTAATTGCTAAGCTATTAATTACTAGACTAATAGTTGCTAAGCTAAGCCAATAGTTAGTGGTTAGGTGCTTGTTAATTAACAGTTTAATTGACTGCTTAACTAACCATCGATTCTGTTATGGCTAAATAGCTTTGCTACCTAAATTTAAATTTCACCCTTGATAATCTGATTATATTAGAGATGTTTATATGAGTCATTCTGAACTACCTGCTGACTTGACCGATTCTGCTACTGGCGAATCCGTTACTATCCAAACTGAGCAAGGGTTGTATGTTGACCCGAAAGCGTTGAGTGCTCACTTGCCAGCGCTAAGCTATCGCGGCGATGCGCTGTATATGGAGCAGGTCAGTATCGATGAGTTGGCAAAACAATATGGCACACCATGCTACGTGTATTCAAAGCAAGCAATATTGGACGTTTATCAAGCCTATACTGATAGCTTTGCCAGTCTGAATCATCAGGTATGCTATGCCGTAAAAGCAAACTCTAACCTTGCTGTGCTTGGTGTCTTGGCACAGGCAGGCGCTGGGTTTGATATTGTCTCTCGCGGTGAGCTTATGCGTGTGTTAGCGGCAGGTGGCGCAGCATCACGTGTGGTATTCTCAGGTGTGGGCAAAACGTATAGTGATATCGAATACGCGCTGACTCAAGGTATTGGCTGCTTTAATGTTGAGTCTATCAGCGAGCTGACTTTAATCAATGACGTGGCAAAGTCACTTGACAAGCCTGCGCCAATCTCGTTACGCGTTAATCCTAACGTCGATGCCAAAACCCATCCGTATATCTCAACAGGTCTTAAAGACAACAAGTTCGGTATCACTCACGAAGACGCACTAGCGGTCTATCAGCAAGCGGCCGATTTATCACATATCGACATCGTTGGTATTGATTGTCACATTGGCTCGCAGTTGACTGAAGTAGAGCCGTTTGTTGCAGCATTAGATAAAGTTATTGAGCTGATACATAGCCTGCGTAATGCTGGTATTGAGTTACAGCATATTGATTTGGGTGGTGGTTTAGGTGTGCGCTATATTGATGAGACACCTGTGTCTATCGATGAGTTTGCCCAAGCCTTATTGCCAAAACTTAGCGAACTTGGTTTGACTGTGTTCTTTGAGCCAGGTCGTAGTATCGTTGCCAATGCTGGCGTGCTATTGACTCAAGTTGACGTACTCAAGCCGACTGAGTATAAAAACTTTGCTATCGTTGATGCCGCGATGAATGACTTGATTCGTCCTGCTTTATATCAAGCTGAAATGGCGGTGATTCCAAGTGTTTTACCTAGTGCTGGTATCGATACGGATGGTACGCAGCCATGGGATATCGTTGGCGCAATTTGTGAGACGGGTGATTTCTTGGCAAAAGACCGCCTACTATCACTGGCCACAGGTGATGTATTGGCCATCACGGGTGCAGGTGCTTACGGCTTTACCATGAGTAGTAACTATAACTCACGCCCACGTGCCAGCGAAGTGATGGTGTCTGGTGATAGTCATCAGCTTATTCGCAAGCGCGAAACGATTGAAGCGTTATATGCAGATGAAGCATTGTGGCAGGATAAATAGCATTGTAAGCCGCGTTAATTGATATGGTCATCGATGGCTGTGTTGATTAAATAGCTTTTTAATTATAGCTCTGTTGATTAAAGAGAACCCACTGTGGCGATAACAGTGGGTTTTTTTGTGTCCAATGCTAAGTAAGTAGGTCAGTTGTGAGATATACATATAACTTGGTATTTGATAGTGGTGATAATTATGATTGTATCTGACAGCGTGCTAATATAAGGCATACATAAAAATAGGATAGGACATCAAAGATATGCTAATAGAGTTTACTAAAATGCATGGGTTGGGTAATGATTTCATGGTCATTGATTTAGTGACCCAGCGCTTAGATTTGACCAAGGGTTTGGTGCAGTTATTGGGCGATCGTCACCTAGGCATTGGTTTTGATCAGCTGCTCGTAGTCGAGCCACCGATGCGTCCTGATGTCGATTTCAGTTATCGTATCTTTAACACTGATGGCACCGAAGTCGAACAGTGCGGCAATGGCGCACGTTGTTTTGCGCGTTTTGTGCAGGCACGTAAACTGTCATTTAAGCAGCGTCTACGCGTTGAGACGGCCAGCGGTATTATTTCTCTGACTACTGATCGTTATGGTTGGGTAGATGTCGATATGGGCAAGCCTAAATTTGAGCCAGATGAGATTCCGTTTAGCCCAAGAGCCACGACCAAAATCCAAAACACCTATCATCTTGATGTAAATGGTACGCCTGTACAGCTGTACGTTGCCAATATGGGCAACCCGCATGCTGTCATAAAAGTCGATGACGTACTTGATGCAGAGGTCGAGACTTTAGGCAAAGCAATTGAATCGCATCCTGCGTTCCCAGACCGCGTCAATGTGGGCTTTATGCAAGTGATGAATCAGCGCCACATTCGTCTACGTGTGTACGAGCGCGGAGTGGGTGAGACGCAAGCTTGTGGTACGGGCGCGTGTGCAGCAGTAGCCGTTGGTATACGTGAAGGCTGGCTCGATGAGGGTGAAGAAGTTCGCGCGCAGCTATATGGTGGCAGCATGATTATCAAATGGCAGCCAGGTTATTCGGTTACGATGACGGGTCCGACCGCTTTCGTTTATGAAGGTGTATTTAGTCCAGATGGCCTGATGGCACAAGCAGGCCTTAAACCCAATGCCGAAGGCTAATAACTGTTGTTAGGCCAATCGTATAAATACCAAGGATGGTTCTAGTATGGTTATGTCTACCAATAAAGACACTCAAGCGGCGAACTCAGCACCTTGGCTGTCTACTGAGTTGGCCGCCACTGTAGAGTCGGACGCTGCATTGCGAGAGTTACTCGCACCTGTGCATCGTTGGCTCAATACGTTGTCTGTGCGCAACCATTCACCGCATACTCTGACCGCTTATTTCGCTGGTTTAAATCAACTGGCGTTGTTTTTACGTGGTAAGCATTTGACGTGGACACGCTGTGATAAACGGCAACTTGCCCAGCATATTAGTCAACGTCTTGATGAAGACAAGCTAGCGCTTGCCAGTGTCCAGCAAGAGTTGTCTGCGATTCGGCATTTCTATGGTTGGATGATTGAAGAAGCGCTAGCACGTATCAACCCAACCACTGGCTATCAGCTGAAGCGCAGTCCTAGACCACTGCCTTCTATCGCTGATGTCGATTTACTAACTCAGCTACTCGATCAAGAGATTCCTGATACACCAGAGCAAGCGCGCTTATGGTTACGTGACAAAGCTATGTTTGAACTGCTCTATAGTAGTGGATTGCGAGTTGGCGAGTTGGTTGCACTCGATATGGCAGATGTAGATTTGTCTGACTTACGGGTACGAGTCACGGGTAAGGGGAATAAAACACGCCTAGTGCCATTAGGGATAAAGGCTGCAGAAGCGATTAGTCGCTACCTGCCGCATCGTAACCTTTGGGTAGAGCAGATGGATAGCGCATTATTCATCAGTGAAAAACTCGGCACCAGATTATCAACACGGGCAGTGCAGCAGCGTTTAAAAGTTGCTGCCGTCCGCGCAGGTATTGCCCAAAACATGTACCCACATCTACTGCGTCATTGTTTTGCATCACATATGCTGTCAGGCAGTGGTGACTTGCGCGCCGTACAAGAGATGCTCGGGCATAGTAATATTAGCACCACGCAAATTTATACCCACGTTGATTTTGCAAAATTAACGCAAGTTTATGATCGCGCGCATCCACGAGCAACTCATGCTCAAAATGAAGAATTGCCTTAGCAATTAGGCACGAAATCCACTGAATTCCATAATCTACGCCAAACGATGGCAATCAAAGATAGGCAGTTTTTGGCGGCCTTGCTCTTGCGCTTGCTTGTCTAATGACGCCATGACGATGGCATATTGTTTATCCAGTTCGCTATCGTCATAGCTTGCGATAACACTACTATCAAACGCTGTAATAGCTGCATGTCCCCATGTCTGGCGGGTACTACCATCTTTGTAGAGATGATTGCCACCTTGCGCTGCGCCAATGACCATACATTGACTATCTAGAGCACGCGCTCGTAACAGCAGCGACCAGTGTGCTTGCCCAGTCAAGTAAGTAAAGGCAGAAGGGGCACTCAACAGTTCAGCACCTGCTTGTCGCAGGCGCTGCGCCAATGCTGGAAAACGCAAATCAAAACATACCATCATGCCGAGTTGATAGACTGTACTGCCTACTGCTAGTGGCGCAATTACGGTCTGCGTACCCGGCTCAAAGGTCGCCGCTTCGTTATAGCTGCCATGCTTATCGGCCACAGTTGCGGTAAACAGATGAATCTTATCGTAGCGTGCGACGCGAGTGCCATCTGGTGCAAACAGTTGGCTCACTTGGCGTAATCTACCATCAGGAACGACAGTACCATCAGGGCGATAATGGCAGGGTAACGAGCCTGCTAGTACATGGATACCAGCGGTGCGGGCGTAGTCTGCTATCGTCGCTGATAAGTCATCAAAACGCTCGGCAGTAGCAGATTGCTGTCCCATACTACAGCAGTTCTCAGGCAATACAACAAGCTCAGCCCCTTGAGTTTGTGCATCTGTGATAGCGGCTTTGATATCTGCTAGATTATCCTCAACATTCTGCTGACTGTTCATTTGAATAGCAGCGACGTTAAGTTGATGGTTATTTGAATTCATGACAATATTCCTATTGGGTGTGAGCTGTATTGGTCATTCACCGTAATTTATTATAATATTTTCGCGGTAATGAGCAGACTGCTCGTATTTATGGGTTGCTCATCCTTGCCAAGATGTTAGTTTACTAGCGATAGCAAACCAAACGTATCCGGACAAAACATAAATTATCATAGCAAAATTGTGGCAAAAAATGCTATCGTCATGTGCTGATAAGATTTATGTCGTTACCTTTACTGACAGAATAAACACAATATCACTAAGATCGGAGTGCAATAAGCCGCCCATGAGTATGTCGTTCGGATTGGCGACCACGCTGAGCAACTCACAAAAGCTAACCCCGCAAATGCAGCAAGCCATAAAATTGCTGCAGCTCTCTAGTCTTGAGCTCGCACAAGAGGTTCAGGCAAAACTAGATAGTAATCCATTACTTGAACGTATCGAAAACGATGACGAATACGACAGTGGTGACGATGAAATAGAGGAGTGGAGCGAGCCGTTGACGCTTGATAGCTGGAATCAGAGTAGCAGTGACTCATTCGACTCAGTGCCTACTGCCAGTACAGAGTACAACGGCGATAGTAGCGATAGCTTCAGTGATAGTTTGGATAAATTACAACAGCCTAATATCGATGATAGTGCAATAGATGTAGATAGCTACAGCAGTTCAGATGCCGATAGCTTCAATATAGGTAGCTTTGACACGGGTAACTATGCCTCTACCGCAACAGGCGCTGGCAATAGTAGGGGTGATGAAGATTTCGATAGTTACCAAGGCGGTACATCGTCTACCATTCAAGATCATGTGCGCTGGCAGCTGAACTTTAAGCGTTTATCAGAGGCCGATACGCTGATTGCAGAATATTTAATAGACTCCATGGATGATATGGGCTTTATTCGAATTGATATAGATGAGCTACTTCAGAGCTTTGATAAGATGGCAAGTTTCTATCAATGGGATGAGCGCGTTGAAAAAGAAGAAGTCTTGACGGTATTACGTATTATTCAGTCCTGTGATCCCGTTGGCGTAGGCGCGCGTCATTTAAGTGAGTGCTTATCGATTCAGCTATCCAAACTAGATGCCCACACCGAATACCTACAAGAAGCCAAAGCGTTGCTATCAGCAAGTGAGCATTTAGTCAGTAATAATATTAAAGCATTGACTGAACGCACAGGGCTTGCACCAGAATACATCACACCTGCGCTTACGCTACTACGTACCTTAAACGCTTCGCCAGGGCTGCTGTTTCAGTCTAGCCAGCCTGACTATGCCCAGCCGCCTGAAAGCTACGATATTCCAGATGTGTTGGTCACACCTGTTAGAAACAATAAGGCGACAAGTAACTCTGAAGTAGAAGAGGATGGCTGGTATGTACGCCTCAATCCAGACACCTTACCAAAACTACGCGTAAACCAAGAATATGCCAACTTAGTCAAGCGTGGCGATGACAGCCCTGACAATCAATATCTACGCGAAAACCTCACCGATGCCCGGCTGTTTATTCGTAGTATCGAAGAGCGCAATCAAAACCTACTCAAAGTAGCGACCAGCATTGTACGCTATCAACAAGAGTTCCTGCAGCATGGTGCAACCGCTATGCAACCCCTAATATTAAAGGCAATTGCTGAAGAAGTTGACTTGCATGAGTCTACGGTCTCACGCCTTACCACCAGCAAAACTATCTTGACGCCGCAAGGGTTGTTTTCTTTGAAACACTTCTTCTCCTCTCACGTGAGTAGCGCTGATGGAGATATCTCATCGACCGCTATCAGTGCCATGATTAAAAAGCTCATCGCTGACGAAGACCCCAAAAAGCCATTATCAGACAGTCGTATCAAAGATGAGCTGTTAGCAGATGGTATTGATATAGCCAGAAGAACCGTCGCCAAATATCGTGAAGCAATGAATATTGGCTCGTCTACTCAGCGCAAACAGAAATACTAATTATCTAAGCTCATCTTTCTATAAGCTTAATGGCTACCTGTCTGTATAGTGCAATACAGATATAAAAAATAAAATTTTTTGATTATATAGAAACCAAGTAGAAATAATAGGTATTGTTACACTTAATTACAATTTAACGGCTTGCTACTAGGCGATTTTCATGACAAATTAGAGTCATACCAACAACGAAAACCAAGCGCCGATTTATAGTATTTATTTATAACTAATAAAGGAGACGATAAAAGGATACGTCGACACATTACTAGAGGCATTGGTGTAGTTAGTGGTAAGGCAGGATGATAAGAGCAAGAATGCTATCTCATCTGTTGATTGTAAGTTACAAATAAAAGGACAACAATATGAATGTTTCTATCAGTGGTCATCATATCAGCGTTACAGAAGCTATGGACACAGCAGTACGCGAGAAGCTTGAAAAAGTAGAGCGTCACTTCGATCAGATACAAAGTATTCAAGTGATTTTATCGTTAGACAATAGCGGTACTAGTGACGGCGGTAAAAAGAGCCATAAAGCTGAAGCAATTATGCGTGTCTCGGGTCAAGAAATGTTTGTCCAAGCGTATGAAGATGATATGTATAAAGCCATTAATGAAATGGCAGACAAGCTAGATAGACAAGTACGTAAGTACAAAACCCGTCAAGAGCGCAAAAAGACTCAGGGTGCAGGACGCGATAGTCGCTATCAGGATCTAACCCCTGCAGAAGCAGTACCAGCAGCATAGTTCGGGTTTAAAACTTTGAACACTATCGTTACAAGCTAGTGAAAGTAGACTAAGAGAATAAAAAATTTATAAGTAGCTGCTGCATTAGTTTGTAATTGACATAAAAAAAGACCTCTAACGTGTAATACGTTGAGGTCTTTTTTAGTACTCGTAAATTTAGAACGAAAATGAACTAGCTATCAGCTCAAGCTTATCTGTCTAAACATTATTAACCACCGCCAACAGCCTGTACTACTTCTATATTCATTCCTTCTACGATACGTAATTGAGCAAGCTCGCTCTTTGGCATCAGCTCGCCGTCTACTTCTACAGCGTAACGACCCTGACTAAGACCAAGCTCATTGATAACCAGTTGTACAGTCTGATGAGTGGTTTGCAAGCTTTTACCATTGACACTAATGGTGCTCATACTAAATACTCCCTACTAAATTAAAATTCCTGTTTATCTGCTATTCACTACGTATCTTTCATTTTATTACTGACAATTCATTGCAGCTAATGTAAAGAGCTAAAAATCACAATTACTATCGAGTAGCTCAGTTAACTGAATCCTTCAATCGAAAGGCGGAAACGGCCAGCCATAGCCAACCTGCAATCATAAGAACGCCACCAATAGGCGTAATCGCACCGAACCAGCGCGGTGCACCAAGCGTCATGGCATACAAACTACCAGCAAAAATGATAATACCAATTTGTAGTAACCAAGCGGTCGTCTGAGTAATATATTTTAAACGAATCAGTAAGCCAACAAGCAATAATCCTAGCGCATGTACGAACAAATACAGCGTTGCCGTATGCCACCACTCGAGCTGCTGTATGCTGACATGACCTTCTAGACCATGCGCACCAAATGCGCCCAGAGCAACAGCAATAGCCATATTAATTGCTGCAATACCGATCCAATTTATCATTGAACAGCTCGTATCATCTTAAGGCTACTGAATATCATCTGGCAAAATCACACTATCAATGGTCATCGCATCACGGATTTTGTCCATAGCATTTTTCTCGATCTGACGCACTCGCTCAGCTGAGATAGAGTAAACTGCTGCTAACTCATGCAAGGTGGATTTTTGCTCAGATAACCAACGCTGTTCGACGATATCACGCGAACGATCATCTAAAGTGCCCATCGCAGCGATGAGTGCTGATGAGTTGTTCTCTTCCCAATCCGCTTCCTCTAGCTGCTCAGCTGGATCAATTCCATCTTCCAAAAATAGCTGAGGGGCATAGCGACCATCATCATCGTCGCTTGACTGCGCCTCGAACGAAGCGTCATAAGAAGTCAGACGTGATTCCATTTCTAACACTTGCTTGCGCGTAACATTTAAGTCATTAGCGATAGCGTCCGCTTCCTCTAAGGTCAGCTGATTATTGGTCTTCTTAAGGCTACGCAAGTTAAAGAACAGTTTACGATGAGCCTTGGTGGTCGCAACCTTGACGATACGCCAGTTGCGAATCACGAACTCATGAATTTCAGCTTTAATCCAATGTACGGCAAACGACACCAGACGTACGCCTTTATTCGGGTCAAAACGTTTGACTGCTTTCATCAATCCTAAGTTACCTTCTTGGATTAAATCTGCTTGAGGCAATCCGTAACCCGAGTAGCTACGTGCGATATGAATTACAAAGCGTAGATGTGACATCACCAGTAGACGAGCGGCTTCGACATCACCTTCATCATAATAGCGATGCGCCAACTCTTGCTCTTGTACTGGCGTCAAAATCGGGATTTGATGGACAGTATTGATATACGCACCCAAGTTGACCCCTGGCGCTGACAGGTGAGTTGGCATAGCTGGTACTAAGTCGCGCGTACTGGTATTGCCCAATGTACTCGCGTCATAGGGAGGTCGCTGAGCAGCGGCCTTTAATGCAGCATCGCGTGCATCATTTTTTATAGGAGCTGATCCATCTTTTTTATTTGTATTTACAGCATCAGTAGAAGTATTAGCCATATTCTTGACCTTGGTTAAATAGTTAAGCAAATAGTCAGATAAAAATCTTTATGATTTAATTGTAAAGGATAGCAGCGCTTAGTTGCTATCAGTTTTGGTAATGATGAAGTGATATATTGTAGCGAAACGCTGTAATGATGTGCCATCAACTGACGAGTGGTCAGTACCTTCATTGACCACTAGCTCTAAATAATTTGCCGACTGTGATTGCTGACTTTGTCTACAAAACGCTGTGATATCAGCTTGCGAGTTAGGGTCGGTTGCAACCACGTACAGTGATTCGCCAACTGTTACGTCACGTAATGCGACCTTCGTTTTTAACAATGGCATCGGGCATGCAAGACCGCGTCCATCAACGAAGCTTTTTATATTTAGTTCAGATTGCTCTATAGCTACGTTATCTGAGCTATGACTTTCAGTCGGTAGCAACTCTAGTAAACTCGCAATATCGTTCTGCTGTGCATCAGTCAAATTCGCTGATAATTGCATAAAGTGCGATACACGTTTGATGACTAATTCACTAGCAGCGGGCATAACTTAAACCTTGTAGATGTCTATATTTTAATTTGTTCTATTAGTAATGGGCTTTGATATTTAGTACGAACATAATCCATCAATCATAAATTATGAGGTCGTCATCACAGTCATCTAAACCTACTATCATTGTTGCTTATTATACCAAATAGACGATGTATAGTTGCAGTTGAATATAATCAACGCTGTGTTCGGTTCACTAGAATCATATAACCAGGAGTTGCACGATTGGCAATTGCCCGATTAATAGTTATACGATTGAGACTTACTGCATAAATAATATTCCAATGAATAATTACACAGCCATGTTGCGCAATCGTGACGGGTGGCTAAGTTATTGGTAGTTAAGTTCATTGTAGAATTGACCTTGTATAAACAAGCTCGTATAGTCGAAAAGACGTCGTCAATCATCTTATAGGATATACACTTGTACCACGCTCATAGAACGAAGCGACCCAACAGCAACAACTCTTTAATAGCCACCAACTCTGTAGGCTTGCCGATTATGCTGTCTAAGCAAAAAGGTAAACGTCATTTTATGAGTGTAGCTTTGCCAAATAGTATCAAGGTAGGGCTGTCAATGATGCTGCTAGCCATGGCTAGCGGTGCACATAGTCGTGAGAGCCAAACGCTGCCATTTGCTGATAGCTCGTGGCAAGTCATAGATCCGCAAACGCTAGATCTACCAAACCTGCGCGGGCAAGGCTTGAGCTTTGCTGAGCAATATCAGAATAAAATGCTTGGCGAGTGGTCATTACAGAATATCAATGGCCGCGTCAGAATGGAGCATGATCCTTGGGTACAAGAAACGATAAAAGACATGACGTGGCGTCTCAATGCCCAAGCTCGTCAGCAAGCACCACTTGGCGTCGTTATTATTGATAACCCCAGTATTAATGCCTTTGCAGCGCCTGGCGGCGTAATCGGTATCAATACTGGGACGATACTGTCAGCTAGTAGCATGGATGAGCTGGCAAGCGTCGTCGCGCATGAAGTTGCGCATATCAGTCAACGGCACTACGAGAGCGGCGCTGACGAACGTAAAAAAGCCTTGCTAATGCAGCTAGGCGGTATGTTAGCTGCGATTGCTGCCTCAGCTGTCGATGGTGATGCCGCTGCGGCTGTGATGATGGGCAGTCAGACAGCCTCTATGAATAGCAGCATGGCGTTTAGCCGCAGTAATGAACGCGAGGCTGACCGAGTAGGGATGCAGATTATGACCCAAGCGGGTTATGATCCTCGGGCGATGCCACGGTTCTTTGCCACGATGAATCAGCAGAGTCAGTTAAACCAAGTTGAGAATCAATTTTTACCGAGTTTTGTGCGCTCACATCCTCTGAGTAATGAGCGGTTGAGCGAGTCACAAAGTCGCGCTCAGCAGTATCCAGCGCTCTCATTGAGCCAACAGCAGCGCCATCAAGCATTGTTTGATTTGTTGTATTGGCGTGTTCAAGTGACTGGTAAACATGCATCCGAAGTCACACTGACAACAGCTGCCAAAAACAGTCTCGGGGCCAAACTTGCGCTAATGCATTGGTATGGAGAGCAGCAGCGTTTTACAGATGCTAATAAGGTATTGGCGGAGATAAATGCGTTATCAAGCACGCAGCGTCAAAATTTAGAGCCTCTATTGTCGATTACCCACAGTCAGTTATTAAATGAACAAGGCAAATGGCAACAAACCGTAGATGTCTTAGAGAGCCAACAGCGCCTATATCCTGAGCGCCGTGATTTACGTCTTTATCTGGCCGAAGCGCTGACTAACAGTAATCAACCGATAAAAGCTCAAGCGCTGTTGAAGCCACTAACAGAACAGCAGCCAAGCGATCGTTATGCATGGCAAAGCTTGCAACTTGCCAATGAAAAACTTGCTAAGACAACCACCTCACCACAGTTAGCCAATATCGCGACGATTAATGCATTGCGCTATCGTAGTTATGATCAGCTATGGAACGGGCGTTATGAGAGTGCGCTGACCTCTTTGACACAGGCCAAACAGTTGACGGAAAATCTGCAAACCACGGATCAAGCCAATAGTGCGCGTCCGTTATTGGCTAATATTAATGCAGAACTCAAAGCAATAAAAACCGCCAAAGACTTTAAGCCTTAGGCGGTTATTTGTACAGAGTAGCCTGCCAATCAATAGCAAGTGCTAGCCTTGTAGCGCATCTTTGACCATTTTAGAAATCAAAGCAGGATCAGCACGGCCAGCTGTTTTATTCTTTAAGACACCCATGACGCTGCCCATATCGCGCATAGACGTCGCACCTTGCTCAGCGATTTCAGCATTTACCAATGCCATGATCTCGTCTTGATTCATTTGCTGCGGCATAAACTCGTTGATAATATCAATCTCAAACTGCTCTTTGGTGGCCAAGTCATCACGGCCATTTTCTGTAAAGATAGTTAGTGACTCTTGACGCTGCTTTAGCTGTTTTTGCAAAACTTCTAATACTTGCGCATCATCAAGTTCTGTCTGACGGTCAATCTCGATTTGTTTCACTACTGACTGTACATTGCGCAGTACTTTGACGCGCTCAAGCTCACGAGCTTTCATTGAAACTTTGATATTATCTGATAACGTCTGTTTAAGTTGGCTCACTGCTATTATCCTTATCGATCTGTTAAATGCTATTCGTTAGAGGTCGTTTGTTAAATTTTTAGAACCAAACCTGCTGATAGTGGTTTTAATAAAAAATTATGTCAGCAGTAATAACAAAAATTGTAGCATAAAAAACGCCACTGATATCAATTGATAACAGTGGCGTTAGTGTAGCGCTTGTACTTAACTAATCAGATTACTGATTAGTACATACGAGTGGTACGAATAGTTTCGCGTTGTAACTTCTTCTTATAACGCTTTACGGCAGCAGCTTTTTTACGCTTACGTACTTGCGTTGGTTTTTCATAAAACTCACGCTTACGTACGTCTGATAATACACCAGCTTTTTCACAAGCACGTTTGAAACGACGGATAGCGATATCAACTGGTTCGTTTTCTTTAACCTTAACTGCAGGCATGAAGACTCCTCGATTAGGATGAGATATAAGGGCATTAGTTTGGCTGTGTATTAGTATTTAGCCGTAATATCTCAAGATTACAGGCATCAGCTCAAACTAGGACAATTCTCACGCATTAGCGTAAGGGCAGGTATTTTAATAAAAAATACCAACAAAGTCAATGATTTTAAGCATTTATTGCCGATAAGGTATTCAATTAGATAGCTATTTGAATTTGGCTCTCAAACTATGAATTCGACATATATACAACGCTTTATCAATAAAAAATCCCTACCGTCTATAACGGTTTGATTGGAGTTTATGCTATGATAATTCCCATATTATAGTAAGCCTATGAACCGTTTTGTGTGTATTTTATTGAGGATGTTGGAATGAAAAAAACAGTATTTAACACGGCATTAAGCACCGCACTTATTGTAGCTTTAGGTGTGAGCGTGAGCGCTTGTAGTGGCGGTGAAGAGCATGAAGAAGTAATGGCAATCGATCGCGTTGACGAAGCTGCTGAGCTTGCCATCAAAAATGCGCCACCAGCTGAAGAAATGGAGTTCCCAGAGACAGCACCAATGCCAGCAGCTGATGCAGCGGGTACAGAAGCTGACGCTACGGCTACTGCCGAAGCAGGAACGGCTGACGCTGATACTGCAGAAGCCGCAGCTACCGATAGTACGGATACAGCCGCTGCTCCTACTGACAGCGCTGATATGGCGGCTACTGACGATACAGCTGCAGCCACTGCTGAGTAATTTAGTGGTCAATGGACTATTAGCTCAATTGAATATTAAGCAGTCGTTGGTCGTATACGTAAGTACTTTAAGCTGATATAACGTATCACTAATTGATTGCAGACTGATTAAGTAAGGGTAAAACCATGATTGATATACAACCATATATGAACAAGCTGAAATTGTCTGTGATCAGCATGAGTGTGGTATTTGCCGTGAGTGCTTGTAGCGGTGATAACACAGCTACGGAAGAGTCTGCAGTAGCCGATGAACCTGCTACCGCTATAGAAGAGAAAGCTGTAGCAGAAACAGAAGGCACGACACCTGAGTCTATGGTTGAGCCAGAAACAGATACAGATACAGAACCAAAAGCAGCAACAGAGTCTGCTGACATGGCAGATGAAGAAGTGGCAACACCTGCAACTGATTCTGAGCCTGAAGTGTTGGCCGCAGATGCAGGTGCTAAACTGTATGAATCAAATTGTCAGGTTTGTCATGCTGCAGGTTTGCTCGATGCGCCAAAGTATGGTGATACAGCGGCTTGGACAGCTCGTCTGACCAAAGATAAAGAAACACTGTACATGCACTCGGCTAAAGGCTTTAATAAAATGCCAGCGCAAGCAGTAAATGGTGTGACCGAAGCACAAGTTAAAGCGGCTGTTGATTATATGCTAGCGTCGGTAAGCTGATACGATATATATAGAGTATGTCAGCTATTGAAATTTGCTAAACTGGCCGTCATTGTGACTGACAATGACGGTTTTTTTATGCACGTTTTTTGTCATGCCAGTCTGAGAATATACAGCTGTATCAAGCGAATTTGAGATAGTGTGTGACTGGCTGTATTCGTCATCCAACTTTTCAAAATGATGTAAGATAAAAGTGCGACAAAAATAGCACGAAAACGAAAGTATAAAGGCAAAAGTATGAAAGTATTGGGCTTAGAGACCTCTTGTGATGAGACGGGGCTAGCGATTTTTGATAGTGAGCAAATAAATAGCGACAACCAAGGTTTGGTCGGGCAAGTACTGTACTCTCAGATTGAGCTGCACGCACTTTATGGTGGCGTTGTGCCTGAGCTTGCTAGCCGCGATCATATTCGTAAGCTCGTGCCGTTATTGAATGAGCTGCTAGAGCAATGCGATATGAAAAAAAGCGACATCGATGCGATTGCCTATACTAAAGGACCTGGTCTTATTGGTGCATTGATGACGGGCGCACTGTTTGGTCGTAGTTTAGCATATGGTTTGGATATCCCTGCGATTGGTATTCATCATATGGAGGGGCATCTTTTGGCGCCGCTTATGGGCGCGAACCCTCCGGCATTTCCTTTTGTCTCGCTACTGGTATCTGGTGGGCACACGTTACTGATTGCTGCTCACGGTGTTGGGCAATATGAGATATTGGGTGAGTCGATAGATGATGCGGCGGGTGAGTGCTTTGATAAAGCGGCTAAAATGTTGGGTCTTCCTTATCCTGGCGGTCCTAATATTGCTAAGCTGGCAGAAGCTGGTAATCCTGACGCTTACGCACTCCCAAGACCAATGCTCCATCGGGGTCTAGACTTTTCGTTTAGTGGCATGAAAACAGCCGTGCATAATCTGATTAAAGATACACCATGCTCGGGAGGGTCGGGTAATGGCGCTGATAGTGATCCACAAGTTCGCGCTGATATTGCTGCCAGTTTCCAGCATGCAGTGGTCGACACGCTAGTGAAAAAATGTGTCAAAGCACTTAAGCAAGCAGATATGAGCCGTTTAGTAATTGCGGGCGGGGTCAGTGCCAATACTCATCTGCGCGAGACATTAGAAGCGGAACTGGCTAAGATCAATGCGACGGTCCATTATGCACCGCCTGCGCTGTGTACGGATAATGGCGCGATGATTGCTTATGCAGGTTTTGAGCGCTTGCAAGCAGGACAGTCTGATGATTTGGCCGTTAGCTGTATTCCGCGTTGGCCGATGACAGAATTGCCAGCCGTATAAATGAGTATTTGGTCCAACACGTTTATATGAATTAAGGACAGTTTATGCAGTGGCTTGCTATTGGTTTGGGCGCAGCATTTGGTGCTTGTCTGCGAGCTTGGCTATCGCGTTTTAATGCCTTGCACGGTTGGGTGCCACTCGGTACCCTGAGCGCCAATATCTTAGGCGGACTGCTGATAGGGCTTGCGCTAGTATGGTTTGAGCGCATGGGAAGCAACTTATCTGATCATGTACGCGTGTTTGTCATTACGGGTTTTTTAGGTGGGCTGACGACGTTTAGTACGTTTAGTGCAGAGGTATTTGGCTTTATTCATGACGGGCGGTTGCTAGCAGGTTTAGCACTCATCGGTTTGCATGTTGGGTTAACCTTACTGGCAACCGCGCTTGGCTTTTATTTCTTTAAGCTAGTTTTGTAGCCGTTAAGAGATATTAATCGTTTAATAGTCTGTTATAAGTGGTTCCACTATATCAGTCTGTTATAAGTAGTCTATTAATACGTTTGGAGAGTGAGTTAGCTGGTTCCGTTGGGGTATACATTGTTATACTTCTTAATAGTCAGCATTGTTTTCTATATGTGGTGGTACATAGTTAGGGTCATAGTTGGGATAAGCAGGGATCACATTTGCTCTTGCGCTCTTAGCAAACTAAAAAAGGCTTAGTAAACACTAAGCCTTTTTGATACGATCCATGCTATTAATGAGTGGTTATCCAGCCGTTTTTTAGGGCAACGCTTTGTGTATCTTGACGTAAGCTTTCAATGCCTGCTTCGTTTAGTCCCTTTTCAATTAATAAATCTAGACTTCGCATCAGCATCTCGTAGATCAGCTGTTGCTGACGCTTGGCATCTCCATTTACAAATTCAGGGTAGTCAATTTGTAATTTAAAATCCATTTTCTTAGTCTTGGACGAGTATTTTATGATTTCACAATACCGCTCTTGGTCTGCTTTGTCTTTCATTAAAATTGCTATGCAGCGCCATTTGTCTAAGTCTATATCATAGTCTTTGTCTGCAATTTTCGCATTAATTTCATCTTCTACAAAGTTTTGTGAAATTCTAAGCTCATCACTTATATCTCCACTATACTCTGCGCTCATCCACAGTTTCATATTACCTGCCTTTAGGCTCAGGTCATCTTCATTTATATTACTCATATGACTGTTCTTTCAAATCATTCGCTGAGTTGTCAAAAATAGTGAGCATACAGCCTATAGATCGATTCCTTTGTAGCGCACCGATCACGAATAGGATATGCATGGTAAGTACACCATGAAGTACACTGCTGTTACTCCAACAACTCGAACCATCGCTACCACTAGCCTACAGCCTAGGATTCAAGTCCTCACTAGGGAACCATTATTTACCATAACATTCATTACGATATGAAAAGGTGAATAATATTTCATCACTATAAAAAAGTGATTAGTAATGAAACTATAACGGCTTCACTATCCCTTCCAATAAGCTCGCAAATCCCTGCATATACGCCGTATCTTTACTTGAGGTACGCGTTGCGGCGTACAGCTGACAATGCACACCTTCTCCTAGTGGCCGCGAGACGACCCAACCTTTTTTCTCGTATTCAGCAACCACCCAATCAGGCAATGCTGCGACACCGCGTTCACTAGCGACCAACTGAATCAGCATCGCGGTCAGCTCTGTCGTACGAACACTCTCAAAGCTTACTTGTGCTGGCGTCATAAAATTGGCAATGATATCGAGACGCTTGGCTTCTACGGGATAGGCAATCAATGTCTCATTAACCAAATCATCAGGTTCAATAAATTTCTGAGCAGCTAAATCATGTGTTGGTGAAAGCACCAAACGACTCTCGTACTCAAATAATGGCTGATAACTGATACCGTCAAGCGGTAAATCACTGGTAGTAATAAGCAGGTCAATATCACCTTCCATCAAAAGATGATGCGGCTCAGGCTCAAACCCTGTGGCAAAGTCTAGCTCGACATCTGACCATTCTCGGCGATAGTGGTTAAGTATCGGCATGAGCCAATCAAAACAACTATGACATTCAGACGCTAAGCGTAATCTGCCTGCTTGACCATGCGCTAAGCGTTTAAGGTTGGATTTGGTACGAGTTACTTGCGGTAGGATATTGTCTGCCAATGCCAATACTGCTTTACCAGCTGGCGTAAAACTAAGCGGGCGCGTCCGACGATTAACCAAACTGATGTCGTAATAGTTCTCAAGCTCTTTTAATTGATGCGAAACGGCGGAAGCAGTAACGTGCAGCTCATCTGCCGCTGCTGCAAGTGAACCATGCGCCCGTAGCGCGGTTAATGTATTAAGATGACGTAGCTCAAGCATAATATAACCTAACCGCTAAGGTGAGAAAAATTCATTATAGTCAATATAGCACTGACTTTCACTCATAGTCCGTTATTAATGCTCGGTTAATAAGCAATTAGTCAGCAATCAACATCTAGCGTTTGCGTAATAATAACTGTGAGATAACCACTAATACTAGCGAGGCAACTAGCAATAACGTACCAATGGCGTTGACTTCTGGCTTGAGTCCTACGCGCACCATAGAATAAATGCGTAGCGGTAAAATCTCATAGCTGGGTCCTGTGACGAAGGTCGAAACCACCACATCGTCTAGCGACAAGGTAAAGGCGAGTAACCAACCTGCCATGACGGCTGGCAAGATAACTGGAATCAATACGGTGCGCACCATGGTTGATTCGTTAGCACCCAAGTCGCGTGCCGCTTCCATCAAGCGCTCATCTAAACTGCTCAATCGTGCAAAAACGGTAATGACGACGAAGGGTAAGCAAAAAGTAATGTGCGCCAATAGCAGCGAGACAAAGCCCAATTGCAAACCAATTAATAAAAACAGTGCTAGCAATGAAATAGCGAGTACAATCTCAGGCGACATCATCAGGACAAATAGCAATCCATTTAATAAGCCTTTACCACGAAAATTATAACGGTGTAAGGCTAGGGCAGTGAGTGTGCCTATCAACGTTGAGACAGTGGCCGCCACCAATCCTAATACAATAGAGTGCCAAAAAGCATCGAGCATCGCTTGGTTGTTAAACAGTGATTCGTACCACTTTAAGCTAAAGCCGCCCCAGTTGTAGCCGATTTTTGATTTGTTAAAGGACATCACCACCAAGACAATGATGGGCAGGTACAACAAGGCATAAATCAGTCCGAGATAGCCTTTGGCGGCGATACTGCCAATCTTGAGCGTACGAGTTTTTTTATTCGGTGAGCTATAAGACATTAGGCCACCTCGTTAAAGTTAGTCTTGCCAATGCGGCGGCTACTGGCACGGTAAGCAAGTAATAATACTGCCATAGCCAATGTCAACAATACGCTAGCTGCTGCGCCAAAGGGCCAATCACGCGCATCCAAAAATTGGTTTTTAATAATATTACCGACCAATAAATTACGAGAACCACCCAAGATATCAGCCACATAAAACATGCCCATCGCAGGCAATAGTACGAGCAGAACACCAGAAATAATACCAGGTGTCGTTAATGGCAGCACCACATGCCAAAAGGTCTGTGTTTTAGTTGCACCCAAATCCTGCGAAGCCAGTAGCATGTCATTACGCAAGTCGGTAAATACTGCATATAGTGGCAGTACCATAAAAGGGAACAGCAAGTAGGTTAAACCTGCAATCACTGCGCCTTGTGTATATAAAATATCGATTGGCGTATCGATTACACCGATGGCCAATAGTAATTTATTAATCAAGCCATTGTTAGCAAAGAGCAGCTTTAATGCATACGTCCGTACCAAGGAATTGGTCCAAAAGGGCAGTATCAGTAGTAGCATCAGCAGCGGCTGCCAGCGCACTTTTGCTTTGGAGATCAGCCATGCAAAAGGGTAGCCAAGCAGTAGACAGATAACCGTTGTGATACCTGCCATCCATAATGAGTGGACAAACACTTCAAAATACAACGGGTCAATCATCCGCACATAGCTGTCGATGCTAACAGGTAAGCTAATAAACGCACTGCTATCACGGGTCAAAAAACTGACAGCGATGACTAGGATATTTGGTAATAGTGCAAATATCAGTAGCCAACCCCAGATTAGCCAAAGCGTAGCGGTACGAAATGGACTTTTACTGCCTAAGTGGTTGCGAGCCATCAGCTACCATCCTTTTGTACAGTCGTGTCTGGCACAGTTTCAGAGTCTTCTGGCAACACCCATTCCCAGCCATCTACCCATGAGACTTTGACGCCCTCGTTTAGTTTGTAATCAAAGCTCGGATCATCTTCATCAAAGAACTCAGAGGCCTTAATGATATGACCATTTGCCAGTTCGATAATCGAGTCTAAGGTACTGCCTTTATAGTTACTCTCGATGACACGGCCTAGCAGTCCGCTATGCTCGTTATCTTTTGGATCATATATTCGTAAATCTTCGGGGCGAAGTAGTAAATTGACGATATCGCCCACTTGCACGTCATTGGCAAAATTGGGACGACGTAAGTTGCGTAAGGTAGTCGGTCCTTCTTGCGCCTGTGCTTCACAGACTTCGACCTCGATACGTCCGTTGGTCACTTTACCATCGCGATCTGGCTGGTCTAGGTGGACACCTTTGACCTCAGCTCTGAACAAATTGGTCTCGCCGATGAATTTGGCGGTAAACAAATTGGCAGGGGTTTCATAAATTTCGATAGGCGCACCGATTTGCTGGAACGTACCGTCTTTCATCACGGCAATACGGTCTGACATCGACAGCGCTTCTTCTTGGTCATGGGTCACGAAGACAAAGGTAATGCCTAGCTCACGTTGCAGACGTTTTAGCTCAGACTGCATTTGTAGGCGCAGTTTGTGGTCGAGTGCGGATAATGGTTCATCAAGCAATAGCAGTTTAGGACGGTTAATCACCGCACGAGCAATCGCAACTCGCTGCTGCTGACCACCAGACAAATCTTGCGGCTTGCGGTTGGCTAAATGCTCTAGCTGTACCATCGCTAGCATCTCACTGACGCGTCTTTGGATTTCATCTTTTGGGACTTTTTTTAGCTTTAGGCCGTAAGCGACGTTTTGGGCGACGCTCATGTGAGGGAACAGCGCATACTGCTGAAATACGGTATTGACCGGGCGTTTATCAGCGGACAAGCCTGCCATCTGTACACCATCCAAATATATCGCCCCAGCGTTCGGCTGCTCAAAGCCTGCAATCAAGCGTAGTAATGTCGTCTTACCACAGCCTGATGGGCCAAGTAGCGTCAGAAACTCACCATGCTTGATATCAAGGTTGATGTCTTTTAGGACTTCGGTTTGATCATAGGTTTTTTTTACACCAGTCAGTTGCAGCAGCACCTGATCATCATGAGGTGACGCAGAGGTGTTATGCGTATTTTGAGATAAATCGGTCATAATATCTGTTCCTAAGCGTCCAATATCTGTATACAGTTGCCAAGGTAACTGGCTGTCATTATAAGGATTGGCGTAAGCGTAAGCGCGGTCTGAATGCTGCCTGAATGCTGCCTGAATGCTGCGTATTATAACAAACCCTTGATATAATTCAGTGCAAGTTCGTTATAAGTTACGCGAGTCGGACTATTGTAGCAGCGATATATACAGCTGTATTTTTAGATGTGACTACATTCACCTAGCGATATTTAGACAAATTTTTTTACCGTTTTTTGGTTTTTATTCCTATACAATCACGTTATGTCTGACAAACATGATTAGCCTGATAGTTTGACGATAATTAGTCAATCTGTGCTTGAATACATGTATGCAAAACAGCTTATAACTCTAATATTATTGATGATAAAGGATCTCTCATGCCTACCGATATACGTCCAACCACAGGTCAAGAAGCGCTTGAGCTTTTAAAAGCAGGTAACGCACGCTACGTTGATAGCCTCACCAGTACCGATGAGTATATGCAGCGCCGTCCAGAGTTGGTCAAGGATCAAAATCCATTGGCCATTATTTTGGGTTGCTCAGATGCACGAGTACCAGTTGAGATTGTTTTTGATCAAGGTTTGGGAGATTTGTTTGTTATACGAGTCGCGGGTAATGTGGTTGCACCATCACAGATTGGTTCAATCGAGTTTGCAGCTGAAGCCTTTGGCACGCAATTGGTAGTGGTACTTGGACACTCAAAATGTGGTGCTGTCACTGCTTGCGTTGAGACATTGATTAACCCTGAGCAGAACTATTCACCTAACTTGCAATCTATCGTTGATCGTATTCGCCCAAGCGTTTATAACTTGCACGAACTAGCAACTGCCAATGGTCAAGACGTCGATGCAGACGAGCTGGTCGATCGCTCTATTCGCGCTAACGTACGTATGTCAGTCAGTCAGCTAAAGCATGGCTCACGTGCATTAGAGGATTTAACCAATAGTGGTCAGCTATTGGTAGTCGGCGCTGAGTATGATCTTGAGACAGGAAAAGTGCGTTTTTTAGATAGCTAGTCAGTCTTGGATAGCTTCAGACAACTAGCTAGTTAGGGTGTAAAGACGAACATACCTTGTTCATATTCTTACAAAACCCTATCAGTTATTTCGCCGTTTTTTATTATGATAAGAGAACGACACAAATCATGACAATCGTGATTTGCGTGTTTATGCATTTATTTTTTGAATTATATTAGGATAATTATGTCTACTTCATCTAACAACAATAACGACGCAATAGACCAGCCTGCTAGCAGCGTTAGCACGGATGGTGTTCAGCCAATTTCATCAAAGACGACCGGTTTTACTTTTAACCACACTATGCTGCGTGTCAAAGACCCTGTTAAATCACTAGAGTTTTACACTGGTGTCTTGGGTATGACCTTGCTTGCCGTTAAGAAGTTCCCTGACATGGGATTCGATTTATATTTCTTGGCTAAGTTGACCGAAAGCGAGCGTGAAAACTTGCCAACTGGCGATGATCTAGAAATTTTCGCTTTCCGTCAGCGTGGTATTTTAGAGTTGACGCACAACTACGGTACCGAGACAAAAGCTGACTTTAGCTATCATGATGGCAATCAAGATCCACAAGGTTTTGGTCATATTTGTTTTAGCGTTCCAAGCTTGGATGAAGCGGTTGCTTGGTTTGATAAAAACAACGTCGAATTCAAAAAACGTCCAGAAGATGGCAGCATGAAAAATATTGCCTTTATCAAAGATGTAGATGGCTACTGGATCGAAATCGTACAGGCCGATTTGATGGGTTAATTGTCAGAACGACAGCACCTATTAAGATAAGTGCGTTAATAGAAATAAATAGAATAAAGGAGTATCACCCAGATGCCTACCTCTGAGGCAGAAACGACACTGAGTGCTGAGACAGCCGCGCAGGCTACGACGACGGATGGATTAACTTATCAAAGCATCCTTGGTTCGGCAAATGAGATATGGGTTGGCTTTGTTGAGCGTATCCCATATTTTGTCGCATCAATTATCGTTATCCTGATTTTTTGGTTTTTATCGATTGTTTTCAAAAAAATCGTTCACAAATTATTAGGCAGTCGTAGTCGGCATCAGAACTTGGTCAAAGTGTTTCAGCGGGTAGGCGGGGCGCTTATTTTCTTTATTGGTTTTATGATAGCGATGGTTATTGCGGTGCCGGGGTTCACTCCTGCTAAGTTGATTGGCGCGCTCGGTATTGGTTCCGTTGCTATCGGTTTTGCTTTTAAAGATATCTTTCAAAACTTGCTCTCTGGTATTTTGCTCCTGATTTCAGAGCCGTTTCGTATCGGTGATCAGATTGTTTCAGGCGACTATGAAGGAACGGTCGAAGATATCAAAATCCGTGCAACCACCATCAGAACTTATGATGGCAGGCAAGTGGTGATTCCAAACTCAGATCTTTATACTTCGGCGTTAACCGTCAATACCGCTTATAAGCAACGCCGTCTGCAAGTCGCAGTTGGTATCGGTTATGAAGATGACATCGAAGCGGCCAAAACTGAGATTATAAAAGCATTAGATAAGATAGAAAGCGTCTCGAAGAAAGCAACACCAAGTGTGATTGCTACTGGTTTTGGTGGTTCGTCCATTGATCTAATGGTACGCTGGTTTATCGAAGATGGTACGCAAGCCAATAAGGTTGCCTCGATTCATCAAGTAATTGTAGGTATCAAAAACTCATTGGATGTAGCGGGCGTAAACATTCCATTCCCAATACGTACGATTGATTTGAGTGATCCTTCAGTGAGTGCAATCGTTAATAAAATGAACGAGCAGCAAGACATTGTGGACGTGAATAAAACAGTGGCAGAGTAGCGCGCTCGGTGAAATATTTAATTAGTGTTAAAACTTTGATTTCCACAATATTTAGAAAACTAAAAAACCGCCACATCCATTGATATGGCGGTTTTTTTTATACGTATCTACTTGCTATAAATACAAAGCTTTATTCGTCTTTTGCTCTAAAGTCAGTATGGCATGATTTACAGCTTGCACCAACTTGTCCAAAGGCAGGTTTAACATCGTCCATGCTAGTAGCGTTTTGAGCAGCAGCATTTAGCTCAGCAGTAACCTTTTGGAAGTTTTCAGCTTCAGCACTGAAGCCATCAGCATTAGACCAAACCGCTTCGGTAGCATTGCCTACCGCTTCTGGGTCTTCAAAATGACTCCAAGGCTTGGCGGCATCTTCTGCCAAGAACGCCGCTTGCTCTTTAAATACATCGGCATCAAATGTATCAGGTGCTTTTGCCATATCACCCATGATGCCCATTGCATCACCCCAGTTTTTCATAGTGTCTTGACGGGCTTGCACATCAGGGTTAGATCCTGTTGAGGTGCTACAGGCCGTTAGACCCAGTGCAGCCGCCATCAAGGTAACGCTAAACAGAGATTTGAAAGATTTGTTGGTATGAACCTGTGCCATATGACTTACTCCTTTAAACTTGGCTAATAGTAAGCGTGATTACAAACGCTCGCTTCGTCGTAAAATATAGTTATACAAAATACTGCCTAAAATTCTTCTGAGCACAGTTGCTAATAAAGAACGTCTTCTATTGTAACGGTTATCTGGGCGATGGGAATTATATAGTTGTTATATCCTCGTAATATTTTAAATAAGCATACCTTAACTTGGTTATGGCTACTTATGTTTGCTTATAGTTGATTGTGATGATTGTATAGTAGCTGCACAACGTATTTCTGTACGATAACAACGTGGGAGTAGCTCGTTTGGATAGTACTGATAATAAAAAAGGCCAGCGATAGTAGCTGACCTTTTTAGTATTTTCCAAAAAT
The DNA here is from genome assembly GCF_904846705.1 of Psychrobacter sp. Pi2-52. Taxonomy (GTDB): domain Bacteria; phylum Pseudomonadota; class Gammaproteobacteria; order Pseudomonadales; family Moraxellaceae; genus Psychrobacter. Next base: position 40,661 of record NZ_CAJHBS010000002.1, read on the forward strand.
ATGAGTATTGCAATATTTACGAAAACTACAGTGCTAACCAATCACGCGGCTTTAGATAATAATCGGTCAACTCAAATTCTGGCGTTCCTTCAGCAGGCTCAAAACGATAATGCCAGCTGGCAAGCGGCGGCATACTGACTAGGATGGACTCGATCCGTCCATTACTCTGTAGCCCAAATAGCGTTCCGCGATCGTAGACCAGATTGTACTCGACGTAGCGACCACGGCGATAGAGCTGAAACTCGCGCTGCGCTTCAGTATAAGGCATATTTTTACGCTGTTCAAAAATCGGCATGATACCGTCAAGATAACCGTTGCCCACGGCTTTCATAAAGTTAAAGCAAGTCTCAAAGTCCCAGCCACGACTTTCAGTACTGACGTCATCATAAAACAGACCACCAATACCGCGCTGCTCATCACGATGGCGTAGATGGAAATACTCATCACACCACTGTTTGAAATCAGCGTAGATATTGTCCCCAAAAGGCGCACATAGATCATGACAGACTTGATGCCAGTGTACACAATCAGCGAGTACTGGATAGAATGGCGTTAAGTCAAAGCCACCGCCAAACCACCAGATAGGAGCTTCGCCTTCCGCTTCTGCTACGAATAAACGCACATTGGCATGGCTAGTAGGCACGTTTGGATTTTTGGGATGGACAACCAGTGATACGCCCATTGCTTGAGCTTTACGTCCAGCGATATTAGGGTGACGCGCGGTCGCAGAGGCAGGGAGGTTATGTACATGAATATGGCTAAACATGACGCCCGCTTTTTCGATGACCTCGCCATCTGCCAATACACACGACCGTCCGCCGCCGCCTTCAGGACGTTCCCAGTCATCAGGAACAAAGGTCGCATACTCGTTGTTATTAGTGCTGCCGTCACGCTCTTGTGCTTCTAGCGATTCACAGATACGCGCCTGTAAATCAACCAAAAATTCGCGCACTCGCATGATGTCGTTATTGGTTGGCGTCGTCACGGACGCTACCGTTGATAAGTCTGTTTCGTTATTTGTATTTGTAATACTCATAAAATATCTATTTATTCAGGTGTATGGCGGTATTAAGGTCTGTATCGAGAGAAGCGTCTATATCAAGATTGATATTTTTATCAAACAAGTGGCCCATGCGATCACGTTTGGTTGCTAGATATTCCGCATTCATATCATTGACACCGACCAACAATGGCACCCGTTCGACAACATCAATACCATGCTCAGTTAGATAAGCAACTTTGTTTGGGTTGTTGGTGATGAGCCTGACAGCGTCGACACCGATATGGGCAAGCATCGGACCACACATATCATAGATACGCGCATCAGCAGGCAAGCCCAACATGAGATTGGCATCCAACGTATCATGCCCTTGATCTTGAAGGGCGTACGCACGAATCTTATTGGTCAAACCAATACCGCGGCCTTCTTGACGCAAATACAAAATCGCACCGCAACCTGACTCTTGGATGGCTTGCATGGCAGTATTGAGCTGCGGACCACAGTCGCATTTCAATGAGCTAAACGCGTCGCCTGTCAGACATTCAGAATGAATGCGAATGAGCGGCACTTGCTTCGCTATCGATTCATCCTTTTGGTTCAATATCATGTCGTCTGAGGGTTGGCTAGCCATGACATCTGTCTGTTGATCGACCACAGCTAGACCAACGGTCAGCATGACATGCTCTTGACCTTCGCTATTTTCAAAGATATGAATATCAAACTCGCCGTGACGAGTGGGTAATTTGGCACTAGTGATAAATTGATATGACATTGCTGTCCTACATAAGCCTAAAGTCGTGGCGGTGAAAAGTATGTTATTGCTGTTTGAGATGAGCGCTGTTAGAGCCGGTTACTGTTCGAGATAACTACTGTTTTCAAGATAGCTATTAGTTGAGATGAGCATGTCACCTAAACTTTACTGCTAAAATTAAGATGATACCAGTATAACCTGTTCATAAAGACAGCGTGCTCATTGTATTTTTTATAAAAACACACAAAGTTCACAGACGACGCACGATGATTAAAGCGACAATTAAAAAAAAATGCTATTATGCCATACTATTTTGACGGATACAGTGACAAGTCTTTACCCTTACATTACTATGTCGTCACTAACATCCGCTATTGATGCAAAATAATAGGGCATAATGTCACCCCTCAGTAGTCAATAGTATAAAAGCATCAATATTTTGATATCAAAACGTTGGTATTGGCGCGCAGTCTATTGTGCTAGCGTGTGTACTGTCGTAAGTAGCGCAGCTATACAAATACGAAAGTTGCATGAATAATTATATGGTCGATTACATCAATAATGATGTAGGTATTATTGACGTCTTTTGATTATAGTCACCGCTATATTTTAAAGACACGTCTTGTCAGCAGATTGGTAGGTATCGTACGGTTTATGCAGCAGTCACCTCATTCTCCAAAGTCTCAGTCCCTATCTACATCAGTGCTGGATTCTGCTGCTCAGCTATCGAGCTTACAGCAGACCTATACTGTGATTCCACGTGTGCGTCCTCATACGCCATTGCTTGATGCAATTGATACACCCACTGACCTCAGCACGCTTTCGACTGCCAAGCTTATTACGCTGGCCGATGAATTGCGCCTTTTTCTATTGTATTCAGCTGGTCAGAGCGGTGGGCATTTTGGTGCCAATTTAGGTGTGGTCGAATTGACCATAGTATTGCATTATTTGTTAGAGACGCCGCAAGACCAAATCGTCTGGGACGTGGGTCATCAAGCTTATGCTCATAAAGTACTGACAGGTCGCCGTGAGCAGCTAGGTACTATCAGGTCTAAAGATGGTCTGACGGCATTTCCTGAGCGCGCAGAATCTGTCTACGATACATTTGGCGTTGGGCATTCATCGACCTCTATCTCAGCTGGTTTGGGTATGAGCCTCGCCCTGCGTTATCAAGGCCGCGAGCAAACGGTTGCTTGCATCATCGGCGATGGTGCAATGACAGGCGGCATGGCATTTGAAGCCATGAATGACGCAGTACAGCAAGATGCTGATTTGTTGGTCGTTCTAAACGATAATGATATGTCGATATCTTGCTCTATTGGTGGATTTTCACGACATTTAGCCATGCTTTGGGAATCAGGTTATCAAGTTGATATCTCTGAGTCAGGTGAGCCTGTACTCTGCCACCGTCCTGATATGCAAGCGTTCGATCGCCGCAAACGTCACAAAGAGATGCGTGATGTTCCGCAGCTAGAAGACAACTTATTCAAAGCGATTGGTTTTACCTATTTTGGTCCGTTTGATGGGCATAATATTCCTGAGCTACTGCGCGTATTGTCACTGGCGAAGCAAGTAAAAGGCCCAGTACTAGTGCATATCTATACCACTAAGGGTAAAGGCTTTGCACCAGCAGAATTAGATCCAGTGGGCTATCACGCAATCAGTAAGTTGCCAGTCGAAAATCATAAAGAGCATGAAGAGTCTAAAGCTAACTCTATAGAGCAGCTAAAAAAACAACCAAGTACAAAGCCAGCATTAAAATATTCGCAAGTGTTTGGCCAGTTCTTATGTGATAAAGCGGCCGAAGACGATAAGCTGCTAGCTGTCACCCCTGCTATGGAAGAAGGCTCAGGGATGACGGACTTTGCTCGTCACTTTCCAGAGCGTTTCTTTGATGTGGCTATTGCTGAGCAACACGCTGTCACGCTAGCGGCTGGGATGGCAACTCAAGGCGTCAAACCTATTGTCGCGATTTATTCAACGTTCTTACAGCGTGGATATGATCAGCTGATTCATGACGTGGCTCTACAGAACCTCGATGTTATGTTTGCCATCGATCGCGCGGGCTTAGTCGGTGAAGACGGTGCGACGCATGCTGGCGTGTTTGATTTTGCATTTTTACGTTGTGTGCCTAATATGGTGATTGCAGCGCCAAAAGATGAGAACGAATGCTACCACTTGCTCAATACTTGCTATGAGTATCCAGGCTGTACGGCGGTACGTTATCCGCGTGGTACAGGCACAGGTGCTGATATTAAGCAGCCAGCCCAAACTTATAAAGTTGGTGAAGCGGTGGTCGAGTCAGTATTAGGTAAAGCTGATGCACCTTACAAATTGGCATTATTGGCCTTTGGTACGATGGTAGCAACTGCTCAGCAAGCAGCAGAAACCCTAACAGATAACGATGCAGCGTTAGATTGCCAGATACAGGTGGTCAATATGCGCTGGGTAAAACCGCTAGATACAGCCATGCTTGAGACGTTACTGGCGCAAGGGGTCACTCATATAGCAACCCTAGAAGAGCACATGATTATGGGCGGCGCGGGTAGTGCAGCAAATGAATATTTACTCAATGAGTCGGCAGCCTTTAAGCAAAGTCGTCCAGCTATTGCTAATATCGGTATTCCTGATCGCTTTATTGCTCATGGCTCTCAAGCAGAGCAATTAGCTGATTGTGGTCTAGATGTCGAGGGCGTGGTTAAACAGCTTAAAACGCTCTTATCGTAAGCGTTACAATATTATTTTAAAAAATTAATGCGCTAAAAAGGCATGAATTAAAACCGATATAAGCTCTTTAAACAGAGCAAACGCCTGCTAGCCGTAGGTGCTAACTTTTTTACAACTTGCGCAGTTTAGATGATCGCCAAAGTACTGGCTTGGTCAGCGTAACGGTTTTTTCATTTTTATCGAACAATTTTAGTATAATGCGAGTGTCTTTTATAAGTTTTCGTTTATAAGAGACACGTTTTTAATCGCATAGATGTGGTGTGATGCGGCGGCTGTTTGGCATGTTGTGGGCACAAAGTTAGTCTTATTTTTTTATATTCATTCATCAAGCAAATAGGTTATTTATGGAACCCATGGTCGTCATCGCAGCGCGTACTGCTGAAAAAGTTGGTAAAGAGATTTTATATGCGCATCAAAACCGCCACAAAATCGAGTTAGATATCGAGTCTAAAGGACTTGATGGTTTGGTTACCCGCATTGATCGCTTTAGCGAAGAGCTCACTATCGAGACGCTAAAAGCCAGCTATCCTAATCATTCATTTTTGGGTGAAGAGTTTGGTATGCAAGAAGGCCGCGGCGAAGATGCTGACTGGTGCTGGATTATCGATCCACTAGACGGCACTAAGAACTTCGTCCACGGTGTACCGCAGTTCTGCGTATCTATCGCTGTACAGCATAAAGGTGTTACCCAACACGGTGTGGTCTATGATCCTGTTCGTGATGAGATGTTCTCAGCGAGCCGCGGTAAAGGCGCGCGCTTGAACAATCGCCGTATGCAAGTGAGCGAGCGCAAAACCATTGATGGCGGTTTCTTTACGACCGGTCATCCGCTTGAGCGTAAGCGCAATGGCGAAGTTATCTCTTATGCTAAACAGCACTTTGAGAGCTTACAGAAGATATCTGAGGCAGGTGGTCAGGTACGTCGTATGGGTTCAGCTGCGCTTGACTTATGCTATGTTGCCGCTGGTCGTTTTGACGGTTATTTTGAGATGTCTATCAAGCCTTGGGACATCGCTGCGGGCGAGCTTATCGTAACTGAAGCACGCGGTGTGGTGGTTGATCATACTGGCGCGCACAACTCTATGACATCAGGCTCTATCTTCGCTTGTAATGTGAAATTGCTTAAGCCGTTGATGCAAACAGTTGTCCCAATCTGGGGTGACGCAATTTAAACGTTAACCTTAATGCTATTAACGTTTAGCGCCTAGATATAGTTAATATCTAGATTGAGTATGAATGAAAAAAGCTGGTTCCGTTATGGAGCCAGCTTTTTTGTTTGATTATTACCCTTATTGTCATTTTTATCTTCAACGGTAATACCTTTGAATGCTAATTCCTTACTGGTAGTTTCTAGCAACTGCAACTCTTCTTCTATCAGCATCAGCATATCTTGTACGCGAGGCAGCGCCTTGCTACAAGCGGTAATACCAAACTCAATCTTATCTAGATAACTGGCTAAAGTAATATTCATCGCTTGACCATTAAAGACAATAGAAGCGGGGTATAGCGATTGCAAGCGCGCGCCGTTCCAGTACAGTGGCTTTTCAGAGCCAGGAACGTTAGAAATAATTAGGTTAAAGGCCTGCTTTTTGGGGAATAACCCTGTCGCTAGATTGATACCCTCCCAAGCATAGGCAATCACACTATAGTTGATAACCTGCGCTTGATTCATGCGGCGAAAGCGACGTTTGCCGTTATTCATACTGCGATGAATCAATTCTATTCTACGTAAAGGATTGTCTAAATGGGTACCCAAATTTGCCAATACAAATGATAGCTGATTGCCCGAGACGCTCTTATCTGTACGTAGCGACATCGGCACAAAGGCAATCAATGGTTTGCTTGGTAGGGCGTCCATCGAGATTAAATAGCGACGAAGGGCACCAGAACAGACGGCGAGTACCACATCATTTTTGCTGATATTCAATCTCTCTGCAATATCGTTAAAGCGTTTGATGTCATAGGACTGTGCAGCTATACGACGAGATGCTGAAATGCGCTTATTCAAAATGCTCATAGGCGCATCAAAAGTGCCGACATAGCCTTCATCGCTATAGTTTTTAAGGTTGTCTAGCAGCTCTGTGAATACAGGTTTGATGGTAGAGATTTGCTCTTTAATGATGCGTTTGACCGATCTTTCAGCTGGCAAGATAGCGTTGACATGGTTGCGATGGCGCGCCATCAACGACCACACTGGCAAGGTTACGGGTTCTGTTGCTGATTGCGATAGCGATTTTTGTACCAAACGCATCGCAGCGATGCCATCTACTAGAGAGTGGTGAATCTTAAAGTACAACGCAAAACGCTCAGGGCTGCCCTCAGTTTCGGGCTCAATACCCTCAACCACATGACATTCCCACAGCGGCATGGCACGGTCCAACAGACGTCCATGCTCTCGTGAAACGTACATCAATAGCTCACGAGCACGCGCAGGTTTTGGCAATGCGACATGATGGAAATGATGTTCGACATCGAAGTTTTTGTCTTTTTTCCAAAACATCAAATGTTCAAGCACTTGGTTGAATGGAAAGCTTGGCGGCACATCAGAGTCTTGCATCTGCTTGACCAGTTGATAGACAAAATCGCTCCCTGCATCATCTGGCAATTCAAACAAGAATAAGCCACCAACGTGCATGGGCTGTTTACGCGACTCAAGAAGTAGAAACAACTGGTCGACTGCTGTGAGAAGTCGCATAATAAATCCTTTTATGACGATAAGTGTTATGTGAAAATTATAATGAGTAGATATTCAATCAAATAACATTTTTTATTATTTTATAGAGCGTGTTAAGCAATCAACCATAGCACTGACAGCACTATACGTAAATACTCAACACGCTCTATTATGACATGTCATTTATGCTTCAATTTATTGAAAGAAATACCCAGTTTGTGGTGAGCTGGCAGTAGCCATCTTACGCATAGGCATACGACCTGCCAAAAACGCAGCGCGGCCTGCCCACATAGCATGTTTCATTGCGTGTGCCATCATTACCGGGTTTTGTGCATTGGCAATGGCTGAGTTCATCAGTACGCCATCACAGCCAAGCTCCATTGCAAGTGCAGCATCAGACGCAGTGCCGACACCAGCGTCAACCAATACAGGTACTTTAGCATTTTCGATTATTAAGCTAAGTGTATGACGATTGAGTAGACCAAGTCCTGAACCAATCAAGCTGCCAAGCGGCATAATAGCGACACAGCCCATGCTTTCTAATTCTTGTGCGACGATAGGGTCATCTGACGTATAAACCATCACTTCAAAACCATCATCGATCAATACTTTGGCGGCTTTTAAAGTTTCCATAACGTTTGGATACAAGGTTTTCTCATCACCCAATACCTCAAGCTTAACCAAATTATGCCCACCCAATAATTCGCGAGCAAGCTTACAAGTGCGAATGGCTGTTTCGGCGTCAAAGCAGCCAGCAGTATTCGGTAGTATCGTATATTTATCAGGTGAAATCACATCTAATAAGTTAGGTTCATCACTATTTTGTCCAATATTGACACGGCGAATAGCAACGGTCACGATTTCGGCTGCTGAAGCGGCAATCGCTTCTCCAGTCTCTGTCATGTCTTTATATTTACCGGTACCGACTAACAGACGCGAAGAAAAGGTACGGCTACCGACAGTAAAGGTATCTTGTAAAAGTGGTGTTGGATGAGTAGTGCTAACGTTCTCTGACATAACGGAAAATCCTAATATCGAGCGGGAGAAGGGATAGACAAAATATGATGGGTAATCTAAGCAATCTAAAAGGTGTAATAGACAATGGCAAGCGGTCTGCAAAAAAAGGCATGATATGCTAACTCTGATAGTAATAATATGTGCTGGGCAATAGGTATAAAGCGCCAGTCACATAAAATAATACCCGTCTAAAACAAAATGCTATTATAACAAACTCATGCAACCTTACTGGCAGTCTTTTTTGATTCGAACTGTTAAAGACAAGGCATCCATCCTGTCTTGGCGTGCGTACTTCTTATCCTCTCCTCACTTATTGGGCCGTCTTTATGATGCAGTTGCCATACAGCTTTGCGAAACGCCATCAGATTTTGGCCATACTTGCGATAGATCCTGAATTGCCGCCGACATTGGTACTCACCAAAGCGACTCCGTTGTCAGCGATCAACGAAGCGGTACGGTTTTTACAGCAGCAAGGCATTCGCGGTGTACCCACTTACGAAAGTGTCAGCACGGACGATTTTGAAAAACGTATGAACGCAGCTTATGCTGGCAATACAGGAGAGTCTCAGCATATTGCTGCTGGACTTGAGGACCATCCTGATCTCGATAGCTTGGCAGATAGTGTCCCTGAAACTGAAGACTTGATGGATCAACAAGACGACGCACCTATCATTCGTTTGATTAATGCATTGTTGTCCGAAGCCATCCGTTTAAGTGCCTCAGATATTCATATTGAGACCTTTGAAAAGCGTTTGGTCGTTCGTTTCCGAGTTGATGGTGAGCTAAAAGAAATCATCACACCAAAACGACAACTGGCTCCATTGTTAGTCTCGCGTATTAAGGTAATGGCTAAGTTAGATATCGCCGAAAAGCGAGTGCCGCAAGATGGTCGTATCAGTTTAAGACTGGCAGGGCGAGAGGTCGATGTGCGTGTATCGACTTTGCCATCGAGCTTTGGTGAGCGTGTAGTGATGCGTCTATTAGACAAGCAAGCTGGTCGTTTGAATATGACGTATTTGGGGCTTTCTGATAGTGACTATACTGAGCTAAGGCGCTTAATCCATCGTCCGCACGGCATTATTTTGGTAACAGGGCCGACTGGCTCGGGTAAAACCACGACGTTATATTCTGCATTGACCGATTTAAATGATCAAACTCGCAATATCTTGACTGCTGAAGATCCGATTGAGTTTCAGCTTGATGGTATCGGGCAGACGCAGGTCAATAACAAAGTAGATATGACATTTGCTAAAAGTTTGCGCGCGATGTTGCGTCAAGATCCCGATGTTGTGATGGTTGGTGAAATTCGTGATTTAGAGACAGCAGAGATTGCCGTACAGGCCTCTTTGACAGGGCATTTGGTATTATCGACGCTGCATACCAACACTGCTATTGGCGCGGTCACTCGCTTACAGGATATGGGTGTTGAGCCGTTTCTGTTGTCGTCGTCGCTTATTGGCGTAGTAGCGCAGCGTTTGGTACGTACTTTATGTTCACATTGTCAAAGCTGGCAGGCTGCCGATACCGAGCAAGCCAAGCTATTTACCGAAATTGGGATTGGGACAACGCTGAAACGTGATACCAGAGATATAGCGAGTGAGTCGATTCGTTTGCCCAAGCCAGTTGGCTGCGATAAATGTAATCAGTCAGGGTTTAAAGGACGTACTGCTATATATGAAGTCGTGCCAATCGACGATACATTGCGCCGTATGATTCATAGCAATACGGCTGAGTATGAGCTAGAAGAATATGCGCGCAAGCAGACCCCATCGATACGTGCAGATGGTTTGCGTAAGGTCATAGAAGGGCGTACGACATTGGAAGAAGTGCTGCGAGTGACAAAGGAGAGTGCGTTAACGGACGAGACAATATTGGTATAAATCTGCAAACTAGATATCGGTATAACAGACAAAAAATAGCTGGTGTGAATAGCCAGTTATTTTAGTTTTAACGTTTTTCTAATTGTGGAGCTTTAGAGTTTTTAGCCGCTATTATTTGGCAGCCATACACTCAATCTCAACGCTTGCTCCAGCAGCCAATTCTGATACGCCAAAGGCTGAGCGTACAGGGTAGGGCTTTATCATCTCAGCCTTGTAGACTTTGTTGAAGTCATCAAAGTCATCCATATCAGTCAGCATGACCATACATTTAACGATATCAGACTTTCGGTAGCCGTACTTTAATAGCGTGATATGGATGTTATCGAGCATTTGCTTGGTTTCAGCTTTGATACCGCCTTTGACCAGTTTGCCATCTTTAAAGCCAATTTGTCCCGACATATATAATGTATTGCCTACGCGTACAGCTTCTGAAAAAGGATAAGTACCGCCATCGCCCAAGAAAGTAGGGCTAGATTTAGCAATGCTGACAGCTGTCGTTGTGTTGGCATTAGCGCTATGAACAAAACCCAATGAGCACATGGCGGCGAGCGCTAGCGTAGATAAGCAAGTACTAAGTTTGGACATACTGTTTCCTCATTGGGTTTGTTATCAATTTTTACTAGCTACTTATCAGTACTATTATTTTGAGTAGATGAAGCATTGCTTTCTTCGATTGATGCCTCGGTTTTAGAGTCATCTTCTGCAACTTTTTCAGACGCTTTACCTTGGCGGCGTGCCTCTAGTTCCGCTTTTGGTATCCATGCCCAGGTCATCTCAACCACAATTGGGTCACGATCACTATCAGATTCACGATCTTTGATGACACAAGGAATAATCATCTCACCTTTGGGCGTGTTTAGGATATCCAAACGCTGTTCGTTAGACAAGCTTGCAATAGCAGCAATTTGACCTTTTTTGATTGGACGATGGAAATTTACCGAGTAAGATTTAATCAGTAGGATACGATCAGAGGGCAAGTTCAAACCCAAAATAAAACCCGTTGCTGTCTCAGCCAGTAACGTGATGGCGACTGCATGGATAGAGCCGATATGGTTTTGGACGGCTTTATTATTGTTTAAACTAACGACGACTTGGTTTGGTTCTACCGTCTCATAATAAATGCCAGTTGTGCCGACATATGGGACGACCTTGCCAAAGGCTTTAGATAAAATACTTGAGCGTGCACCAGCAGGCAGATATTTGGTGACTGATAGCAGTTTGGTAAATTGATTGCTAATTGGTTTTAGCGTGCTGCTAGGCTTCTCAACTGATGATTTTGTGCTGTCAGATACTTTGGCTGGCAGTTTATTGGTCAACTTGGCGGGTAGTTTTTTTAATAATCCTGACATACAAAATTCCTTAACGTAAATGAGTTGAATGACATTCTTAGCATGGCTTTTTATGATAGCGACACAAATATAGATAATGAAAGTCGCTACAAATACTATGGTACATCAACCATTGCCTTCCTACTATTATTAGCATGAACTGCTGCGCTTACAAAACTATAGTAGCGTGGCTATGTTGCTAGGTTATGTCATCAATTTAGATCGCCACTTAAAGTAGTCTAGGTATCTTATATGTCAGCATCATTTGGACAAAGGATGCCTGAGTGGAAGTACTACAAATAGTAGACTAAGCGAGACTGACACCGTATCCAATTTATAGAAGGTTGACTATAGTTACCATGCCAATAGACAGTCACGTTATAATGACAAAATGTTAGCATGTCTATTTTAAACCTGTTTTCAATGCCGCTGGATAACGTTATGCCTGATATGTCTACTCATGAACCGACAAATATTATTTATACGGGCGTTGCTGGTACAGGTAAAACCTATAGATTGCTGCAAATCGCGAAGCAATACACCGACTATCTACCCAAGACTGAAAATGAAGATTTATTAGAACAACTGCTGCAAGGTTTAAGCTGGCGCGAAGTATTGTGTTTGGTGTTTTTAGATTTACGTGCTGAACAACAGGACTTGTTAAAGGTACGAGAAATTATTGATCATCCTTTTTTTATGACCAAAGCTGCTCAGAACTCACGTGATAAAAATCTAGATAGTACAGCTTGGTTAGAGCTACGCAGACATAGTCCTACAAACTCTCAAACAGTCAGTTTTGATAACCGCGCTAGCCAAGCTTATTTTGATAAGGACAATAGTGGGGCATGGTATTTATTGCCAGAGAGTATGGTGCTACTAGAAGATTTATCGCAGCAATTAGCAGAGTTTCAGCAGGCACAGCGTGACAACCAACCCCATCAAAATCAAAACATTGGTCAGCAACGTTTTAGTATGGTGAGCTTCCATCAAGCCTACGGTTATGAAGAGTTTGTAGAAGGTATACGGCCTGTCATGAATGGTGCTGCTCAAGCAAATAACAGCCCTTCTAAACAAACTCAAATGAGTTACGCGGTGCAAGATGGGGCGTTTTTAAAGCTATGCCAACGTGCCGCCCGCGACCCTCAGCAGCGTTATGCCATGCTGATTGATGAGATTAACCGTGCTAACGTGTCACGGGTGTTTGGCGAGCTTCTCAGTTTGATAGAGCCTGATAAACGAGCGGACAAGCCGAATGCGATGACAGTAAGTTTGGCGTATTCTGGGCGTGCTTTTAGTGTTCCTGCCAATGTCGATATTTATGCCACTATGAATACCCAAGACCATTCTTTAGCGCCACTTGATATGGCATTACGCCGACGTTTTCGCTTTATGGATTGTCCGCCGCAGCCTAATTTACTATCAACAATTCGAGCCAGCAATGACACCGACACTGGACTGTCTGAAGACTTAGAAGCAGGTGCGATAGATTTGAGTAAATTACTAACAGGCTTGAATAGACGTATCGTGCAGACACTGGGAGTAGAAGCGCAGTTGGGTCATGCGTTTTTATTCGCAGTCACTCAGTTAGAGCAATTACAAACGGCGCTCGTCGAACAAATTATTCCTCAATTGGCTCAAGCTGCGGGTGGCCAAATTACAGTGCTGCAGTATATCTTTGGAGATGAGCAGCAACCGACGAGCAAGCAGTTCGTACAGGACAGTCAAGCGCTAATGAATGACGACTTGTATAATCCGATGAACAGCCAAAATAATGCTTCCGCTGAACACCAAATGTTTGCAGGGCAGGGTTCTTTTCTTGATCAATCTATGAGTATGAATAGCTATACTATCAATGCCGATCTGATCGCTAGGGATGGTGAATTTAATCATGCTGCTATCTATCAGCGTTTGTACTAGCAGGGTGACCGTTCAGTGATAACGAATAATCCATATGACACCAAGCAACACGCTATTAGGGCAAACAGTCGTCAGACTCGTATCCCTAACAGTAGTGTCGTCACAATGAACGTTATCACCGTGTTTGAGCATCAACGTCTGACCGTGCATGATTTTTTGAAAGCGTCTGACTTCGATTGGCTAATAGTACAAGAGTTTGCAGCATTTACTATCAAGCGTAAGCAAGGCCAATGGCAGCTCAAGGTTGGGCACTACGTTGGGATTATTTTACTGCCTAGTGGCATGACGCTTGAGATATTGCCAAAGCTCAATCAGTCTACTCAGACTAGCAATATTGTCCAGACTCGTCATTGGGTACAGGGTATGCTATCGGATTTGATACATTTTGATACGCGTAACAATCGTAAGCTACCCAATACGAAAAACTTCGGTCAGTTTAACTCCCAGTCCACTCCTTTACCGTTAAAAGAATTGCCTATATCAGATTGGCTGATTGAGCAGTTTTTGCAGCGTTTAATGGATTATCAACCAACCAAGCATTATCAGGCTCAGATTGAAAATCAGGCATCCCTGCAAGGTCGACTGCTCATCAAAGAACAACTGCGTCACAATAGTATGCAACCGCATAGGTTCATCTGTGAAAGTAGCGTATTAAGTCACGACATGTTGGCCAATCGGCTGATTAAGAGTGCATTGGTTTACTTGATGCCTTTATTACCCCAGTTTATTTCTTCAAAACTGTTGCAGCCATGGCAGCAGGTGTCTACGATCAACAACCGCGAAATGCAGCAGATAGCGGTAATATATGCTCAAGCAAAGCGTCAGCTAGACGCTCAGCCACTTCAAAAGCAAAAATTGCACACCGCGCAGCAGTTAGTAGACTTGGCATACTGGTTACTAAAACAGGCGACAGCTGCGACAGGTAACGGTATTGATCCAAGTAGACAAAATTGCTCTCAGCTAAGATTATGTTTATTGATTGATATGAATCAAGCTTTTGAGCAATGGGCAAGTCAGCGTATTGCATCTATGTTTCAGCAGATTAGTAGCAATTACCGTCCTTTTTATCAAACCCAAAGTGTCTGGCTAAACGATGCTGAGGGACTAGCGTGCTTGTCTATACGGCCTGATTTGCTGATATTTAAAACTGCCTCTGATGATTGTCAAAATCAGAACGATATAGCAGCTCATCAAACTAAAGCCAAAAACAAAACCAGAGGTCGCTACAGTCATGTCATCGATATTAAATGGAAGTACTTACCGCATGCCGCTGCGATTAGTGCGAGCGACGCTTATCAATTGACCAGCTATGCACAAGCTTACTTGGCGGGGCAGGTCTGGTTGGTTTACCCAGTGCTAGGTAGTGATAGGCAGCCAGTGGTGCTCAAGCAACAAATTCACTATGGTAGTGATAATAATAAGAGAGACAGTAGCGATAATATTAAAAACAATGAGTCAGCCGATGCCCATTTATGGTTAATGCCGTTTAATGTTTTGACAGGCACACTTAACGGTGAAGTACTGCCACATTTGGACAAAGCTTAATATCATTATCAATGACAGCGTGAATGACTGATGGATAAAGGGTCTTGCTGTCACTATTTTGGCGAAATTGACGTAATTTTAAAAAAATTAGCGATTATTTGAAATTAATCGAAAATAGGTGTTGACACAATCGCCTTTACCCCTTAATATGTGCACCTCGATAGCGAGGAACATTAACAAGTTAGCGGCATTGCCAACAACGAGTTGATTAACAAACTATCGTGATAATAGAGAATTTCGGAGTGTGGCGCAGTTTGGTAGCGCATCTGGTTTGGGACCAGAGGGTCGTAGGTTCGAATCCTATCACTCCGACCATCTATTTTAAGAGCCTTACAGGCTTTTTTTTATGTATAACGGTTTAGTTTCTGATATAGTAAAATATATCGCAAAGTAAGCTTAGTATATAAAAGTCCTCTAAGAGCGCCTGTAGCTCAGCTGGATAGAGCATCTCCCTTCTAAGGAGGTGGCCGCAGGTTCGAATCCTGCCAGGCGCACCATTTAGCCTGCAAATCTTGCCTATTCTTTGGCAATAGTTATGGCGGTTGTAGCTCAGTTGGTAGAGCCCCGGGTTGTGATCTCGGTTGTCGTGGGTTCGAGTCCCATCAGTCGCCCCATATTTTGTATCTACATACAAATCATATCTTAATCTAAAAATATATCAGTAATAGCACTCGCCCTTGATGGCGATTTTTTTATGCCTATTCGATTTTATCTCTGCATTATCTTTATAAGATTAATTAGATTGAGTTTGATAACACCTTCAATACTAGATAATCCCCCAAATTCTTATCAACACTTCCTATAGCTTTTCCTTAAGGTCTAGCGTGACTGTGTCTACTCTATTATTGTTTAGTAATTCTAATAAGTAAATAGACATGACATTTTAAATGATGCATTATGCTTAAGTGCTATCACATCCATTATATTTAATAAAAATTATTTATTGGAGCAAGCATTGGCATAGAGGAAACTGACAGAAATTGTTATTAAGAATACTATTATTTTTTTAAGATGAATCGTTATTAATCTGCATTATTGAGGAATTGATTGATGGACGCACTGAGTGTATTGCTGCAAAACGTGCATTTATTTGAGACTAAGTATTATCGTCTAAATGGCACTGGCAATTGGTCTTATTCTATTACTAGAAAAGACACCATTTTATTTTACTTAGTAATGTCTGGCGGTTTTTGCATTGATGTTGGTAATGGTCTAAGAGAAGCTCGCGCTGGCGACATGATCATGATTCCGAATGCGCACAAGCATGTGAGTTACGCACTCAATCACCATGGCGATATTGCCGAGTCGCTTGATGAACTATTGAGTAATTGCACCGAGCGTACACTTGATATCGATGGCGATGGCGACCCCAATTCTTCTTTGATACTGATCGAATGCAAATACGACAAAGAGATGATTAATCCTCTGTTGTCAGTACTGCCACCGATATTGCCAGAGCTCAATGATGCTGCTGACGGACGGTTTGAAGTGATTGATGTAGAGATAAAGCTGCTAACACTAGAAGCTGAGCGTGAGCGTATGGGCAAAACGGCTGTAATCAATCATTGGGCAAGCATCATGATGATTGAGTGTTTGCGCGTCTATATTGAAAGCTTGCCTGAAGCCACAGAAAACTGGCTTAAAGCCATGAAGGATCCATTTTTGACCAAGGCACTAGCCGCAATGCATGGGGAACCGAGTGAAAGCTGGACCATTCATCAACTTGCAGAAGTAGCTGGGATGTCGCGTTCTAGCTTTGCACAGCGTTTCAAAGACACTGTTGGTATGCCGCCATTAACTTATCTGATCGATTACCGCTTACGATTGGCAGCTCGCTATTTACGCTTACAGCAAAACAGTATTAGCCGTATCAGCGAGATGGTAGGTTATGCCTCAGACTCGACTTTTAGTCAGGCGTTTAAACGTGTGTATGGTGTCTCGCCAAAAGCATACCGTCAGCAGTATCGACAGAACAATCTTGCATAGCTTCAGTTGCTGTTTGTTTAAGTTATTCAAGTAAAATCTCGATTAGAAGCGCTAAGGTCATCTATATATCCTTGGCGCTTTTTTTAATTTGTGAATACATATTGTTTATAAACGTTGAGTCACTCATATCTATAAGACCTTTGGTAACTTGCTATGGCTATTTTAGTTAAGGGCAGCTGACATTGAGTCTGTGTTCAGGTACTATGGGTTGATGAGTCGTCGAGACAAAAGCGTTGATGTTGTAGCGCGTTATATGTCCTTATACGATAGGCATATAAAAGGATCGAGACGATGTTTATTTTCGCTGCTGATGGTATGTTATGACTGAACCGACCGCAAAGCTAAATGCAGGAAGCAATGGCCAACAAGAGACCATTACAACTGCTAAAACAGAAAGTAATGTTGATAAAAACACTGCTATAGAGAACCCGCATGTCAGCAAAAATGCGCCGAAAAATGAGTCGGTAGAGACACCTGATAAGGCGGCATTATTGACGATGTTTACCTTATCAGATGCCGAGGCGGTAGCAACTGAAGCAGTAATATCTGAGTCATCCGATAGTCTTACTGTAGCTGCAAAACCTGTGGCTCAAGAAACTAATGTCGCTACGCAGCGTGTGGCGCTTTATCGTGCTCAGCATGAGCGTACTCGACTGTTATACATGGCATCTGCCAATACGCGTCCTACTTATTTAGTACAAACCCTGAAGCCGCAATTCGCGGAATATCAGCAATATTTACTTGCGCAGCAGCTTAATAAACGTGGGTTGATGGATACGGATACGCTCGAAAGACTCTGGCAGCAGCTGCATGTGGTCGATGACATTATTGCAGATATCGTGCGTCATATGCCTGCACAGCAGCCCGCCGGTTGGCAGCTGACGACTCAAGATGGTCGCAATCCATTGTGCTTTGCTACGGTCGGTAAGTTAAAGCACGGCAAGCCAATTCGCGACCAAGGTAGCCTCAATAGTTATGTGCTTGGACATTTTGGCGTGAGTAGCTTTACCTACGATCGAGGCTATTATATTGGTCATGTGGTTGGTTATTTATTCAGCTGTTATTATTGTGCTCACTTGTCGATCACTTATGGCGTCACAGCCCTTGGACAGCAAGTCGTGGCTGACTATGATTACGCCAGTCTTGAAACCCCGCATATGGTTAGGCTATTACAAGGTCTTGACGGTTATTGCAAAAAACGCATTTATCAGTTGGCCGTTATTTGTGCGCGCTTGAGTGTTTTCGCGAGTGATAAACGTATTGAAAGAATGCTAATCGCTGAGGTCAATGACTTTGATAAAAAGCTACAGCAGCAGCATTTGGATGTCTTATTATTACAAGGTTTAATGCCTGATAGTAATGACTCAACGCCACTGCTCTAAGCGTTGAATGTCAAATTAATAAATTTCTATTAAGTCATAAATTATAACTGTCTACCTGTAAGCCTCTTAGGATATCTGTTGCCATGCCTGCCTATCATTTCAAAGCGCTTGACGACCATGGCGTTGTCCAAAAAGGCTTGCTAGAAGGGGACTCTGCGCGGCAAATTCGCCAGCAGCTGCGTGATAAGCAATGGACACCCGTTGAAGTCAATCCGGTTAATGACAGACAGAGTCAGAGCAAAAACCGCTACAAAAAACCGTCTGCATACGAGCTGGCATTGCTGACACGTCAGCTATCTGTGCTACTAGCAGCGGGTATCCCACTTGAGGAAACCTTGGCAGCGGTTGCTAAACAATCTCCAAAGACTCATATCAAATCCCTAATGCTTGCGGTACGCTCACATGTCTTGGAAGGACTCAGCTTAGCACGTGCCCTGCAACAAGCCGCTAGCTTTCCACCGTTATATATCGCTACGATTGCTGCAGGTGAAAAATCTGGTCACCTCGATCTTATCCTCAATCAGCTAGCAGATTACACCGAAAACCGTTTTGCCCTTCAAAAGAAAATCCAAGGGGCCATGGTCTATCCAATTGTCCTGATGGTAATGGCAATAGCGGTAATTATGGGACTGATGAGCTTCGTCGTGCCCAAAATTGTCAAAGTCTTTGAGCAGTCTGAGCAAGCGCTGCCTCTAATTACTCAAATTGTTCTCACGCTATCGAATATCATTACTCAGTGGTGGTGGCTAATACTATTGATATTGGCAAGTACCGCATTTTTATTCTACCGTTTTGCCCAAACGCAAGCAGGTAAATTAACAATTGACAGCGTGGCGCTTAGATTGCCGATACTCGCCAGATTGTCGAAAGGGTTAAATGCTGCGCGATTTGCTAGTACCCTTGCGATACTAGTACGCTCAGGAGTCCCATTGATTGAGGCATTACATATTGGGGCTGCGGTCACGACCAATTTGCATATCCAAAAAACCATTATCACTGCGGCTGATAGGGTTACAGAAGGCTCTAGCTTGTCTAGCCAACTAGAGAAATCTACTTACTTTCCACCGATGATGGTACAGATGATAAAAAGTGGAGAAAACTCAGGCGAGCTTGAAAATATGCTGAGCCGTGCCGCCAATATGCAGGAGGCAGAAGCAACCAATTTTATCAGTACTTTATTATCACTACTTGAACCTCTAATGCTGGTGCTGATGGGCGTAGTAGTTATGATTATTGTGATGGCGGTTATGCTACCTATCGTTAATATGAACGATTTAGCAGGCTAAGTTAATTCGCTAGCCGATGATTTATCATTCTTTATGTATAGCTAGCTGCCAATCTCCAAAACCTCTATTTAGTTCTCTTTTACTCTATTTATATCACCTCACTTGCTTGCTAAGCCTTGGACTAGCTTTCTTAAGGTTTGCTTACTGTTGTATATTGTTGAACGAACGCTATTTTTGCTATGGCAAACATAAGCGCCGCGCTATAGTAAGCACGAATCAATAGTCATACAGTTGGTGTCATTCAATATTTAGCTTCGGCTGAAATAGCAAACTCAAACTAGGCGCAGCGCTGGATAAAAATAAAACCATGGTTTATAGTGACAATAGTTTCAGAACTCATTGATATATCATTGATGAGAGCCACAATAGAACGCCACTTTTACTATTTACATAACTGTGATGACCAAAGCGATGACTATGACTGACAAATTCCAAGTAAATATGACGCCAAAAAGTGCTATTCAGAATATGCAATCCCATTCAAATATTGTAACTGACCATAAGACCGCTTCTTCAGCTATGCGGCGCAGTGCGATAAAAAAGTCTGGTCAAGCAGGATTCACTCTTATCGAGATTATGGTCGTTATTGTGATCCTAGCCATTCTTGCTGGATTAGTGGTACCAAAAGTAGTTGGTCAAAGTGATAAGGCCCGTGTGAAAACAACTGAAACGGCGCTTGCCACTGTCTCAAATGCGTTAGATATGTATAAGGTTGATAATTCACGTTATCCGACGACCGCTCAAGGGTTAGAGGCGCTTACGACACCGCCTGCTGATGCAAAAAACTATCCTGAAGGTGGGTATATTAAAGGTGGCTATCCAACCGATGGTTGGGAAAATGAGATGCAATACGTTGCACCAGGTAGTGAAGGGCGACCTTATGATTTGTTTTCGTTAGGTGCTGATGGTCAACAAGGTGGTGAAGGTCAAGATGCGGATCTTTATGCTCAGCTATAAAGCTTAATAACAGACGTATAGTGAACAAATTCTGATACTAATATAGCCTTGTAGAATGAAACATTCGTTCATCCATGCACTTTCAATAATTTATAAATATCAACCAATATTCCCTTATTGGTTGATATTTTTTATCAGTAGATAAATCGCCTACTGTTCAGTACAAGTTTGATAGTCAGTGCTATAAATATATCTAGGCGCTCACCAAAACAGTCATCGCAAACTGCAATCAAAGGTAATCATCTATGTTGATCCAACAGTCTAATAAATACTTTTCTAAAAACCTTTATAAATTGGTTCTAACTGTTGCAAGCACTTCATTAGTAACGGTTCTGTCAATGACATCGGTCAGTGCACAAGCAGCAGGGCTAAACGACTTATTTAAAAATAGCTCCTCGGCAAAATCAAAGTTCTTACCAGTGGATGAAGCCTTTCAGGTGGTCAGTAATACCAAAGCGACTTCCAAAGGCACACGGTTGTCGATCAGTTTTGAAATTACGCCAGGGCATTATGTTTATAAGGATAAACTTACGTTGAGCTTCCCTAAAGGAATAAGCGCCACACCGTTCACTTTCAATCAATCACCAGTATCAATCAATGATCCGACCTTTGGTCAGGTTCCTGTATTTACGCAAAGAAGCGTCATTGCAACCACGACACTGACGACGAGTAATGGTAAGGGCGCTAAAAACGCGCCTGTTATTATTGGTTGGCAAGGGTGTGCAACCGCTGGACTATGCTACCCACCAGAAAAAGTTAAAACCAAGATAGACATTGCTGCGACACGCAGATAAATATCGAGCAGATTGATTAAAATATCGGTAATAATAGGTAGCCATTCATGTCCATCAAGATATCACCAAAGTCCTCATCATTTAGCGTATCTACTCATTCGAAAAAATCACATATCTTAGCGCTTGCTATCGCTAGTGGCTCATTGCTGACAGGTTTGTCAACGACATCGACGGTACAAGCGGCAGGGTTAGGCGACCTTTTTGGTAGTAGTGAAAGCTCATCGAAGTCAAAGTTCTTGCCAGTAGATCAAGCGTTTCAGGTAAGTACAGATAGTACCCCCGTCAAAGCAGGTACGCGGTTATCTATTAATTTCGATATCACTCCTGAACATTACGTCTATAAAAAGCAAATCAAGCTTACGCTACCCGCTGGCGTGACGGCTGCACCTTTTACCTTTAGCCAGACACCATATTCGATAGATGATTCAACATTTGGCAAGGTACTGGTATTTGACCAAGCGAATATGGTCGCTACCACCACACTGACGAACAATAGTGGCAAGAATATAGAAGACGCCGCTATCGTCGTCGGCTGGCAAGGCTGTGCAAAAGCAGGACTGTGCTATCCACCTGAAAAGATTAATACGACTGTCGATATTGCAGCTGCATCGACGCAGGTATCAGCAGAGAGTGGTGTGAGCTCGACCGATTCAGAGAATAGTGCGACGGCGACGTCAGAAGATATTGATTCAGTAGAACTTGATAATGCTTTGCCTGATGAGGCGCAAGCACTGACAGACGATGGGGCTATTGATTATGACCTCATTGATGACAGCGCTGTAGAGTATGATTCTTTAGATAGTAGTGCAGCGACGAATACAATTTCTGCAGCAAATAGCAGCGTAACAGGCGAGACGGCCAATAGCGAAAATACCTTGAGCAACAGTTTCGTCGATGGCGATCCTTTTGGCTTAGCCTCTCATCCATGGCTTGCCTTGCTATTGTTGTTTTTGGCAGGTTTGGGCTTGGCACTGACCCCATGTGTATTGCCCATGCTACCTATTGTGGCCAATATCGTGGCTCGTGAGCAAAACCCAACGGTCAGACGCGGTGTCATCTTGACCACCAGTTACGCGATTGGGGTAGCGACTGCTTATGGTATTTTGGGCGCTGTCATTGCAGTATTCGGTGAGTCTTTAGGTATTATTGGTTGGCTGCAGAATCCAATTATTCTCATTAGCTTTGCTATTGTTTTTATACTTCTCGCACTATATATGTTGGGTCTTTTCAGTGTGCGATTACCACAAGCGATCAGTCGAAAGATGCAAGGCTTAAGCAAAGCAGGTGACAGTAAGCTTGGTAGTACAGGCGGCAGTTTAATCGCTGGGTTTTTATCAGCGCTAGTCGTGTCACCTTGTGTTTCTGCGCCATTATTTGGGGCATTATTGGCGGTCTCTACCATTGGTAGTCCGTTGCTCGGCTTTGCCGCTTTATTTATGCTAGGTTTTGGTTTATCAGCGCCGCTTATCCTAATCGGTGCTACTCAAGGCAAGATTATGCCAAAGGCAGGCGAGTGGATGAATTGGGTTAAGCAAGGCTTTGCTTTACTACTGTTTGCCGTGGCACTGCTATTGATTGAGCGCGTCTTTATATCGCCAGTCATGCTGATGGTATGGGCATTGTGGTTTATGGTCGTGGCAACATGGGCATGGAGTTGGTTAGGTAAAGGTCGTATGCTGACCCAAGCACTAAGCCTTATCGCTGGTATTTGGGCGGCTTGCCTAATAGTTGGCGCTGCATTGGGCAATGACGATAGCTTACATCCACTAGCGTCATTGGGTGCAGCACCGATGATGGTGCAGTCAACGTCTGGTCAACCAGCGAATAGTGATAGCACCACTGATAAGACGATCACGACGCTTGCCGAGCTAGATGCCATTGTCGCAGCCAATCCGAATGTCATTGTTGATCTGACAGCAGAGTGGTGTATTGAGTGCCGCATTATGGACAAGAACCTGTTTCATAATCGTCCAGCACAGATGCAAGATTGGCAACTAGTAAAGCTCGATATTACTGAAACGACGGCAGACTCAAAAGCCGTGTTGTCTCGTTACCAACTCTTTGGTCCACCAGCGCTACTGTATTATATTGATGGTCAGCTAGTAAATCAGCAAGTTGGTGAGATTGGCCGCTCAGAGTTTGAGCAAACGTTATCGGCGTTGAACAACTAACATTCAACAATGAACACTTAAGAAAACAGTGTTATATTTCTAGAATTCTTAAGAATGCTAACAAGGCCAGTATACTAAGAAAAGTATGCTGGCTTTTTTAATGTCATTAAATTCATGCTATAGAATATTTATTAAGTATTTGTTATATAAGAGATTATATTGATAGGTGCTTATTTTAACTATCGATAAAGCTAGTATCGTGCTTATATTTTCATTACAATAAGGAAACAATGCAGCAGGGGCACTAATTGTCATTTTTTCCGCTCCTAACATCTGCGATTAGCTGATAGTCTCAGTCAACTCTATTTTAGCGACAACGCTAATGGCCATATTAATTACCTCATATACTCTGCTAGCGCTAATGCTAGTTAGATAAAGGACACTTATGTTTGCCCATACCATTACTCAGCGTCACCAACAGCCGTCTTACCAGAATGCACCTATGCCTCTTCGTATTGCAGTTGCGCTTGCGTTGAGTTGTACCGCGATACAAGTACAAGCTGCTGATGATTCTCAGACTTATAACGAACTGCCAACACCCGAAGCTGCATTCGAATATGAGGGTCTTGACCTATCACAGAGTCTCGATAACAGTGCGATATCTTCTGATATGAGTACACAAAATGGCAAAATAATTAGCAAAGAATTTATTGCCCAGCAAGCCAAGCTGTTTTCTGAATGTACTCAAGTCCAGTCTAGTGCTGCTCGCCTCGCTTGTTTTGATAAAGTAGCTGAACAAGGTAAGACACCAAGCTATACCTCAACCAAACAACCAATTGATTTGGCAAAGACCTTTCAAAGTACGGTCTCAGGTAATCCAAAAGTGATATTGGCTGAGTCTCAAACGGCGATGAGTGGTACGACAGTTGAAGATGCAGATACCATTTTAATGACCAGTCAGCAAACAGCAGCTAGCAAATTGAAGGCAAATGGCAACATAGAAGTAGATGCTGAAACGAATAGTGAGGCACAGATTTTAGAAAATGTCGGTGTCACTCAAACAGACATCGAAAAATTCTCGCCACTCAGTCTATCTTATGACCTAGATAAAAACAGTGAGCGTGGTACTTGGACGGTTAGACCATATCGACCGACGTATCTGTTGCCATTATTTTATACTTTCGATCCCAATTTAAATCCAAGTACACCATCACAAGAAACAGATCCTTTTGACTCTAATGATATACGCGAAACTGAGCTAAAATTCCAATTATCTCTAAAAACAAAAGTCGCAGAAGATTTGTTTGATACCAGTGCTGATCTATGGTTTGGTTATACTCAAGAATCACATTGGCAAGTTTATAACGAAGACAACTCACGTCCATTCCGTGCTACTGATTATCAACCTGAAATATTCTTAACCCAACCTGTGACAGCAGATCTGCCTTTTGGTGGACGTCTGCGTATGTTGGGCGCAGGTGCTGTGCATCACTCGAATGGACAAGATGATCCATTATCACGTTCATGGAATCGTGCTTACCTCATGGCGGGCGCAGAGTGGGGCAGACTCTCAGTCATACCGCGCCTATGGGCTCGAGTAAATAACGAAAGTAGTAGCGATGACGATAATCCAGATATCGAAGACTACATGGGCTACGGTGATATCAAATTCTTGTATGATTTGCCGGCTGATCAGAGCATTAGCGGTACCTTGCGCTACAATCCAGGTACCAATAAAGGTGCTGCGCAAATCGACTATATCTATCCTATCTCAGAGAACGTTAATGGTATGGTTCAGCTATTCCAAGGCTATGGTGAGTCGATCATTGATTATAATCATGAAAATACCTCTATCGGGTTTGGTATCGTACTGAACGATTGGAAAGGACTCTAATTTAGCAAGGACATCAATTTGAGAAAGGTTCTGACATAGATGAAATTTATTATAAGTTATGACGAATAATAGTTTATGCGCCGTTTAGCGCCTTATCAAACTGGACTGTGGTTGGCAGAGTATATGGATATGCGCTGCCAACTATGCCGTATTTATCGTAGTACACCACAATCTCAACTACTGCACCATCAAGCCCCATCTAGTCTACATGATGTATCGGATGCATCTTCTACACGGACAGCCTTAAAGAAACACTCTTTTCTTACTGATATCATTCATCAAGCAAACAGCTATTTGAGCAGTGGTTTACTTTGTGCTCACTGTCACAACGATATCACTTGGTTACCAAGACCTTTTGAAGTGGATATCGCTCCTAGTATATCTCTATCTATCCAAGCCTCTACTTACTACGAGTATCCAATACGTCAAGCTATCCGAGCATTTAAGCATCAAGAGGATATGACGAAATTGCCATTACTGTTACATGCCATACGTCAATTACCGCGTCCACACGGTTGTCATCGCAATAACAGCGTGATTGTTGCTATGCCAACGACAAGTCAACGATTGGTCAAACGTGGGTTCGATCCTGTCAGTATTCTATCTGCTCAATTGTCTAAACATTGGCAAATTCCTTTATGGCAAAGCGTTAAGCGTATTGACGATACAGTTAGTCAGCAAGGACTGACTCGTGCTGAACGTCTTAGCAACTTAGATAACGCTTTTGCTCTAATCGAAAGCCCTCCTACAAAACGCTTACTACTATTTGATGACGTATCTACCACAGGTGCAAGCTTACAAGCACTAGCGCGAGCGTTCATTCCACCTGCAACAGTAAAATCAGCAAAGGATAGCAGCCATAATAGTTATCAAATTTCTGCTTACGTGTTAGCCCATGGCAGCAAATCCTAAACCTAGTATATTTTTGTCAGTAATATCTAATTATTGCTAATATATTTCCTTAACGCTATATTGTTATAGATATGTATATTAATTTTTTGCTATGAGCTAAATGTCTAAGCAGTCTTTTAGTGAACTAATACATTAGTCAAGGATACTGGAAAGCGCCTATAGTCATTTCTAGATAATGTTTATTAGCATCGTGGAATGAAAATTGCATGTTATTAAATAAATATATGTAGAAAATCATGGTAGTAAGGTAACAATATAAGATACTCATAATCAATATGACGTAAGTAAAAGACAGATAATTGCAGTTTTAAATAGGAACACGATGTGAATGCATCTTTGAACACTCCACTACCTAAGCTAAAGAACGTAAGCTCAGGTTTTACCTTAATTGAATTAATGGTAACGATTGCTGTTCTTGCCATTATTGCAGGTATTGCAGCGCCGAATATCAATAATCAATTGGCGCAGAATCAGATAAAATCGACATCTACTTTAATTCAAACTTCTATTTCGAGAGCGAAAGCTGAAAGTGCTATTTCGAGAAGTAGTGTGACTTGGACCTATAGACAAACTGATAAACAAATTACATTATCAATTCGAAATGTCTCTATCGCAAATTATCAACTTAATGATAATAGTTTATTAAGTTTTGCACCTACTACAGGTACTGCTTTAGTAATCAATAAAGAGGGTCTGATAAATAATACTGCAGGTACAGCAGCTGATATTGCGATTGATGTAAGTGATTCTAGAGCAAGTACGAATACGCACAGGATTCGGGTAAATAATAAAAGAGCATTCGAATGTTCGGGGACTAATTGCTAATGAATATTAAGCAACAGGGTTTTGGGTTGATTGAAGTAATGGTGTCGTTACTTATTCTAGCGATCGCTGTACTAGGCTTCGCCGCTATGCAAGGTCAGGCAATAAAAGCTACCGACGAATCACTTGAGCGTACTCAATCTTTGGTAATGATGCGAAATATGGGTGAAAAAATCAGGCTCAATCCAACAGCTATTACAGCTTATGAGACTGCAATTAACACACCAGTAGCTAATGCGCCCAGTAAGAGCTGCGGCCTCTATGGTACGGATACTAGTGTATGTACACCAGCTCAATTAGCCGCCGCCGAAGCCTATTTATATACTCAAGATATGGGTAATTATGGCTTTACAGTTAACTTACGTCCTTGCCCTAGTACTGGTGAGGAGAATGTAACTAATATTATGTATTCATGGTGCTTGATCAGTGCATGGGGGGAAACCACACCAACTATTGGTACAGATGACGATGTCGATTGTTTAACCTCACAAGCAACTAATGATGATAACTCGATTACTAAGGGTGGTATATATCATCCAGGTGCAACTTGCATGTTTATGGAGGTAACTTAATGAATCGTAAAAGTTATCCTATATACCTAAGAACGTATCAAACTGGCTTTACTTTGGTAGAGTTGATGGTGGCTTTGATATTAGGGCTTTTGATTTCAGCAGCTGCGTTACAGATATTTTATACCAGCAGCGTGAATAACAATCGACAAAAAGCGGGATCGCAGCTTCAAGACAATGCAGTGTTTGGTATAGATGGTTTTAGTAAACATCTTCGTAGAGCAAATTACGGAGCAAATTCAAACGCTACTAGTGGGTTCTATCTTAATCACCTAACACCTCAGGGTGGAGTTGTATTAACAAGGCCAACGGGTACATTACCTAGTAGTGGCTCAACGAGCCCATGGTCTAAGTCCAATCTCAACGGACTGAAAAATGGTTCTACGGCTTTGCCTACCGATATACTCTCTGCTAATGGTTCAGCAAATAGTGCTAGTAACATTAAAGGAATCACTAATAGTGATCAGCTGACAATTCAATATCAAGCCTATCAAGATGGTATGTTTGCATGTGATGGAGAGGCTATTAATAGAGATGATTATGTCGTAGAGCGTTACTTTGTTCGCAATGATACGACAGTGAGACCAAACCGGAATGGATTGGCATGTGCTTCACTTATCTATACCTATAGCGAAGCTGATGCTAATGGTACTGGAATAGATATAACAGCGCCTAAGTTAGCTAAGTTGAGAGGGAGTGGTATGATCATACTTCCTAATGTTGATTATTTTAGAGTGTTATTGGGAACGACTGCTCAAGATAATTTTGCTACCGACCCTTCAAATTTAACATTTAGTTATCGACCTATTCCTACAGATCCTACTACCTTAGCAGGACAACGTATTGTAAGTGTACAAGTTGGCTTGCTCATGCATTCAGATACTCCAACAGTATCCCGCCAGGAAAATAGTACTTTGCGCTTTAATATATTAGATAAACGTGATCAGCAGCTCAGTACAGCAACAGCTAACAGTGGTAAATACTTAAGAAATGTATATGAAACGACCACACTCATTCGCAATGCACGAGGTAAGCCATGATATCTATATCTAAAGGTAGTTCTATAAAGGGTGTAGAATCAGGTGCAGTGCTTATAGTTGTTCTATTAGTTCTTATACTGATTACATTGGTGGGTACCATAGCTATCCAGAGAAGTAGCACTGATCTAAAACTTGCAACTGCTTCACAAGTTGGAAAGTTAACTTTTCAGTCTACCGATGCTGCGTTTACTAAACTTGAAAAAGAAGACCGTTCTTTAGGGAAGGGTAATAGTATTGATAATGTTAGAGGTTACGTTACGCGACCTGGTAAGCAATATATTGGGCGTGAAATTATATTCTGTGTGAGACCAAAGACAAGCAGGTTTTTTAATCAAAATAAATTAACAGAAAAGACATCCGACGGTACGGGGTATATCTCTGGTAAAAAAGATGGATTTTGTGACGTTGGTAATTCTGAAGACTATGTTGGTGAAAGCCGTACCGTTACGCAAATGACTTTTGCTAAAAGTGAAGCCAATGAAGCATTACCTTATAGTCTGGAGGGGGATAAGACCTATACAGATGATCAGGTATCACAAACTGGACAAACACCCTTTGAGTGTGCCAATTTTGAAGTATACGCAACATCACTGGTTCCAGCTTTTTCAGACGCTGCCACTTCAAAAATCAATGCCTGCTTAAAAACTGTAAATACAGATACTCTAAAAGATAAGTGTGAAGATAAAGTGAAGTCTGAAAACTCTGACTATGCCACGCGTCCCGAATTGTTTGTAGCATGTAGTATTGATGCCTGTCTGGAGAATCTTGGTGTGCCATTCAATACTCAAATGCAAGCCTATAAATCTAAACCTATTGGCGTACGCTGCTTAAGCTGATTCCTTAGAAAAGGTAAATACTATGAATAACATACTTACTAATACCGTCGCTTCATGGCAGCTTAAAACGCTAGCGATAGCAGTCACGTCATTTATGATCTCTACTGCTGCTCAGGCCAGCTTGCAGCGTCATGGGGACTTAGAAATATACAAAGGCCCACAACAAGCGCTGCCAGTTATTACTCTGATGCTAGATGTCTCAGGAAGTATGGATACGATTGACTCACCTAGTGGTTGTCAGTACAGATATTCCGGTGGAAGATATTATTATTACACAGAAGATGATTATGGCTATACAACATATTATTGTAAAATAGGAAGTAATAAATATTATCGCCGTATTGATAACTTAAAAATGGGGGTTTCTAATTTAGTTAAAGATTCTGACCTCCAGGGTGTTGTTAAACTTGGTATTGGCACATATCCTCGTTCTGGTAGTGGAGATACAAGTAACGGTCATATTGATATACCTGCTAAAAAGCTTGATGCAATCCACAAGGCAGATATTGACACTTTCATTGCGACACTTTCTGCTAATGGTGGTACGCCAGCCGCTCAAGCCTATGCCGAAGCTGGTGCCTATATGATGGGTACAACAACTAACAGTATTGTAGATACACCATTCTCTTTATACAAAGATACATTTAAAAACTATAGATATACAGGATTAGACAACACCTCGGATGGAGATCAGAAGTGTACGGCTTGGGAGAGTATAGATAAAAGCTCGCTTAGCCCAAGTAATAACTTTATAAAGTGTACGAATTGGCAAAGTGTATCGAAATTAAATACTGATACTTTAGATAGAGACGGTCATGAGGTTTATGCAACTCAAAGAGATATTGAGGGCCGGGGCCGGTGGGCATACTATGTATATACCGATTTTTATAGACAAATAATTGCTGCAAACGATCCGCTGATTACGAGCAATAATATCTTTCCTTATCCACTAATAGACACGACTGTTACGAACTATGCATATAGTGGTTTTCCTTATTCTGCGGATAATACGAAGACAGCCAATAAAAGATACTACGAGAAACCTCTCCCTGAAAGCGATGCCACCTGTGCTGGTAATGGTATTTATTTCTTGACTGATGGTGAGCCTAACTCTTCTAGTTCAACAATTGCCAAAACAGTGATGAATAATGCTTTAAAGCCAGTAGGTTCAAGTATAGGAGCTTTATCAGTAACGTGTAATAGTGGTGGAAGTTCTGGTTGGGATTGTATGGCTGACTTTTCTAATAAACTATTGAATACTTCTAATCCTAGTGGTATTGCCATTAAGACGGCTACGGTTGGTTTTGGTTCAGTATATAATAGCATCAAGAATGCGACGACCAATGTAGACTGTAATGCAAGCGACGATGTTAATGCTAGGAATTTATGTAATCTAGGCATCAATGGTCAAGGTGGCTTTTATTATGCAGAGAGTGCAGAAGATATCGTTAGTAGTGTCAAATCTTTGACAGGTAGGCTAACGACTGTTATTCCTCCTATCTCTACAGGTAGTATGGCAGTACCTCTAGATGACTTAAACGTTTCTACCTCACGTAAATTTGCTTATTTACCTATTCTTGATCCAGATCCTTTGTCACCTAAGAAACTGTGGAAAGGAAACCTTAAAAAATATAATATAAAAAATGGAACCTTAGTAGATAAAGATAATAAAGCAGTATTTACTGACAAGGATGGCGTATTTGCCCTAAATACTTCTGACCTCTATAACACTATCATAGATACAAGTCGTGTAGATGCTAGACGACCTGATAAAGGGACACCTCAGATAGGCGGTACATATCAGCATATTTACGAAAACAACTATAGCCGTAAGCTCTATGTTAACCAAGGTGGCGACTTAAAGAGCCTTAGTACTAATGCTCTAACTAATTTGGCTAAGCCAGTTGGATTTAATGCTTTAAACAGCACTTACTCAAATACTCAAAAGCAGCAGTTACTAAACTTTTTAGGCTATCCAGTATCAAATTCATTAATTGTGAATGACTCACAAGCAACTGGTGTGGCATTTGATCGTTCTAAAAAGCAACTAGGTGGGGTATTGCACTCTCTACCACAGTTGATTTCCAAAAAAGCAGAATTGAAAACAGATGGTTCAATCGACAATACCAAACGTGAGGATTACGTACTTTACGGTTCACTTGATGGTGCTCTGCATGTTATTAAAGATACTGACTATGGTGCAAATAAAGTAGGCGAAGAAGTCTTTACTTTTATTCCTAAACACATTCTAGATCAACAAGGAGCAAGCTTTGTTGATCCTGATAGAGTCGCTAATGACACTATATTCGGTGTTGATGGGCCTTGGACAGTATTTACTAATTATAAGTATTCAAGTACGAAAGTAGAGGCATTACAATCTTTTGCGTTTGGTGGGTTGAGAATGGGTGGGTCTATGTATTACGGCCTCAATCTATCTGATCTGACCAGTCCTAAAATGATATATTCAGTCGGTTCTACCTATGCTATTGATGGTAGCTCGGCTGCAAAAGGTATTAAAAATGATACTGTCGCTAATACTACTACCAATACAAATGAGCAAAAAGCCTATGCAAAAATGGGGCTTAGTTTTGCTGAGCCTAGTATAGGGTATATCATGAAAGGTGGTGAGCGAGTCATGGTGAATTTCTTAGCTGGTGGCTATGATCGATGCTATGAAGATCCTAAATTTAAACTTGGTTCTGCTGTTACCACTAATATCATTTCAGGTTGTAATGGTAAGACATCTGCTCAAGGCAACGGTGTCTATATGGTGCAAGTCGGTCAAGAAAAAATTGACAAAACAACGTCTACTACTCCGGACGCAACCAACGAAAATAGCTTTGACACTACCTCAGGTAATGGTGATTTATTATGGTGGACCAGTAACGATAATAATGGTGCTGGAAACAGCAAATTCACGCAAGCACCAGATATGAAGCATAGTGTAGTCACTGAAATTCGTGCCCTAGATCGTAATTATGATGGACTAACGGATCAATTGGTCTTTGCTGACTTAGGTGGGCAAGTATGGCGAGTAGATATTAATAGCGCCACGGATGCTCGAGACTTCTCTGTTAAAAGAGTCACAAAAATACTTGATCTATCCGCTAACGGGACTAATGCTGCATCTAGTGGAACTGATGCACTACCTCGAATTTATGAGAAGCCATTAGTAACCTTTACTAGATTAGGTGAAGGCACTGATATTGTGGGCCTAGTGACTGTAGGTACGGGTGATAGAAGCTCGCCTGTCACAGCACAACGAAACGTAGCCGATCGCATCTATACTTTTGTAGATCAAGATATTGCGCGTCCTGATTTGTTTTGTTATGACGTTCAAGATACTACCGTTGATGAATGTGCAAACGTGACGCTGACTCTAAAGCAGCCAGCGGCAGTGACACCTGCAAATTTAGTAGAGCTCACCACCAATAGCTCTGGTGAGTTCACCAATGATAATACAATCAAAACTACAATGGACAACTATACAAAGCTTGGTTGGTATATCCCATTAACGATGTGGTCTGATACTAATACCAATGGTACGCAGTCCATTTCGACAAATAATAGAGCTCTCAAGATGTTTAACCAGCCGGATGCGATAGCGGGTTTATTATTCACCACTGTCTACAATCCTAATGTGGGAGATACTTCAGGGACTTGTTCTGCAGGTGTGACTGGGCGTACTCAGAGAGAGCAGCTATGTCTTCCTTACGGTGTATGTTTGAGTAAAGGGTTAGACAACAATGGTAATCTTACTGGAAATTGGGCAGTTCGAAAAACACGTTATGTCTCTAACGCAGGTATAGGTATTGTTGATAATATTATTGCAGATGGTAATTTTGATGGTGATGTAAAAAATAGTGTCGTAGTACTAGAAAATTCTTGTCCAGGTGGGAATTGTGGCGGCGGTAAAACCGAATTGGTCGTCAATCCTATTACTGAAGAATTAAATTGTCAGGGTACCAGCTGTAAAGTAGTGACAGACTCGCAGCTAGATCCCATGGAATGGAAGGAGCGATAAGTGCGTCGACCCTTTGAGCGCGGATTTACTATCATTGAACTGATGATAGTTGTCATGATAATTGGTATTCTTGCCGCGATTGCCGTTCCGTCTTATAGGCAGTATGTGCGCAAAAATGCACAAAGTGAAGCTGAGTCGAATATGCTTAGGTTGAGTATGGAGCTCGAACGCTGGAGGGCAAAAACCCTGACATATGGGGGCTTTACACCCAGCAGAGGGTGGTCCTCTAAGGCTGATACTGTCTATGTACCTAGCGGCAGCACAGCTGCTAATCATAATTATGCAGTAAGAGTAAAGCATGTTAGCTCAGCTACCACGCCTGTTGCTGTATCCTTGTCGGTAGCCTCACCAGCGAACAGCTGGGTGATGGTAGCAACACCGCGTGCTGGTAGTTTAGTCGAAAATAACCCTATGTTGGCTTACACTAGCCAAGGTGTAAAATGTGCCTCTAAAGCCAGCAATATAATGGTAGCGGCTGGATCGGTACAGAATTGCGGAGTAGGGAGTGAACCATGGTAAAGCAAAGTATAAATGGTTTTACACTGATCGAACTTATGATCGTAGTCGTTATTATTGGTATACTAGCTTCGATTGCTTATCCAAGCTATCAGGGCTATATAGAAAAGGGTAAGCGCATCGATATGATGGCTGAAATGCAGCAAATAGCGTCAAGAATAGAAGCCAATAAAATTACCTATAAGCGTTATGATCGAATTCCACTCAGTGAAATATTCAGTAATACTGTCAGTGGTGCAGGTACTACTTTTCCCAGTACTGGTACCGCCCTTTATAATGTCAGCATCTCACCTGTGAGTGGCTCTAATTTAAATGGAAGAAACTGGACGCTTACTGCTAATCCTATATCAGGTACTCAAATGGAAGGTGATGGCATGCTTACTCTCAATTTTGAGGGTGAAAAATGCCGAGGCAGTGGTTCAGACCGAAAATGTGGCTTCGATAATGAATGGAATTAAAGAATCTTCAAAATATGGCGACAAAAATTGTCAGTCAAAATTACCAACAACCAATAAATGTCACCTTAAAAATAAAATTGAGTGAGTAATAGGTAACAATAACTGTTTTACCCTAGTGATAGTTTCATCGACAGACTGATTTTTTCGAAAAAACAAAATTGGCATAATATATGCACCGATTAAGGTAAGAAACAAATATCTTGTCTATGTTCAGGCAGACAGAAAGATATTACTGTTTAGTCTATCTATCTAATAGGAGTTCTTATGAACACTGCTCAAAAAGGTTTTACCTTAATCGAACTAATGATCGTTGTTGCTATCATCGGTATTCTGGCTGCGATCGCTATTCCTGCTTACCAGAACTATACTCAACGTTCAGGAGAGCGTGCATGTTTGGCTGAGGCCAAGTCATGGATCAATACAGTTGTTGTAGACTTACAGGATCCAGAAGGTGCTAGTACTGTTACGGTCGCTTCCGATTATAATAACAGTGCATGTGCTTCGGTCACTCCTGCTACAATTGACCTCACTACTGCTTCGGTTGTATTTACACCTAAGACTGGTGCAAAAACTACTACTTGTAATGTTGCTGGTGGTGGTACATGTGCCGTAGCGCCGTAATATTTTAGGGTATAATGGTTTATATTTTATAAAAGTCGGCTATTGTCGGCTTTTTTTATTTTCTTAGGTTTGAAGTATGCAGTTAAGTAAGCTATCAAATAAACAAGGTCAACCTACAATAATAAAATGGTTAATCACTTTAATGTTGACTTTGCCGTTTTTACTGCCTTGGTATTATCCTCCATATGTAGATTTTTATATGGATATTACAGTAATGATGTTGGGTACGTTACTACTTACTTACTTACTTTTCAATATAGAAAAAATTAAAGTATCGATTTTGGCGATGTGCCTTGTATCATTTGCTGTATATTTGCCTATACAAGCCATATTGCTAGACTTTCCATATATATTTAGCTCTGTATACTCAGCTGGTTTTTTTGTTTTATTAGCTTTACTGCTGACTGCTTTTCTCAGTATATCTAAAGATCATGCCGCGCTTATCACCTATGGTGTGCTATGGGGAGTGGTAATACTTACTGTGGTTCAATTGGTTCTATATACTACCCAGTTGGCGATTATAGACCCAGAAACAAGGGATAGGGTCGGTTGGATACTATTTGCAGGAGAGGGAGGGCAGGTCGGTCAACGTAATAACTTTAGTCACATTATTATGTGGGGATTTATTGCAAGCATTATCTTACAAAGTATAGGTAAATTATCTTCATCAAAAATGTGGTTACTGATCCTATGTTGCTCTATAGCTATGGCACACGCAGGCTCACGTACAGTCATTCTATATATAATTGGGCTATCTATTATGGTGGGATATCAATGGATGGTAACCAAAAATATTAGTACTAAACCATTCTCACGTAATATCGTAATTGCATTAGCTATCGCTTTGTGTGCCCAGTTTATAGTTCCTTTCATTACAAATATATTTTTATCCTCTAACGTTAGTAGCGGTACCGATAGAATTTTAGTAAATAGTGCGTATGCCTATATACCAAGATGGCTTGAATGGCAAAAAGCATGGCTGATGTTCTTAGACGCACCTATGATAGGTCAAGGTTGGGGCACTTATGGTTTTCAGTCATTTTGGTATCATGATCAGGTTGCTACTATAGGAGATCCTAGAGAAAACAATTTTTTTTCGCATTGTCATAATTTGCTGCTGCAATTATTAGCAGAGGTAGGGCTACTTGGTACCTTATTACTTATATTGCCTACATCATATATATTTATCAGAGCATTTTTTAAATACGCAGCAGATGTCACGACCTTTGGTTTATTGATGATGTGCGTAATTAGTTTGATTCATAGTATGGTAGAGTTTCCCTTATGGCACAGTAACTTCCTTATCGTATTCTCAATTATGTTATTTTTGATAGTTAGGCGAATAACTGTAGATGAAGAGGATGTGACAAGTGCTGCAAAAGTTCTAGATTCTACGAATTATAATAAATACGGCTTGAAAACAGCGTGTATAGCCTATTCTGTATTAACCATGCTATTTGTGGTGATTATTTTATTAGATCATGAAAGACAGGTAAACAAGGCCTTTGCTATGGGAGGAGGAATATATAATGCTCAAAGTTTGGCAATAGGAGAGCAAGGAAAATATATTCCTTTTTATAATAAATACGCAGATAAACTTTCTGCTTTACAAGTTAATCCTGATATTGGAACTACTGATCAACTGCAGCAGTCTGATAAGCTTCTCGTCGATAACATGCTTGTATTTCCCTATTACACTCATACAGCAGCTCATATCATATATTTACAGAAAATGGGTAGAACTGAAGAGGCTAAGCTATGGCTAGATAAGACTGCCTTATACTATCCCCGTGTACTGCCAGGATTGATACGATTAACTCAAAAATACCCAGCAGAGTTAGGTTATTTGCAGCAGTATACAGTGCAACTATGTGAAAAGGCGGTTATTTCACAGATGTATACATTACAGAAGAATCATTGTGAAATACCTATTATAAATTAACCCAAGGGCGGCTCATTGTTTGCACAGTATTCAAACTATAAGGTTCTGTATTATACATTGCTATTGATTTTCACTGCTTTGTTAGATTGATGTGTATACTGGAGGTGATCATAAAGTTATAAATATTCTCAGAGTATATATATGATCATGAATTATTATCAATATAGTATTTAAAACCAATATGAATAACCGATACTGTCAGTCAGGGCTTACCTTAATAGAATTGATGATCGTAATCACTATCATCGGTATAGTTGCCTCAATAGCTATACCTAGCTATGAATTTTTCGCTGACAGGGTGAAGCGTGATGCCTGCTTATCCGAAACAAAACTATATAGCAATCAAGTTTTTCTGGCTATTAATGATCAAGATGATAGATCAATACCGACTGCACCAAGTATAAGTAGCTGTCAGTTTATAACGGACGCAACAGGCTGGACATTAGGTACACAACAGATAATATATGCTGTCTCTAAATCCTCTATAAATGATCGTATAAAATGTGATATCTCAAAAGGAACACCTTGTCAGTTGGTGACAAGCTCTATTAACTAAATACAAATTCCTGTCTACAACAATCAAGGTCGATAGCAAATTACTATCTTATTAACTTTATATATTTGATTATATTTATTTAAAAAATATAGGTAAAAAATACTGTTATTTTGAAAGAGTACATAATTAATATGCAGCAGCATCCTTGGCAATATCTAAGTATACGAGTCCTAGCAGGATGGTTTATTGTTTGTTTACTACCTGCATTGATATTGTTTTGGGAATATGTTTTGTCAGATAGTATTCTAAAAACTCAGGTCAATAGTGTTATTGCTAGTAGCTTTGCTTTGATATTAAGTTTAATAGGTTTGGAGCGGCTCACTCAGTTTCCAGGACAGAAATCTATGGTAACTGTACTACCTACGTTATTAGCGAGCGGATTAATAGTAGGCTTAATACTACTTATTTTTCGTGTACCATATTCTGTCTATTACTTATCTCTAAGTGCAGCAATAGGATTGATTTTCTGTTTTTTGTCACAAGTTTTTTTGCGTTCAATAACTCAAATGATAATAGGTTATGTGCCTATTGGTCGTTATCAGAATTTACTTGAAATAAAGGACGTACATTGGATACAGCTTACTAAGTGTTTTCAACTTGTTAGCCAGGACCGTCTGCCTTTTCATGCAGTAGTAGCTGACTTTGCAGATAAAAATTTATCAGGAGATTGGGATAAATTACTAGCTGAAATTGCTTTGCAAGGTACCCCAGTTTACAACGTTTTACAGGTTTCGGAATCAATGACGGGTCGCTTGCCTATTAAGCATTTATATGAGAATAACCTAGGATCACTTCTGCCGTCACAGAGCTACTTGCTGATAAAACGTATCATAGATACAGCAGTTATCATTATGAGCTTACCGATAGTCATCCCTATAGTGTTACTCATCGCATTAGCCATAAAGTGGGAAAGTCGCTGTAGTAACAACACTATACTATTCAAGCAGTGCCGCATAGGTCAGGGTGGTAAACTGTTCACCATGTATAAGTTTCGCAGTATGCTACCCGATGCTGAGCAAAGCGGCGCGCGAATGGCGACTGATACTGATTCAAGAGTGACAAAGGTTGGTTGCTTTATTAGACAAACACGTCTTGATGAGCTGCCACAGTTTGTCAATGTGATAAAAGGTGAGATGAGCCTGATCGGCCCAAGACCTGAGCAGTTGGACTTTGTTAATCGGTTTAATGAAACCGTTCCTTTCTATCGTTATCGGCATATTGTGAAGCCTGGTATTTCAGGATGGGCACAAGTAATGCACGGTTATGCGAGTGATGAGGACGAAACTAAGGTCAAGCTTGAGCATGACTTCTTTTATATTAAGAATTTTTCATTAACATTAGACTTATTAATCGTGATTAAGACGATACAGACGATGATTACTGGGTTTGGGGCGAAGTAGCTTGCTCTTAACAATTGATAGTTTAGATAATGGTGTATAAGTTTTGATTGAGTTAATGAGTCAAATAAGTCATATTTTTGACAGAAAAGATAAGTTGAATTTTTTGCTGATTCTTTTTTTATTTTTTATTGGTGGGTGTTTAGAAGTAATGGGTATCGGTATTATATTGCCATACTTAGCTTTGTTATTAAATCCAGAAAGGTTTGAAAGTTATGTTTTACTCGAAAAACTATATTCAGTACTTATTGATTATCAGATAATTAATAACTTAAATGGTTTATATATATTTTTAACAGCAATTATTATTATTTTTTACTGGATTAAGAATTTATTCTTTATATGTAGCTTAAGGTTCCAGATTGGGTTTAATTACAAAATATATAGAGAACTATCGTCGAGCCTTTTAAATAACTATTTAAAAGAGAGCTATATAAATCATATTAATAGAAATACCAGTGAGATAATAAAAAATATCAACCAGCAAACATTAGATTTAGTTCAAGCTTTCTTATTCCCGATGCTTATTTTAATTTCTGAGTGCATTATTGTATTATTGCTTTTAGTTTTTCTGTTACTTATCAATCCTTTGTCAAGTTTATATGTGTTTACCTTGTTAGGCTTAACCGTCATTATAATATTTATGTGTATACGTAAAAGCTTACATTTGTCAGGTGAGGTCATATCAAGCAGTAGGACAGAGGCGAACAAGCAAGTATTGCAAGGATTGGGTAGCTTTAAAACAACTAAAATCTTAAACAAAGAACAGTTTTTTATTCGAAGGTTTAATAGCGCCATAAGTGACATGACAACAGCGAGAAAATACTACGAACTATCTCAGAACCTACCAAGATTTTTTTTAGAAACAGCAATTGTTACTGTAATGTTAAGCCTTGCTATGCTGATGTTATTTAATGGAAAACCAACTAAAGAGTTAATTTTGACATTATCTATATTTGGTATGTCAGGTATGCGTTTGATTCCTTCTATGAATCGTATTCTTAACTCTCTTAATTCTATGAAATATTCTCAAGGAATTGTCAAGAGTCTGATGCATGACTTGCTTGCAGCAAGTCTTAAAGGGTCTCAAATAAATATTCCGGATAGCCCGCAACCTATTAGTAATTTTGAGAGTCTGAAATTAAATAATGTCCATTTTAGCTATATCTCTACGGAGCAGACCCTAAAAAACCTCAGCCTAACGGTTGAAGCTAATAAAAGTATAGGGATTGTAGGGTTTTCAGGTTCTGGTAAGAGCACATTAATTGATATTATACTTGGTTTATTAGATCCAGATAC
Source organism: Psychrobacter sp. Pi2-52 (assembly GCF_904846705.1). Lineage (GTDB taxonomy): Bacteria > Pseudomonadota > Gammaproteobacteria > Pseudomonadales > Moraxellaceae > Psychrobacter. The sequence continues at coordinate 80,902 of NZ_CAJHBS010000002.1, forward strand.
AGGCGAAGTTAGAGTTAACAACAATCTAATAAAGGATGTCAAAGAATCTTGGCAACAGTTAATAGGCTATATACCTCAAGATATCTATCTTTCAGACGATACCATAAAATCCAATATAGCGTTTGGTATTGAAAAAAAGGAAATAGATGATGAGCAGGTCGCTTTAGCAATAAAGACGGCTCAGCTAGGAGAGTTAATAAACGGGTTAAGAGAAGGTGTTAACACAGTTATTGGTGAGCGTGGGATTAAGTTGTCTGGTGGTCAACGGCAGCGAATTGGTATTGCGCGTGCTCTATATCATAATCCACAGATATTAGTAATGGATGAAGCAACAGCAGCTTTAGACAATGTGACTGAGCATGAGTTTATGCAGGCTATTAATGAATTAAAAGGACGCAAAACTTTAATTATGATTGCTCATCGGATTACAACAGTTAAAAACTGTGACATTATCTACGTTATGGAAAATGGTTATATAATCGATAAGGGTAGTTATCAAGAATTGTCTTATTCTTCTAAAATATTCAAGGCTTTAGCTCAGCTCTGAGTATTTATATAAGGCTCAAGAAATGAATAAAAAAGACGTTTAAGATAAAGAGAATTGAGATGAAATTTACTATATTTACTCCTACTTATAATCGAGCTCATACATTGGAACGCCTATATGAATCACTTGAAAAGCAAACGATGGTAGATTTTGAATGGTTAATAGTTGATGATGGTTCTATAGATTCTACAGAGAAATATATAAGAGAAATTCAGTCTAAAAGCAGCTTTAAGATTAGATATATTTATCAAGATAATCTAGGAAAGCAAGCTGCTTATAATGCCGGTATCGTTAATACTGAGTCAGATTTCTTTATGTGTGTTGATTCTGATGACCAACTTAAGAGTGAATGTTTAGAAGATTTAGACAAGACATGGTGCTTGCTGGATGACAGTGAGAAAAAATATTGTGCAGGTATTGTCTTTTTAGATTGTGACTTAGAAGGTAATCTGATTGGTACAAAATTGCCACCCATTAAATTCTCAAATATGTACGATTTATATCACAAACATTCAGTTATAGGTGATAAAGGTATTTTATTTCAAACAACAATATTGAAAAATTATAAATTTCCTATAGCAGTCGGAGAGTCTTTTGTTACTGAAGCAGTTCTTTATAACAGAATAAGTCAAACTTATAATTTTTATTGTCTAAATAGTATTTTAGAAATTAGAGACTATCAAGTAGATGGACTTTCTTCTAAATATGAGCAACTTGTACTAGAGAATCCATTTAGTAACTCAATATACTTTAATGAGCTAAATTTCCATGAGAAAAAAATCAGCAAAAGAATACAAAATGATGCTGTATCTATTAAATTAAAACTCTTAGGAAAAGCTCCGATATTAGGTATTTACCGCTCGTCTCTAAATAAAAAGTATTTCATATTGGGGTTTGGTCTGGGTGGTTTGATGTATGCTAAAGAAAAAGTAAATAGAGTGTTTAGAGGTTTTAGCTCGGGAGAAGTTAATGATACCTAAAGTTATTCATTACTGCTGGTTTGGACCAAACGAGCTTCCCAACTCCGCCAAGAATTATATGCAAACTTGGAAGAAATATTTACCAGAGTTTGAAATAAAATTATGGAATGAAAATAATTTTGATATAAACATTTATCCTTATGCTAAAGATGCTTATGCGGATGGAAAGTTTGCATTTGTAGCTGATATATGCCGAGTGCATGCCTTATATTATGAAGGTGGGATATATTTAGATACAGACGTAGAGGTGCTCAAAAATTTTGCCCCACTGTTAGAGCATACCGCTTTTTCAGGATTTGAAGTCAGTACACTGGATATTATCTCTGATTCCAAAGAAGTACATACACAAATGGGAGTTATTGGGTCTAAGCCATACGCTGTATGGATTGAAAACATACTATCCAGTTTTAAGCACTTACAATATGATAAAAGTAATGCCGTTACTATAAATTCAATAGTAGATAGCATTGTCATTGAGCAAGGTTTTGAGCTTAAAGATGAGTTTCAATGTATTGAAGACTATCTTTGTCTCTATCCATCAGCATGCTTTATTGCTAAAGATTATCAGACAGGGATCATTAACACATCAAGCGCTACCTTCTGTATTCATCATTATGATGCAACGTGGTTAGGCTTTCGTATCAGAGCTAAGACTAAGCTTAAGCATCTACTAATAAGCACTCTAAATGAAGATATATTTAAAAAACTTATCATAATTAAAAGAAAAATAATCAAATAAGCCTAGAACTACTTATAGTGAGAATATTAGATGCAAGTTTATGTAGTCAGTCTCAAAGACTCTATCGATAGACAGAAAAGTATAACCACTCAATGTGAAAAACTAGGAATAGAACCAATATTCATTGATGCTGTCAATGGCAAAGACCTCTCTAAGTCTGAAGTCAGTCAATATTGTAATCAAGAAAAAGCCAAGCAGCTATTTGGCAGAGAGCTACTATTAGGGGAGGTTGGTTGTGCGCTTAGTCATAAAAAAATATATCAAAAAATTGTCGATGAAAATATATCTTATGCAATAATCCTTGAAGATGATGTGCTTATTGGAAAAGATTTTAACAAAGTTATAAAACCGATTTTATCTTTAGATGAAAGTTGTGAGTTAGTTTTACTAGGACATAATAAAGGCTTTGATAAGGAATATGAGATTAAATCAATCAAAAGTTACTGGGATAGTATAAAGGTAGACAAAAGCTTCATATTAGGTAGAGTAGTGAAAGGTGGGCTTGGAACTTTCGGGTACTTGATCTCTAACATTGGAGCAAGAAAATTATTAAATTATTTTGAAGAAGAAAAAATAACACATCCGATCGATAAGGTTACATCAGATTCAAGAATTATAAACATCTATGGACTATTTCCTTCTGTTGTGACAGTAGATATGAGATTTAATTCAATGATAGAGAGTGAAGGTTTAAGAGACAACAATAGACAAGACGATGTTGTCTATCAAATAGCTAAATTAGTTAAAAAGACTCCTTTTTTTAATGTCACTAGGGCGCTTTGGTTTACTGCTTTAAAAATCAAACCTATTAAAAGATATAAATAATATCATGATGCCAATATCGATATCTATTATTATTCCAGCTTTTAATATTGAGAAATACTTAGCAGTATGTTTAGATAGTATAGTGAATCAAGCTAATGATAATATTGAAGTCATTGTAGTCAATGATGGCTCCAGTGATAAAACAGGTGGTATTGCTGACTCCTATAGTCTTCGTTATAGTTTTATCAACGTCATACATCAGTCTAATCAAGGGGTGTCAGCTGCTAGAAATCGTGGGTTAATGAATGCTACAGGTGATTATATATGGTTCGTAGATGGTGATGATTACCTTCCTAGCAAGAGTTTTACAGCTAACTTATTTAAATTTTTAAGAAAATCTGAACACCCTGATTTAATCTTTCTCAATATGTCTTATTATCATAATGGGTTGTTTCATAATAAAGTTACTGGGTTACAACCCATATATGGATCTTGCTTAACTATAGATTTATTAGTATTGATATCTTACCGAGTATTAATGAGTCACCCCTGCGATAAACTAATCAAGCGTCAAAAGCTTTTAGAGGAAAATATAAATTTTTTACCTAATCTAATAGTGGCTGAGGATTTTTTGTGGAATTACCATTTATTATTGAGAACTGATAGCTACGCTTGGTTTCCTGATATTTGTTATGTGTATAGAACTAATAGGAATCTCTCAGCTAGCTCTACGATAGATGAGAAAAAATTGGATATAATAGTAAATGTACTGTATGAAGTAGTAGATGAAATAATTATGAGCAATAATAAAAACAAAGTAAGTCTATTATTATTTTCCTCTGCTGTTTGGTTTCATGTTATGCCTCATATATATAGTAATAAATTCTTAGAATTCAACAATAATAAGAAGAAGTTGAAAGAAATAATGAGTATATACGATAGCCAAAACATCAGTTTAGATACTTATGTTAATGGATATAGTACATATAGCTTTTTAAAAAAATATTTTGGATATAATTTTGGTAGCTATGTTTATGCAAGAATAATTTTAGTTAAGAGAAGTTACAGTTTTAATGTCCTTCGTTTTTTATTAGATATTATGGAAAAGTTGAAAGTTATTTATGTTAGAAAATCATAAGAAGGTGTTAATAGTAGGTGCAGGGTTTTCTGGAGCAGTGATTGCACGTAGTCTAGCTGAGGCAGGTCACAAAGTATCTGTAATTGACAGTCGTGATCATGTAGCGGGTAACTGTCATACTTATAGAGATGAAAAGACTGACATCATGGTTCATAAATATGGTCCACATATTTTTCATACAGATAACGAAACTGTATGGGAGTACATCAACCGCTTCGGTGAGATGATGCCTTATGTCAATCGAGTCAAAGCTATTACAGGTAATAGAGTATATTCATTACCCATTAACCTACATACTATTAACCAGTTTTTTTCTAAAACTTTAAACCCAAATGATGCTAAGGCATTTATAGAAGCTCAAGCAGACAAAAGTATTGGTGAGCCTAAAACGTTTGAGGAGCAAGCCCTTCATTTCGTTGGTAAACCTTTATATGAAGCTTTTTTTAAATACTACACTATTAAGCAATGGGGTACAGAGCCAAGCAATCTACCCGCCAGTATTCTTAACAGGCTACCAGTAAGATTTAATTACGATGACAATTATTTTAATCATAAATACCAAGGTATACCCAAAAATGGCTATACCAGTATAGTCGAAAATATATTAAACCATCAAAATATTGATCTAAAACTAGAGACTGAGTATTTTGAAGAGATAAAAGGAGAGTTTGACCATATGGTTTGGTCTGGTGCTTTAGATGCTTATTTTGATCATCAGTTTGGTAGGTTAGCTTATAGAACGTTAGATTTTGAGCCATTTTATGGTGAGGGTGATGTACAAGGGAATGCTGTTGTTAATTACTGCGATGAACAAGTGCCTTATACACGCATTACAGAACATAAGCATTTTGCTCCTTGGGAAGAGCATAGTGAGAGCATTTGTTACAAGGAGTACAGCCGAGCATGTGGTAAAGAAGATACCCCTTATTATCCAATACGATTAATGAATGATAAGCAGCTATTACAGCGGTATCTTAATATGGCTGAACAAAGTGATGGTGTAACGTTTGTTGGACGGTTAGGAACTTATCGATATTTAGATATGGATGTCACTATCAAAGAAGCATTAGAGACTGCCCAAGCTTTATTATATAGCTTTAAAAAAGATGAAAAGCCAGCAGCTTTTTATCAAGCAGTTATTTAAGATCATGAAGTCGAATCTTAAGATATGTGCTGTAGTGGTTACTTTTAATAGAAAGGAGCTATTACTACGAACTCTGAATGGCCTCGACCAGCAAACCTTGCCTGTGCATACTATAGTTGTTATAGACAATGCCAGTACCGATGGCACGAATGAACTTTTACAAAAGTCAGGATATTTAGATAAACCTAATCTGCTTTATCATAAGCTTGACACCAATACAGGCGGTGCAGGAGGTTTTTATGAAGGCACTAAAATAGCCCATCAGTCTGATGTAGACTGGATATGGTTGATGGACGACGATGGCTATCCCTCGGAGACTTGTCTTGAGGCACTTTTAGAATATCAAGACCAGTTTGACTTTTATGGACCATTGGTACTAAGTGATCAAGATAAGATGTCATTGTCATTTCCAATTACCTTACCTACTACAAAAAAGATAATTCGCAATAAAGATCAGCTAGAAGCGATAAATTTAAATAAAAATGTATTAGTAGATGTACTCGTTCCCTTTAACGGCGTATTATTACGAGCTTCACTAGCTTCCACTATAGGATATCCGTTAGCTAAGTTTTTTATTTGGGGAGATGATATTGAATATACTAAACGTGCCAATCAAGCAGGGGCACGAATAGCAACGATTACTGATATAGAATTCTATCATCCAACAGCACCTAGTCTAGGCACCTTTATGTTTTTTGGTAAAATGCAGTTTAATGATACTGATTCAAAAATTAAACTTTACTGCTTATGTCGAAATAATACGGCTAATCTAAAAAAATATCATGGAAACTCACATGCCTTATTATTTATTATAAAAACTATATGGTTCTATAGCTTCACTCGGCCTTCTCTGAAAAAATTGAAGTTCTCTGTGTATGGTTTGTTAGCAGGTTGGTTAAATGATTTTTCTAAACATAGTCAGTTTATAGGTAAAACCTTTGAATAGAGAAAACATGACCGAAAAGAATCTAGCAGTAGTCATTGTGACGTATAATCGTTTGCAGCTTTTGACGCGATGTTTGCAAAAATTAGAAAAACAGACGTACGCGATTGATAATCTGATAGTCGTTAATAATGCTTCGACCGATGCAGTAACCGCAGATTTTTTAGATAGTTACACAGGAAGTTTACCGCTTACAGTCATTCATAATGAGATAAATACTGGGGGAGCAGGTGGGTTTCATACGGGTATAAAACAGGCTCACCAGTTGGGTTATGAGTGGATATTTATCATGGATGATGATGTATTTGCTGATTCTCATTGTATAGAGCAGCTGATGGCAGTGGATCAACCTTGTATGATTGCAGTACGAGAGTATAAAGATGGGCAGCTGGTCGAAAGAGCAGCCATAGAGTACAACTTATCTAACCCTTTTTATTTGAATCCTAAAAGACAGGCAATATGTGATAAGTATAAAAATAGAAATGATATGCCAGCGACTATAGAGGTGGATAACGTGGCCTTTGAGGGTTTTATGATTAAACGTGAGGTCATTGATATCATAGGATATCCTGAAGCCAAGTATTTTATATTTTATGATGATGTGGATTATGCTTTACGAGCAAGAAGAGCTGGCTACTCTATTAAAGCAGTTAGAGATGCTAAGCTAATTAGACAGCTCCCTTTTGATCAGCAGAGTGCTATAAATTCGTGGAAAGCATTCTACATGTTTCGCAATCTTTTTTATATTCACTTCAAGTTTGGTGAAAATATTTTTGTTCGAAACAAACCTTATTTATTAGCGATAGGTTCAATGATGGTCTATGGTATCAGGCTAAGAAACTGGAAAGTTGTAAAAGAAATTATGAGAGCTCTAAAGTGTGCTGTACATTTTACTGAAAAATAGGTGTTAGCAAGTTTGTCAGTATTCATAAAAAAACCACCTAATCGCTTATTGCCATTAGGTGTTTTTTTCACGATTCAATATAAATGTACTGAGCCGTTTTAGAGAAGTTATCATTTCTCTAAATACTGAATCTTACCTTCCACACCATCCCACTTTTCAGCTTCTGGCATTTGACCTTTCATCTCAGTGATGTTCGGCCATTTTTGCGCTAGCTCTTCGTTTAGCTGAGTAAACATCTCTTGGTCTTTCGGCACCTCATCTTCTGAGAAGATCGCATTGGCCGGACATTCAGGCTCGCATAGTGCGCAATCGATACACTCATCAGGATCGATGACAAGGAAGTTTGGGCCTTCATAAAAGCAGTCCACAGGACAGACTTCTACACAGTCGGTGTATTTGCAAAGAATGCAGTTATCTGTAACGACAAAGGTCATAGTAATGTCTACCTGTTATTGATTTGGCTTTTGGCTAAATAGAATAGTCGAAAATAAAGCGTATTTTAGCGCCTTTACTACGATTTGACAATTCCCTTTAATGACTAATGATTTTCTTCAAATGATAGATCAAATCATGCGCTTGCTTGGGGGTCAGGCTATCAGGATCAATCATGCTCAGCTCGTCTTCTATGCTAAACAACTGATTTTGCTTTAGATTACCCGCTATATTTGGTGATTGTATAGCGTAACTACTTTGTGGTTCTAGAACAACATCATTGTTAGATTCCCACTGTTTATCCGTTACTGACTTAGCTAAGTCATTTTTATCATCAATGATTTCTTGATTATTCGCTTTTAGGCCATCTAGATGTAAGTGATTTATCAAATAGCGCTTGGCATCATCCAAGACCTGAGTGGGAATACCTGCCATCTTCGCGACATGTAGTCCAAAGCTAGAGCTTGCAGCGCCATCTTTGATCTGATGAAGGAGAAGTAACTGACCATCAATTTCACTGGCGGCGACGTGGACATTACGAATCTCGTCACTTGTCTGTCCCAATTGCGTCAGCTCAAAATAATGAGTGGCAAATAATGTCAGGCAGCCAATATCAACTAGACGGTTGACACAGGCGTGAGCGATTGCCAAACCATCAGTGGTAGCGGTGCCGCGTCCGACCTCGTCCATTAATACCAGTGATTTGTTCGTTGCTTGGTTTAAAATATTGGCCGTCTCAATCATCTCAACCATAAAGGTAGATTTGCCACCAGCTAAATCATCCGCGGAGCCTATACGGGTAAATATCCGATCTATGTCACCAATATGTGCATGCTCTGCGGGTACAAAACTCCCGCAATGAGCAAGCAAAACAATCAGCGCCGTTTGACGCATATAGGTAGACTTACCACCCATATTAGGGCCAGTAATTAAGAGTAATCTTTCAGGATGTCCTTCATCAGCATTGGCACTACCCAGCACGCAGTCATTGGCGACAAAATGGTTTGTACTTAATGAATTACCGTTCCGATTGTTCGCGTTCGCTTGATTTAAGGCCGCTTCGACCACGATATGACGACCTTGGCGGATATTAATATGGGTCTGATTTTTGACTATAGATTTATTTTGGTTTTCTGAAGCTCCTCCCATAACTGGGCGTTGCCAATGATAAATCGTCGCAAGCTGCGCCCAATTACTCAGGACATCGATTTGGGCGATAGCCGCGCTAAACTGTTGTAGTTCAGCCAAATGTTGGTTCAATTGATTTAGCAGCTCTTGATACAGCTGCTTTTCACGAGCCAACGCTAAGGACTGGGCACTTAGATATTCTGTCTCGACTTCCTTTAGCTCATCAGTGATAAAGCGCTCACTACTCTTGAGCGTTTGCCGACGAATCAAGTGGGCAGGGGCATTTTTTGCTTGCATCTTGGGCAATTCAAAGTAAAAGCCACTGACTTTATTAAACCCTACTTTTAGACTAGGTAGTTGGTTGTCCTGACGGGCTCGCTCTACCATTTCGTCCAATGTCACTTGAATATTGTCATGGAGATGAGTGAGGCGGTCGAACTCGTCATCATAGCCCGCTGCCAACATACCACCATCACGGATATGTGCAGGTGGCTCAATGACAATAGCGCGCTCGATTAACTCAGCCACCGCTTGAACGGCTGGCAGTTGAGCGGGCAATTGCTGCATCAACATCGGCAATAGACCAGCGTCTTCATGGCTGATACCCGATGTTGTCAATAGAGTAGTCAGCTGTGCGCTGCTAGCGATACCATCGGCAAGCTTACGTAAGTCACGAGGTTTGGCACTCATTAGCCCGATTCGACTACTGATTCGTTCAATATCGCCAATAGTATTCAGCGTTTCTCGTAAACGTGTAACCAGTAAGCTATCTTTTACATCTCGGTTTGATTCAATTGAGTCACTCTCTGGGCTTAGCAAGTAAGTTATCGCATCTAGACGCATATTGATACGTGAATGCTGACGCAGTGGACGTTTCATTTGCTGCACGAGTAAACGCTTGCCCATCGGAGTCTGACAATGATTCAGCACAGATATTAAAGAAGTGCCGTTGCTACTAACAGGGGTAAATAGCTCGAGATTTTGCTGGCTATTGGCATCGATAATCAAATAGTCATCGCTGTACTCAACAATGAGTTGGTTGACTTGAGGCACGTGGCGTTGCTGAGTTTGACGCGCATAGTGGATAAGCGCAGCACAACTGGTTTGTGCAAGTGGAGCCTCATGAATGCCCAACCCATCGAGACGCTGGACTTCGAACTGCTGACAAAGCGTGTCACTGGCATGCTCACGATGAAAATCATTGGCAGCGACTTCTATAATAGGGCAGTCCATATTTTGTCGTAACCACAGTAGCCACTCTGTATCATTGCTTCCAATGCTGTCGCCAACGCTATCAATAAGCGCTTCACTAATGATACATTCACTAGGCGCAAAACGTGCTAATACAGTAAGCATTTGAGTTTGCAGACCATCTATATCGTTTTTATCTGCTATTAATGTCTGGGTAGTCAGTGTACCTGCAGCCAAATCCATCTGGCTAACGGCTGCTTGTAAAGTCTGGCTATGGTCTTGCGTTTTCATAGTCGCTATATCGATGGCAACCACAGTCGGCGTATGATTAGGTGCAATCAATGCGTCATCGGTGATGGTCCCAGCTGTAAGTGTTTTGACCACTTCGCGGCGCATGATGCTACCAGCAGCAGATTTATTTTTGTCTTTCTTTTGCTTGTCGCCCATCGCAGGGACATTGGACTTATTGCTAGCACTGCCACTGCCAGTTGTCGATTCGTCAATTTGTTCGCATACGACTACTGTCTGACCAGCAGCGATCAAGCGTGCCATATAGCTATCGGCTGCATGGAAGGGCACGCCCGCCATGGCTATCGTGTTACCTGCTTTATCCGTACCACGGCGCGTCAATGTGATATCCAATATCTGTGCCGCACGCTTAGCATCATCAAAGAACAGCTCATAGAAGTCACCCATCCGGTACAAGAGCAATGCTTGTGGATAGTTGGCTTTCATGGTTAGATATTGCACCATCATCGGCGTATGGTCTGCTAGGTTATAGACGGCATCGCCTATACTTAAGCAGTCAGAGTTTTCTTGTTTTGATAAGGGTTTTTCTGATGAAGTAGGAGTTGACGACTGATTTTGTACAGATGGCTTTACGGTCATGCAGAGTCTCTTATAGTGCTTTAATGAGTGGTAATGAGTATTTTATGATAGGGGTGCTAAAGGGTGATTTGTCTTATATACGAGCTTGATAGATAGCTTTGAGTTTTGGCTTTATCAATAAGCCAGTCACTTGTAGATAAAGGGCTCCACGACAAACTTTGAGCCAAGACGTAGCGATAGCAAGCGTATAAAAATCAAAATGTGGAAAATAATAAAGTTGCTGAAAAAGCTAAGAAATTTAACAAGGTATTCGCTATTTTAACACGTCCTACTAGGTTTTTACTGTGGCAAATATCTACTCGTTGCCCTTGTATCCATCAGCGTCATAACCATATATAATGACGGCACACTTAATTGGGCGATACTAAATTAGGTAGTACTTAGTCGGGTGATGACAAGGCAGAGAGCTAAGCTTTGGCTAATGCGCACTAATTATCGAATATTCCATAGGTCAAAAAATTATGTTATCAAAGATTATAGGCAGTGTGGTTGGCACCAAAAATGACCGCGAATTAAAACGCATGCGTAAAGTGGTCAGCAAGATCAACGCACGAGAGGCTGAAATACAAGCCCTGTCTGATGAGCAACTACAACAAAAAACTGAAGAATTTAAAGCCAGACATCAAAAAGGCGAAAGCTTAGATGCATTATTGCCAGAAGCCTTTGCTGTCTGCCGCGAAGCATCATTGCGTGTCAACGGCATGCGTCACTATGACGTGCAGCTGATCGGCGGTATCACCTTGCACGAAGGTAAAATCGCTGAGATGAAAACTGGTGAAGGCAAAACCCTAATGGGAACCTTGGCCATGTACTTAAATGCGATCAGTGGTAAAGGGGTTCATCTAGTCACGGTCAACGATTATTTGGCTGCGCGTGATGCTGAGCTAAACCGTCCGTTGTTTGGTTTTTTGGGTATGACTGTTGGCGTGATTTACTCACAGCAGCCACCACAAGAAAAAATCGAAGCTTATCAAGCCGACATTACCTATGGTACCAATAACGAGTACGGCTTCGATTATCTGCGCGATAACATGGTCTTTAGTCTTGCTGAGAAAAAACAGCGCCCGCTAAACTTTTGTATTATCGATGAAATTGATTCGATCTTGATTGATGAGGCTCGTACGCCGCTTATTATTTCGGGTCAAGCTGAAGATTCATCACGCATGTATGCGCTGATTAATACGATTATTCCTGTGCTGATTCGTTCAAAAGACGAAGAAGCAAATAAGAATAACGAAGAAGAAGACTTTTGGATTGATGAAAAGAACCGCCAGATTGAGATCAGCGAAAAAGGCTACGAGAAAATCGAGCGCTTCTTAATCGAAGTCGGTGAGCTGGGTGAAAACGAAAGCTTATATAGCCCAAGTCGTCTGCCACTTCTGGCTCACGTTCAAGCGGCCATCCGTGCGCATCACGTATTTGTCAAAAACGTTCACTATATCGTCGATGAAGGCGAAGTGGTCATCGTTGATGAAAATACTGGCCGTACCATGCCTGGTCGTCGCTGGTCAGAAGGCTTGCATCAAGCAGTCGAGGCGAAAGAAAACGTTGAGATTCAAGCAGAAAACCAAACGCTTGCAACCACGACATTCCAGAACTATTTCCGTCTATATGACAAATTATCTGGTATGACAGGTACCGCTGATACCGAAGCTGCCGAGTTCAAATCTACTTACGATCTAGATGTCATTGTCATTCCAACGCATGAGCCGATTGCTCGTATCGATATGGATGACCAGATTTTCTTAACCAAGTTAGGCAAATACAAAGGCATCATTCGCGAAATTAAAGAAATTCAAGCCAAGGGCGCGCCTGTACTGGTTGGTACAGCGACGATTGAGGCCAGTGAAGAGTTGTCTTACTTGCTTGACCAAGAAGGTGTTAAGCATAACGTTCTAAACGCCAAGCAGCATGAGCGTGAAGCAGAAATTATTGCACAGGCAGGTAGTCCAAAGTCAGTCACGATCGCCACCAACATGGCAGGCCGTGGTACGGATATTATCCTTGGTGGTAACTGGCAGTCGTTTATTGAAGATATCGATGCGGTGAGTCCAGAGGAGATGCAGCGTCTAAAATCTCAATGGCAAGTCAAACATGACCAAGTCGTAGCAGCTGGTGGTTTGCATATCATTGGCTCTGAGCGCCATGAGTCACGTCGTATCGATAACCAGTTACGTGGTCGTGCTGGTCGTCAGGGTGATCCTGGTATGTCACGCTTTTTCCTATCGCTCGAAGATGATCTTATGCGTATCTTCGCAGGCGATCGCGTGGTCAATATGATGCGTGCGATGGGCCTCAAAGAAGATGAAGCCATCGAACATAAAATGGTCTCTAAATCGATCGAAAACGCGCAAGGTAAAGTTGAGAGTCGCGATTTTGATGCCCGTAAAAATCTATTGAAATACGATGATGTTGCCAATGAGCAGCGTAAAGTTATCTATGGTCAGCGTGATGATTTATTAGCAGAAATGGACTTATTAGAAGCCATCGAAGTGATGCATCATGAAGTGTATAACGCGATGATCAATCAGTTTATTCCACCTGGCTCTATTGATGATCAGTGGAATATTGACGGCTTAGAGGACGAGTTAGAAGACGAGTTCAAAATCTCGATGCCGATTAACGATTGGCTAGATGAGGATCGTCGTCTAGATGAAGAAGGTCTGCGTGAGAAAATCGTTCAAACAGCGATAGATCGTTATCACAGTCGCCGTGAGCAGATGGGTGAAAAAGACGCCGCTCAGCTTGAGCGTCATTTCATGCTACAGAGTCTAGATAAGCATTGGAAAGAGCATTTAACTCAGATGGATCAGCTACGTAAAGGGATTCATTTACGTGGTTATGCACAGAAAAACCCTGAGCAGGAATATAAGCGTGAGTCGTTTGAATTGTTCCAAATGATGCTTGGTGCGATTAAGTCTGAGACTGTACAAGACTTATCACGTGTTCATATCCCAACCAAGGAAGAACTAGAAGCATTAGAAATTCAGCAACGTGAGAACGCTGCCCATATGCAAATGCAGTTTGAGCATGACGATATAGATAACTTGGATAGCAATGCGAGTGGTTCAGCTGCTCAGCCGCAACCACAAAGCCGCAATCTAAACAGCGGTGCTGCGGCAGCTGGCGTTGGTGCTGCTATCGCAGGTAACGGTAGTAATGCTAATGAACCAAACCCATATGCAGGCATGAATATCAGTCGTAATGCAGCGTGTCCTTGTGGCTCAGGTCTTAAGTACAAGCAGTGTCATGGTAAAATCTAGTCGTTAGTCATAATAATTTAATAGCTATGTATTGAAAGGCTGTTAAAGCAAGCCTTCATCTGAAAAGCCCTTATCTTAAGTAGATAGGGGCTTTTTTATATCTGTTAGATAACTCATGCAAACTTAAAACTTGCTAGACTAAGACCAACAAACACTTTGTATTGATTACTTACAAATTCAGCATAGGCGTGAATTTATGGACACGCTATAGTGTTTAACATATTTATTTGGGAGAGTGTCATGAGTGTAGAATTCTTAAAAAAAGTACGCAGCTCAGTAGTTTTATCAGGTTTGTTGGCTGGTGCCTTGACGGTCAGTGCTTGTCAGCAACAGTCAGAGCCAGAGTCGGGCATGGAAGACGGTGCTAATACAGAAGAGTCTGTTCCAATGTCAGCGGAGCCTGCTGAACCTAGTGATGTCGTCGTCGATACCGAAGACGCTTCACTTAACGAAGTAGAAGGTGATACCACTGCTTCAGTAAACAGCGGTGTGATGCAAATGTCATATCTATGTACACCTGAATTGAAAGTTGAGGCGACTTATAAAGAAGATGCCAATCAAGTTGTTGTCGCAACCGATATGGGTACAGTAACGTTGAACCAAACCAATGAAGGTAGTAATCCTGAAGTGTTTGAAGTGGCGACCGCAATTGATGGTGGTCAAGGATTCACACAGTGGCGTGTAGGGCATGAAGCTCGTAAAACTGGCGTCATGCGTACTGCGGGTGCAGATGAGTCAAATGTTAATACATTCGAGTGTAATGAAGCCTCATAGTTGGTCTTCAATACTGAGTAAGTGATAGGCATCAAAAAAGCAACGCTAAGATAGCGTTGCTTTTTTATGTTGTGACATAATCTCTATCAATCATACAAGTTCGTAGTGGTTAAACTATCAACGCTTATTTTAACGGAGTTGTATCAGAACCATGAGCCAACAGACCTTCTTCAGTCACATCTAACTCTTCATGCTTGAGCTCTACTTGAATGCTATCAGTATGCACATGGGTGCTTTTGTTAATTTCGATATCTTGAATAGCGTAGGTGTCTTTGGTAATAGTAGCCACTTGGCGAGATAGCACAATATCAATCGGTGCATCGCCAATCTCTATTTGCTTACCATTAATGGTCACTACGGCTTTGCTATCCAAAGAAGGCTCGACGTGGCGCAATATGTCTTTTTCATCGTAGTTACCAGAGAGTAAATCTTGGCTCTCTGCGTCATGGTACTCAGTACGAATGGTGATGTATTCTTCTACCAACTCGATTGGCACTTCGACAGTTTTAGTACGTGAATGCTTGGTGACGGTTACTTTACCCACATCCAAGCGTTCTTTGTTAATCACAGGGCGTTCTTCTAATAGCTCTAAGTGTCCAACATTGACGGTATTATTTGCTTGCTTCGTTGAGATATTTTGTTCTTTGTCCAAGTTATCTTGGTAAAGGCTGTTTCCATTTTCAGTAGTCATTGTTATTCCTTTATAATTATAAAATGATGAATTTCTAATAATTTAAAACATATATGTTAATTAACCACATATATTAAGTAGCTACATTGAATACTATAAACCATTCACTCATGTTATGAATACAAAAAAGACCAGAGACATGCTCTGATCTTAATGGCTAAACAGATGAGCTTAGCTACTTGTTACTATCATAGTTTAATGACGATATAGGAAACTTACATTATTAAACTATGACGTATTAGCATATTACATGCCACGAGCATGGCGTACATCTTCTGCTGTGATACCATCACGGTCTACTAAGTTGCCTTCACGGTCAACCACGTTGCCGTCGCCATCAACATCTAGCTCTTCGCGTTGAATGGTCTCAATCAAAGTCTCAGTGTGATGGTCGGTCGTCTTACCGACATTTACTTCTTCAGAAACATAGGTCTCTTTGCTAACACGAGCACGTTCAGCTTGCAGTTCGACTTCAACTGTTTCGGTAGCATCGAGGTCACCAATGCGACGGTCGGTTGGACGATCTACACTAGTACGTTGGATATTGGCATGCTCTTCTTCTAGATCTACATCGACATTACGTTCTTCAGTGACAACATGCTTACCTACTTTTACTAACCCAGCAACGATACGGTCTTTGTTGACTGTCAGACGCTCTTCTAATAGCTCTAGCGTATTTGGTGCGTCGTAAGAGTGATCTGCAATATCAACGCGATCTTCTACAGGGAGTGTATCAGCAGTAAATGCTTGACGATCTCTTTCGTACTGCTCTTTATAGCTGTACTGGTAATCGTGATCGTATACTTCCATGGCTTCTACTTGTGTTTTGGTCAAGCTATCAAAGAAGACATCATCACCAACGATACGGGCTAAACCTGCTGGTACCAGTACTTCTTTTGAACTAAACCAGCCGCCTGCATCTACGATTAAGTAACGAATACGACCAGTAGTGTCTTCTACTAAGGCACCTTCGATTTTACCGATTTTTTCTTCATTGATACCGTAAGCAGTTTTGTGCGTTGGGTCATAATAGTCATCACCAATTAAGTCTTGATGAGTAGCTTGAATATCTTTTAAACGAATTAGTTGACTCATTGTTATATTCCTTTTTTGCGAGTTTATTTTTTATAATGTAATGGTTGGTGTTGTTATTAGTTTTTAGTAAAACCATATCTATTACAGTTAACGGTAAACCAAGTGAATAGCTTCCCTATCAACTTGTAGCTATCCTAGCACCGTGATTTTTGATGAGATATATGAGCAAGGTAGCAAAATGTGCACTTGCAGTAATTGCGTGTAATAGGCTGTAAGTGGCATAACATAGTAGGGGGTAGAAGTTAACGAGACTTTACACAGAGTAATATTCAACATTCATCGAAAGAAAGCAGACACAAAAAAACCGCATTACCATTAGCAATGCGGTTTCCCGATAACGAATGTCTATCAAAATATTATTTAGCTAACTTACTTTAAGTCAGTTAGACCTGCTTTATTTAAGCAAGTTCAATAGCAACGGCTACCGCTTCACCACCACCAATACATAGCGTTGCGATACCTTTTTTGCCGCCAGTACGTTTTAGAGAGTTGATAAGTGTAATTAGAATACGAGCACCTGAACAACCTACTGGATGACCAAGGGCACATGCACCGCCTTCGATATTTACTTTAGCATGGTCAAGTTTTAACTCGTCCATCGCAGCCATAGTAACCATCGCAAAGGCTTCGTTAATTTCCCACAGATCTACATCATCTACTGACCAGCCAGCACCTGCTAATACTTTTTCGATGGCACCGATTGGCGCAATAGTAAATTCGCTTGGGTGACGTGAGTTTGAGGCAGTAGCAACAATGCGAGCTTGATAATCAAGTCCTTCGGCTTTCGCTTGAGACTCTTTCATAACGACAACAGCTGCAGCACCGTCTGAGATTGAGCTAGCGTTTGCGGCAGTAATCGTACCGTCTTTAGCAAATGCTGGGCGCAAAGTAGGGATACGATCAGCATTAGCAAGGGCAGGTTGCTCATCGGTATCAACAGTTTGCTCGCCTTTGCGCGTTGCAAACGTAACAGGCTCGATCTCATCTTTAAAGTGGTTGTCTTTGA
The DNA here is from genome assembly GCF_904846705.1 of Psychrobacter sp. Pi2-52. GTDB lineage: Bacteria > Pseudomonadota > Gammaproteobacteria > Pseudomonadales > Moraxellaceae > Psychrobacter. Next base: position 98,530 of record NZ_CAJHBS010000002.1, read on the forward strand.
TAGCAGTCAGCGCACGGTTTAATGACTCAATAGCAAACTCATCCATTTGCTCGCGTGTATAGCCTTTTTCATCAGCCATTTCTTGAGCAAACATACCCATAAGCTTACCAGTATCGGCATCTTCTAGACCATCTAAGAACATATGATCTTTGACTTCTTTATGACCCATACGATAGCCGCCACGTGAACCTGGCATGATATACGGTGCATTCGTCATTGACTCCATGCCACCCGCAACAGCGACGTTGAAGCTGCCCGCTTTGATACCCTCGTGTGCTTGCATGACGGCTTTTAGGCCTGAACCACAAAGCTTATTGATCGTGACAGCACCAGTCGCATCCGGTAGACCTGCTTTACGCATGGCTTGACGAGCAGGGCCTTGACCTAGACCTGCCGTTAAGATACAACCCATAATGACTTCATCAACACTGTCAGCGCTAACACCTGAGCGTTCGACAGCAGCTTTGATAGCGGCGGCGCCCAGCTCGGTAGCACTCATATCTTTTAGGGCGCCTTGGAAGCCGCCCATTGGTGTACGTGCGCCGTTTAGAATTACAATTGCATCATTTGACATCGTTATTATTCCTTGTTGTGTGTTTTGATTAAGTATCTACCAAGAAATCAGATGCCGATTGGCTAGCTTTTGCTTATATTATAAGCATCTGTCTTCTTCAGTATGTGGTTTATGCTAGCTCATCTAATCGTATGCGTACTACTTTATCAGTAATGGTCTCTAACTTTTCAATTTTTTCGATAGCAAGATTCATCTGACTCTCGACCACAGGTAGCGTCAGAATAATCACCGGCACTTGACCTACTTTATGTGCTGGCTTTTGCAGGATTGCATCGATGTTGATACCAGCATCACTTAGGATGCGTGTGATATCTGCCAATACACCTGGGCTATCATAGGCATGCACACGCAAATAGTATCCAGTTACCATCTGATCGGCACGCAATATAGGCGTGTCTGATAGCTGGTCAGGGATAAATGCTAAATGCGGGACATGATGTCCAGTGTTGCTCTGATCGTCGCGGTCTTTGCTACCCAGTACACGAACCAAATCCATGACGTCGGCCATCACTGCAGAAGCGGTTGCACCAGCACCAGCACCATCGCCGCAATAGAGCGTCTGACCAAGTGGATGTGAGTTGACCAGTACTGCGTTTTTCACACCATTGACGTTAGCCAATAGCGCATCTTGTGGAATAAGTGTTGGATGTACGCGTAGCTCAACCCCTGCGTCACCATCGTTTTCGCTATCGCGGCGTACGGCAAACCCTAAATGCTTGATACGGTAGCCAAGCTCTTCGGCATAGTTCACGTCTTGTAGAGTAATGCCAGTGATGCCTTCACAGTAGACTTTATCAAACTGTAGCGGAATACCAAAAGCGATAGAGGCGAGTAGCGCCAATTTATGAGCGGCATCAATACCTTCAACATCGAAAGTAGGATCTGCTTCTGCATAACCTAGCTCTTGCGCTTCGCTCAATACGTCAGCAAAAGGACGACCCTTATCACGCATTTCGGTCATGATAAAGTTACCAGTACCATTAATGATACCCGCGAGCCAGTCGATTTTGTTAGCAGCAAGTGCTTCACGCATTACCTTGATAATGGGAATACCGCCTGCTACCGCTGCTTCATAAGCAACATGCACATTGTTTTCTTCAGCGAAAGCAAAAATCTCATTACCGTGTTCAGCGAGTAGAGCCTTGTTTGCCGTAACCACATGCTTGCCGTTTTTAATGGCCTGCATAATGACGTCTTTGGCTAAGGTGGTACCACCAATCACTTCGATAACAATATCGACGTTATCGCTTGCGGCAATTGCCATCAGATCGCTGTTTTGCATGATATTGGTATCAATATCATCACGCTGACGACGCGTACCGACTTCGGTAATAATAATGTCGCGTCCGCTACGGCGTTTTAGCTCATTTAAATTGTCATTGATCAGATTGATCACGCCCGTTCCGACGGTGCCCAGACCAAGTATCGCTAGTTTGATGGAATTACTCACAGTATCCTCAAGAGGTTAAATACAATGAAGTCAGTATAAGCGGTGACAGTGTCAAATGAGTCTGCGACATCAAACAGAATGTCTGTGCGCATTGTCTAGTACTGCCTGCCTATCTACTTCATCATAGTTGAATAAAAAAAGCTCAAATAAAAAGGGTGTTGCTCATTTTGCATCGCGCTTTATCGTATCATACCGACAAGGCATTGTGACGTCTATACAATCTCATAAAAGCCAATGTTCTGAAGGTTCATGTCATAAAGGCTAAGATTATAAAGACAACATCATCAAGGTTATATCAGCTGACGATTATAAAAAAGCGGTAGCTTCAATCTTGTTTGGCATATGTATATGTTATTTATGCTTGGTTACTCATATTAGTCGCTCTAATATGAGTGACTAATACTGATAACTCAAATGATTAGTTAGCGCCTACTGCTTGTGCCAATTCTGCTGCAGGCAAGTAGCCACCTACTTGTTGTCCTGTTTCGGTAAATACCGCAGGCGTACCGCGCACACCAAGTCTTGAGCCTAGAGCCATATGTTCTTGTACAGGGTTGGCACAGCTAGGGGCTTGTACATTGGCACCGATTTTTGCTTGATCCATTGCAGCTTTGCGATCCTGACTACACCAGATCGCTTCCATCTTTGGTACAGACTCTTGACTGCGTGGCCATGCCAGATAACGAACCTCGATACCGCGCGCATTGATATCATCCATTTCTGAATGTAGTTTGCGACAGTAGCCACAGTCTGCGTCGGTAAAGGCATAAATAACGGCCTTGGTTTCGCCTTTTGCTGGATAAATCACCATGTCTTTTTTATCGACTGCTTTTAGCGCTTCTTGTGCTGTCGTAGCAACTAGGGCAGCACTGATATCAACTGGAGCGGCATCACCCACAGCGATGATCTGACCTTGAATAATATGCTTGCCAGCTTTATCAGTAAAGAAAGAAGGTAGACCTTCAGCGGTCACCCAATAAATACCATCCATATCTGTCGGTACAGCTGAAACGATAGTTTCCTCGATACCAGAGCTTTTTAGGTTTGCCTGTAACGCTTTCACCACGGTTGCATCATTACCAGCTGAAGGCTTAGTAGCAGTGGCATTTGTCTGTGCAGCGTTTACAACACTGGTATTGCTGGTTGCATCAGCGGCATTGTTTGAGCAGCCAGCAGCGATACCAACTAACAGCGCACTCATCATAAAACGAGATAGAACGGTACGAGAAAGAGGATTACGCAAGGTGGTATTCTTGATAGTGGGGAACGGCATACGGGTTTCCTATAGGCGTCGCGCCTAATCATGAGTTCGTTATAAAAACGCTATAAACTTTTCTATATAGTAATGTGTCTTGGCAGTGTTTTAAAGGTCTAACATTGAAGAAGTTTTTATAACTTATTGATAATAAAAGATAGGTAATAACAGCCTTCATATTACCATATTTACGCCAAATAATAGCAAAGGGAAGGCAGCCAAGAAGTAACAGTAGAGCCAACTTTGAAGAATGGCTATCAACATAAATTCAAAAAATAAGATACATTTGTGCTATGTAACATAGTTGCTTGAACTTGTAATCTAGGACTAATCGCATTGTTTCTATAAAAATCTATATAAAATGCGTGTATAAACTATTTGAGAACGACTTACTTTAACAAATTTGCTTTAAGGAGCACACATGGCAGGTGCCAGTTTATTAACCTTACTCGATGACATCAGCGTCTTAATGGATGATGTGAGCGTCATGACCAAAGTCGCTGCCAAAAAAACCGCGGGCTTAGTTGGTGATGATTTAGCACTCAATGCCGAGCAGGTCACAGGGGTTAAGCCAAATCGTGAGCTCCCCGTCATTTGGGCAGTTGCCAAAGGCTCTGCCGTAAACAAAGTGATTTTAGTACCAGCGGCACTATTGATCAGTTATTTTATACCGTGGTTAATTACTCCGCTATTGATGATCGGAGGGTTATACCTGAGTTATGAAGGGGCTGAGAAGGTCATTCACAAGTTTTGGCCAAAGTTGTTGCCTCATGATGAAGAGCAAAATGCTCGTTTAAAAGCCAACGCAGATGAGTCGGTAGATTTGGTCGCGTTTGAAAAGGATAAAATCAAAGGTGCCATACGTACAGACTTTATCTTATCAGCTGAGATTATTGTTATCTCTTTAGGCGCAATTACAGCAGCTGGTGGCGATATTGTCCAAAAAGGCATCGTACTTTCGATAGTGGCTGCTGTCGTGACCGTCGGTATTTACGGCTTAGTTGCAGGCATCGTAAAGATCGATGATGCGGGTCTGCATTTGATTGAAAACTCACAAGCAGGTGATAGTAAGCGCAAGTTTGGCGAGTTTATGCTTGCGGCTGCGCCAAAGCTTATGAAGTTTTTATCTATAGCGGGCACGATTGCGATGTTCTTGGTGGGCGGCGGTATTATCGTTCACGGTATCGGCTTTTTGCATCACAGTGTAGAAGACATTGCCCATCTTACTGGGGTATTTGAAGGGTTAACCGCGTCATTGTTAAATGGATTGGTCGGACTGATTGTTGGCGCTATTGTGGTAGCTATTGTTACTACTATTGGCAAAATGCGTGGTAAAGATGACACAGCGTCTTCTGCACATTAAGCTTATTTGCTTTTTATTGTCTCTCGTTTGAATTAGCAAGTAAGTTTGACTGTATTAGAATAAAAAGCCCCAAAGCTACGAATAGCTTTGGGGCTTTTACATTTGAGCTTATGTAACTAGCTATCGCTATCTGTATCATCAGATGCGAGCTTTTCAGCCTGCGTCGGCTTCTTATGCTCCGTCTTAGGCTTACGACTGCGCGCCTTTGGTACTTTTGGCGTAGTCAGATTAAACATACCGGTCTGTGGCAGCAATTGCTCAGCCACATTTTCGATCATGTTTTTATAGCTGGCTATGGTCGTCTTAGACTTAGCTGCTTGACTGTCTTCTTTGCTAGCCTCTTTAGTAGCTTCTACTACTACCGATTCAATCGTCTGTTCAGTCTCTGCAGCTATGTTTTCTGCAGCATCTTCTACCTCATTGACAGTTTGTTCTACAGGAGTTTCGACTTCTGCATCCTTAGCTTCTGACTGAGCACGCTCGACTTCTAGCAATTGCTCACTATCAGCACTGACGTTTTCTGTCTGTGTCTGATTGGCGAGGGCAGTTGCTTCAACGTCATGCGCATCGACTTCGCTATCGGTTTGCTCGACGGTAGCTTGTTCAGCAGGTATGCTCAATACAGCGGGTTCCTGATAATCAGGGTGCTGTCCGCGTGGATCATTGCTAGCGCGCTTAGTGATAGCACGTGGTTCAACGTCTGTCTTACCTTGTGCCGCTGCGAATTGACTGACAGCTTTGGTCATCACTTCAAAGCGTGCGAGGTAGTCGGCAGCCAATGGTTGATAGCCATAGTTGCTAAAGTCAAAGCTCTGGCTAGCAGCATCAGAACTATTATTAGCATTCTGAGATTGCTCATTATGCAACGCAATAGTCGCGATAAAGCAGTTGATAATACCTTCTTCTGCTAAGCGCGTTTGAGCTTCTGGTAGCGTGGTACGAATAAACTCACCAACCGTACCACGTATTGCTGACACATTAGTAGCAGCTGGCTTGTCCGCTTGAGCGGCTTGCTTAGCAAGTACTACACGTGGATCGTTACTCGCTTGACCAAATTTCTCAGCAGTCACGTAACGTGCGCCAAATAGTGCTTCATGGGTTAGCTCAAGTGCTGAGTTACTCACACTACTTGTGCTTGCACTATTACTATCAGCCTGAGTATTTTGAGCTTCATCACTCTTACTCACATTTTCAGCAGTCTTGGTTTCCTGCTGTTTTGGAGCCTGAGTTTCTTTAGCTTCTTCTACGTCAGTAGTTACTGACGTTAGAGCTTCTGCTTTACTTTCGGTGTTACTCGTAGAAGGCGACTGTAATTCCGCCGTCACAGGTGCTTTATTTTCTTCAGCAGCCTGCTCATGCTTAGGAGCATCGTTTTGAACCTTAGCTTGTTCGGTAGATTCACGCTTATCGTCATTTACCTGATTAGCATGGGTTTCCACCGTACTTTTTGCGTTATCATTTTTCTTAACAGCATTCGAAGCACTGGTGTTTTGCTTATCAGTGTTCTGCTCATTGCTACTATGCTTATCAGTAGGTTTTTGAGCAGCGGTTTCGTTTGAACGCTCATCTTTTGCTACGTTATTTGTTGCGCTTTGTTTCTCACTAGGCTGATTTTTAGCCTGTGTAGCTTTGCTATCATCTAAAGATAGATGAACCACTTCAGGCGCTTTTAGCTCAGTTGGCGCTTCATTGACCTGTAGCACGACCTCGTTAGGGTCCTGATTGCGACGTGCACTATGTTGATTTTTGCTACTGGCAGCATCGTTGTTTCTAGCGTTCTGCTGTTTGCCCTGCTTAACGCTGTCAGCCGTTAGTGTCTCACCGCGCTCTAGCTTACCGCGTGAGCCGCGTTGGCTATGCGATTTACGCTTAGTCCGAGTTTGCTCATCTGCTTTAGAGCTGTTTTCGTTATCAGCATCACTGCGCTCGCTTGCGTTACGATTGCTGTTCTGTTGACTGCTATCTTGGCGGTTATTACGATTGCGATCGTTCGTGCGTCTGTTATCGTTCTGACGCTTGTCTTGCTGTCTTTGGTCTTGAGTATCAGACGATTTGTCATCAGCATTGTTTGAGCTAGTATTTTCTGAGCTACTGTTTACGTTGCCAGTATTCTCGTCAGCTGTCTCTTTTCTTTGACGCGGCTTAGAAGATCTAGACTTACGCGGCTTGCGTCTTCTTCTGTCTTCATTGCTGCTGTCGTCAGTATCGCTGTCATTGCGACGCGCCTGTTGACGATTAGCGTTGTTATCTGACTGTTGGCCGTCGTTTTTCTGACTGTTGCTTTGTTGAGTTGGCTGCTCGCCAGTTGCAGCGGCACTATTCAATGCATTGCTATCAATTTGACCAAACGAGCCTAAGCTTTGCGCGCCAGTGTTTACTAGCGCTTCGATTGCTTCAGCGGCATCTCGACTACTGACACTAGGCGTCGTAGTGGCTTGCGGTGCTTGAGCAAATAGGTTTGATAACCACGCAACGGCTTTTGGTTGAGCAGTAGCTTCGACACTCTGTGTCTGCGGCGCTACTGGAGCGGCAACACTAGCAGTTTTATTAGCTTGCGGTGCATGTGCAAGCGACATGTCGTTGGTGTTTTTATGATTACGACGATCATTGCTATGATTTACCGTATCGTTCTGTGCTTGCGTGGCTGCATTCGGCTGAGTGTTTGAGCGGTTCTGCTTATCATCTGTATTTTTACGAGGCTGACGAGTAGGCTGTTGTTCAGGACGCTCTTTTTCAGCAGTCTGCCAGTCAACGTTGTAGCCAAGGTCACTGTGCTCTTGCTGCTGAGTGTCAGTGATACGTTCATAGCTCGATGGTGCAAAGCCATCACGGTTGAAATGAAGCTTGAAATTTGGTGATTCTAAATGCGCGTGTGGCAAAATAGTGATACGCGTGCCACTGTCTTGCTCAAGGTAAACCAAGCTATCGCGCTTTTCATTTAATAAGAATGCTGCGATGTCTGTTGGGACTTCTGCTTGTACTTCACCTTGGCGTTCTTTAAGAGCGATTTGCTCAATTTGACGCATGATAGATAGCGACAATGAACGCAAGTCACGAATCATACCGTTGCCGTGACAACGTGGGCAGATATAGCCTGTTGACTCTTCTAACGAAGGACGTAGACGCTGACGGCTCATTTCCATTAGACCAAATTTAGAGATATCACCAAACTGAACGCGCGCACGGTCATATTTGGTCGCGTCGATTAGGCGTTTTTCTACTTCTTTTTGGTGCTTGCTGTCATTCATGTCAATAAAATCAATAACGATCAAACCACCCATATCACGCAAACGAAGCTGACGAGCAATCTCGTCAGCTGCTTCTAAGTTGGTATGGTAAGCGGTCTCAGCAACGTCTGAACCTTTGGTTGACTTAGCTGAGTTAATATCAATAGAGACCAGTGCTTCTGTTTGGTCAATAACGATTGAGCCACCTGATGGCAGACGAACTTCACGTTGATAAGCGGTTTCGATTTGCTTTTCGATATTAAAGCGCGAAAACATCGGCTCATAATCAGTATATTTGCGTAGCTTTTCAGCTTGTTTTGGCATTACCGCATCAATAAACCCAGCCGCTTCAATATAAGCATTTTCGTTATCAATCCAAATCTCAGCAATATCGTCACGCAAATAATCGCGAACAGCACGTGTGACAACGCCCGCTTCTTGGTGAACCAAGCGCGGCGAAGGATATTTTTGGTTTTGTTCTTGAATGGCTTGCCAAATGTTAAGCAAGTGATTTAAATCGTGCTGCAAATCTTCTTGAGTTTTACCAATACCAGCAGTACGGATGATAACACTCATGCCCTTTGGTAAATCAAGGTTGCTCAGCATGCGTTTCATGTCTTCGCGCAGCTTGCCCGAGATTTGACGTGAGATACCACCGCCGCGAGGGTTGTTTGGCATTAATACTAGATAGCGACCAGCAAGAGACACATACGTCGATAGGGCAGCGCCTTTATTACCGCGCTCTTCTTTTTCGACTTGGACGATTAGCTCGTCGCCTTCTTTGATCAGCTTTTTGATGTTTTCGTCACGCGGGTTGCCGCTTAGGTATTCAGCAGAGATTTCACGAATTGGCAAAAATCCTTGGCGCTGAGAACCGTATTCGACGAATACTGCTTCGAGCGATGGCTCGACACGGGTCACATGGCCTTTATAGATATTAGATTTTTTTTGCTCGCGAGTACGGTTTTCTAGGTCGAAATCGTACAGATGATTGCCTTTACATAAGGCGACACGAATCTCTTCGTTTTGAGTGGCGTTGATCAAAATGCGTTTCATATTTGTATCCTATGAGTACGCATAACAACGATAAGACAGTCTTTAGGACATAGTGGCAAGTGTGGCTAATATTGTGATTAGCGTGTGTAGATGTTCATTAACGGTAGAACGTAAATCGTGGGTTTCATAAAGCACATGGGCTTTTTCAATGGCTTCTTTTTTTACCTGAAGTAATGAGCGGCGCTCACGTTAATATCAGTAATATAGGGTGTAAGGCTATGGTACTTATACTTTATCATCAGTAAACTTGGTACATATATGATTGGGTCAGCGAGTCAAAGCGCTCTTATTTTCAGTACGTTCTATTGGTAGTGATTTCAGCGCACGTTGTAAGCGTGGGCGAGGGTCAGTTACATCTCTAAAAAATACTGATATTAAAAAGGCGTGGTGCTGTTGCCATTCATCCATCAAAGTCTAACAATAATATCGCGGTCATGATTGCTACTATATAGTGGCGTCATTCAGCGGTTGTTTGTTCAGGCGAAGCAATTGGTTACTCTTTGTTTATCGTTCTTTGTCTAACGTCAATAATATCTTGGGTGTCTCAAGGTTAGGTGTCGCAGCTTTTGTTATCAGCGGGGCGTACTTGGCAAACAGAGTAATGGACCAGCTTGTCAGCGTGGTATCGTATTTACATTGTTATCGTCATCTGTTTGACCACCAATACTTAGGCAGCTATCGATATACTTTTCGATCCTAACGCTAAGCTACCCATACTTGCTCAACTATGCTGGCATAAAGAACCATCAGATAAATAGTCATTAAATAATGATTGGTTATCGATTACGGTCGTTGTCATGCAATTGGTGAGTCAGTGTTGTGTTGTAATCGGTTAATAAGCTGATTTATTATCAGCGTTATTAACGCGAAGGTATTTAGTGTCACTATTTATTTTATGGTACCGAATAACATTCAGTACAGTATTTTTAATTTGTAGGGCTATATTTGGTAAGTAATACCTCTAAATAAATAACGCGCCCTAAAATCAGATGAAACGTGTCAGGTCAGCAGGATAAATAGCGTCAACCTCTTTACTGGCAAGTAGTGGAAAACTAACAAGCAATAAAATGGTGGTCAACTATTTGTAACAACAATGATTATTGCTGTCGCCTCTGCTTAATTGTCGCTCAACATGCTAAACTATAGCAAATCTTTGTGTAAATACCTAACTAAAAATGACAAACTCAAAAATGACTGACGACGCTACTACCCATGAAGCCCCTGCTATTTTTAATAGCAAAACACGCCCACAAAGCGCTGACGATGAGATTAGCAACTTCGGTAAGGTGAACTACCTCGAAGTAACGCGCCATCAACATGACCAGCGTTTGGATAACTTTTTGTTAAACCGTCTAAAAGGTTTGCCAAAATCACATATCTATAAAATGATTCGCTCAGATGAGATACGCGTCAATAATAAGCGCTGTAAAGCACACGATAGAGTGCAGCGTGAAGATGTGGTACGTATCGCCCCTGTAGAGCTAGCAACGCGTGAAAAACCAATTATTAGTACCGAATTTGCCAAAAGCTTGCTGGCTCGTGTGGTCTATGAAGATGACGGTTTGTTAGTGCTAAACAAGCCCTCTGGTATCGCTGTGCATGGCGGTAGCGGCTTGGACTTTGGGGTTATCGAAGCGATGCGTGAAGTGACGGGTAAAAAATACCTAGAGCTAATCCATCGCATTGATAAAGACACATCAGGGCTACTGATGATTTCCAAAAAACGCTCAACGCTCAAAGTATTGCAGCAGCATTTGGTAGACAAGACCATTCAAAAGCACTATCTATGTCTTGCCAAAGGTCAACCTGCGCTTAATGAGCATCGTATCAATGCGCCATTGCTACGTTATACACTTGCCAGTGGTGAGCGCCGAGTAAAAGTAGATAGCCAAGATCCACAAGCGAAAGAAAGCCAGACTGATATCATTGTCCATGATCGCTTTATGATTAATAGTCAGCCAGTCAGCTTAATTGAAGCCAAGCCATTGACGGGTCGCACTCATCAAATCCGTGTGCATTTGGCACATATCGGTCATGCCATTTTGGGTGATGACAAATATAACGTCCATGATAAATCAGGTGTCCATCGTCTGTGTCTACATGCATGGCGCTTAGATATTCCAGGCTACAAGACCATTACTGCGCCATTGCCAGACGATATGGCAGATTGGCTACCAGAAGCAACGAAACTACCTGAATAGTTTTTCAGAATAAATTTTTAAGCCCAACTATTTTTGTATTTCCCTAAACGTCACGATATCTTATTTTTGCGAATAAGCCACCGTGACGTTTTAGTATCTGCTATTTATTATTGATATTCATTAAGGTGACTCCATGACCAAACCAGCTACAATTTCAGAAAGCATCATAAATACTCAACCATCAGCAGAACACAATCTGTCTGATAAGACGTTGATTATTTTTGATTGGGACGGCACCCTAATGGATTCAATCGGCCTGATTGTTGATTCTATGCATGTAGCTGGCGAAGCACACGGGTTTAAAACGACTGATAAAGCCGTAAAAGATATCATTGGTCTGAGTTTAATGAATGGGATTAAGATTTTATATCCGCAGGCAAACGATGCGCAGTTGCTTGAGATTCAGCAAACCTATGCAGAGTACTATATTGCCAATAGTCACAGTACGCCGCTATTTGAGCTGATAGAGCATATGTTGCAAACTTTGCAGCAGCAAGGCAAAACGCTCGCCGTAGCAACTGGTAAAAAAAGAAAAGGGCTAGATCGTGTACTAGATGCCTCAGATAGCCATGATTATTTTGCGATTACGCGTTGTGCTGATGAGTCAGGCTCAAAACCTGATCCGCAGATGTTGACCGATATCTTGGATTATACGCAGCAGCAGGTTTCTGATGCTGTGTTTATCGGCGACAGTATCTATGACATTCAAATGGCAACAGCATTGGGCATGACCAGTATAGCGGTGAACTATGGTACGGCAACGAGTGCAGAGCTTGCTGCACAAAATCCAACCTATCAAGTTGATACTCCACAAGCGCTAGTAGACTTGTTATGCGGGTAGAGCTACTTTTATCATTCTCGTTGTTTTTATAGTATACCGATAATAATAATGAGTGAATAAACAGGGAATAAAAAAGGGTTTATCGTAATAGCGATAAACCCTTTTTTGCTAAAGACAACGATATTTATTTGTTTTCTTTATCAATGCTCTCTTTTTCACCGCTTTCTTTTTCAACGCTTTCTTTTTCAATAGCATCTTCTAACTCAGCGCCTTCTAGCAATGCAAAAGAAGACTCGATGATTTTGTCTGCATCAAGCTGATACTCATACCAGTTGCCCATTATCCCAGCCAACTCATCGAGACCTTCTTTTCGAAGGGCTGAAAACAACTGAATGGTACAGTTTAAGCCCAGTTTTTTCAGGCGTTTACGAGTCTCAAGGAGGGCGTTCTTAGAAGCACCGTACTTCAGTTTATCTGCTTTGGTCAGCAAAATATGTACTGGTAGCTCACCATCGTTTGCCCAGTGTAGCATTTGCTCATCAAAAAACTTAAGTGGATGACGAATGTCTGTCATCAGTACCAGACCTGCAAGGCTTGAGCGTGATACCAGGTATTCTTCTAGCTCAACTTGCCATTCTTTTTTCATCTCTAGCGGAACAGCTGCATAACCGTAACCAGGCAAATCGACCAAACGTCTGTCAGTATCACCGATACTAAAAAAGTTAATCATCTGCGTGCGTCCAGGTGTCTTAGACGAGCGAGCCAATTGACGCTGATTGGTTAAGGCGTTGATGGCTGATGATTTGCCAGCGTTTGAGCGACCTGCAAAAGCGACTTCCAATCCCATGTCAGGCGGACAGAGACGAAAGGTAGGTGCTGACATCATAAATTCAGTTTGCTGAATTTTCTGACGAGATTTGGTATTGAACAAGGCATGTTCAGCGGCGACATCGTTAAACGGGGTACTCATAAATGGCTCATTAATCTTAAAAAATTGGATGCGATTATAAAATTTTAGTTAGCTGATGACTCAAGTCATCGATACAGTCAGATAATTGGTAAGGCAATAGGTAAATCAAGTTAAAACGCTGTTCTTTATCAATACAGTTATGTGCAAATCATAAAAGTAGCTATTTAATATTACTGGCTATTCTATACTATTCCGTGTCTTACTTATTGAAATAACTGCGATTAGCATCATATAAATAGTAGGATAACATTAAAGTTGGCCAGTCATTAAGACAAGTTCTCAGCTTTAACAAAGCCATATCCAAATTCCCTATGTTTATATGACATATATTGTTACAATGTTTAACGAGAGACGTTTAATAGAACGATTGATGAGACACGTGAAATATCACGAGGAGGTGCTCTATGTTTTCAATCAGTAAACTTCTTAGCACGAGTTATCGCGCTATAACGGCTAGCAGTGCTGCACTATTATTAATTGGCATTATGTTTAGCAGCGCAAGTGCGGCGGATATCGCCACTACCTATAATAACTCATGTGCAGCCTGTCACGATAGTGGGGCGTTAAATGCCATCAAAAAAGGTGATAGTGCCAAATGGCAACAGCTGATTAAACAAAAAAGTATGCCGACACTCATTAAGTCTGTCAAAGGTGGTATGCCGCAGATGCCAGCAGGTGGTCTTTGCGACAAATGTAGTGATGACGATTATCGTAAACTTATCGAATATATGAGCAAATAATCGACTTATAGATATCATTTGAACATATAAAATAAAGCGCTGGGTTAACAACCTATCTGCGCTTTTTGTTTTTGCGGCATATTATATATTGTGTTGCCAGAAAACTGATGGATACTATGATTAAGTAGGCAAATGATACAAAGTCTTGCTATAATAATCGAAAATAAACCCTGATGTTAGTAAGTACTTTCAGACTGCTTGTGTCCAAGACCTCAAAATATACGCCATTCTCATGATTAAAGAGGCGGCTATATCAGGTATCTTACCAGTGCAATCACTCTAAATAATGCTTACGCCGAGCTAGTAGGATTTGTATCAATGAAAAAGTTAATCGCTGCTGCCAGCTTATGCGTTGCAAGTTTCAGCGTACAAGCTGCTATTATTGTTCCTGAATATGACGTCAATGCAGGTCAAAAAGTTGCAGAAACCGTTTGTGCCGCTTGTCATGGTCTTAATGGCGTCAGCATTGTTCCTGCACAGCCAAACCTTGGCGGCCAAAACGTAAAGTACCTATATAAACAGCTAGTCAACTTTAAAGCAGGTTATCGCAAAAACGGTATCATGCAGTCACAAGTTGCTAATCTGTCTCAACAAGACCTAGCAAACGTAGCAGGCTATTACGCCAGTCAAGCGCCTTGGGGCGTTGGCTACGGCAATCCTGCAACCAACCAAGAAGCGACTAAGCTATTCTTGGGCGGTGATAAGTCGCGCGGTGTTATTGGTTGTGCCGGCTGTCATGGTCCAGATGCTGCAGGTAATACTTGGGCTGCATTTCCAAAGCTAGGCGGACAGCACGCTCAGTATATTGCTACTCAGCTAAAATTATTCCGTGCCGCTGGACGTGTTGATGATATCGATAGCGATGATCAAAAACGAGTCAATGATGCAGCCAAAGAAGGCGAGATGGGTATGATGCAAACGGTTGCATCGAAACTATCAGATCGTGACATTCGTATCCTGTCAGACTATGTAAGTGCTATTCACTAATTGAGTCGCACTAATTCAGTATCTGATACATACTTTGCTTTGCATAGAAGACTATTAAGTAAAGTCACTAAGTACTGAATCGCATATTGATTATATCTGAATGACTAAACCCCGATTTCGGGGTTTTTTTATAACTGTTTGTCCCTTATATTAAGACAGTATTTAGCTGAATTCATTTACAGAAGCCAGTCGTTGCTCTGTATAATTATAAATTATCGTTATTCACTTTATACCGATTTTCAAAATACGATTAGCCTTGTCAAACATGTTCAGTCTACCATGCATGGTAATGGCACTTGTTTTGTTTGCCAATCCAGTTTTTGTGAATGGTATTAATTAGATCGTTTGGATTGAAATTATGATGATCCGTTATGCTTCTTATTTTATCGCGGCGCTACTGCCGTTATTGCTATTTCGTTGGTTTGCACCTGCGTCAATTGGTGAGATTGACTTTTGGTTACTATGGCTATTAGCCATGGTATTGGTTGCGCTGCCAGTTGTTTACGCTGAGATAGCATTGGCCTATCGTAGCGTTGAAGGCCCTCTAGCGGGTATGCAAAAGCTCACTCGTGAAGCAGATGTCAGTCCGATCTGGCGTAGCTTTGGTTGGTTAGCGGCATTAGTCTCTATTGTGATTGCAGCATTGGTTATATCTGGCGCAAGTACGGGTATATTGTCTGCATTAACTGAGCTAAATAGCGTACCCGATGTACCTAGCTTCGCAGTTGCTGCAGGCCTGATGGTCATCGCGGTACTCTTAAGCTTGCTGGGTGTTGCGCCTTTACCCATTGGTTTAGGATTGATGGTAATAGGATTGCTGCTAGGGTTCGCAAACGGTGTACCCAATGCTGGTTTTGCTATGACTGATATCAGTTTGACTGAATGGGCTCGCGCCGTCGCGTTAGCATTAGTCAGTGTTGGTGCGGGTACAGGACTATACTGGTTCGGTCAGAACTTGGTGAGTAAGCAGACAGTCACAGCGGTAGAAGCAACCAATCAGCAAGCAAACAATAGAGCTGCTACTCGTGAGTACCGTGCAACCAAGTTAGTGTTACCGATTTGGGTGTTGCAACTGCTGATAGGAGTAGTGGCTTTATTTACTAATGGTATGTCGCTACCACCAATTGGACAGCTGTTATATTGGGGCGGGGTGTTATTTGTGGCCAGTTACTTACTACATTACAGCACGCAACAGTTAACACATAAGTTTGGATTATTGGTTAGTTTGATAATCACTTTTGCTGTAGCGTTATTATTAGTGGTTGCGATTCCGACAGCATGGTTAGTTGGCATCTTGGTCATTATTAGTAGCATTGCTGTACTATTATTATCAGTATTTGCGGGTTGGCAGATGAAGATTAGCCATCTACGCAAGTCACTAAATTTTAGTAATGAAGCAGTTTATAACTTGTGGCGAGTGGCGATACGTTTAGTCGTACCATTAGCATTACTGCTAGCACTGATAGGTTGGGTGATGCAGTGGTTGAGCTAACAGTCGAAGGTCGTGACAACAGTGTGCCACAGTCTACGCAAGCCAATCTAATGACCGTATATCTGGCGTATGCTGAAAATGAGCAGCGCCAGCATTATCTAGCTTTGCAGGTTAGACAAGGTACTAGTTTGCATGAAGCATTGGCACAAGCGGGATGGCTTGAAAAGTTTGCAGAACTGGCAAAGTGGTGTGAGCAAGTAATAGATATCACCACGCCAACTGCGAAACGTTGGCATGTAGGGATTTATGCACAGAAACAGCCACTAAGCTATTTGTTACAGCCTTTTGACCGTATCGAGGTATATCGCAGTTTAAGCGCTGATCCTATGTCTCAGCGCAAAAATAAATCTCGTAGCTAACCGTTAACTATCTAAGCCAATAGGTTTCGCTAACTATGATGCTGGCAGACTCTCAATACCTTCGATGCGCGTGACCAAACCATTATCATCAAAATAAACAACTAAATGCTGGCTGGCGTTTTTAACATCTGCGATGCCTTTACGGCTACCTTCAGTGCCTGCTTTGTAGTCATAAATATAATCCCAGCGTTTAGGCTCAAGAGTATCTCGAATCGCAGGGCTACCAAGAGTATAAAGAACTTGGTTTTGATTCATCCCCACTTTTAGCTTCTGGGCTTGGGTTTGCGTAATCGCTGTGCCTTGTGGCAAATCAATCTTATAAACACTCAATAATGAGCAGCCAGACATAGCAACAGTAGCGCTAAGCATACTGGTGATAACGATCTTACGTAATGCGCTTGTGTGGCTTAACGGACGGAAATTTAATGTCTTTATCATGGTAAGATGACTCATAAGAAATGAATTAGGTGTGGCCAGCGTTAGGTCGTACCAGTCTGACCGACAATCTTGGACAAATGATACGTCATTTACTTGCAATTGCCTACCACTTACGACATTATTTACCAAACACAATCTGAATAGTTAGATTAATTATATTTTAAATTCATAGGCTTGCATCTCGATATTTAGAAAATAATAAGAGAGATGTCTGCGTAAGTTTCATCAGTTTATTATTAATCATTTACTTTATATTAAATAAAAATAATCTTTGTTGATTATTCATCTCATATTTTCTATTAGTTAAGGCTGTCACAGTCAAAAGGGATATTATGGCTTCTTTTACCAATCAAGATTTACGTAGAGCAGGACTCAAGGTCACGTTACCTCGTATCAAAATTTTAGAGCTATTAGAAAGCGCAGAGCTGCATCACATGAGTGCAGAAGAAGTGTATAAGGCGCTTATCGAGCAAGGTGAAGACGTAGGTCTTGCCACTGTCTATCGTGTCCTAACACAGTTTGAGCAAGCAGGTATTGTTGAGCGTCATAACTTTGAAAACAATCTATCTGTATTCGAGATTACCCAAGAAGAGCATCACGATCATCTAGTTTGTGATGTGTGTGGCAAAATTATAGAGTTTCATAATGAAGTCATCGAAGAAGAGCAGCTGAAAGTAGCAGAAAAACATGGCTTTAAACTGTCTGGGCATTCTCTTGTGCTATATGGTATCTGCGCGGATCAAGCCTGTAGAGATAGCGCGAAGTAATTGTCTAGCGTATAAGTAGAAACGCTTATTTCTATCAGCACTACGATATCGAACAGTAAAAAACCCTCGTTATTTATAACGAGGGTTTCTTTTTATATGTCTATTATGCCTAGAAAGCGCAATAATTTAGCTTACATCTAACGATAAACTATCAGCACCTTCATCTAAATTAGCCTTACCGTTTTTGCTACTAAGCTTAATTTTGAGGCGCAAATCGTTAGGAGAGTCGGCATGTAGAATCGCTTCTTTATACGTTATCTCTCCTTGCTCATACAAATCAAAAAGTGCCTGATCAAAGGTTTGCATACCACTGTCTCGTGAGCGTGTCATCACATCTTTGATTTCATGAACTTCCCCTTTACGAATATAGTCACTAATCAGCTGCGAATTTAGCAAAATCTCAATAGCAGCGCGTCGCCCTTTACCATCAGGTGTGGGGATAAGTTGCTGCGCGATAATAGCTTGCAGGTTCAACGACAAATCCATAAACAATTGATTATGGCGATTGGTTTCAAAGAAGTGAATGATACGATCGATTGCTTGGTTAGCATTGTTTGCGTGCAACGTTGCAAATACTAAATGACCTGTCTCAGCATACTGGATAGCGTAGTTCATGACTTCACGGTTACGAATCTCACCGATTAAGATGACATCGGGTGCTTGGCGTAGCGTGTTTTTTAGGCCTGCTTCAAATGAATGGGTATCGATACCAACTTCACGCTGAGTAATAATACAGCCACGATGCTTATGAATAAATTCAATAGGGTCTTCTATCGTAATGATATGACCATGAGAGTTTTGATTGCGATGTCCTATCATTGCTGCAAGGGTAGTAGATTTACCTGTACCCGTTGCGCCAACTAATAGAACAATACCACGTTTTTTCATGGCCAATTCTTTTAGCGCTGGCGGTAAACGTAACTCTTCGACCGTTGGAATGTTGTTTTCAATTTTCCGTAAAATCATTCCTGCCATGTCGCGTTGTACAAATGCACTGACTCGAAAGCGAGCTTGCTGTGCTTCATCAGAGATGGCAAATTGACACTCGTTGGTTTCTTCAAACTCTTTTTGCTGGCTTGGCGTCATTACGCCTTTGACCAATCTCATGGTTTGCTCAGCACTCAAAGGTGTCCTACCGACAGGTAAGATTTTTCCATTCACTTTCATGGAAGGTGCTACGTCAGCAGTAATAAAAAGGTCAGAGCCATTTTTGCTGATCATTAACTGTAATAGTTTATCAATGTCCATATCGCACCTGTACCAGATGTAAGTCAGTTAAAATCATATTTTAAATACGTGAGTAAAAAGTAAGAGAGTAATTACAGAGACCATAAGTTGTTTATTATTTTTAGTGGTATCTGTTAGTACTATCTATCAATACTATAAAAATGCCTCGGGTTGCTTGGCATAAGGACGTGCAACATCTTTACTAATGGTTCCCTTACTTACCAAGTTCTTTAACGTCTGATCAAGGGTGATCATGCCATCGCCTGCACCTGTTTGGATGGCAGAGTACATTTGAGCGATTTTGTTCTCACGTATCAAGTTACGGATAGCAGGGGTACCTATCATGATTTCATGGGCGGCTATACGTCCACCTGCTTGACGACGCAGCAATGTCTGTGAAATAACAGCCTGCAATGATTCTGACAGCATAGCGCGAATCATGTCTTTTTCAGCCGCTGGGAACACATCAATAACACGGTCAATTGTCTTAGCGGCTGAGCTAGTATGCAAAGTACCGAACACTAAGTGACCGGTCTCTGCCGCTGTAAGTGCTAAGCGGATGGTCTCAAGGTCACGCAGCTCACCGACCAAAATAACATCAGGATCCTCACGTAGGGCAGAGCGCAATGCTGGCTCAAAACCCAAAGTATCACGGTGTACTTCACGTTGATTGATCAAGCTTTTTTTAGACTGATGCACAAATTCAATCGGGTCTTCGATAGTTAAAATATGCTCTTTACGGCTTTCGTTAATATAGTCAATCATCGCCGCAAGTGTTGTCGATTTACCTGAGCCGGTTGGGCCCGTGACCAAAACCACACCACGCTTAAAGTCTGAAACGCGTCTAAAGACATCGCCCATACCTAAGTCTTCCATCGTTAATACTTTGGAAGGAATGGTACGAAATACAGCGCCTGCACCGCGATTTTGATTAAAAGCGTTGACACGAAAACGTGCTAGATTAGGAATTTCAAAAGAAAAATCCGTTTCAAAAAACTCCTCAAAGTCGGCACGTTGCTTATCATTCATGATGTCATAAATAAGCTGATGCACAACTTGATGGGTCATCTCTGGCATATTAATACGTGTCATTTCACCATCAACACGTATCATTGCCGGCATACCCGCTGAAATATGTAAATCTGACGCCTTATGCTTAACCGTAAAGCGCAGCAAGTCTTCGATATTAAGATTATTTTTTTCAGCCATAATTTGATATTCCTATCACTTAGTCTAGGTAAGACAAAACACTATAAAAGTACGTGGTAAACTATTTATCGATAGCCTTAGTATAATAAGAGATGATAAGAAGTTCACCAGTACAGGTCTTTACCATCACTAGCATATTCAGCAGCATATGTTAAAGCATGTAACAATATCATAACAAGACTATGAGTATTTAACCATCTACTAAATTAAGAAAAACCAAAACTGGATCGTTTTAAAATAATTCTTATAGGAGTTATTTCTAATTTACTTTTAAAAATCGGATAGTTATATTTTTTTTATAATAAAAATTGCAGAAAAAAATCTCAAAAAATTAATCAAGCAATAAGGGCAGAGCATGAAGGAAATGAATGGCAATATTGATGAAGTGACACTTATCGATAATTGGCAACAAGTTAGTAAGCAGATGAAGCAAGCGTGTGATCATGCTGACAGACAGGCTGATAATGTTATGCTGCTGGCTGTTTCGAAAACGAAACCTGCCGATATGATCGCAACTTTAGCGAAGCAGGGACAGTGTGATTTTGGTGAAAACTATCTACAAGAAGCCATCGAAAAAATTACTGCTCTTAAAGCTCAACCTGTAGGCAAGAGTATCGTTTGGCATTATATCGGTAGTATTCAGCGTAATAAGACACGTGACATTGCAGAGCACTTTGATTGGGTGCAAACGGTTGAGCGCGATATCATCGCCAAACGATTGAATGATCAACGACCAGCTGACCTGCCGCCATTGAATGTGTTGATCCAATTAAATATCGATAATGAAGATAGCAAGTCAGGATGCCTGCCAGCCCAGTTGCCAGAACTGATAACAGCGATCAAAGAGTATGAGCGTTTACAGCTACGAGGTTTGATGATTATTCCTGCTAAAGCAAATACGGATGCCTTTGCTCGAACTAAGCAGTTGTTTGAAGAGGTCAAAGCCGATTGTCCAGAATTAAATAATTGGGATACGCTTAGTATGGGTATGAGTGGCGATATGGCAGAAGCGATAGAAAACGGCACAACGATGGTACGTGTCGGCACCGCTATCTTTGGTCAACGTGCTTAAAACAATGTGAATAGGCTAGTTAAGCATTCTTTAACTAGCCAGTAAATTAAATGACATCTTCTAATTTGGTGACTAACATCTGCGTAATTTTAAGATTATCAGTCGCAATAATCTCAAATCGATAATTGGCATACTCAATCGTGTCAGTCTTTTTAGGGATTTTTCGAAGCATATACATCATAAATCCACTGATAGTCTCGTAATTTTGACTTCGTGGTAAGTCGACGATATCTAATGCACGAATCACATCTTCGATAGGGGTCATGCCATCGATTAGCCACGAGTTGTCAGTGCGCTGGACAATAGGTTGTTCCTCGAGCGTTACCAACTCACCCATCACAATGCTCATCACGTCTTTTAAGGTGATAACACCAACGACTAGGGCATATTCATTCACGATGACTGCAAAATCAGCGCCAGTAGATTTAAACATCTCTAATACTTCAAACAAAGACAACGTATCAGGCACGAAAAGTGCTGGTTTCAATAGAGTCTTGTTCGTTAAGCTAACTTCTTGTTGGTTCAAAACCAAAGCTAAAAAGCTACGAGATTCCACATAACCAATGATATGTTCTAAATCGTCATCATGGCAGACCAAGAACTTATTGTGTGGCTGCTCAATCATGATATTCACGACTTCTTCGGTACTTGTCTTGGTATCAAAATAAACGATATTTTCTCGAGGATTCATCACTGAGGTGACGGTACGCTCTTGCATATCAAAGATATTTTCGATCAAGTGATGCTCTTGCTTCTTTAATACACCTGCTTCAGCACCAGCATCCATCACTGCATAAATATCTTCTGGTGTCATATCATCTTGACGTATGGTTGAGATGCCAAAAAGTTTAAACAGGATATTTGCAGCCCCATCGAACACCCATATAATGGGCTTTAGTATAAATATTAATAGCATCATCGGGCGTACGAGCCGTACCGCTATCGTCTCTGCATTTGACATGGCCAAACGCCTAGGCATTAGATCAGCAAGTAGTGAAAACAAACTCGTAATAAGTACAAACGATATAACCGATGCTATCGTTTCACTATTCAATAACTGCTCGAGATAAGGACTAATGGCCGACTCACCCACGGCACCAGCTGAAATAGCGACCGCATTTAGCACTATTTGTACTACGGTGATAAAGCTACCAGGATGCTCTTGCATATTGAGCACATCAAGTGCGCGAACATCGCCTTCTTTTGCCATAATTTGGAGCTTGATTTTGCGGCCTGCAGCAATGGCAATCTCAGCAGCAGAGACAAAGGTACTTAAGGCAAGCAGTAAAAGAAGAAAAACACTAGCGGTTAGCAAACTCATGACGTACTCGAAAAAGAAATAAAGATAATTAAGGCAAAATAGTTGGTGAAACTGTGTGGAAAAGAATCGGGTTAGATGTAAAAATTTTTGGTGGATAAAAACCAAAAAAGCTGGGCAAGCACCCAGCTAATAGTAAAAAATTCGATATCTTGTAAAACTGGTGAACTAGCACCTCTCAACTTATAGATAGTAAAAGTTGAGAGGTGTGTAGTAATTAACCTTTAATTGACCACTTATTGACCAATGGGTAACGACGCTCACGTCCAAAAGCTTTGTGGCTAATCTTAGTACCGATAGGAGATTGCAAGCGTTTGTATTCGCTGTTGTCTACCATTTTGATGACTTTGGCGACCATCTCAGCATCGAAGCCTTTATCAATAATTTCTTGATAGCCCATGTCTTCATCGATATATGACGTCAAGATACCATCTAACACATCGTAGTCCGGCAAGCTGTCTTGATCTTTTTGATCTGGACGTAATTCAGCTGATGGCGGACGAGTAATAACGCGCTCAGGAATAACCGGCGTATCCTCTAAACGGTTACGATAGCTCGCCAATTTATAAACTTGAGACTTATACACGTCTTTTAGTACGTCAAAGCCACCAGCCATGTCGCCATATAGTGTCGAGTAACCCACTGCCAATTCTGACTTGTTACCAGTCGTGATAACCAAATGACCGAATTTATTAGACAAGGCCATCAAAATAACACCGCGAGCGCGCGCTTGGATATTTTCTTCAGTCGTATCTGCTGGCGACTTATTGAATAACGGCGCTAGCGTATGACGGATGCCTTCGACAGCGTCAAAAATAGGGCAGACGGTGTAAGAAACATTTAAGCGGCGCGCCTGTGCTTGAGCATCTTCTAGACTGATTTGAGAGGTATACTCGTATGGCATCATGACTGCATATACCTTGTCAGCGCCTAACGCATCAACAGCGATACAGAGTGTCAATGCTGAGTCAATACCACCTGACAACCCAACAATAATGCCAGAGAATCCTGAGTGGTTGACATAGTCGCGTAGACCGACGACTAACGCTTGATACATTTCAGACTCACGGCTTAAGGTTAGAGGCGCTTTGGTCTGCTCGTTAAACTTAGCAGTTTTTACATCTAACGTAGCCAGTAGCAACTGGTTCATAAAGCGCGGCGCTTCATGAGCAATGCTACCGTCAGCTTGTACAGCCATAGAGCCACCATCAAACACTAGATCGTCTTGCCCGCCGACAGCATTGACATAGACGATAGGTAGCTTATTCTCACGGCTACGCTTGGCCAGCATAGTCTTGCGATTGTCCTGCTTTTCAATCTCAAAAGGTGAGGCGTTTAAGCTTACGATTAAATCAGCACCTTGCTTTTTAAGCTCAGAGATAGGCCCTTTTTCCCACAAATCTTCACAGATAAGCAGACCAATGGTAATGCCTTTATAGTCAAATAAAACTTGATTACGACCTTTATCGAAATAGCGACGTTCATCAAACACGCCATAATTTGGCAAAATTTGCTTATGATAAAAGCCTTTTTGATGACCATTATGCAGGATGGCAGCAGAGTTAAAAGTACCGTGATGATCGACATGCGGATAGCCGACAATCATGACGATATCATCGATATCACTCAAAGTAGACAAAGCGCTTTTGACGCGGCCAGACAAGCTTGGACGTAGCAATAAATCTTGTGGAGGGTAGCCCAAAAGAGCTAACTCTGGGAATACGATAACGTCAGCACCTTGTTCGCGTGCTTGTAATGCTAGGGTACGCATTTTTTCGACATTGGTTGCGATATCACCGACCAAAAAATGTGATTGAGCTAAAGCAAAAGTGACAGTATCTTGTGGTTTATTGGTCTTACTGGCTTCGTTTGAGGTGTTAGAATTGGGGTTATCAGTGTCTTTTGACATTGTTATTGTTCCTGTCGATATATTATTAAAATTTGGTGTGTCTGTATTGATTTCAAATAAAATCAATGTAAATCCGAAATTAACTCAAAACTGCGCTCTTACATATAAAGCTCAAATATTGAGCTAATATGCTGAGTCTGAATCTCCTGTAAGCCTTTATAAAAGACTTATGATTTTGTTCAAGTAGCTCATTCTAAGTGATAGTAACACCCCAAAATTAGAACTTATGATAGTCTAAAAAAAGACGATATAAGCAGGTGTCAGAATCTGTCTCAGAGGATTCCATGTCTGTACAACGCTGTAAATAAACATGTGCAAATAAACTTAACTACACTGAAAAGCTTAAAATAATTGCTTTAGTATAACATCAATTGTCGCGACAAATAGAACGCACCAGTGGATTCCCTTATAAGATAACAGTTTAAAAGCTGAACATAAAAGCAGTTTTCAATACATCATTTTTACACACTAAATTCATGCATTATGCGCTAGTCATTATCGTCGTCATCTAGTAAGCTTGCATAGACAAAGTTGTAAGTAAAGATTACAACAACGCGTTATATAATTCACATGCTTTATTGCATAATAAGGTGTGTTAACCGCATTTTTATTATTTTATCTACAATAATAAATGGCTATGAATTCGCGGTATGTAACTAAACATAGTCATATTATCTAACTGTCATGTTGTTAATCGTCATATGACGTAACAAGTCCGACGCAATACTTTTTTTATGACTCAAAACTCTCGCTAATGGATATGGCTTACAGACAGTGTCTAAGAGCTGATATTTATCACACATTTATAAACTCGCCAGCAAAATTATCGTTTGCTGTCCGCTTTTGGTTTATACACTATGATTGAAAACTGGACAAAAGAATTTATTATTCAGCGCTTATTGGCAATTACGTTGCTAGTGGTGCTTTTCGTATTGTGTTTTCAAGTGGTGCAGTTTTTTATTGTACCAGCGCTGTGGGCAGCGATTTTGGCCTATGTGACTTTTCCTATTTATAATTTCTTCCATGAAAAGGTGAAGCTGAGCCCAGACTTTAGCGCCGCTATTATGACGGTGAGCATCTCACTGATAATAGGCGTGCCACTGGTCATCGGCGTGTTTATCTTGCAGCAAGAAGCTTTGAGTTTAATTAGTAACTTGATTTACCGTATCAAGGTAGGTTACTTAGATGTGCCTGACTCTCTTAAAGATTTGCCTATCATCGGCCAGCAAGTCAAAGATGTACTGTGGCGCATTAACAAAAACCCAGAAGGAACGCTAGAAGCTTTTCGCATTTGGGTTCAGTCGCATTTATATTATGGCAAAATAGCATTTGATGTGGTGTTCAGTAGTTTGGCCAAGCTGGGTATGGCATTAATGACGCTCTTCTTCTTTTACCGAGATGGCACCAGTCTGGTTCGGCAGATTCGTCAAGCGCTGCGTAACATCATCGGCAATCGCATCGACGGTTACATCGATTCTGTAGGTACAACCACACGTGCCGTAGTCTACGGGATTGGATTGACTGCATTGGCACAGGCGCTATTGGCTGGTATCGGCTATTACTTCGCTGGGGCACCAAGTCCTATTTTATTGACCATTGTCACGTTTATTATTGCCTTGATTCCCTTTGGTACGCCGTTCGTTTGGGGCGGTGTATCGGTTTGGCTATTGAGCCAAGGGCATACTGCAGAGGGTATTGGCTTGGCGCTATGGGGTGTACTGGTGATTAGCTGGGTGGATAACTTGATTCGTCCTATCGTCATTAGCGGCGCGACCAAAATTCCTTTTATCATTATTTTTATTGGTGTACTGGGTGGTCTAACAGCGTTTGGCTTTGTTGGTTTGTTTATTGGGCCAGTCGTGTTGGCTATCGGGCTTGCGGTATGGCGCGAGTGGATATCGCAGCATAAGAATGAGATATTTGCTCAGCAGGAGGTGATGCTTTCTGACTCCCGTGCGATAGATCCCGTGCACGAACCAGAATAACAAGTCGCTAGCAAACATGACGTAAAAAATTATCGATAGAGATGATGAATAATGACGAATGAGAATATAGCAGAATCGACGAATAATAAGACTGATAAATTAAGTACAATTAAAAATATCACTATTTTAGCGGACAGCAACATCGCTAGTCTGAATGATTTTTTTAATGACGCTACGCTTGGTCAGCTGGCTGAGCATAGGGTTAAAATTATCACTGTCGCTGGTCGAGATATCGATGCAGCGCTACTTGCTAGAGTACAGCCAGATGTGCTGCTGATACGCTCGGTGACGAAAGTAAACGAAGCGCTATTAGTGAATAATAACAGCGTGCAATTTGTTGGGTCTGCGACTATTGGTACCGACCATGTAGACCAAGATTATCTAGCGTCTCGCAATATCACTTTCGCCAATGCGGCTGGTTGTAGTAAGCATTCTGTGGCTCAATATGTATTGACGGCTATTTCCACTTTGCGTCCGCAGTATTGGCAGCAGTCGGCGTCATTAACCTTAGGTATCATTGGCCTTGGTAATATCGGTAATACGCTTGCTCAATATGCCTATGATTTGGGTTGGCAGGTGCTAGGTTATGATCCCTTGTTACCAGCCTCCAAAACTAACAATGCTAGCTTGGAGCAGGTACTTAGCCAAAGTGACGTGGTTAGTCTGCATGTGCCTTTGACCAATGAAAAGAATGCGACGAATCCTAAAGGTAGTGATTACCCAACACGTCATCTGATTAATGCAGCTGCATTAGCAATGATGCCTGCTGATACAATGCTGATTAATAGTGCGCGCGGGCCTGTGATTGAGGAAAGCGCGCTTGAAGCAGATATTGAGTGTACTGGACGACAAGTGGTGCTAGATGTGTTTGAGCATGAGCCAGAAGTCGCAGTAAGCTTATTATCCAAACTCGCTATTGCCACACCGCATATCGCTGGCTATACACTAGAAGGTAAGCTACGTGGCACACAAATTATTTATGATGCCTTGTGTGAAAAATTAGCGATACCTCCAGCTCAATCTATGTCCAATCTGCTACCGCTAAATATGTTCTTATGGTCTGAATTAAAATCATATCCAGACAGACTGCCAAAGTTTTATGACATCATGCAAGATGATACCTCGTTACGAAATAAAGCAGTTGATGGGCAAGTAAGTGGTGCTGACTTCGACGGTCTGAGACGTGATTATAACTTGCGCCGTGAGTGGCAGTTTTAATTAAACAAGATACTGAGCAACCAATTATTCATCAGTCGCAGTAGAGCCCAATGACTCAAGCAAATAACATTTCTTCGCAGCTTATTACTTCTAAGCCTAGCTACGCACCAACCATGACACTTGCAATGGCACAACAGCGTGCGCAATTTATCAGCAATATTCGTCAGTTTTTTACCAGTCGACAAGTGCTAGAAGTGCAGACACCGCTATTATCCCAAGCAGGCAACACAGATACTTTTTTGCAGTCCGTAGCAGCTCATGTGACCTATCAGGACCGTCCACGCACTTATTATTTGCATACCTCGCCTGAATTTGCGATGAAGCGTTTATTAGCCAGCTGGCAAGTGCCTATTTATCAGATTTGTCCTGTCTTTCGTGATAACGAAATAGGCACGCGTCATAATATTGAATTTACGATGCTCGAATGGTATCAACCTCATTATAGTCTGGACGAGATGGCAACTGAACTTAATGAGTTGTTAGAAGCGCTTTATGGTCATTCAGTTGTGATGAGTCATTATCGCTATGTCGATGCCTTTATGGATTTTGTAGGTATCCATCCGTTGACAGCGAGTTTAACTGCATTGCAAGCCGTGGCAGAAGATATGGGTTTGACAGGATTTGATTTTAATGATGCTGATGATAGCGAAGAAAATCGTCGCCAGAGCTGGCTGGATTTATTATTCAGTCATGCCGTAGAGCCAAACCTAGGTCATGATTTGCCGACATTAATTATAGAGTACCCACCTGCGACCGCTGCATTAGCGAAGACAGCTAGGGATAAAGACGGTAATAAAATTGCAAAACGTTTCGAGCTATACATTAACGGCATTGAGATTGCCAATGCTTATGATGAATTAGCAGATGGTCAAGCATTGCGCGACCGTTTTGAACAAGACAATCAATTACGTGCGCGTCATAACCTACCTCAAATGCCAGTTGATGAACATCTATTAGCCGCATCCAATGATTTGATACCATGTAGCGGTATCGCAGTCGGTATGGATAGATTGCTAATGGTTTTGACAGGTGCAAGTAGCTTAGAAGAAGTCATTCCTTTTCCCAGTGGGCAAGCATAATTGAATGAGCTTCTTTTAGATTAGCTGTAATCTAAATACATAATAAGAAGGTCGTTGCCGATTTACCAATTAGATATTGGCGAATCGACAACGACCTTTTGTATTGGCTGCTTCTAAAATCTAGCGTCCACAACCAATTCTGCTAATACTAAATCTATTTATACGGTAGCAACTGCTTCATTAATATCAATGTCTCCATTGTGTAGATTGAAGACTTTGCCTATCGTATTATCTGCGGTTAGCACCGCGGCTAGCGTTGTCGCTACATCTTCGATTGCATTCTCACCAGAGCTGGCATCATTAATAGTGATCTTGCCTGTACCAGCGCGTTCTTTTAGTGCGCCCGGCTGTACGATAGTGTAATCAAGTGAGCTGTTGTTCACTAACCAGTGATCGGCGTAGTGTTTAGAGATGTAGTATTCTTTTAAGTCTGCAATACCTGGGTTTTCATCCCATTTTTTAGTTTCTAATGAGAAGACTGAACTCAGCATAATATAACGTTTAATGCCTTTATCTTGTGCCGCCTGCATTGTTTTTACTGCACCATGCAGATCAACTTCTAAGACGTTTTTGCCACCAGATCCTGCAACAAAGTAAATAGCTTCGATATCCTTATCCAGTTGTTTTTCAATAGACTCTTTACTGGCTGTAATGTCTAAATCTAGCTGGGTATAGTTGTCATTATCAAACAACTTTTCTTTTTGACGAGTCGTGCCAATAACTTGATGATCATCAGCCAATAATTGCTTAACCAAATCACCGCCCACTCGACCACTTGCACCAACGACTAAAATTTTCATAATCATTCCTATTCTTATTTAAATGCTATTATTTAAATTATTCAGTAAGTTTATTTATCTTAAAAACCGAATATAGAGTAACAAAGATAGGTAGCACGCTTCGTTATAAAGCGTGCTGATTGAATAGTGTTTGGTTATAGAGTGTATACCGTTTGCAAGGAAGCAAACGTTAGCTAGATAATGTTATTTAATAGAAGACAGGATGGGTAGGCGTCAGATAGAACGATAAAAAGTGCTAACGAACCAAGCGATTAAGACCATCCGCAAAGGCTTTTTTATCTCGATCGCCGTAAGGTTTTTGACCGCTCATTTCTTGCAATTCTAGGACGCCAGTACCGCGCATGGTATCCATAAAGTCGCGCATATTGAGCTTTTGCTTGATGTTGTTTTTGTCGTAGACCACGCCGCGCGTTGTCAGTACCATACCACCTTTATCCAAAATATCATTGGCTAAGGGGATATCGCTAGTGATAGCCAAGTCACCAGCCTGTATCTGCTCAACGATATAATCATCAGCTTTGTCGAATCCTGACGGTACGACAGTCATAACAAGTAGAGGCGACTTGCGTAGCTTAATCGGCTGATTGGCCACAAATATGGCCATGGTCTTGGTACGTTCAGCCGTTTTAATAATCAAATCTTTAGCAATCAATGGTACCGAGTCTGCGTCCACCCAAATCTGCATTATTTCTTGGCCTTCTCAGATTTTGATGGAGTAGCAGTCAGGCTGTCTGTTTGGCTGTCTTTATTGTCTAGTTCATCAGCTGTGGCATCATTTTGAATACTGTTCTTAGCATTACTCTTAGTATCGACGTCTGCTTTATTAGGCTGAGTATCCACGCTTGCATACTCTTTATCTAGACCAACCTTGTTTGGTAAGATAGCAACCAGTTTTGCCATAGCAGGCTCTAAATCAGTCACATCATTAGGCATCAAGGTAATATGAGCAATCTTGCGATCGTCACGCTCAGCCTTATGATAGCTATGATAATGAGCGCCATCGATATTTAGCACTGCACTGATATCGGGATATTGACCCAGTACATTCACCATAATCGCAGGATGCACGTTATCTGTATCACCTAATGGCAAGTTGACTACAGCACGGATATGATTCTCAAACTGACTGGTAATAGCGCCTTCGATACTCCAGTGTCCAGAGTTGTGGACCCGTGGTGCGATCTCATTCGCCAGTATCGCGTTATGACCGCGAGCATCTTTGGTGACGAACAATTCAAGCGCCATAACGCCGACATAATCCAAGTGATTCATGACTTTAGTAATGGCATCTGTTGCTTGTTGAAACAGGTGACTCGTGCCAACAGCAGGTGCTTGAGTTTTGGCCAAAATACCGTTGTGATGGTGGTTTTCGACCAAATCGTAACAGCGTACCTGACCATTTTGCGCTCTTGCTGCAATGATAGACACTTCACGACTAAAGTTAATAAAACCTTCAGCAATTAATGGCGCAGGTGTTGGCGTAAGTGAGCCTTTACCGCTGACGGCGTCTTTTAAATCTAGCCAAGCAGCTTTAATGTCACCGTCTTGCTTGATGACGAACTGTCCCTTACCGTCGTAACCGCCTCGGCTGGTTTTTAGAACGATAGGCAGTCCTAACTCTTTACAAGCGTGCTTGAGCTCAGCTTCAGAATTTACTTCCATAAATGGCACGGTTGCGATATCAAGTGTGTTGAACATCTGCTTTTCTTTAAGACGATCTTGGGCAATATCAAGCGCAATCAGCGGTGGGAACATGCCTTGCTTGCTACCAGATTTTGACAAGCTAACCAGTTGCTCAACAGTAGACGTTGGCGTGTTTTCAAACTCTAAGGTAAAGACGTCCGCTGCTGCGATAAAGTCTTCTAATTGATCGCTATGAAAGACACGACCGTATAAGCTGGCAGGGCATTCTGGATTGTCTTCTAAGAATACGCATTGGTAACCCAATGGCATGGCGGCTTCGGCAAGCATCATACCAAGCTGACCACCGCCTAAAATACCGATGGTACGAATGGTTTGGGTAACAGGATAAGCGTTTGCTGTAGTCATGGCAGGCTCTTTGAATAAAAGTGAATAAGGTGTTTGGTCTATTAAAATCTAAAACTCAATGGGTGAAAATAGGAAAAGGTGCACTGTATGCACCTTATCTCTACTCGGAATTGCTTAAAAATATACAGTGATAGCTTCAATCGTTAAGCTATAAATATAAAAGACTCTGCTATAAAAGCTGATCGATTTATATTTACTTAAGGATTGATAATACCTGGTGTTGGGCTAGCGAGAATAGTCTCAGTCTGGGACTGGCGCATCTGATCGAGCTTAGTAGCAATCGTATCATCATGCAATGCCAATACCTGAATTGCAAGTAGGGCGGCGTTATAAGCACCAGCAGCACCAATCGCCAAAGTACCAACAGCGACGCCTTTTGGCATTTGTACGATAGACAGTAGGCTATCCCAACCGCTCAGTATAGATGATTTTACAGGGACACCAAAGACAGGTAGTGGCGTTTGGCTGGCACACATACCCGGCAGATGAGCGGCACCGCCTGCACCAGCAATGATCACTTGTAGACCATTATCTTTTGCGCTTTTAGCATAATCAAATAATCTGTCAGGCGTACGGTGTGCAGAGACAACTTCACAATCAAAAGCAATGTCAAAGTCTGCAAGCAATTGCGCAGCAGCACTCATAGTTGCCCAGTCAGACTGCGAACCCATGATAATGCCGACTTTTGGCTGACCAGCAGGGGAAGTGATTGGACCGTTCTGGTTAGCAGCAGTATTCGTGGTGCTCATGATTGGATATCCTCAAAAAGACCATCATACAAAAATTTTGCTACACTCGTAAAGCCAAGTTTGACTTTTAATACTGGTATGGGGCTAATTGCAGTGATATCACGATTTTATATATGTTTTTCATCGTGATAATGCTGAACAAAGTGACTGGCTGTCAATGGTAATGGTTGTTCGGTATCCAGTTGATAGCATGTTAGATAGCCGCTATCTACTGCAGCAGAGTAGTCAGTACAGGCAACTTGTGGACTGAGTGGCTCAGGTGTGCCAGTGAGCCAATAGTGCCCGACAAACACAGGTTTATGAGTTTTTAATTCAAAGTCAATATTTTCAGCCAACGCATCAGGCGGAATTTGTGCCAATGCGGACGATGGAGCACGAGACACTTCACGAAGTGTGCGTGTATTTAGCTCATCTAGCCACCAGCGTACTCGTACTCGCGTGCGCTCAGTACCTTCTTTATCTACCATCACAATACCATCAGGTAAGCCTGTTTCAACCCCTTTTAACACTCGCTCCAAAGCGTCAAAGACAAAGGTATTTTCTTTAGCCGTTGCGATTAAACCTGCTGGAGTCAGACAGTTATCATCAGTCAGAAGAGGTTTTAGTATCACCATGCTATCTGTATCCCAGCAAGCATGTACAAAGCAGGCGTAGTCGGTCTCAATCCATAATGGGATTTCATATAAACGCTGCAACCAGTACTCATGTTGCTCTGAGCCAAATGGTATCTCTGCCAAAAACGCCTCATGTTGGCGTCTATGGATGTCATTGTGCGAGCGTAAATACTGGCTAGTATTATCAGGATCACGCGTGGCATAGGCCAGCGCATTATATTCATGGTTGCCCATCACTGCATCGGCTACATCGGCATCTAGCATTGCAAAGACAATTTCTAACGTGGCTAATTGCTGCGAACCACGATCGATTAAATCACCGATGAACAAGGCCCTGTGACCTATTGGTGGCACGAAATGCTGACCGTTATGCTCATAGCCCAACTGATGCAGCAGACCGATCAGTTTGTCTGCATAACCATGTATATCACCGATAATATCTATAATCATAATGTATTACTAAATCTCAAATGTAGAAGTGTACCCTGCGCAAAATAGTATTTATAGAGTATAACCGTCTTTAAAGTGATAGCTTTACTATACGTAGAAATGTCTAAAATCCTGGTGATAGCAACGCATTGATAAAGTGCGGTAGTACTTTTGGTTCCAATAAGATCGTAGCGATAACGCCAAATGCACCGCCCCACATATGAGCCATGTGATTGATGTTTGAACCACCGCGTCGATCCGCATAGATACTATAAAATATATAAGCTACGGCAAATAGTATCGCAGGAATAGGAATCACGGCAAAGAGATAAATTCTCTCCCATGGTGCTAGCAGGATAAAAGCAAATAGCACAGCCGATACACCGCCCGATGCACCTAAACTCAAATAACTGGCGTTGTTCTTATTTTTCACGTAACTTGGAATCATGGCAACGATAATTGCCAACACATAAAAGACCACAAAACCGTAGCCGAATAAAAACGGCTGATATAGTCCTTCGATAGCACGTCCAAAGAAATACAAAGTAAACATGTTGAAGAGCAAATGCATACTATCAGCATGAATAAAGCCGTGGGTCACAAAGCGATCCCATTGCCCATTGTTGACTGCTGGCGGGTAAAAAATCAATCGATTAAATAGCGTCTTGTTTTGCCAAGCCAATAAGCTGACAATAACGGTAATAATGATAATAAGCGTCGTATGGTTTAACAAAGGAAAATCCTTAGGCCGTGCCTGATATGTGACAATGTTACAAATGACAAGCTACAAATGACAATATTCAAAGCCTAAGCGTTACGGCTGAGTAAAAAATAAGTTTGACGTCTGATCCGTATTAAGTACTAACCATTAGCAATAGACTAATACTAACAGCAGTTGCGATAACGCGAATACCTATTGTGTGACAAAACGATGCTTTTTTATGCGGTTATAGTGAATAATGTAGCAGTGTACCATGCAACATAAGTGAAACTTTTAAAGCAAGGTTAAAGATGAGAGTAGTGCTCATTCATCCGCGCTGCGATTAATCTTTTAGACAAAGAAGCAAAATACACAAGTGACATGGATAAAAATAAAATAAGTGCTTAATTTTGCACATTCCAATAAGGCTGATAGAGGCAGTGAAATATGAACATTATTGACCAGCTAGAAAAAACGGTAACCCCAGCTGTAATGGGTAATGATGACAGCAATAATGTCGCCTATGTCAGTCTACTTGAGCAATTTTATGCTGTTCTGGCTGCGCGCCTAGCTGTGCCACAGGTTTATTCACAGTTGCTGCGTACTGACCAAGTAATTACTAGCAGCAACAATGAAAGTCCTTTATTTGAACAAATATGGCAAGATAAAAGCCTGCAAGAGACTATCATCCAAGAATTGTCAGCCACCCATCACATTGATGAACAGACAACTGAGCAATTACTAATTAGTGCTACCCCACTGGCATATCGTGAGCTAAAAGTATTGGCCAATGGGCAGTTTTTGCCAGCATTTTCACAAGACAAACAGGCTGCTTTACGACCATATTTACCTATCTGGGCAGCAGCTGTGATTACGGCTACTCAAGGTGTGGATCAGCAAATACAAAAAAGCTTTGGTTCAGATGATGACCATGTGCCAGTACATGTGCCAGTAAGTGACGACATATTGAATAGACTTGACGACGCTACTTTAGATACTGGCATAGCTGGCATAGACACACCAACAACGAATAATGATGTAGAAAATATAGAGCAAATATCAACTGCTGAGCGCTCAAACACTGAAGCGTTAGATAACGATACGACTGCCAGTAGTGATGCTATTCATGCCAATCCAGCTGCTTATCATCTGGCAGAGAACAGTAATTTAAAGCGTGCACAAGTGCGTACTCGTAATCAACGAAACGATCTACTAATACGTGTGTTTTTATTAATAGTAGCCCTTGCCGCGCTTGCACTAGCAGCATGGGCCTTATTAGTGAAACCCAATAATGAAATACCAGTAGAACCTGTGGCCACAGTACCTGTTGAACCACCGCCAGCACCCGTGCCTCCTGTACCAACAACGACTCCTGTTGAGCTTATTGTCGGTGTAGACAACGGCGGTAATTTGTACACTTGTAGTGCGACCGTTGGCGATGCTGCGCTACAAAGCACGTTGCAACAGACACTTAATACAAGTTTTGGCGAGCAGGCCAGTATTTGTGAGTTGAACATACAGGATGGGGTAGCAACCACAATCGCTAATATGCCTGCGGAGACACTGCCCAATGTTTTGACGATGCTTAGATCAACACCATTTGCACGTTTGCATGTGCAAAACGATCGTCTCATACTGGAGGCGCCAGACAATATGATGCTGCAAAAACTGGTCACAGAAATACGAAGTTTAGTACCAGCGATGGTAGTCGAGAGTACAGCGCCACTGCCGTTGCCTGATAATAGCAACATTGGTGATGCTACGAACAACATGGCAAACGCAAATAATCAGTTTGTAGATGATGGGGCGGGGATTAATAATCAATACAATAATAATGGGTTAAATAGTAACTCTGGCGAATACCAAGCATCAGATGATGATACTGGAGATCGTGTGATACCAACTCCTTTGCCTAACAATAATAGCTTTAATAATGCGCCCAACAATCTGCCTACTAATGGCGCGAGTAATACTCCCAACAACTTTCCTTCGAATAATCAAACGACCAGACCGCCAGGACCTTTTTCACCTTCAGAAGTGGATGAGATGGCAAATACGGTCATCGTTGCTGAACCAGCTCAAGTTAGGTAGTTTTTATGAGGCACACTGTTTCATAGGGCGTGTCTTTTTATATGGCCTATCTTTTTATGTAGCTTGGCTACAGTTACGTGTGCCAACCGAAACATTACTTACTGTATCATTTGCACAACAACGTACAGACTGTGAATAGCAGCTTAAGAATTTTATAATAATCAAAACCAAATAAAGTAGTTTGATGGATTTAACGCCACCATAACTATTTAATACTATAACGATTGAATACAAAAGAATGATATAGCTGCTTTTTGAGCAAACGAATGATATAAATAAAAATTAAGGGGAGAGCCATATTATGGATATTATTAGCCATTTGACACGCACCGTCAGCCCAGCCGTATTGGAAGATGACCGTAGCCCAGCTAAGAAAAACCTATTAGAGCAGTTTTATGCCATTTTTGCTGCTCGTCTTGCAGACAACGACACTTTTAGCCGCTTTGCCAATGAAAACATTGCCCGTGATGACAATGCTTTCTATGACCGTGTATGGACAGAAGGAGCACACCGCGACCAAATCTCTCGCGAATTAGCAGGCAAACACAATGTCGATGCAACCGCTTCACGTGGTTTGATTGCGATGGCAGCGCCATTAGCTTTTCATGAAATCAAAAGTTTAGCTGGTACTACGCCTGTTCCGCAATTTTTGAATGACAATCTGAACAGTTACCAGCATCATATCCCTGCATGGGCGGGTACTGTTTTGCCTGCTAGTGCAGTCGCTGCCACTTCTACTGCGGCTGGCACACCAATTTCTGATACCACCAGCACAGCGCCATTACAAAAAGAAGAAGAGCCAAAAGAGAGCTTTATGAAAGCGCTGCTACCCATTATTGGTTTGATTATCCTAGGTGCATTGGCTTGGGCACTACTCAGAGGCTGTCAAGAAAACCCTGAGCCTGTAGCAACGCCAGCGGCTACAGTACAGCAAGGGGCGCAAGGTAATGAGGCACTAGCGGTTGCAGGCGCGATTGAGCCTGCATCACTAAGTATCGCAACTGGTGAAAATAGCGAGCTGTATGCTTGTCGTATGAGTGTAGGTGATGAGACATTACAAACCAATGTTATGAATGCTTTGACTGGTGCATTTGGTGACGAAGCTAATAAATGCCGTGCTGACGTTGATGATAATTTTGCAGTAGATATGCCAGCATCTGCTCAGTTGGCAACGATATTACCAATTATTAAAAATGTACCGAACGCGAGTATGATTATTAAAGGCGATAACATTACTGTGAATGCTCCTGATAAAGCCGCATTGGACAAGTTGGTTGCTGACCTACAAGCAGCTGCTCCTGCTATGACTGTGCAAGCTGAAGGTCCATTAGATTTACAAGGTGAGATTGATGACAGTCTGGCTGCTGCAGATGTGGCGATGACCAATTTGGGTGAAAACCCAGATCCACGTGATGTTGCTCGCGCTTTGAGTATTCAGGTGATTAACTTCCAGGTAGATGAAGCGGTTATACCTGAAGTCAATAAGGCGCTGCTAGACCGTGCTGCAGAAATCATCAATAACGTACCTGATATGAAGCTGATGATCGTCGGTCATACGGACAGTCAAGCTTCTGATACCTATAATATGGAGCTTTCTCAGGAGCGTGCTGAGTCAGTGAAAGCGTATCTAGTGTCTAAGGGAGTTGATGCTAGTAAACTAACTACCAAAGGTATGGGCGAATCAGAGCCAATCGCGGATAATTCAACCGAACAAGGTCGCTTCCGCAATCGCCGTATTGAATTTATGGTCAATGATGAGGTTGTTAGTGCAAACGATGGCATGATGATAAACAGTGATTCGCTAGATCCAGATATGAACCCATTAGATAGTAACAATGATGATTTGTTACCAGATGGCGATGATGCTACCCAAGGTACTGCGGTAGACCCAACCAATTAATCTATTTGTTCTTATTTTGATTATAGTAGCCGAATGACAAAAACCGCATCTTATAAAGGTGCGGTTTTTTTGTATGCTGCTTGATGATAGTTAAGTAAGCTATTACTTATACAGAGTAGGATCTGTTGATTCTTTAGTAGTCTCACCATCAGCTTGCGCATCAAAAAAAGTCTGAGTAACATTCTGCTTGGCTTGCTGCCAGTATTCAAACTGCTGGCAAGTAGATTCAAGATCGCCTTGCCATGTTGGGATGTTGCCGCGCATGGTTTTGATACGTTGCTGGTTAGGGTAAGGCAGATCTTGCGCAGCTTTAGCAGCCTCATGAGCAGCCACACGGTCGTTGCATACGAGAGCAATATCACAACCAGCATCAATGGCCGCTTTTACGCGAGCACTGACATCACCAGCTGCCTTTGCACCTGCCATCGATAAATCATCAGAGAATAATACCCCATCAAATTTAAGTTCATCTCGAATGATATCTTGTAGCCAAATTTTGGAGAAACCTGCCGGCTTGTCGTCTACTTGCGAAAATATCACATGCGCTGGCATAAGAGCATCCAGACTATGCAGTGTTTGAGCAAAAGGTTGCATGTCGCTATTGATAATCTCATCTAAGCTGCGCGTATCGATGGCTTCCGATACGTGCGAGTCAGGAGCGATAGCGCCATGACCAGGGAAATGCTTGCCAGTAGTGGCCATGCCAGCCGCTTTCATACCGCGCATAAACTGTGTTGCAAGCGCAGTGATGGCTTGCGGCTCATGATGGAAGCTGCGATCACCGATGACTTGGCTAATGCCATCTCTATCCAGTACGGGTGCGAAGCTCAAATCGATTCCTACAGCCAGCACTTCAGCTGCCATTAGATAACCGCAATCGTAGGCGCAGCTAAGTGCTTGACTTGGGTCTTGATTGAATAGCTTACCCAGTCGACCCATAGCAGGCAAGGGCGTGAAACCTTCACGTAGCCTCGCGACTCGTCCACCTTCTTGGTCCACACCGATAAGTATGTCTTGATTATGATAACGTATATCGTCGCACAGTGCTCTGACTTGGGCCGCATCTGTGACGTTACGACCAAACAGTATTACTCCGCCGACCTGTGCTTGTTTAATCAAGCTGACATCTTCAGCGGTCAAAGCGGTACTATCGATATCTATCATTAAAACGCCGTACATAGCGTGTTCCTTATTATTTTATATATGGTTATATTATGAGGGTGACTGATTATCTATCTATGGCTGTCTTATCGCTTATCAATCATTGTTCAGATATCTTATTATGACAGCTATTATTAATTGAGCATAATGTGGCAGATTATTGGGGTCAAATCAATTTACCAATAGCCAGTAGATTCAGTCATCAAATCGATGTTGATAGCCCTCAATTACTATGTATGATAAAAGTGATAGAAAGTTTGGTATGTACAGGTGTAGCGTGTAAGATTGCTTATACAGTTTGAGACAGTTCAGTATTTATGCGCATGATAATATTGATTGATTTTTGACTATATATCAGTATTTAATGATGCATAAAGTATAAGAATAAAAACACAGCATTTATAGGTCATAACAGATTCGAGCATTACTAATCCTGATGAATTACCCAATACTATTAACTTCAAATAACTAGGTACATATGATGAAAAAACAACCAGCACAGTGGTTACTCAGTGCAGCGTCAGTGGGCATCGCCGGTATTATCTTGACCCAAAGCTACGGTACTGCAGTCGCCGAGACCAATACGGGAAGTTTCGTTCAGACCCCTGAGCAAAAAGTCACCACCCGTCAAGTAGCCGCCTTGCTGGATCGCAGTCATTATCTTAATCAGCCTTTAGATAGTAAGACTGGTAGCGAAATCCTATCAATGTATATCGATAGCCTTGACCCAAACCATACGTTATTTTTGCAATCCGATGTCGATGAGCTGAAGAAAAAACACGCTGAAGATTTTGGCGCTCGTCTAAAGCAAGGTGATCTGTCTGCAGGGGTAGAGGTGTTTGATCGTTACCGCAAACGCTCAAACGAGTACTTTGCGATGGCCACCAAGATGCTCAAGACAGATATTGATTTGACAGGTAACGACACAATCATTCTTGATCGTGAAAAACTCAGCCATTTTAAAACCAAAAAAGAGCAGCGCGATTACTGGGAACGTCAGTTAAAGTTTCAGTTGATGAGCATTACGCTGGGTCAAGAAGACGAAAAAGCTAAAGAGAAAGTATTTTTAAGCAACCCAGATATTACTCGCGGACAAGACTTGGTACGTAACGATGAGCGTACGCCAAATGAGATTTTGCAAAATCGTTTGTCACGTCAACAAGAGCAGTTTAAGCGTCTCAAAGACGATGAAATCATGGAAACTATCTTAAATACGGCGATGCTCACTTATGATCCGCACAGTAATTACTATGCACCGATTCAAGCGACTGAATTGCAAATCCAGTCTAGTCTTCAGTTAGAGGGCATTGGTGTCTCTATTCGTCCAGATCGCAAAAATCCAGACTATACTCGTATTGTGACCTTAGTCGATGGTGGTCCAGCCGCTAAGTCGGGTCAAATCAAGCCCAATGATTTGATCGTTGGTATCGCAAAAGATGGCGAAACCATGACGGATGTGGTTGGTTGGTCAACGCGTGAAATTGTCAGCTTGATTCGCGGAAAACGCGGTACATCGGTCACACTGAAACTACGTCAACCTAACACGCCAGATGCTAGCGCCCGTACGGTCACAGTGGTACGAGACATTATTCAGCAAGAAGAGTCCGGCGTCACTCAGCGAGTAGTAGAAGTACAGCGTCCTAATATTGATAAGACGCCAAAGCGTATTGGCGTACTTGAGATACCGAGCTTTTATCTAAACTATCGTGCACGTCGCAATGGTGAAGACTATCGTAGCGTTAGTATCGATACTGAAAAAGCGCTAAAAGAGTTGAATAAACAAAATATTGATGGCCTAGTGGTTGATTTGCGCAACAACCCTGGCGGCTCGTTGGATGAAGTTGCCAAGATGTTAGGTTTCTTTATCAAGAGCGGACCACTAGTACAGATTCGTGATAATCGCGGCAATATTCAAGTGTACCGCGACAACGATGGCGGCGAGCAGCTGTATGATGGCAAGATGGCGGTCATTACCAACTTAGCATCGGCCTCAGCCAGTGAAATCTTTGCTGCTGCTATTCAAGACTATGGTCGCGGATTAGTAGTTGGTAGTACGACAACTGGTAAAGGCTCGGCGCAGATTCAGCTCGATAGCTTAGCTTTAGGCTCTGCTACCTTAACTCAGCGTAAATTTTATCGTGTTACTGGCGGTAGTACGCAGAATAAAGGTGTCGTACCAGATGTTGAGCTAGTCAATATCTATGATGATGCAACCTTTGGCGAGCGCGCTCAGAAAAAAGCATTACCTTGGGACACTATCAGAACGGCGCCGTATAAGCCTGAAGGGAAGTTTACCAGTGATACATTGGCGACGCTCAATCAGCAGTCTAAGATTCGCCAACAGAAAGACCCGCAGTTTACTTATCTATCGACGCTAAATGATATTCGTAACATGGATGACGAAAAGAAACCTGTTCGATTAGATATCAATAGTCGCCGAGCTAAAATGCAACTAATTGAAAAACGTTCATTAGAAGCAGAAAACAAGCGCCTTATCGCAACTGGTGAGCGTCCGTACTCTAACTGGAACACTTATCAGGCAGCGATGGACGCAAAATTTGAAGAACGTAGCCGTATGAAAGCAGCTGAACGTCCAGAATTACCAGAGGATGAAGCGTTTATCAATGAGGCAGCTTACCTTATGCTCAGCGCTGAACCTAAGACAATGCTTAGCCCTGAAGAGAAGCTGTAATGTGAAGTTATTATAGCGTTACGTAATCTATGTAAGCATATGCTTACATAGATTGACGTTTAGACCTCTTACCAATGAAGGGTTAATCTGCGACTATAACTGTACGGCACGATTGAACGAAACGGTTCGTTGATACTAGGGATTGGTATCTTAAAGGTCGCACTAGGGATAAGTAGTTTGCTGATTAAGGATGATAAGGCTGGATGCCTGTCAGTTATGAGATGCCCCGGGATTAGGTATCACATAACGCTAACATGGATGGTTGGTAATAAAAGCCGCATGACGCTTGTCGTTATGCGGCTTTGTTACGTCTGGATATTAATAATTTCTATGGCGAATTTTTTAAGTAGATAGTATCCAAGTTGAGCATATTTATATTAATTCGAAACTTACCATGAGATAAGTATAAAAAAAGGCCAGTAACCTTATCGGCTACTGACCTTTTAGATTAGATGATAAATCTAATAATTTATCATCTAACTATTTTCACTATACTCTAGAAGAGATTAGTGCTCAACGCCACCTGCACCATGTACATGGCCATGGTTTAGTTCGTCTTCAGTTGCTGCACGTACTTCTTGGATTTCAACATCAAATGTCAAACGCTTACCAGCCAATGGATGGTTTGCATCAACAGTCACTTCTTGATCGTTTACAGCAGTCACAGTAACTAGCATTACTTGGCCACCAGCTTCTGACTGGAACTGCATACCAGGCTGAATGTCATCAACGCCTTGGAAGTTGTCACGTGGTACGTGCTGTACTGCTTGCTCTTGGTATTCGCCGTAGCCATCAGCAGGTTCAACGACTGCATTAACTTTTTCGCCAGCAGACTTACCTTCTAATTGTGCTTCTAGGCCTGGGATAATGTTGCTGTGACCATGTAGATAAGCAAGTGGCTGACCTTCTGGTGACTGGTCAAGGATATTGCCTTCGTCGTCTTTTAGTGTGTAATTGAATTTGACGGCAGTGTCTTTTGCGATAGTAGTCATAAAATATCCTAAATATATCTATGTAAAAAATTAAATACGGTTGCAATAAACCTAAAAAAGCCAATCTGCAAGCCAAAAGGCCACGTCATTAGTCAATTATCATCAGTTTATTAAAGTAACTTTAGCAGTTAGCATCTTTAATTGAGATGGCCCGCATAACTTTCAAGGCAAAAAACATAAAAAATGCCAATTAATGCCACAATTTACAATAATAACTGCTATTTTCTATAGTTAATGCATAGCTATTGGCTATTCATGGTTTAGGAGTTGCTTTTTTAGAGTAGGACTTCTAGCATAATTATAAAAATAAGGATGAGAGACACGATGACTGCATTTGCCAATACCACTACTAAACAACCAGCGAGCAATGTTTCAACCAATCACGATGCTACTAAGGCTAAAACGATAGCTGATATAAGCTATCAATTTGATTTTGCCCGTTTCTACGAGCATTTGGTCGATGTATCACTGAGTTTTACAGCAGTATCCGATGCGCCGCAGCTTTGGTTACCAGCGTGGATACCAGGCAGTTATCTGATGCGTGAGTTTGCCCGAAACATCACTGCGGTACATTATCAAATAATAGAAGCTCCAACAGCAGATAGTGACAAGCAGCCAAAGACTTATCGCGCGCAAAAAATTGACAAAAACACATGGCAGCTGCCAGCGGTGCAAGCAGGGCAGACGGTCATCGTCGAGTATGAAGTCTATTGCTATGACTTGTCTGTGCGTACGGCCTACGTCGATCAGCAACGACTTTATGGCAATTTCACTTCACTTGCGCTCGCCGTCGAAGGGCAAGAGCAATTACCTGTCCACGTTAGCTTGATTGTGCCTGAGACATTTTTTGCAGACAAAGAAAGTAGCAAAGTACTGTTGGCTTGTGGGTTGGAAGCTACGCACCTGCAAGTTGATCAACAGCAAAAAGGCCGTCAGCAAGCGAACCGTCAGCACATCTATAAGTTACAGGCAGCCAATTATCACGAGCTGATTGATTATCCATTCGAAATCGCAGAACAAGAAAAGTTTGATTTTATTATTCATGATAATGAGCATCAGACGCTACATCATAGCTTTTACCTGTCAGGTAAGCAGAGTGCCAATCTAGGTCGATTGCAGCAGGATATTACTCAGATTTGTCAGACCTACGTAGATTGGTTAGGCGATGCGCCATTTGATGATTATACCTTTATGACCTTTGCCAGCGGTCAAGATTATGGTGGGCTTGAGCATATCAACTCTACTAGCCTTATTACCCCGCGCAATGACTTGCCAAATGCCAATGAACCAAAGTTACCAAGTACAGATTATCAGCGGTTTTTAGGCTTATGCAGTCATGAGTATTTTCATTCATGGTGGGTGA
Source organism: Psychrobacter sp. Pi2-52 (assembly GCF_904846705.1). GTDB lineage: Bacteria > Pseudomonadota > Gammaproteobacteria > Pseudomonadales > Moraxellaceae > Psychrobacter. The sequence continues at coordinate 142,747 of NZ_CAJHBS010000002.1, forward strand.
AGACGGTGCGCCCTGATGTCATGATTGATGTTGATTTGCGACGTGAAGCATTTACACCATTACTTTGGGTGTTCGAAGGGTTTACGTCTTATATCGATGATTTTATGTTGCAAGCGTCAGGTGTGATTGATAAAGCCAATTATCTGCGACTGCTAGCCGAGCAAATTAATCGCTACTATCAGACTCCAGGGCGCGGTAATCAAAGCGTAGCAGAGTCGAGCTTTGATGCTTGGATTAAGCTGTATCGTACCGATGAAAATACAGGCAATGCAGGTATAAGCTACTATAATAAAGGCGCATTGGTGGCTTTATGTCTGGATCTAATCTTACTCAAAAATAGCGACGGTCGTTATCGTTTGTTTGATGTGGTCAAAGCTTTTTATACTCAGGCCAAGCAGAACGACAGTAAGCGAATTGGTATCAGTAGTGCTGATATGGGCTCCGTCATTGGGCGGTTTATGCCGCTAGCAGAATGGAAAGATTTTGAACGCCGTTATGTCAACGGGGTAGAAGAGCTGCCAATTGAAGCGTTGCTAATGGCAAACGGTGTCAAAATACAGGCGAATACTAAAGAAACCGCTGACAAGCATGTGCCTTGGGGTATGCGATGTAACGAAACGCCAGCTGGGCTAAAGGTCAATCGTGTGATGCGAGATAGTATTGCGGCTAAAGCTGGTATTTCAGCACATGACGTTATTATCGCGATTGACGGCATCAAAGCGGATACGAAACAACTTACCGTCTTGGTTAATATAGCGCATCCTGTTGAATGCTATTTATTCCGCCGTGATGAGCTAATGTGTGTTCAGGTTCAACCCGAAACGACAACTAAAGTTAAGCCGCGAGATGAGACAACTGGCATGACTGGAGCAGTACCTCCTCATAAAGTAAGCCTACGCTTAGCAAAAGGAGATAAGACTTTAGAGAATGATAATGAGCAATTAAAAGGTGAGGCAGGTTGGGAGACATGGCTCAATGTTATATAAAATACCTTTCCATACGAAAAACCCTTCCATATAAAAAACCCTCTTCCGAGCATTCATGCTTAGAAGAGGGTTTTTTATAATCTATAATATTGTTGATATGCCTAAGCAACCTAAGTGATTAAACAATCAGTGATTGGTGACGTATGAGATTACTGCTCTTTAGCTTTATTATCTGGGCTATCTAGGTTCTTATTATCGGTAGTTTTAGGCTCAATATTTTCATCTACAGAGCTATCGTCATCGTTGCTACTTGCAGCCTCAAGCGCAGCAATCCAGTTTTTCATCACATCAATTTCAGTTTGCTGGTTATCAATGACGTCTTGCGCCAACTGACGCATCTCTTCATCTGTCCCATATTCGAGCTGAACTTTTGCCATATCAACAGCGGCAATATGATGCGGTAGCATGCCGCGGGCAAATGCCATATCAGGCACGGGATCAGACACACCCAAAGTCATTTCGCCATGCATATTTTCCATGCTTTTAGCATATGCTTGCTGCATTGCCACAGTATTTGGCTTAGGTTTGGCAGCATCAGGATGGCTAGCCAGCCACTTGTTTAAGACATCGATTTCAGCTTGCTGTGCCGTGATGACATCTTTAGCAAGTTGGCGCATCGCTTCGTCAGTGCCATACTTGAGTTCTATTTTTGCCATCTCTACCGCGCCGCGATGATGTCCCAGCATGCCTTTAGCAAAAGCAGTATCAGGATCGTTATACCCCATACCAATCATCATCTCGTCATGCATTCTAGTCATTGATCTCGTATAATCTCTGAGCATATCGCTCATTTGAGACTCATCACTGACACTGTTATCGCTATCATTTGTTAGAGTATCATTTGCAATATCGTCATGCTCAGCATGTGGCATATCAGTCACTGGCGGTGAGGTTTCTTCTGCAGGATTTGATTGGCTGTCTTCAGTCGCTGGCTGACAGGCACTCAATACAAGCGCCGCAGAAATGCTAGTGACCAACGAAAGAAAACGATGAGAAGCAATCATGACATATCCCTATTGTGAAAAAACCAAACGATAAATGGATAATACCTATTATACATAATCAATTACGTGCTGAATGTTAGCAGATAAACCTTACCCATTCGAGACACTATGTTTAACAGGTCGTAATATATTAATATTGGAGCTTTATATTAGGGGCTAAATAGCCAAACAGTGTGAATTAATCAACAGTATCTGAACTTAAAACCATCTAAACTAGTTAGAAATACCTAGCTGACGACAGTGTTCGCTAGTTAGATGAACGCGTACAAACTCCCCAACAGCTAACTCACCTAGCTCAAATCCTGCCACTGACCAACGTATCAAACGCAGACAAGGCAGACCGACATGCGCTGTCATACGTCTGACTTGGCGATTTTTACCTTCGTATATTGTCAGCATCAGCCATGAGTCCGGTACGCTTTTACGCTCACGTATTGGCGGATTGCGCTGCCAGAGTACCATCGGTAGTTCTTCTTCACTAACGTGTTTGACCTCGGCAGGTAACGTTTTACCGTCTTTTAAAACCACGCCACGTTTGAGCTTATTGAGTTGCTCAGCAGTAGGAATTCCTTCTACTTGCACTAAGTAAGTTTTACCTTGTTTGCGCCCTGCGTTGGCTTTTGGCGGATGAGTAATTGCTTTATTAACGCGACCATCATCGGTCAAAATCAGCAATCCCTCCGAAGTGGCATCTAGCCTACCAGCAACTCGCAAAGCCTTATCGGTAAAGTATTGCGATAGGGTGGTGTGATCGTTATTACTGTCATCTCTAAACTGACTTTGCACGCCGTAAGGCTTATTGAATAAGATGAGACTAGAAGTAGACATAAAACGGTGTTTCCTAGTTTTTGATGGACAATGAATTATTGTAGCGTATGTTTTGTGATGTAGAGCTAGTATTAAGCGACAAGACTAAAGGCGATATATTTAATGTGCTGTATGCCACATGACCTGCTACAAAAGTAGGACAGCGCTTGTATAGATTTGCTGTTATCCTAAATCCGCACTCTGATAGTGGTATTTATATTTTCAATAGAGAAATATCCACTATCTGTAAGCGATAATCATTATTTGGGTCTTTATTTTAATTTTTTTAGCTTCGAGCTATTTTTCATATCGTTCAAACCAATGTTGCAAGTGTCGTACTCATCAAAGCTTTGCTTAGCCGATAAGCGCCCAAAGCGTTACAACTACAATAAAACGGTTAGCATAACAAAGTGTCTAGTTCGCTTGCGACGTCCAATATACAACCAAGGAGTATCATCGATGTCATATGATAAGGTTATCGTGCCAAGAGACGGCGAAAAAGTGACCGTAAACGCAGATCTCACATTAAATGTTCCCAATCATCCGATTATTCCGTTTGTGGAAGGTGATGGAATCGGTGTAGATATCACGCCTGTCATGATAAAAGTAGTCAATGCTGCAGTTGATAAAGCGTATCACGGCAAGAAGTCTATCATTTGGATGGAGACTTATCTTGGTGAAAAAGCAGCGAAAGTATATGACGGCGACTATTTGCCAAGCGAGACGCTAGAGATTCTAAAAGACTACGTCATTAGTATCAAGGGTCCATTGACCACGCCAGTAGGTGGTGGCTTTAGTTCGTTAAACGTCGCAGTGCGCCAAAACCTTGACTTATACGTATGTCAACGTCCAGTACGTTGGTTCGAAGGCGTGCCAAGTCCAGTACAGCATCCAGAGCTGACGGATATGGTTATCTTTCGTGAAAATACAGAAGATATCTACACGGGTATCGAGTGGAAAGCGGGCAGTGATGATGCCAAAAAAGTTATCAATTTCTTAAGAGATGAGATGGGTGTGACCAGTATTCGCTTCCCTGAAGACTGCGGCATCGGTATCAAGCCTGTCTCAAAAGAAGGCTCTCAGCGCTTGGTACGTAAAGCGATTCAGCATGCCATTGATAATGATTTGCCAAATGTGACGCTAGTGCATAAAGGTAATATCATGAAGTTCACTGAAGGCGCATTTAAGGATTGGGGTTATGAGCTGGCAGCAGAGCGTTTTAGTGCAGAGTTATTAGATGGCGGTCCATGGATGACCATGAAAAATCCAAAAACAGGTAATGATATTATTATTAAAGACGTCATCGCTGATGCGTTTTTGCAGCAGATTTTGATGCGTCCTTCAGATTACTCTGTAGTAGCAACGCTTAACTTAAACGGTGACTATATCTCTGATGCATTGGCGGCTGAAGTAGGCGGGATTGGTATCGCACCTGGTGCAAACAAAGGTGGCGCGATTGCTGTTTATGAAGCGACGCATGGTACTGCGCCCAAGTACGCTGGTCAGAATAAAGTAAACCCAGGTTCACTGATATTGTCAGCTGAGATGATGCTTCGTGATATGGGCTGGACGGAAGCAGCTGATCTTGTTATCAGTGGTATCCAAGGTGCGATTGCCAATAAAACAGTCACGTATGATTTTGAGCGTTTGATGCCAGATGCTACCTTGCTGAGTACTTCGGAGTTTGGTAAGGCGATCATTAAGCATATGGAAGCCTAAGACTACTTAAGCTCTAAGCATTCTACTTTATTACTATGTATGAAAAGCCGCCTGATTATATAGGTGGCTTTTTTATTTCACTCTTTATAAAGATTTTAGAAAACACAAAAAAACACCTCAACGTTCTAAGACGGTTGAGGTGTTTTTTACTAAGACTTAAACTCGCATAATCGCTTCTGGGCATAAAAACCAAAAGCGATTAGGCTGAATGTCTAAGAGCAGTCGCTTAAAATTATAGCGATGCCAATGTCTCGTTAAACAAAGCGCTTGGACGCATTGCTTTCTTAGCCAATTCTTCATCAGCATAGTAGTAGCCTTTAATGTCTACTGGCTTGCCTTGAGCTTGGTTAAGTTCTTTAACGATGGCTTCTTCGTTCTCTTTTAGCTTTTGCGCGAATGGTGTAAATTGCGCTTTTAGCTCGCTATCTTTATCTTGCGCTGCAAGCTCTTCTGCCCAGTACATCGCTAGATAGAAATGGCTACCACGGTTGTCGAGCTCGCCAGTTTTACGTGATGGCGACTTATCGTTCAATAGCAGTTTTTCTGTTGCTGTATCTAGCGTGTCTGCCAAGATTTGAGCTTTAGCATTGTTGTCGTTGTTTGCTAAATGCTCCAACGATACCGTCAATGCCAAGAACTCACCGAGTGAATCCCAACGTAGATGGTTCTCTTCTGTCAGCTGCTCAACGTGCTTCGGTGCAGAACCACCAGCACCTGTTTCAAACAAACCGCCGCCTTTCATTAATGGTACAACTGATAGCATCTTGGCACTGGTACCTAGCTCTAGGATAGGGAACAAGTCAGTTAGGTAATCGCGTAGGATGTTACCGGTCGCAGAGATAGTATCTAGACCACGAGCAACGCGCTCTAGGGTATAACGCATCGCACGAACCTGAGACATAATCTCGATATGTAAGCCAGTAGTGTCATGATCTTTTAGATATGTTCTAACTTTTTTGATTAGCTCGTTCTCATGTGGACGGTAAGGGTCTAACCAGAAGATTACAGGTGTATCTGATTCACGAGCACGGCGTACGGCAAGTTTTACCCAGTCTTGGATAGGCTCATCTTTAACCTGACACATGCGCCAGATATCACCTTTCTCAACACGTTTTTCGAGTAGCACTTCATCAGTATCAATATCGACGATACGTGCAATACCAGCATCGCTAGACTCAAAAGTCTTGTCATGCGAGCCATACTCTTCAGCTTTTTGAGCCATTAGGCCAACGTTAGGAACGGTACCCATGGTTTTTGGATCAAAGTTACCATGCCATTTGCAGAAGTTGATCATTTCTTGGTAAATACGCGCAAAGGTAGACTCTGGCATGACGGCTTTACAGTCATACATTTTGCCATCAGCACCCCACATTTTACCACCTGAACGAATCATCGCTGGCATAGAAGCATCAACGATTACATCACTTGGAGAATGGAAGTTGGTGATACCTTTTGAAGAGTCAACCATGGCCAGACGTGGGCGATGCTCTTGACACGCATGCAAGTCGCGCTCAATCTCTTCACGCTGAGAGGCTGGCAAAGTGGCAATTTTGTCGTACAAGTCAGCCATACCGTTGTTGACGTTGATACCTAGCTCATCAAAGAATGCGCCATGTTTTTCAAAGGCTTCTTTATAGTAGATTCTAACCGCATGACCAAAGACGATAGGATGCGAGACCTTCATCATGGTTGCTTTTACGTGTAATGAGAACAAGATACCAGCTTCGCGGCAATCTTCCATTTCACGCTCATAAAACTCTAATAGTGCTTTTTTGCTCATGACCATCAGGTCGATGACTTCTTTATCAAGCAAAGCAATTTTAGGCTTTAATACTTTTTGAGTACCGTCATCAAGTAACAACTCCATACGTACTGTACGAGCTTTATCTAATGTCATAGATTGCTCGCCATCGTAGAAGTCGCCGCCATGCATGTGTGATACGTGCGTGCTTGACCATTGCTTCCATTCACCCATAGAGTGTGGATGCTTACGTGCATAGTTTTTGACGGCTTTAGGCGCGCGGCGATCTGAGTTACCTTCACGCAGTACTGGGTTCACTGAACTGCCTAAGCTTTTGCCATAGCGCTTGCGTAGCTCTTTTTCTTCGTCAGTTTGTGGATCTTCTGGGAAGTTAGGAATAGCATAGCCTTTGCTCTGTAGCTCTTTGATAGCGGCTTTTAACTGCTGTACAGAAGCACTGATGTTTGGCAGTTTGATGATATTGGTATTTGGGTCTTGAGTCAGACGACCTAGCTCAGCTAAGTTGTCAGGAACACGTTGCTCTTCGGTCAAGTATTCAGGGAATTCAGCCAATATACGCGCTGCAACAGAGATGTCGCTGGTTTCAACTTCAACGCCTGCCGTTTTTGTGAATGCTTCGACAATCGGTAAGAACGACAGAGTCGCTAGCGCTGGGGCTTCGTCAGTTTTTGTATAAATAATTTTTGACATTTTAGTTAGATCTTCCTTTAGGCTGTAGTTAATAATAAAGCTCAAATATAGTGTTGAATATGCGTCAATGATACTATGCAATAATCCATGATATGGTTAGAACAAGTACTTCATATGTAGCTTCTTAGAAATTTTTAAGACAGGTCAGACATTTTCTTTTAATAATATTCATGAAAAAAGCATTTAAAGGCAACACGTTAACGGTCGGTGCAAAATTGCCTAAAAGTGAATCACTGACGCTACATTATAATCAATCCACTATAAATCCGATAGGATGTCAATCGTATACCATGAACTAAGTATACTGTTTTAGCTCGTATCCTATGGTTTCGAATTATACTAAGCTAATAACAACCTTATTCTACCAGTCATCGGCTTCGATATCATCTTTTCCATACAACTACTGTTTATTCATGACGTTTTATATTGATCTCACTGTCCATGAGCGTAGTCGTACAAACCACCCGCGTTATCGTTGGTGGTTTTTTATTAGGTGCGGATAAGTTTTTGCAAATTGTGACAGCAATGACGTAAAAATTTGCTAGTCTAGGTCATCAATAGATTGGTTATCGATAAATATATCGCGATTATAATAGTGACGGTGAATATGAGTTTAGAGTATGCGCTGATTAATGATACCAGCTGGCAGAGCCAAACAGAGTGGCAGACGCCAGATACCCCTTTTATGTCATTCGCTTTTTGGCAAGCGCTGACTGACACCGGAGCCATTGGTGAGCAGGCAGGGTGGCTACCAATATTTATTTTGGTACATCGTGTCACAGGCGCTACTAATAGTGCGGATAGTGAAGATAACACCGATACCTTAGTAGATAGCGCGGCAGAAAATACATTGCAACCTGTGGCTGTCATGCCAGTATTTATAAAAGGTCATCATCGTGGTGAGTTTGTATTTGATCATGCATGGGCAGAAGCTTATGCGCGCTATGGCGTTGATTATTATCCGCGATTGGTCACTAGCGCACCATATACACCGATTACTGGCCAAAGGATTTGGTTGGCAAAAAGTGAAGTATTAAATGAAGATATCCTCAAAACAGCCATCGCAGGCATTGATGATATCGCTCAACAAGTGGGCGCTTCCAGCTGGCATGGGCTGTTTGTGACACCTGAGCTTGCCTCTATCGCCACCACATCTATGCCAACTGAAATTGATGTAGAGCTTGCGATAGCGGCTCAAGAAAGCGGCGTAGAATCAGCTGCTATTGAGATACCGATATTTGAGCGTCAAGGCTGCCAGTTCTTATGGCAAAACAAAGACTTACTTAATGACAGTAAGCCATTTGCAGATTTTGATGCTTTTTTGATGACCTTAAAAGCCAAAAAGCGTAAAACCATTCGGGCTGAGCGCCGTAAAGTTGCCGAGCAGGGCATTAGTTGCCAGCGAAAGTGCGGTGATGCTATTAGCGATGCTGATTGGAAGGCTTTTTATCACTGTTATGTGATGACCTATGCAGTACGCGGACAGCAACCTTATTTGACGATAGACTTTTTTATGGCATTGGCAGCGAGCATGCCTGAGCATATAATGCTTGCGCAAGCACTTGATGCCAGTGGTGAGATTATCGCGAGCAGTTTGTTCTTATATGACAGACCTGATAATGACAAGGCTGATAGCGAGAATGTTAATGGTGACAAGGCTGATGGCGATAATAATGCTACCTTATATGGTCGTTACTGGGGCGCGCTCGGTGAGTATGACAGCTTACATTTTGAGCTATGCTATTACCAAGGTATCGAGTTTGCTATTGAGCAAGGGTTGATGTCTTTTGATCCAGGTACGCAAGGAGAGCATAAGCTGGTACGTGGCTTTATTCCAACGACGACATATTCTATCCACCGTATCTATGATCCGCGTTTTGTACCAGCGATTGGCGATTTTTGTGTCAGAGATCGGATGCATATGGCGCAGTATCGTCAGCAGGCCTTTGAAGCTTTGCCTTTTAATGCTGACAATATGCCTGAATTTGATGGTAGTGCCTCATAGCAGTAATTTATAACGGCAATCAGCTGTGACTCACTCTGCTTCTATTTGCAAACACTTTCTAACTGTTAAACATCCTATAAAAAATACTAGCCATAAACTATGACCAGCAATTCTTTTAGTTCTATCAGCGGCCTACCTCCTACTGAACTCATACCTTGGCTAAATGCTGAAGGTTCTCTCACTGCGATATTAGAAGAGAAGGCAGGGCAGCCGCTGTGCGTAAAACGCAGCTTTGAAGGCTATCGTTCGCTAACTTTAGGTCAAAAAAAGCAGCTGGGTGTACGAGGCATGATGCTAAATCGTCCAATGCTGGCATGGGTACGGGAAGTGCAGCTATATGGCAATGATGAAATGCCATGGGTGCAAGCACAGAGTATCTTTCCTTTAAACAGTTTAAGAGGTCAGTCACGTCGTCTGAAGCATTTGAAGAACACACCTATCGGCTACGTTTTATTTAAGCGTCGCCGTACCTTGCCAAATGAGCGTTTTATCAGTCATACCAGTGACGGTTGGCAACGACAAACGCGTTATGACTGGCATGGTCGCACGCTTATGATTAGTGAAACCTTCTTACCTGCGTTTTTAACTAGCGACCTATAAAAATATTACTAGGTTAACCTTGCTTGAGTTATTTAATATACATCTACACTCGGCTGCCTTGTACTACTTTTAAAGTGAATCGACTATATCTAGCCACGTTTGAAAATATTTTATGCCTAAAACAGCATAAAAGTGCAGGCAAGAGAAAAAATTTAGCGGGTAAATCCTTTATTTTATTGGCTATTTATCTGTGTTATATAGTCATTTAATTCGCTCATCTTAAGGTGAGGTTTTTTTGCGCTCACAGCACAAATTTTCATGTTACACTTAATGTTTCGCGATGATATTGATGCAAATGTACATCGATTTTATTGACGAATCAGTCAAGTTAATAACAGGTCAGTCGCCTGTATTTATTCTTATTTCAATCTTTGCTAATAGACTCCATTCACAATAATGGTCATACCATAAAACAGACTGCAGAAAAACAGCGTGCAGGGGTATTAATAGTACTTCAGCGACGTTGACGCAGTAGTTGTTTTATTGTGGGCAGGCTATAAGCTTCTTTTCAATGACGTTTTTTAATGACAGTCACTACTTAGGACATCACTATGTTTAAAGATATTTCTATCAAAGATTTTGATCCAGTACTTGCTGAAGCGATGGCCGCAGAAAGCGTTCGTCAAGAAAACCACATCGAGCTTATCGCCTCTGAAAATTACTGCTCACAAGCAGTGATGGAAGCGCAAGGTACTGACCTAACCAACAAATACGCAGAAGGCTATCCTGGTAAGCGTTATTATGGTGGTTGTGAGCATGTGGACGTTGTAGAACAATTAGCCATTGACCGTGCTAAAGAGTTGTTCGGTGCAGAGTATGTGAACGTTCAGCCGCATTCTGGTAGCCAAGCAAACTCAGCTGTATTTTTAGCATTGTTAGAGGCAAATGACACAGTATTGGGCATGAGCCTAGATGCTGGTGGTCACTTGACGCACGGCGCCCACATCAACTTCTCAGGTCTGAACTACAATGCCGTACAGTACGGATTGGTAGATGGCACTGGTCTTATTGATTATGACCAAGTAGATGCTCTAGCACGTGAGCACAAGCCTAAAATGATCATCGCGGGTTTCTCAGCATACTCACAAGTAGTCGATTGGCAGCGTTTCCGTGACATCGCGGACGAAGTAGGCGCTTACCTGTTAGTCGATATGGCTCACGTTGCAGGCCTAGTTGCTGGTGGTGTTTATCCAAACCCAGTACCATTCGCTGATGTAGTAACTACTACCACGCACAAAACCCTACGTGGCCCACGCTCAGGTATGATTTTGTCTCGTGATGAAGTATTGGCTAAAAAGCTAAACTCAGCTGTATTCCCAGGCAACCAAGGTGGCCCATTGATGCATGTTATCGCTGCAAAAGCGGTTTGCTTTAAAGAAGCGTTAGAAGATAACTTCAAAACGTATCAGCAGCAAGTAGTGAAAAATGCCCAAGCAATGGCAAAAGTGGTTCAAGAGCGCGGCTATGAAGTCATCTCTGGTGGTACTGAAAACCATCTAATGCTGATCAGCCTCGTTAAGCAAGAAATGACGGGTAAAGAAGCGGACAAATGGCTTGGTGAAGCACACATTACTGTCAACAAAAACGCTGTACCAAATGATCCAAAATCACCATTCGTGACTTCTGGTATCCGTATCGGTACGCCAGCGATTACTACTCGCGGTTTCAACGAAGCACAAGCGGGTGAGTTGGCAGGTTGGATCTGTGACGTACTAGACAGTCGCGGTGATGAAGCGGTTGCTACTGAAGTACGCGCTAAAGTAGAAGCGATTTGTGCAGAATTACCAGTCTATGCTAAAAATCAGTAAACTTTAGAAAGGTAATAAAAAAAACCGCTAAGCTTTTGCTTAGCGGTTTTTTTGTTATTGCTCTCTATGAATATTAGACCTCTTGCAAAAGTAGTTGTAATACACAACGTATATTATTGAACTCTACTTACTTAATAGATATGCCAAACATAGATAAGCTACTCAAACAAAGTGACGCTGGTTTTAAACGCTACACTGGCATTCATAAAGCCACCTTTTATGACATGCTTGAGGCCATGCAAGAGCATGAAGCATCTAAGACCAAATCAGGCAGACCAAGTGTGCTCAGTCTTAAGGAGCAGATACTACTCGCCCTGACTTATTGGCGTGAATACCGCACGCTTTATCATATCAGTATAGACTTTGGTATTCATGAGTCTTCTGCTAGCCGTATCATTCGTAAAGTAGAAGACACACTGATTGACTCTGGCAAGTTTGAATTGCCTAAAAAGCTGCCTAGTCGTGTCGATGAGGACATCAATTGGAGCGTCGTCATTGTCGATGCCACCGAAACCCCAATTGAACGTCCAAAAAAAACCAAAGAAACTACTACAGCGGTAAGAAAAAACAACACACCTTAAAAGCGCAGGTTATCGTCCATTGGCAAACCAGCTTGATACTTGATGTGCAAACCTGCAAAGGGTCAATCCACGATTTTAAGCTCTATAAAGATACTTGTCCTGATTGGCTTCCTGACAATGCTAAATTACTAGCAGATAGTGGTTATCAAGGGTTAGCAAAGCTACATAAGCAAACCTTCACCCCTTTTAAGAAACCTCGTGGTGGTCAGTTATTGGAGATATGCAAACAGGCCAATCACTATCTGGCAAAGTTCCGTATTGTGGTTGAGCACAAAATAGGCTTAATCAAGTTGTTTAAAATCGTGGCTCATAAATATCGCAACCGTCGTCAGCGCTATGATCTTAGAATGAAGCTGTTTGCTGGTATCATTAATTCCGAGCTTAAACTATGACTTTTGCAAGAGGTCTATTATGTCATTTAACGCAAACCTATGTTGATATTGCCATTTAGCCCTTTTAATTATATTTAAGTCTGTTATTTAACCTGAAAATTACTACCAACATTTTTCGATAAATGTAGTGAGCTTGATTGAGTTTCGCTATTAATTTTAAGGAGCTAAGTTGATGTTTAATTAAGAAAAATATGTAAATTTTTTTGTTTATATAAAAGTATTAGTATATAGTCAGTATGGAACATTCAGTAATAATACTAATACAAATTATAATAAATAGTTACACTTTGTATTAGTATCGCTGTAATTGATTAAATAATTATATAAATGTTATTTTCACTAAAAGGATTTACATGAAAAAACAATCTTTAGTCGCAACGATGCTATTACTCAGCACGACTCTTACGCAAGCAGCAGAACAATCAGGTTTAGCAGCATTTGGAGCAGGTCTCGATGGCTTCATGGCCAATATATTTGGCTGGTTCGTCGACCTTGTTTTCTTTTCAGTACCTCTTGGGGATGTCAGCTTCCCGCTCATTGTAGGTTGGTTATTAGTTGCCGCACTCATCTTCACCTTTTACTTTGGATTTATTCAGTTTCGCCAAATAGGCTTGTCTCTAGATATTGTCAGAGGCAAATATACCGATCCAAATCCCGCCAATAAAGAAGAAGGCGAGGTCAGCCATTTTCAAGCCTTAGCTACTGCTCTATCAGGTACCGTTGGTCTTGGTAACATCGCAGGCGTTGGTGCAGCGCTTGCTATTGGTGGACCTGGCGCTACCTTTTGGATGATTATGGTCGGCCTATTCGGTATGGCGACTAAGTTTGTAGAATGTACGCTAGGTGTCAAATACCGTACGGTACTACCATCTGGCGTCGTATCAGGTGGCCCTATGTACTACCTAAGTCGCGGTATGGCTGAACGTGGTATGGGCGGATTAGGTAAGTTTCTGGCTGTTGGTTTTGCACTCATGTGTATATTGGCGACCTTTGGTGCCGGTAACATGTTTCAGGGTAACCAAGCCTTTGCAGTCATGAGCTCTACTTTTAGCATTCCAACGGATTACAGTGTTTTCTTTGGTATTGGCTTAGCGTTTTTAGTCGGTATGGTTATCATTGGTGGTATGCCGCGCATCGCAACCGTTACCGAAAAAGTCGTACCTTTTATGGCTTTGTTATACATTACTATGGCGGTAATCGTATTGATTGCTAACTTTAATCATATCGGTACTGCATTTGGCGAGATTTTCTCGGGTGCCTTCACTGGTGCTGGTGTGGCTGGTGGCTTTATTGGCGCATTGATTCAAGGTTTAAAACGTGCAACTTTCTCTAACGAAGCGGGTGTTGGTTCAGCCGCTATTGCTCACTCAGCAGTAAAAACTAAAGAGCCTGCTACTGAAGGTCTAGTAGCGCTATTAGAGCCTTTTATTGATACGGTTGTTATCTGTACGATGACGGCACTTGTTATTACTATCTCTGGGGTGAATACTGCCGCAAACTTACAAACCCAAGCGCTTACTGGTGTGGATCTAACCCGTGCAGCCTTCATGGAAACGGCGCCTATCTTCCAGTATTTCCTAGCTGTCGCGGTATTGTTGTTTGCTTTCTCAACGATGATTTCATGGTCATATTATGGTCTAAAAGCTTGGACTTACCTCTTTGGTGAAGGTAAAGGCGGCGAGATGATATACAAACTTATCTTCTTAATCTTCGTTGTTATCGGTACCATCGTACAGTTTAGCTTCGTTATCGACTTCTCAGATGCGGCTCTGTTCGCTATGGCTATCTTTAACATCATCGGCCTATACTTCTTGATGCCAATTGTGAAAAGAGAAGTTAATTCTTTCATAGCGCGTGTGAAAAGTGGCGAAATTAAAAAGTATAAATAATAGGTTCGATTGAACACACTATTATAACTTGATAATTAAAAAAGCCCGCCAAGATGAGTCTTGGCGGGCTTTTCGATGGCTAGTATTTGTTATTTGCTAGATGGCTATTAAGTTTTAATCTGTAACAGCATCGGCCTACATAAACGGCAACTTCGTAAAAATCTGCAATATCGTGGCATTAACGATATCAACAAAGAACGCACCAACCATTGGCACAATCAGGAATGCTTTAGGTGAAGGTAAATAGCGATCAGTGACTGCCTGCATATTTGCAATTGCAGTCGGTGTCGCACCCATACCAAAACCACAATGCCCCGCTGATAATACAGCCGCGTCGTAGTCTTTACCCATAATTTTAAAGGTAATGAGGTAAACATAGATAATCATAATGATGGTCTGTACAACCAATATGACTAGTACAGGGCCTGCCAAATCGGTCAATTGCCAAAGTTTTAAAGACAACAATGCCATCGCTAAAAATAGGCTTAAAGACGCATTACCAAATACATCAATTGAGCGGTCAAACATATCAAAATTGAAGACCATCGTCAGTACATTGCGAATAATGACACCGCCTGCCAGTGCCCATACGAACGTCGGTAACTCAAACCATGTACCTTCAGCAACGATGGCCATCACATCGGCAAAAGCCAAAGCACCTGCGAATAGTGCCAAGGTTTCGATAGTAGAGGACGCTGTGATAAAGCGCATGCTATCAGGTCTTTCAAAGATATCTTTATTACTACCTGCAGACTCTTCATCGTGTTTGGTGCTATATAACGACTGTGCACCAGCAACTTTTTCGATATCGCTAGGATCAGGGTTAGCAGGCGTAGGCTTGAGGCCAAGTCGATTGATCAAACGACGAGCCACAGGTCCACCTACGATGCCACCCGCGACCAAACCATAAGTAGCAACCGCGATACCCAATGTAGTCGCACCGACCACACCGTAGTCTTGTTCTAGCGTGATTCCCCAAGCGCCTGCTGTACCATGACCACCCGTTAGAGCGATAGACCCTGTCACTAGACCGAGCAAAGGATCAAGTCCCAATGCACTTGCCATGGCCACACCAACGATGTCCTGCAATACAATAAACACTGAAACGACGATAGTAAAAATCAATAATGGTGTGCCGCCTGCTTTTAGTCTACTAAAATCAGCGCTCAGACCGATGGAGGCAAAGAACATCAACATGGTGGCGGTCTGTAGTCCTTGATGAAAGTTAAAACTATATCCCCAAACCATATTGAGAGCATAGACAACAATCGCCGCGACCAGACCACCAGCAACCGGTTCTGGAATATTAAAGTCTTCTAAAAACTTGACTCTTCGCACCAAAAACCGCCCAAGTAGCAGCACTAAGGTGGCCAATATCAGGGTGTAATAACCGTTTAAGGTAATCTCCATAGGTTAATCCTTTCTATAAAATAAATTAACCTGAATTCGGGATAAATATGGCTTTATCTCGAATTCAGGTTTCTATGATGACGAATAATTATCGGTGACTATCGGCGGTCAAGCTTGCAATATACAGGCTTTTAGCGACTAAGTTTCTAACGCATAAGCTTCATCCTCAGATGGCACGATGACCCACAATTGTGGTTTGCCAAATTCTCTAAAGGCATCCTCAATGATGCTTTTAAAGACATTGAAGTCCTCAGTGTTTATCCTTTTGACGTCTGTCAAATCAAGCCTTAAATGAATTGCTTCACTGTCTGTTAGACAATCCCATGCACTGTCCCAGTTGTGTGAAAAATAACTGGGAAAGTCACAAGCCTGGCCTAAACTCGTCAATAGCTCAGTTTTTTCGAGCGTGTCACCGATGGCTATAGTAACAGCCTGCGCAGGAATGCTAGTACCCAGTGCTGTACCGTTTTGGTTAATTTGGCCTTGATTAACATGGCTTTGATTAACGTAGTGGATTGCTTGGTTCATACTTTCTCGATTCATATCGGCTTTTTTCATATTAAGGCACCTGTAGCCTTTGGAAACTATCATAGTGGTTGATAGTCAAGTAATAGACAGTAGGTGGGTTACCACCTGTGACGATACGCCGTGCGCCGCGATGAGAGACACCAGGGGTGGGTACAGTATATTCGCGGTAGTAGCCTTGTGACTGGGCGGGCAGTCTGCCTTCACGGTTATAAAACGTCGTGCCATCTTTATTTGGATAAGGAAACGGTCCGCCTTGCTGGATAAGCGCAATCGTATTATCGACCTGTGCATCACCCGTTATACCAGCAGTAGTGGTTTGGCTCGTATTATCAATGACTTCTTGCGATACCGTTGTCGACTCGATGCTATCAGCAAGCAATGTCGAATTTAAATCGCCAAAGAAATAGAAAGCGACAGCGATGATAGCGATAAGGCTAAATAGCGTAGAGCCTAAGCTTCTTTTATTGGGTCTGCTGTTTTGATTGCTACGATTTGAGTTACGAGTGCTGTGATGGCTATTTCTATTGGCATTAGTAGGTGTATAGCTTGGAATATCTGATGCAGTATCTTGGTCAAGGCTCAACGAAGACGAGGTCACTTCAGTGGCTCTCAATTGATTTTTGTCGTTACGGGCACTGTTAAAGTAGACACTTTGACCAACCGTTATAGGTTTCGCCAGTCTTGCTTTGCTAATATGAAAGAACACATCTTCATTTTGATTGTCTACATCGATAAAGCCATAGCCTTTATCTTCGTTCCAGTGCTTAATCTTGCCACTTTGCATGGTGGTACCGCTCCCTATAATTTAAATGCCTTAATTAAAATACTTATGATTCAAACGAAGAAACGCCAGCATAATTGCTGACGTTTCTGATTACTCGTTTCGATAGTGGATGCTGATATGATTAAGCACGGGTTTCGCCATGACCATAAACGATCCATTTTTGTGAAGTCAGACCTTCGAGACCGACAGGGCCACGCGCATGGATTTTGTCCGTTGAGATACCAATTTCAGCACCGAGACCGTATTCGAAACCATCAGCAAAACGGCTAGAGGCGTTAATCATTACGCTAGCCGAGTCAACTTCACGGATGAAGCGCTGCGACTTGGTATAGTTATCAGTGATGATGACATCGGTATGATGACTGCCGTGCGTATTGATATGCTCAATCGCCTCATCAATACCTGAGACCACTTTTACCGCTAAGATAGGGGCTAGGTATTCAGTATCCCAATCTTCAGAGGTGGCAGCTGATAGATGACCTTCAAGCTTAGCATTTTCATTTAGAATAGCTTGTGATTTGTCATCAAGGCGTAGTTGCATTGCGTCATCAGCCGCGACGATGGCTTCTGCTATTTTAGGCAATAGCTCATCTGCGACTGCTTCATCGACCAGTAGCGTCTCCATCGTATTACAGGTGCCGTAGCGATGCGTTTTGGCATTCACACTGACCTTAATCGCAATCTCAGGATCCGCATCACTATCGATAAAGGTATGGCAATTACCATCTAAATGCTTAATTACAGGTACTTTTGCATCGTTACTGATACGCGCAATCAGACCTTTACCACCACGTGGCACGATGACATCGACATATTCAGTCATGGTAATCAGCTCACCAACGGCTGCACGATCGGTCGTCTGTAGCACTTGCACACTATGTTCCGATAGATCAGTATGGCTAAGTCCTTTAATGATGCATTTGGCAATTGCTTGGTTAGATTCAAATGCTTCAGAACCACCACGCAAGATAATAGCATTGCCTGATTTGAGTGCCAGTGAGGCAGCCTCTAAAGTCACATTAGGGCGCGACTCATAAATCATACCGACTACGCCAAGTGGCACTCGCATTTTGCCCAAATGAATACCCGATGGCTGATAGGTCATGTCAGTGACTTCACCGATTGGGTCAGGAAGGCCAGCGACGTCTTTAAGACCTTGTAGCATACCGTTAAAACGTGCTTCGTTTAGCTCCAAGCGGTCGAGGAGTGCGCTATCAAGATTGTTTTTTTGACCGTTGTCCATATCGATTTTATTTGCAGCCAAGATGTCTTGTTTGGCATTGACCAGTTCATCATGAATGGCTAATAGTGCTGAATTTTTATCGCCAGTGTTGGCAGCAGCCAGCGCGCGAGAAGCAGCTCTTGCTTGCTTGCCGACAGACTGCATATAGGTCGTAATATCCGTAGTATTCGATTGACTCATAAATTATTTTCCTTATGTGATACAAGTTTTTTATAACTAAAAGCGCCCAATTTTATATAGGTAAAAATACCTAAAAAGGCGAAAAATGTCGCAAAAAAAGAAGTTTTGAATGCCTACTGAAATAGCGATAGGTCATTATGCTATTTAACATAGAGCAGATTGAGACGATAGTAAAGATGATTTTGTGAACAGAATCCGCTTTGCAGCGCTCTTGTAGAGGCTTTTTCAAAGTAATATTGTTCATGCTAAGCAATATTTATTTAAGATAAGCGCGTTATCAATACTACACTATATCTTTACGTGTTTTTAACAGAATTGCGCTGTAAATACTAAGGTAGCTGCGAGATATCCTCAGTATAGTAAGCATTAAAACAGCAAGGCTATCCTTAAATGGTACTTAATCTTATTATGATGAGTGATGGAGAAAGAACATGGCTACGAAAAATACGACTTATAAAAATTGGTTAACGGTTGGCTTGGTAGCAGGTGCTCTAGCATTAGGCGCTTGTAGCAAAAAAGATGACACACCGATGGAGACTGAAGCTGATACTACTGTAGATGCTCAAACCTCTGTAGAAGAAAGTGCGACAGCGAGCGACAATGATGATGTGGCCGTGGCTAGTGCCGATGATGAGGGTATGGACGTTACCAATAACGATGATGTGGCAGTGGCGACAGCAGAAGATGCGGATATGATAGACGGTACTGAAGACTCAGAACATGTATCGACGTACTAATCGCATACTATAGAATGTACTAGCGATATATTAAATGTACTAACTAGATACTATAAATAGGCAGTTATCAGATAACACAACGCCTCGTATTCTAAAGTGATAAAATAAAGCCCAGAGCGATAAATGCAGTCTGGGCTTTTTTGTACTCGTAGTTTGTTAGAAGCTGATTAACCCGTTGGTTAAATACAATATTTGCCTTTTTACTGCGTAATAAGAGACAATATGGCATTTTTCTCTTTGCCTCATCAGGCATATTACGATAATGCATCTAGATGCTTGTACTATATATAGATATAGCTCTTATTTTATTCGTGTTTTCACTCATATTTATTGGAAGTCTGCTGAACCATGCTTGATACTGCAAAAAACCCGACTCGGCCTATCGCCCTAGACTTACAAGACATCCATAAAAGCTACGGCTCATTAGAGGTATTGAAAGGGGTATCCCTGACTGCCTATGATGGCGATGTTATCTCTATTTTGGGCTCATCTGGCTCAGGTAAGTCGACGTTGCTGCGTTGTATTAATCTTCTAGAAAACCCCAATCATGGTCGTATCTTGATCGGTAATGAAGAGCTGATGCTAAAACCTGCCAAATCAGGTGAGTTACAAGCAGCAGACGTGAAGCAGCTAGAAAGCTTGCGCGCTCGCGTCGGGTTTGTCTTTCAGAACTTTAATCTGTGGCCACACAAGACAATTCTGCAAAACATCATCGAAGGGCCAACGCAGGTCTTAAAGATTAAAAAAGACCAAGCAATTAGTGATGCAGAAAAGCTGCTCGATAAAGTAGGTCTGCTTGACAAAAAAGATGCTTATCCTGCCAACTTATCTGGTGGTCAGCGTCAGCGTGTCGCTATTGCTCGTGCGCTTGCTATGCAGCCACAAGTTCTACTATTTGATGAACCAACCTCTGCGCTAGATCCTGAACTGGTCAACGAAGTGCTTGCGGTAATGCGCGAGCTAGCAGAAGAAGGACGTACGATGCTTATCGTTACTCACGAAATGCGCTTTGCCCGTGAAGTATCAAGCAAAGTCGTCTTTTTACATCAAGGTGTGGTTGAAGAAATTGGCACACCTGAGCAAGTCTTTGATAACCCTACCTCTGAGCGTGTCAAAGACTTTATGGCATCACATCGTCCTACTTAGTTATTAGTTTTTTGCCTAGTATCATGTCTAATATCGTGTCCAATACAAATGGTGGCAACGCTCTTGCCACCATTTATCCTGCCAAACGTAAAATCACTGTAACGTAACCATTGTTGACTGTTTATTGCCCAATGATAACTATGAGTATGCAAAACGTTTGTTTTTGATATTTTACTCAGGTATTATCGAAAGGTTTATAGGCCGTCACGTCTCGTGGCTGTCTGTTATTCTGCTATCTATATTGCTTGTCTGGCAGGGACGTCAGAGAACAAAATATCAGAACCCTAAGTCAGAAAATCCTGTCAAAAACTTATGTAAAACCCATCAGAATTTAAGGAACGTATGATGTCGAATTCTCGCCTATTGTGGTCATCAATGACCGTTACTGCTGCATTGATGTTGAGCGCTTGTAGCCAACCTGCCGATGAAACTACCGATACCAACGCTGACGCCCCTGCAGCAGAAACCACTGGTAAAACCATTCGTATCGCCACCGAAGGCGCTTACCCTCCATTCAACTACACCAACGCTGACGGCAGCTTGGCAGGTTTTGATATCGATGTTGCCAACGCTTTGTGTGATCAAATGCAAGCCAAGTGTGAAATCGTTGCACAGGACTGGGACGGTATTATCCCAGGTCTATTGGCACAGAAATATGATGCTGTCATTGCAGGTATGTCTATCACCGCTGAGCGTCAAGAAAAAGTTGATTTCAGCGAGCCGTACTTTGCCAATACGATGGTATGGCTAACTAATACGGATGGTGGTTTTGATCCTATGGCGATTAAAGATGCAACGCTTGGTGGTCAACGTTCTACTACGCCAGGTGCTTATCTACAGGATAATTACGAAGGCAAAGAAGGCAACACAGTTCAGTTATATGACAACTATGACAATGCCTATCTAGATCTAAAATCTGGTCGTAGCGATGCCGTATTGGCTGAAAAAGTTTCTGCCAAATCATGGTTAGCAGAAAACGCAGCGGGCTTCGGTATCGTTGGTGATGAAATTGATAACGATGACAATATTGCCATTGCTGTACGTAAAGGTGACTCACTCAAAGCTGACTTTGACAAAGCATTGAGCGAAATCCGTAGTAACGGTGAGCTTGCACGTCTTGAGCAGATGAACTTTGGTCAATAATGACTCACTGAAGATTTATGCTTAGAACAAGTAACGTTTGATGCGAGTAATGCTTAAAACCAAGCATGTTTCAAATAAACGGTGTTTATAAGCATAAATCAGCAAGCAGTGATTGACGATACAGCTGGTAAATATATTAAGGAATAAAACTTATGACAATTTCAATGACATCATCAATGAGTAAAAAAGCATTGTGGCTAGCACCGCTTAGCGCAGCGATGCTAATGCTGGCAGGTTGTAACAATAGCTCAGCACCAGCAGAAAATGCTGAAGCTGACACCGCTACTGAAGCACCTTTAAATATCAAAATTGCGACAGAATCAAGCTATAAGCCTTTCAGTTATACCGATGCAGATGGCAAACTGATTGGTTACGAGATTGAGCTGGTTGACGCATTATGTGCGCAAATGAAAGCTGAGTGTGAAGTCATCTCTCAAGATTGGGACGGTTTGATTCCAGGGCTTAACGCACAGAAATTTGATGCAGCTATCGCAGGTATGTCTATCACGCCTGAGCGTAAAGAAGTGGTTGATTTTAGCGACCCTTACTTCCATAGCGGTATCATCTTGATCGGCAAAAAGGGTGATGACTTAAGCGTTGAGTCGCTAACAGGTCTACCAATTGCCTCACAGCGCTCAACTGTTGCCTCGCAATACCTACAAGACGAGCATGCAGATGCTGATATCAAACTATACGATACGCAAGACAATGCTTATCTAGATCTAACCTCAGGCCGTGTGCGCGGTATGATGTCTGACAAAGTAACGGGTATCGACTGGTTAAAAACAGACGCAGGCAAAGGCTACGAAGTCAAAGGTGAAGAAATCAGCACCAATGATGATGCGATGGGTATTGCCTTCCGTAAAGGCGATCCGTTAGTTGCTAAGTTCAATGCAGCATTAGCTGAACTAAAAGACAACGGTACCTATGATCAAATCACGGGTAGCTATTTCGGTACTAGCTCAACGGCTGCAGCACAAAAAGCGGTAGCAACAACTGATAGTGTCGAAGAAGTAATGGTCGCTGAAGAAGAAGCGCCAGCTAACTAATACGATATCTAGCAGTTTGACTGCTGTTGTTTAAAGACGTGTTGTTTACTCAAGAAAAAACCAAGGATGATCATGAGCAACCATTGTGCCCCAATCTGTGCCACGACTGGCAAATCTAACATTACTATAGCCAGTCGTCTGTCTATGTCATTGTTTGCACTAGCGGCGGCCTTTACCGTTGCTGGCTGTAGCAATAGCCAAGAGAGTGCGGCTGATACCAATCCAGAGGCTACCGAAGCAACGGCAGCGTCTACAGGTGATGTATTGCGCATCGGTACAGAAGGGGCCTATGCACCTTTTAACTATACCAATGCTGATGGGACACTGGGTGGTTTTGATGTTGAGATAGCAAATGCACTTTGTGCAGATATGCAGGTAACTTGTGAGATTGTGGCGCAGGACTGGGACGGTATTATCCCTGGTCTAAAAGCAGGTAAATACGATGCAATCGTGGCCGCGATGTCCGTTACTCCAGAGCGTTCGCAGCAGGTGAGCTTTACCGATCCGTACTTTAGCAATGCCTTAGTTTTTTTGGCCAAAAAAGACAGCAGCTTTGACCCTAGTAACAACAGTGATATCGACTCGCATTCTATTGCTGCACAGCGTTCAACTATCTCATCGCAATGGCTAGAAGACACGTATCCAAAAGCCGATATGAAGCTTTATGATACGTTGAGCAATGCGTTTTTGGATCTCGGTTCAAACCGTGTCGATGCGATGATTTCTGATAAGCTGCCTGCCATAGAATGGCTGAGCTCAAATGCTGGTAGCAAATATGCGCTAAAAGGTGATGAGATCGATATCAATGATAACTTTGCGATAGCAGTACGTCCAGGCGATCCGCTACAAGCAAAGATCAATCAGTCTCTTGCTAATATAAAGGCTAATGGTACTTACGATAAGATCAATCAAAAATACTTTGCGGTGCCAGCGTCTGCAACGAGCACAGTTGATGAAGACGCAAATACAGGCACAGATACAAATACTGCCGAGCAACCAGCGACAGAAAACGCTAGTTAATAGCTAACAGTAGTCAAAGATAGCAGTCAAGAAATATTGTTTTGATTAATAAAAGGATATCACCATCATGGTGATGTCCTTTTTTATTTGTCGTTATATCAAAGAATATACATAATAGCGGCCTATCAATTTTGCTCAAATTTAGTCGGCTTATTGTATGTCTCTAGAGGCAAGTGTCTGTTTAAGTACGGTTTAGGCGCAGCTTTTACGCGTCAGTATTAACATCACGGCGAGTGAATATGATAAAATCAGCGCTCATTTCTACTGTGTCAATTATCGCAGCGTTAATCGTATTCTTCTGACGTCATTTTTTGACGCCGACCATCCCTATTGATTTGGTATAAAATACGGTGTTGCGCCGCGTTCAGCTATTGATGCTGATTCTTTTAACTCATATTTTGCTAGGGCGTGTCTTCATTTTAAAAATGGTAATAAAAATGAGATAAATTGCAGTCAAACAAGGAAAATAGCGCAAATAATATCGAGATATTAGTCAGCTATTTGACGCCGTTTGGCAAGATTTAGCCGTTTTTAAACCATTTAGATGTCTATCGATTGAATTGAAGACATGCCTTAATTGCTAATATAAAGAGACTGAGTGGATAATCGTGTTTGACTTACAAGGATTTGGCGCGCTTTTATTAAGCGGCGCTACCGTCACCATACAGCTAGCTGTGACCAGTTTAATCATTGGTTTGGCTTTAGGCTTGCTCGGCGCAACCGCAAAGATGTCCAATATCTGGTTGCTGCGTAAACTTGCGACTGTCTATACTGCGACGATGCGCGGTATTCCTGAGCTGCTATTGGTGCTCTTTATTTATTATGGCGGCTCTATCTTATTGATGAGCATCCTCAAAAAGTTCGGCTATAACGACTATGTCGAGATTAGCGCTTTTTGGGGTGGTGTCATGGCACTGTCTATTGCTTTTGGTGCGTATGCGACTGAAATTTTTCGCATGTCCATTCAAGAGATTCCAGTAGGCCAGCGAGAGGCTGCGCAAGCGATTGGTATGCGTCCTTTTCAGACTTTTTATCGCATCACTTTGCCGCAAGTGTGGCAGATTGCTTTACCAGGTTTGGGTAATCTGTTTCTGGTACTGCTCAAAGATACCGCATTGGTATCGGTCGTGGGTCTCAAAGACATCATGTATCAGTCATCGCGTGCAGCACAGTCTACACAGCAGCCGTTTACCTTTTATATGGCAGCAGCGATTATTTATTTGGGTCTGACCATGTTGATTACTGGCTTTATGATGTGGCTTGAGTGGCGCGCCAATCCTGCGGCACGCTATGCCAAAAAGATAAGCCGTCAATCCACTCACAGTCAATCGACCATAGGGTAGAGGAGAGATACTATGGATTGGAATTGGCAGGTCATTTTTGACCATATCCCTGATTTACTAGGCGGCGCGGTATTGACCGTACAGCTGGTTTTGTTTTCAGGTGTGATTGGATTGCTGTTTGGTTTGGTTTTGGCGTTGTTACGACTGTCTAAGAATTGGGTGGTACAGATACTACCGTTTCTGTATATTTTCTTTTTCCGTGGTACGCCGCTATTGGTACAGATATTCCTGATTTATTACGGTTTAGGTCAATTTGAGGCCGTACGCGAGTCGTTCTTGTGGGAGCCGGTACTTAGCCAAGCATATTGGTGTGCCATCATCGCCTTTACCCTGAATACCAGTGCTTATCTAGCCGAGATTATACGCGGTGCGATTCAGACGATTCCTATTGGAGAGCTTGAAGCGGCTGATGCGCTTGGCATGTCTAAATGGCAAAAGCTAACACGGGTTACGCTGCCGCGCGCATTTGGTATTGTGATTCCAGCATACAGTAACGAAGTTATCTTTATGCTAAAAGGTAGTGCGCTCGCTTCAACTATTGCATTGATGGATATCACAGGTGTTGCTCGTACGATTAGTGCGCGTACCTATACCTTGATGGAGTTATTCTTTGCCGCTGGTATCGTCTATCTACTGCTGTCATGGGTTATCTTATTTAGCTTTAGAATGTTTGAAAAGCGTATGAACCGTCATGCCAGTTATGTACCGCCAGATGTGGTGACCAATACGATTCCATAGTTAGCAGTTAGCAACTAAAAATCGTCAAAGTCACTGTAGACAACATAGTATGGACTGCTGATAAAATAGCCATCATTTACAGGGAGAGTTTAGTATGAGCCAATCGCCACACGAGTCATTAGCGAACGCCATTGCAGCTGGTGTAAATGCCGAGCAGGGCGCTATCGATCATAATGAAAGATTGCGTACTTCTATTGGTAAAGTTGTCTGTGTTGGTCGCAACTATGCGGCACATGCTGCAGAGTTGGGCAATGAAGTGCCAACCACGCCGATACTGTTTATGAAGCCTGCGTCTTCAGTGGTTTCTATCCGTAGTGATGTGGTTCGCCCAAGTCCAGAGCTGTTTGGCGAGACTCACTACGAGGCCGAACTATGTATTCAGCTATCAGATGACTTATCTATGGCGACGATTGAGCAAGCTCAGCAAGCCATTGGTGGTGTGACATTGGGACTGGATTTAACCTTACGTGACTTGCAAAGCAAGCTAAAAGAAAAAGGTCATCCGTGGGAGCGTGCTAAGTGTTTTGACGGAGCTTGCGTCCTTGCTGATTGGCTCGACCCACAAGCCTTTGGCAATCTGCAGAATGTACAGTATCAGCTATCTATCAATGATAAATTAACGCAAGATGGCGATAGTGCCTTAATGCTATTTCCTGTCTATGAATTGCTGGTCAATATTAGCCACGCCTTTAGCTTGCAAGCAGGTGATGTGATTATGACTGGTACGCCAAGCGGCGTTGGTGTGTTGCAAGCAGGCGATCAGCTTAAACTAAAACTGGGTGCTCATGAGTGGGTATCACAAGTACAGTAAGCCTGATTGCGATAACAGATACATATTAAAAGCCCCGAGCAATTGCTTGGGGTTTTTTGCTTTTAAGCCTTTATATTTATTTTTTAAACTTGCTAACTGCAAAACAATTCTAACTATCTAATCATTCTATTTTTCAATAACCATCAGTACAGTCGATTGTCATCAGTTTGTCACCTATTGTTCAGCGTGCTGTCATAAAGGTTGAGTAGACTTAAGCGGAATTCGTATTTTTGTGGTCGTAATGATAAAGCCGCGATCAACTCTCTGCCAATCTAGCCTAATAGCAAGGTGACTGATAATGACATTATTGAACAATGAGCGAACGCTTGCCCACGAAGTGGTTGAAGACTCAAATCCTACTAATAATACTGACTTTCAGACGATTATCAATCGTCGATTGAACCGCCGTAGTATCCTAAAAGGTGGCACAGGGTTGACTGCTGCTGCGTTTTTTGGCGCATTACCTTTGGTCGGTTGTAGTGAAGACGATAACAGTATTGCTGGTAATGACGATAATGCCGCTATCCCTGCACAAGGTGATTTGAAGCGTCCTGATACCTTAAAGTTTGAGGCAGTCGCGCATTCAACTGCTGAGACGATGACGGTCGCAGACGGCTATAAAGCAGAAATAATCTTGCCGCTTGGTACACCGCTGATGCCTGGTCTAGACGACTGGCGCGATAACCGTGAAAATTCAGCCGAGTCGTTTGAATGGCGCATGGGCGACAACCATGATGGCATGTGGTTCTTTGGCAAAAAAGGCAATGCGTACGATGCCAAAGCCCCAGAGAATGGCCTACTGGTTATGAATCATGAATACGTAAATAGTGAGGAGTTAAGCCCGTTTGGGTATGATGTCATCGAAGATAAAGATGCTGCGCCTTTATTTCAACGCAGCCGTCGGGCCAGCGATGTGCGCCGTGAAGTCAACTGCCATGGTGTGGCAGTGGTTGAGATGAAGCGCCGCGCAAATGGCATGGGCTATGAGATGGTACCTGACTCTAAATACAATCGCCGTATTACCAGTAGTACAACAGCACAATTGGCTGGCCCTGTGGCAGGCTCTGCTCTGGTCAAGACCAAGTTTGATCCGACAGGCTATCAGACTCGCGGTATCAATAACAATTGCGGCGCAGGTCTGTCACCGTGGGGTACTTATTTGACGACCGAAGAGAACTTCTTGGGTGTGTTTGCCCGTGGACAAGATGCCAGCCAATTGAGCGCTGGTGATAACTATGCACGCGAGCGCTACGGTGCTGTGGAGGACTTCCCAGGTTGGGAGTATCTCTGGCATACCCCAGAGGCAAAGGATGCCAAAATAGCAGACGAGTTCTCACGCTGGGATATGACAGCTGTCGGTGCCAGTGCTGCGGAAGATTATCGCTACGGCTTTAACACCTTCGGTTATATTACTGAGATTGACCCATTTGACCAAAACTCTATACCGCAAAAACGTACCGCACTGGGCCGATTCGCTCATGAAAACTGTGCGTATGCTCCTGTTGAGCAAGGTAAGCCAGTGGTATTCTATATGGGTGATGACGCCCGAGGTGAGTACATTTATAAGTTTGTCTCCAAAGCGATGTGGTCAAACTCGGATATTGGCGGCGGACTAAAAGCAGGTGACAAATATCTGAATGATGGCACGCTATACGTCGCTATATTTAACGAAGATGGTAGCGGTGAGTGGAAAGCACTCGTCCATGGTCAAAATGGACTGGATGCTTTCAATAGTGTATTGCCATTCAATGGACAAGATGAAGTATTGGTCTTTGCTCGTGCAGCTGCCGATGCTGCTGGTGCTACCAAGATGGATCGACCTGAATGGGTATCGGTCAGCCCTATGACAGGTGATGTCTACGTGACATTGACCAATAATAAATATCGCGGCGTACGTGACGACCAGCCTGTCTCAGCTTCCAATCCGCGTAGCTATCAGTCAAGCGGAAAAGCGCTTGGTAATGATAATGGCCATATCATTCGCTGGGCAGAAATGGGCGGTGACCATGCTGCAACGAGCTTTGAGTGGGACATTTATCTGTTTGGTGCGCCAAGTGATTTATCGGCAGAAAACTTATCTCAGCTAAATGACAATAATGACTTCTCTTCACCTGATGGGCTATATTTTGACCCGCGCGGTGTCTTATGGATTCAGACAGATGACGGCGCTTACACCGATACCAGTAGCTGCATGTTGCTCGCGGCTCTACCAGGCAAAGTCAGTGATGGGTCGATGACGACCACATCGGCAGGGCAGTCAACCCGAGTCGGCACATCTGCTAGCAATGATAATATCAAACGATTCTTTGTTGGTCCTGAAGGATGCGAAGTAACAGGTATCACCATGGCACCAGATTTTAAGACACTGTTTATCAACATTCAGCATCCCGGCAATACATGGGGCGCTGTCGCTGGTGGTAGTATTCCTCGCTCAGCGACTGTGATGATTACTCGCGAGGATGGTGATGTCATACTGGCAGAATCATTTGATACAGCTGATAGCACGACATAGATAGATAAGCTGTGGCGTATATTAGGCACAACCAAAATGCTCACAACCATAAAAATCCCAAGTTAAGGCTTGGGATTTTTTATTTTAATAATGATTTGATGGTTAAAGAGACCGTCTATCACTCATTTGGCTCTGCTAGTCGTCATCCCGCTCTAAAGTCAAACCATTTACTTCTATTTGCTGCAGTTACAGGATAATATAGACCATTACTTTTTTCGCTGAATGTGCAAATATTATGAGCAGTCCAAATGTGTTTTATAACGACAGTGTTAGTGACAGCGACGCTCAAAACGATAGCAGCTATACTCGTACTCACCATGAGCTCGATGCGCATTTTGTCCCAGATGCGAGTGTACCGCTACACAGTCATCTATATGAGCAAATCGACCAACTCGAAGCCATCGATATGGATGAACTGGTTAAGCTACTGGCAGATTCGGATGACAGTGATGAAATCAACAAAACACCTGTATCTTTGGCTGATTTTTTTGAAGGATTGGCGCAGCTTGCCACCATGGGTGTGGTTGAGATTACAGAAATCGTAGAAGCTATCCACCGTGAAGTTATTCTGCGTCCGCTAGGCCGCTTCAATGACAAACATTTAAACAAATGGTCGCGCGGATTTACTGGACGTATCTATGGCACGATACGTCATGTCATGCAGATGGTCGGTAATAATCTGGCGTCTGTACTACGCATATACAAAAACCTGATTCTCCAAAAGTCAGTGCAGCCACTACCAGACTCACTAAAAAAACTGGTGAATGTACTTAATGGTGTCATGGGTGACCATCTTGTCAATAATCAAAATGCGCTCGCCATTCCGATGATGCTATACACTCAAGACGGCAAGCCACAAAGTGAAGTGCTATCAGGCCGCATCGTTATTTTGTGCCATGGTCTATGTATGAGTCATTTGAGCTGGCAAGCCCAAACAGATAATGACTTAGGCGAGGCCATTCATATCAGCCAGCCTGATACCACGGTGCTGTATTTGGATTACAACACAGGTCGCCGTATCTCTCGTAGCGGCCGTAAATTCTCTCAATTGCTACAAGCGCTGGTCAATGACAACCCGAATATCAGTCAGATAGACCTGGTCGGACATAGTATGGGCGGTTTGGTCTCTCGCAGTGCACTGTTTTATGGTGAGCAAGATCGTCTAGACTGGATCAAGCGCGTTGGCAATCTCATCACGCTAGGTTCGCCGCATCATGGGGCAGTGCTTGAGCGTATCGGTAATTATGTGCAAGACATCATCGCCAAGCTGCCGTTTGCAGGCTCACTGGCTAAGCTCGGTGATATGCGCAGTGCCGGTATTATCGATCTGCGTCATGGCAGTATTCGTGATGCAGACTGGAAAGCATTAGAAGGACGTAGCGTACTACCACAAGATTTCCGTCATCCTGCACGGCTGCCAAGTGGTATCAAAACCTATTTTATTGCCAGCGCTTTGCTTGAAACGCATTATGATTCTAAGGTGACGGATCTGCTAGGGGATAGCTTGGTATCGGTGGCTTCAGCGTTAGGTGAAGATGACGCTGAGCATGCTTTGTTTGTGCCAGATGGTCATAAAGCCGTGTTTTATGGTGTTAATCATATGAACTTGATTCATAGTAGACGAGTGCGTGAGCAGGTTGTTGAATGGCTACTTGATAATGGTCGAAGTGACTACGCCGGACGTCCGCGCATACACTCTTATCCTAGAAGTTTAGATGTAGCGGTGTAGTGATTTAATGATAAAAACAAAACCCCTCAAGCATCACACTTGAGGGGTTTTTTATAAACACTGATTTATAGTAAGTAAGAAACTTACTCAGCAAATATCGCTGCTACATCATCTTTATTAAACTTATAGACTTCACCGCAGAATCCGCAATCCATCTCAAACGTCCCGCCTTGCTCTTCGACGATATCTAACGCTTCTGCTTCGCCGATTTGCTCGATTGCCATTTCACACTTCTCGCGTGAGCAAGTGCAACCAAATGATAGAGGCGCAGGCTCAGGTGCCACGATGTTTTCTTCGTGATACAAGCGATAGAGTATTTCGTTAGCATCCAGCGTTGTTAGCTCTTCTGCTTTTACCGTGCGCGTCAATACAGACAAGCGCGTCCATAAATCATCATCGATACCCGCATCTTGGTTTTGCTCAACTTCAGACGTTTCTTCAGCAGTACGCGGTAGCATTTGTACCAAGATACCACCAGCTTGCAGGCCATCAGATGCTAAGTTAATCAACGTTGGAATCTGGGCTGATTGCTTTTGATAATGCGCTAAGCAGTCCGCTAGATTGTCATGGCTACGCTCAACGATACCTTGGTATGGTTCACCGCCATCAGGCTGAATATTGATAAACAATACGCCTTGTCCCATCGCACCAAGTTCAGCAAACGCTTCTTTGGCATGGATCATATTGTCCCACGCTTGTACTTGCTCATCCGTCTCGCCTTTCCAGCTAGCAAGCGCACGAATGATACCGTCTTGATCGCATTCTGCCATCGCCCAGTTTAGTAAGCTGTCACTGTCTGATGACTGCAACTGAATAGATAGGCGACCGTTAATTTTGACCGTACTGATTAGCAAACTCGCTGCGGTCAGCATCTCACCCAATAAACGTTTAATGGCTTCGGGGTACGGCTTTTGCGCAATCGTGCTCGCGTAGCTGCGTGATAGGCGTACTACATCACCGCGCACAGGAGAGTCTTCAACAAAGAAACGTTGGCGAATGTCGTTGCTGCCATGGTTGCCAGTAGTTTGGCTGTCCGTATGTGGGACTTGGATATCTTGAGTCATAAGTCATTTGTAGTATAGAGAAGTTGTTTGCTTTATGGGGATTACTGCCAATTTATCAATCTCACTTAGTAGACTGTTTTGACGATTATAAGCAGCAAAGGTTAATAACGAGCTTAAAAAACCAAGCAGCTGTTTGTACAAAGCTCTGAGTAGATAGCCGCTATGAGCCATCAATTTATAGTTAGAATATAAATATATTCATAAATATGTATTCTCTCAAAAAAAATCACCCTCTACTGCAAATTTGTTGTACAGTAACATTAAGTTGCATTGTGATAAACAACAGCAACAACCGTACGGATGCGGGGCAGTCGGGTCAATCAGACCTATGTCGTCCAAGCACTCACTCAATCTTGCGATAAAAGGATGTATTTCATGACATACTCATTTTCCAAACCGTTGACTTTAGCTGCTGTTATGGCATTAGGCTTAGCGGGATGTAACAACAGTAGCCAAACCAGCACTGATGCGCCAGCAGATGATGCAACGACGACCGAAGCCACGACCAACGGTACGCTACAGAAAATCAAAGACTCTGGCACTATCGTTGTCGGTCACCGTGATTCCTCTATTCCTTTCTCTTATATCGCTGATGATCCTAACCAACCGATTGGCTATGCTCACGACTTGGAAATGAAAGTGGTTGAAGCCGTTAAGCAAAAGCTAAATATGCCAGACCTCAACGTTCGCTATAACCTAATCACTTCGCAGACTCGTATCCCATTGGTACAAAACGGCACGGTAGATTTTGAGTGTGGCTCAACCACCAATAACGAAGAACGTCAAAAGCAAGTCGCATTCTCTAATGGCTTCTTTGAAATTGGCACGCGTCTATTGACCAAAAAAGACTCTGGTATTCAAGATTTTGAAGACCTAAAAGGCAAAACTCTGGTAACGACAGCAGGCACGACTTCGGAGCGTTATATCCGTCAGTACAATGATGATAATAAAATGGATACCAATATCATCTCAGCAAAAGATCATGGCGAAGGCTTCCTAATGCTAGAGAATGGCCGCGCTGATGCCTTTATGATGGATGATGTATTGCTTGCAGGCGAAAAAGCCAAAGCAAAAAATCCTGATGAGTGGGTCATCGTCGGTACGCCGCAATCGTTTGAAATCTATGGTTGTATGATGCGTAAAGATGATCCTGAATTCAAAGCTGTGGTCGATGAAGCACTTGCTAATGTCTTTAGTTCAGGCGAAATCAATAGCATTTATGACAAGTGGTTCTTGAACCCAATCCCGCCAAAGAACGTCAATCTAAACTTTGAGATGTCAGACAACTTAAAGGCCTTGATTGCCAATCCGCATGACAGCGCTCAGCCTAAAGAAGCAGCAGCGCAGTAACGCTCATTGTCCCTCAACATAGCTTGCCTATACGTTCAGATAACCAGTAATTTTATTTGACGTATAGGCTTATCAATCGTTGCTCGGAGAGACAACCATGAATTATAGCTGGAACTGGGGTGTGCTCTTTGAGCAGACTGGTATTGGCAACGAGCTCTACATCCATTGGATGATCACTGGTCTTGGCTGGCTGCTATTGATTGGCAGTATCGCATGGGCCATTGCGATGGTCGTCGGTACTATCTTCGGTATCATGCGTACTTTGCCCAACAAGACTGCTCGTGCAATCGGTACGGCTTATGTGACATTTTTTCGTAATATTCCACTGCTTGTTCAACTGTTCTTTTGGTTTTATATCGCGCCTGGCTGGCTCACGCCGACGATACAAGAATGGTGGTATAAGGATTTGTCTCCGAATACCTCAGCCATGTTATCAGCCAGTATTGGTTTGGGCTTATTTACCGCTGCTCGTATCGTTGAACAGGTACGGACGGGTATTGAGTCATTACCAGATGGACAGATTAACGCGGCCTATGCGTTAGGGTTTAGCATTCCACAAGTCTATAAAGAAGTACTGCTACCGCAGGCATTTCGTATTATCTTGCCACCGCTCAGCTCTGAGCTAACGAACTGTTTCAAAAACGCTTCTGTGGCCTCGCTTGTGGGGGTAATGGAGCTGATTAGCCAAACCAAAACCATCAGCGAATACACTCAAAATAGTATCGAGATATATACTTATGCGATGATTATTTATTTGGTTTTCAATTTATCCTTGATCGCTATTATGGGATTGATTGAACGTAAATTGCGTGTGCCTGGGCTTATTGCGGGAGGTCAGAAATGAATATGACCGAATTGGCAACAGCCTATCCTGGTTTGATGGGCGGCATGATTACCACCTTAAAAGTGCTGTTTTTGGCTATTTTGGGCGGTATCAGTTTGGGTACGATACTAGCGTTGATGCGCTTGTCAGGTATCAAAGCGCTTGAGATTCCAGCCAAGCTATACGTCAATTACTTCCGCTCTGTGCCACTGCTACTGGTACTGCTATGGTTCTACTTTGCTGTACCGATGATTTATCTTTGGGTAGCGGGTAAGTACCTGCAACTCGATGCTGCATTTGCCTCTTGTGTGGTCGCATTTATGATGTTTGAGGCCGCTTATTTCTCAGAAGTAGTGCGTGCTGGTATTCAGTCGATTGGTAGCGGGCAGGTCAACGCAGCCAAAGCGCTCGGTATGACTTATGGGCAGACCATGCGTCTGGTTATTTTGCCACAAGCCTTTCGTAAGATGCTGCCATTGATTTTGCAGCAATGTATTATCTTATTCCAAGATACGACATTGGTATTTGCGATTGGTTTGACAGACTTTTTCCGCGCAGCCTACGTTCGAGGTGAGCTAATGGGTTTACTCACGCCGTATATCCTAGGTGCTGGTGCTGTCTATTTTGTGATTAGCTTAAGTGCTTCTATCGGCGTACAACAATTACAAAAGCGTTTGCGGTTTTAAAATAGTTATTTTTATACGGCTTGCGCTTTTGAGTGTTGAGAGCTTGATTTGAATGTTTGATTTACCTTTTTTAAATAATGATTATCGAAAATAATGTGGTTAGGAGCCAGTGATGAGCAATGCTGATACGTACTTAAATGCCTTTGGCGGGCTGGTTACCAATAGTGGTCATGCTAGTGATGAGATGGTCATCGAGATATCTAATGTCAGCAAATGGTACGGCGACTTTCAAGTACTAACTGACTGTACTGCCCACGTGCATAAAGGGGACGTGGTCGTCGTTTGTGGCCCTTCAGGTAGTGGTAAATCGACGCTGATTAAGACAGTCAATGGACTTGAGCCTTTTCAAAAAGGTAACATCATGGTCAACGGCATCTCTGTCGGTGATTCAAAAACAAATCTGCCTAAACTACGTAGCCGTGTCGGTATGGTGTTTCAGCATTTTGAATTGTTTCCGCATTTGACCATTATTGACAATTTGACAGTGGCTCAGATTAAGGTCTTGGGCCGTAAAGAAAGTGAGGCGAAGCAAAAGGCTATGGCGTATCTCGACCGTGTTGGTCTGACGGTACAAGCGGCGAAATACCCAGCCGAGCTCTCTGGCGGTCAGCAGCAGCGGGTGGCGATTGCACGCGCACTGGCTATGGATCCTGTGGCGATGCTCTTTGATGAGCCAACCTCCGCGCTTGATCCTGAGATGATTCAAGAGGTGCTAGATGTAATGGTCGAGCTGACTCGTGACGGTATGACCATGATGTGCGTGACGCATGAGATGGGCTTTGCCAGTCAGGTAGCCAATCGTATTATCTTCATGGATGAAGGGCATATCGTAGAAAACTGTAGTAAGGATGAGTTTTTTGAAGGGGCAAAAAGTGACCGTGCGCAGATGTTCTTATCGAAGATTTTAAATCATTAAATACACTTTGATTTACGATTGTTTATAGCAGTATTTCTAAGATAAAGACATGTTCTAAAGCTTACTTTTCTTTCCACTACTAATAATTATATAAAGCGCCCTATTAAAGACAGTTAAACGCTATCTTTAATAGGGCGCTTTGTATTGAGCTTTTTTTGTATATCTATTTGAAAAACGATTTAGAGCCTATGATATTTACTCTCAAGGTATTTAAAGAAGAGATCTTTAAGACTATAAAGCTGTTGAAAATAGAGCGGGAATAGTCGCAGGATTAGAGAAATCGCAAACGGTAAAGGCAGATGAAATGGCTCATCTGATTAATCAAATAAATTTAAAAAGGTAATAATCGTAATATAGATAAACTTAATTTAATTTAACGCTATCAACTGAATTAGGATTGAATATGACGCTAAAACGAACCGTCGGCATACTACTGTTCAATGAAGTAGAAGTATTGGATTTTGCAGGACCTTTTGAGGTGTTTTCACTGGCTGAAAATGCTACCCCTGCTAGTGATGATAAGTACTTTGAGGTTATCACTATTGCTGAGCATCAAGCTCCAATATTCGCTAGAAACGGTCTACAAGTCATTCCTGACTATAGTTTTGCCAATCATTCAGACATTGATGTATTAATCGTCCCCGGTGGATACGGTGCCGAAAAAACAGAAATATATAATAAGGTGGTAATTGATTGGATTATCACTCAAGCAAGTTTGGCAGAGCTGACGCTTTCAGTGTGTACAGGAGCGTTGCTGTTGGCTAAGGCAGGTTTGCTAGCTGGTAAGTCAGCAACCACGCACTGGATGGATTTGGATAATTTAGCATCCTATCCTGATATCGATGTGATCTCGCATACTCGTTTTGTAGATGCTAGTGATGATACTGGTAATATAATCACATCAGCGGGGATAAGCGCAGGCATCCATGCAAGTCTATACTGTATAGAAAAATTAATAGATAGTGAAACCATGCGTGCAACAGCACATCGCATGGAGTTCGATATTGACTAAGTGAATTGTTAGATAGGTGAGTGAATGGCTGTTTACTGATACAATAGCGGTCAATATTTTTGATAATTAAAATAATTCATAAACTATCTTGGAGTTTATATGAGCGTAGAAAATCCATCTGTAGCAACGAGCACAGCAGCAAAAAAAGGTGTGGTTATTATTGGTGCAGGACTGGCAGGCTGGCATGTCATTGATGCCATTCGTGCCAAAGACACAGAGATTCCAATCACATTAATCACGGCTGATAGTGGCGACCGTTATCACAAGCCGATGTTGACAATGGCAATCAGCCAAAACAAACGAGCATCAGATTTGGTACGGGCATCGGGTAGCGAAGCGGCGAACACAGCAGAAGTGACATTGCTAGCTAATACACAAGTGACAGATATTGATCCAGTGAGTCAAACTGTACAGGTGCGCTCTAATGCGCAGTCAGATGACGCACTGACGACTATCGGCTATGAGAAAATGGTACTAGCGATGGGCGCGCATCCTATATTCCCTAAAAGTCTGCCGCAAGATTTGGTCTGGCATGTCAATCATATCGAGCGTTTTAGTCAGCTACAAGAAAAGCTAGCAGCAGGTAGTCAGCATGTTGCGATCGTTGGTGCTGGTATGGTGGGTACAGAAATCGCAGAAGACCTACTTAAAGCTGGTCATAAAGTAACGCTCATTGATTTAAATGATGCACCGCTTTCACAGATGCTACCAGCCAAAGCAACCGCACGTATTGCCAAAGCAATCGAGTCGCAGGGCATTCAATTCTTAGGTGGTTATCAAGTATCAGCTGTCGCTCATGCTAATGACGACGACAATAACAATGACAGCGAAGATACCGAGAAACTACGAGTAGACTATGCTCCATTATCATCGGATGCAGATAGTACTGATACTCAGCCGCTCGAACCACTGATTGTAGATCATGTGATTGCCAGTACAGGTCTGACAGTCGATGAGCAATTACCTGCTGCGGCTGGTGTAGAATTCGATCGTCGTACGGGTATCGTGGTGGATGCAGCAACGTTGCGTACCAATGCAGCGAATATCTATGCCATCGGTGACTGTATGTCTATCAACGGGGTTGCTTGTCGTTATGTTGCGCCATTACGCGCGCAGGCTACGACTATCGCTGATGATATCTTAGGTCATGAGCATAGTGGCTATGATCATAAACCACCAATGATTCGCCTAAAAAATAAAGCCATCTCTGTGATGGTGACGGGTGTACCGCAAGCAGCGGGTAATTGGCAAGTAAAGACTGAAAGCGATGATGAGCTAATCATGGATTTGCTCGATGATAATGAAGCCGTTAGCGCAACAGTAACGATTAAAGCGCCTGTAGTTCCTAAAGCATAATGGTTGCAATACCGTCTTTTGAAAAACTAATAAAAGCACAGTATTTATAAGTAATGTCCTTTATTAGATTCCTTTCAATAAGATTCAGTTAAAAGACAATATTGATGATCGAGCCAGCCCATTCTTTATGATGTGGCTGGCTTTTTTGTGTCAAATATTTGCCATGATTCTATGCTACCTTTTACTAAGTAGAAAGGCAGACTATCTAATTAAATGATACATACTGTATTGATATTGTTGACAGGCTTTCATTGATGGCGTTATAGTAGCTGAATGCTATATAAGACCTGCCCAAGGAAGAAGGTTTGCACGCAGGCTATTAATAAGTGCTATTTATAAATAATATAAAAAGTAAAACGAAAGGACTCGTTATGACTCAAACTCCTGATTTCGATTCGACTCGCGTTGACTTCGATACTATTTTAAACAACATTCCTAGTATCAATATGGGCGCACGCTCAGCCAATGCACCACTTACTCAAAGCTATGATAAAGGTCCTGATGTACCGCTGATTGAAGCGACAATTGGTGACTTTTTTGATGCTATTGTCTCCAAATATCCTGAGCGCGAAGCACTGGTCGTCCGTCATCAAAATATCCGCTGGACATATCGTGAGCTACAGCAGCAAGTGAATCAGCTAGCCAGTAGTATGATTGAGATGGGACTAGAAATTGGCGATCGTATCGGTATTTGGTCACACAACAATGCTGAATGGTTGCTCATGCAATTGGCTACAGCAAAAGTCGGCGTTATCCTCGTTAATATCAATCCTGCCTACCGCACCTTTGAGTTGCAATATGCCTTAAATAAACTGGGCTGTTCAGCGCTCGTACTGATGCGTCATTTCAAAACCAGTGACTACGCCAGTTTAATCCGTGAGCTATGTCCTGAGATTTACCATAAAGACTACACTCAGCTTGATTTGGTCGAGATTCCAACGATTGAACGTATCATTTGGATTGATGAGCCAGAGTCGGACGAGACATTCGGCTTTATGCAAAAATTCTCTGCGTGGATGAGCGAGGGCGATGCTAACGATCCACGTGTTGCCGAGCGCCAAGCTCAGCTTAAAAACACTGATGCGATCAATGTACAGTTTACTAGTGGTACAACTGGTACACCAAAAGGTGCCACCCTAAGCCATCGTAACATCCTTAACAATGGCTACTTCATCGGTGAGGCCATGAACCTTACTGAAGAGGATAGGCTGTGTATTCCAGTACCCTTGTATCATTGTTTTGGTATGGTACTCGGCAATCTAGCGATTCTCACACATGGCGGTTGTATCGTATATCCAAACGATGGCTTCGAGCCATTGACCGTATTACAAGCAGTCGAAGAAGAAAAGTGTACAGGTCTGCACGGCGTGCCAACGATGTTTATCGCAGAGCTTGACCATCCTGAATTTAAAGACTTTGATTTATCTACCTTACGTACTGGCATCATGGCTGGCTCTAGCTGTCCGATTGAAGTCATGCGCCGTGTCATCGATAAGATGCATATGAGCGAAGTCACTATTGCCTATGGTATGACAGAGACCAGTCCCGTATCTTGCCAGACCAATGAGCACACGCCACTTGATAAACAAGTATCAACCGTGGGACTGGTACAGCCTGCGCTTGAGGTCAAAGTCGTCGATACAGAAACAGGTGAAATTGTCCCGCTGGGTGAGACAGGTGAGTTGCTTACACGAGGCTATTCAGTGATGAAAGGCTATTGGGGCAGCCGCTTTAAAACGCGTGAAGCCATCCAAGATGGTTGGATGCATACGGGTGACTTGGCCACAATGGATGAAGACGGCTATGTCAAAATTGTCGGCCGTAGTAAAGATATGGTGATTCGCGGCGGCGAAAATATCTATCCGGTAGAAATTGAAAATTACCTCTATCGTCATCCAAAGATTCGTGATGTGCAAATTGTGGGTATACCAGATGAGCGTTATGGTGAAGTACTTGCGGCGTGGATTATTCCAAAAGAACCTGGCTGCTTGACTGAACAGGAAGTACGCGAGTTCTGTAGCGAGCATATCGCTCATTATAAAGTGCCGACTTACTATCGCTTTGTGACTGAATATCCAATGACCATCACTGGTAAAATTCAAAAATATAAAATCATTGAGCAAATGAAAGAAGAGCTGGGTTTGTAGTAAGCTTACTTATCTGCTCTAAAAAACAAAAGACTAACTATATTCATTTCACTATAAAAGTATTACAGCGTTAACCTCGCTTGAAGTATCACACATACATCTGCACTCGGTTGCCTTGTACTACTTTTAAATTGAATCGACTATATGTGAGCAACGCTTAAAAATAGTACTTAGTATGATTTATATAAAAAGCTACTCACATCTACGTATCTATCTATGTATAAGAAAAAAAGGGATATCATGAGCGCTATCATAACCAGTAAACTGAGTCCAAACTCAAGCGATTTTCAGAAAAACAGTGCCGCGATGCAAGAGATAGTCGATGACCTGTATGTACACTTGCGTAAAGTTGCCCAAGGTGGCTCAGAGCGCGCACGAGCCAAGCATCTAGCGCGTGGCAAACTCTTGCCTCGTGAGCGTGTCGAGCGTTTATTGGATGTGGGTACGCCGTTCCTAGAAGTGGCGCCGATGGCCGCACATGATATGTATGGCGAAGAGATTCCAGCGGCTGGGGTGATTGCCGGTATCGGTCGTATCAATGGCGTTGAGTGCATGATTGTCTGTAACGATGCCACGGTAAAAGGCGGCACGTACTACCCAATGACGGTCAAAAAACACCTACGAGCTCAAGAGATTGCGCAAGAAAACCATCTACCATGCGTTTATCTGGTTGATTCAGGTGGGGCTAATTTACCGAACCAAGATGATGTATTCCCTGATAAAGAGCATTTCGGCCGTATCTTCTTTAACCAAGCCAATCTGAGTGCGGCAGGTATTCCACAGATTGCTGTGGTTATGGGCAGCTGTACGGCTGGCGGTGCTTATGTGCCTGCCATGAGCGATGAATCTATTATCGTCAAAGAACAAGGCACTATCTTTTTGGGTGGTCCGCCACTAGTCAAAGCAGCAACTGGTGAAGAGGTCACGGCAGAAGACTTGGGTGGTGGCGATGTACATACCCGACTGTCAGGTGTAGTCGATCATCTAGCGCAGAATGATACCCACGCGTTATCGATTGCCCGTAATATCGTCAGTCACCTAAATCGCCCTGCAAAAAATATTCCTAATCAAATCACACCGCGTCCGCCACGTTACGATGCCAAAGAACTCTATGGTGTGATTCCAACGGACAAGCGCAAGCCATTTGATATCAGAGAAATCATCGCGCGTATCGTCGATGACAGTGCTTTTGATGAATTCAAATCACGCTTTGGTACGACGTTGGTTTGTGGATTTGCTCATATCGAAGGGATGCCTGTTGGTATTATTGCCAATAACGGTATCTTGTTCAGTGAGTCAGCGCAAAAAGGTACGCACTTCATCGAGCTGTGCTGTAAGCGCAAAATTCCATTAGTGTTCCTGCAGAACATTACTGGCTTTATGGTGGGTCGTAAATACGAGAACGAAGGGATCGCTCGTCATGGCGCCAAAATGGTAATGGCTGTGGCCAATGCAAAAGTGCCAAAATTTACCGTTATCGTCGGTGGTTCGTTCGGCGCTGGTAACTACGGTATGTGTGGTCGCGCTTACAGCCCGCGTTTCTTATGGATGTGGCCAAATGCGCGTATCTCTGTCATGGGCGGCGAGCAAGCAGCATCAGTACTGGCAACGGTCAAACGTGATAACTTTGATCGCAAGGGCGAGACGTGGAGTGATGAAGACGAAGCAGCATTTAAAGCGCCGATTCGTGAAATGTATGAAGAGCAAGGTCATCCGTATTATGCTACCGCACGTATGTGGGATGACGGCGTAATTGATCCTGCTGATACCCGTAATGTATTGGCGTTAGGGCTGAGCGCTGCATATAACGCGCCGATTGAAGAGACAAAATTTGGTGTCTTTAGAATGTAAGCGTTCTAAGGTCCCCTCATAATAAACGACTACTGTGTTAACCTCATTTGAAGGATGATTTGTACATCTACGCTTAGTCTCTGCACTTGGTTTCCTTGTATTAACATTATTATGGATTGACCAAGAGTTTGTTTGAGTATTTACATAAAAAATATAGAGAAAGTTATGCAAAAAGACAGTAATAAAAATTATAAAAGCCTACTGGTTAACGTCGAGCAGCACGTGGCGACAGTGACGTTAAGTCGTCCTGAGATACGTAATGCCTTTAACGATGAAATGATTGCTGAGCTAACCGATGCATTCAGTACGCTTGGTGCTAATGATAATGTACGTGTCATTGTACTAGCAGCAGCTGGCAAGGCATTTTGCGCAGGTGCTGACCTTAATTGGATGCGTGCCATGGCGGATTATAGCTATGAAGAGAATCTAGCGGATGCTGATAAGTTGGCGCAAATGCTTAAGACTATTTATGAATGTCCCAAGCCAACAGTTGCGGCTATTCAAGGCGATGTTTATGCAGGCGGCATGGGCCTGGTCGCTGCTTGCGACGTAGCCATTGCGGTCAAAATTGCTAATTTTTGCCTGAGTGAAGTGCGGTTAGGGTTGGCCCCTGCCACTATCAGTCCTTATGTTATCCGAGCGCTAGGTGCTAGAGCGTCGCAGCGTTATTTTTTAAGTGCTGAAGTATTTGATGCTAAAAAGGCGCGTCAGCTTGGCTTTATCCATGAGCGTGTTAGCGAAGAGTGGCTAGGCGATGAAGTGGCTGCGTTCTGTAACAAGGTCGTCAGAAACAGCCCTGATGCAGTTAAGACCTGCAAGCAGCTATTACACGATGTCGCTGGTGCACCTATTACAGATGAGCTGATTGCTGACACGGTCAAAGGT
Organism: Psychrobacter sp. Pi2-52; assembly: GCF_904846705.1. Lineage (GTDB taxonomy): Bacteria > Pseudomonadota > Gammaproteobacteria > Pseudomonadales > Moraxellaceae > Psychrobacter. Next base: position 185,453 of record NZ_CAJHBS010000002.1, read on the forward strand.
ATCGCTGATATCCGCTCATCAAAGCAAGGCCGTGAGGGGGTACAAGCATTTTTGCAAAAGCGTAAACCTGATTGGCTAATGGCAGACTAACTAGTAGTAGAACAATGATAGGCAAATGGGTAAATAGACAAGACGTCAAATAATAACGACAAGACACAGGGATAGTTATGTTTTCTAAAATTCTAATCGCCAACCGTGGTGAAATTGCTTGCCGAGTGGCTGCGACTGCTAAGCGTCTTGGCGTCAGTACCGTTGCTGTTTATTCTGATGCGGATCGTGAGGCCAAGCATGTGGCTGTCTGTGATGAGGCCATCTATTTAGGCGGTTCGGCACCGAAAGACAGTTATCTAAAGGGCGATGCCATTATTGCTATCGCTAAGCAGACGGGCGTCCAAGCAATCCATCCAGGGTATGGGTTTTTAAGTGAGAACGCAGACTTTGCACAGGCTTGCCAAGATGCTGGTCTAGTATTTATCGGTCCATCGGCGGAAGCTATCCGTGCCATGGGCGGCAAGTCTGAGTCTAAGCGCTTAATGGAATCGGCTGGTGTGCCGCTGATACCAGGCTATCATGGTGATAACCAAGATGCACAGTTTTTGCAGCAGCAGGCAGATAGTATTGGCTATCCTGTCTTGATTAAAGCCAGTGCAGGTGGCGGCGGTAAAGGCATGCGTATCGTTGAAAAAAGCAGCGATTTTATTGACCTGTTAGACTCATGTCGCCGTGAAGCGATTACCAGTTTTGGCAATGATCAAGTATTGGTCGAAAAGTATGCGCTAAAACCACGTCATATCGAAATCCAAGTATTTGGCGATACGCACGGTAATTATGTGCATCTGTTTGAGCGTGATTGCTCAGTACAGCGTCGCCATCAAAAAGTACTAGAAGAAGCGCCTGCACCAGGTATTGATACTGCCATGCGTGAAGCGATGGGTACAGCGGCAATCGAAGCAGCACGTGCGGTCGATTACGTTGGTGCAGGTACGGTTGAATTCATCGTTGAGCAGCGTGAAGACTCTATGAATTTTTATTTCATGGAAATGAACACGCGCTTGCAAGTTGAGCATCCAGTTAGTGAAGCGATTACTGGTGTCGATTTGGTCGAGTGGCAGCTGTTGGTTGCTGCGGGTCAGCCATTGCCAAAAACGCAAAATGATCTGGCTATCAACGGTCATGCAATTGAGGCGCGTATCTGTGCCGAAAACCCTGACAATAATTTCTTACCAGCGACAGGGACGTTATTCACTTATCAAAAGCCTGAGCACAGTACCTTTGTCATTGATAAAAACGGCACTGATGTGCGTATCGATGATGGCGTACGTGAGGGTGATGTGATCAGTCCTTTTTACGACTCTATGATTGCCAAGCTTATCGTCCATGCTCCTACGCGCGAGCAAGCGTTGGCGAGACTTGATCGTGCATTGGCACAGACGCGTATCGTTGGTCTGCCAAACAACGTGGCATTTTTGCGTTATATTTTAAATACCGATTCATTTAGCAAAGCCAATCTCGATACGGCATTGATAGAGCGTGAGCAGGATAAGCTTTTTGACCAACATCCGCTTGGATTATCGACGCTTGTGGTGACTGCTATTGCCCAGCAGCTTGCGAGTGAAGCAAACATGCAAAGCTCAGATCCGTTTAGCAAGCCAACGGGTTTCCGTGCTTATAGCGATTATACTCGTTCATTTAGCTTGGTTTATGATGAGCAGGCCTACAATGCTCGCATCAGTAATTGGCATAATGTGAGTGGTGTTGATAGCAAAAAAGGCGGCGATAATCTCAGTAGTTTTACGCTCATCATTGGTAAAGAAATCGCGAATACGCAGGATGATAGCAATATCAATGTAGCTGCTCAGACCGAAACGGTTTACGAAGGTGAGGTCAATTATGATAGCAGTGACGCGCACAATCATACTTTATGGTTAGAGGGTGCACGTATCAGTGCCCAAAGCTGGGTGAATAACGAGACGGTCTACGTATTCACAGATAGCGGACGTGATGAAATTACGCTTGTCGACGTAATGGCACATGTGGGCGAAGACACAGCAGCGGTCGGCAGTTTGAAGTCGCCAATGCCAGGACAAGTGGTTGCATTCAAAGTAGCTGTTGGCGATACTGTGAAAAAAGGCGAACCACTTGCCGTCATCGAAGCCATGAAAATTGAACACACGATTACCGCACCGACAGATGGTGTGGTAGCAGAGCTATTATTTGCAGCAGGTGATTTGGTCGCTGATGGTGATGAGCTATTGCGAATCGATAGTGAAAAAGCATAGCTGACGTAGCTTAATAAAAAAGCCTCATCAAAGCGCAAATAACAAAAAGGACGACAAGTATGAGCCATTCGTATCCAAGCCATGTCAGCATTGTTGATGTCAGTCCACGTGATGGACTACAAAACGAATCCATGACGGTACCGACTGAGGTTAAGCAAGCGCTTATCAATGACTTGATTGCGGCGGGTGTCAAAAAGCTGGAAGCGACCAGTTTTGTCTCGCCAAAGTGGGTGCCACAAATGGGCGATAATAGCGCGCTACTTGACGCGCTAGCGCCGACACGGCAGACGGACGTTTGCTACTCGGTACTGGTACCCAATATGCGCGGTTTTGAAAACGCCATTTTGCACCGTCCTGACGAAATCGTCATCTTTGGCTCAGCTAGCGAAACCTTTAGTCAAAAAAACATCAACTGTAGTGTCGATGAGAGTATTGAGCGTTTTGCGCCAGTAGCTGCTGCGGCAAAAGCGCAAGGCATCAAAGTACGTGGCGTTATCTCTTGTACGGTCGGTTGTCCTTATGAAGGTGACATTGACCCAAGCCAAGTAGCGTATGTGACCAAGCGGTTGATTGAGATCGGTTCAGAGCAGATTGGCATTGCAGATACGATCGGTGTGGGTACACCGCTCAAAGTACAACGAGCGTTGCAAGCTGCACTTGAGTATGCTGATATTTCTATGTTGTCGGGTCATTTTCATGATACTTATGGCCAGGCACTAAGCAATACTTTGGCTGCCTTACAAATGGGTGTCAGCGAATTTGATACCTCTGTTGCTGGCCTCGGTGGTTGTCCGTATGCCAAAGGTGCAACAGGTAATGTCGCGACTGAAGATGTGGTGTATATGATGCATGGTATGGGTATCAGCACGGGTATCGATTTGGATAAATTGGTCGTGGCAGGTGAACGTATCAGCGAGTTCTTAAAGCGTCCAAATGGATCAAATGTAGCACGTGCCATCATTAATAAACGCCAGTCTTAATTAGTATAGTCAATCCACTGTGAAGGTACGACAGCGTTAACCTTGTTTGAAGTATTCGATATACATCTACACTCGGTTGCCTTGCCATACTTTCACATTAAGTTGACTATGACATTAAAAACGGTACCAAAAATGCAGTTACATTGGCTTTAAAAAACAGATTAAAATTCAAGATTTAAAAATATTTATATACAAGGAATGGTTATGAGTTTACCTGGATTGAATTTTCAACTTGGCGAAGATATTGACGCCCTACGTGATGTCGTGCAGCAGTTTGCAGCAAACGAGATCGCTCCACGTGCTGCCGAGATTGATAGCAGTGATGAGTTTCCAATGGATCTGTGGCAAAAGATGGGTGACCTCGGTCTACATGGTATTACCGTTCCAGAAGAGTACGGCGGCTCTAATATGGGCTACGTCGCACATATGGTCGCGATGGAAGAGATTAGCCGAGCTTCGGCATCGGTAGCGCTTAGCTATGGGGCGCACTCTAACCTATGTATTAACCAAATCAAACGTAATGGTTCTGAAGAACAAAAGCAGAAATATCTGTCAAAACTAATCAGTGGCGAGTTCATCGGTGCATTGGCAATGAGTGAGACAGGCGCTGGCTCAGACGTCGTTAGTATGAAGCTAAAAGCTGAAGAAAAAGACGGCAGCTATGTGTTGAACGGTAGCAAAATGTGGATTACCAATGGTCCTGATGCTGACGTGATGGTGGTCTATGCCAAGACCAATCCTGAATTGGGTGCAAAAGGCATGACGGCCTTTATCGTTGAAAAAGGTATGGAAGGTTTTGGTACCGCGCAAAAGCTAGACAAGCTCGGCATGCGTGGTAGCCATACTGGTGAGATGACTTTTAATAATGTAAAAGTACCAAGCGAAAATATCTTGGGTGGTCTTAATGAAGGCGTTAAGGTATTGATGAGTGGCCTAGATTACGAGCGTGCCGTATTGGCCGCAGGTCCTATCGGTATCATGCAAGCGGTGATGGACAATGTCGTGCCTTATATCCATGACCGTAAACAGTTTGGTCAAGCGATCGGTGAGTTTCAGCTTATCCAAGGTAAAGTTGCGGACATGTATACCATACTACAAGCCGGTCGTAGTTTCTTATATACCGTTGGCAAGAATTTGGACATGTTGGACGCGCGCGGTGCGGGTCATAGTCGAGAAGTGCGTAAAGATTGCGCCAGTGTGATTCTATGGTGTGCCGAAAAAGCCACATGGATGGCAGGTGAAGGTATTCAAATATTTGGCGGCAACGGCTATACCAATGAGTATCCACTCGGTCGCTACTGGCGCGATGCCAAGCTGTACGAGATTGGCGCAGGTACCAGTGAAATCCGCCGTATGCTAGTCGGTCGTGAGCTATTTAACGAGACCAAATAATAAGGTATGGGGGTAATAGCTAGCAATACGTTAGCTATTTTTTGATAATAAAATAAAAAAGCAGCACGCTTAAAACGTGCTGCTTTTTTTGTGTCAATATAATAATGTGCCAGTGTGCTATTAAGTGATCTACTAAAACTTATTCCGATAATCAAAGTATCTAGCCAGACCATTTAATAATAGATCATCACGCAGACGTACCGGACGGTTGACGTGCTGCGAGATAATGGCTGCATCACCACCTGTCATAATCAATTCAAAATTAGGGTGACGATGGCTAATCTCATTGATTGCGCCGACGATAGAGAGCAAAATACCGCGATGTACTGCGTCTTGAGTGGTTAAGCCTTGGCTGACGCTATCAAAAGTACCGTTCGAGATAGTGATTTGCTTAGTACCAGAGAACAATGACTCACGCTGTAGATAGATGCTGGGGAAAATATAACCGCCCAAATGCTCAGCATGATCAATCAAATCAATGGTCACCGCTGTGCCACAACCAATCACACACTGGCGTTTTTTCTTATCGACCGCGCCCAGCATCTGTAGCCAGCGATCACAGCCGAGCTGCTGATCATTGTAAGCACTTTTCATCAGCGCATGCGCGGCATCGACATGGACAAACTCAAACGGAATATTCAAACGACTGAGCGTCTCTGATACTTTGGCATTAAGATTGTCGCCCAATACTGATGAGATACCAATAAAGTCAGGCGCATAACGTTCAAAGCGATCGGTCAGACCCATAAGTAGTTCGGCAGGTGCTTGCAGGTGCTGCTTAGCATCATGCGCGACTATTTGTCCGATATCATCGGTTAGCCAGTATTTTAGGCGGGTATTTCCAAGATCAAGCCAGAGCATAAAAGTCCCTTTATATAGTGCTCGTTAATGATGGTGTTCATCAATATAGTTGTCTAAGCCTAATAAATAACGTCGATGCGTCCAGTAAAAAGCGTAGAAATCTTACCGTTATCTTGGCGCAATTGCAAACAGCCATGTGTGTCGACACCGCAAGCGACTCCTGTCACGACTTTTTCTTCGTTATTATAGTCTTGGGTGACGCGCAAATGTAGACCTGATAGCGCATCCATCGTCGCAAACTGCTCCAAAAAACTATCCAAATAATAAGTATGACCCGTTGGCTGTTCTATGCCCAAATGCTCAAAGCGTGTCATCGCCGCTATCAATGCTTTGCACATCTGCTGATAGAGCATTGGTAGGTCTGGTAGGCTCGCAGATCGTGACTCTAAAGGTAGCCTCTCATTAATGTCTTGTAAGCTAATCGCTTGGTAACTCATGCCCTCAGACGTTTGTGTGGTGAGCTTTGGTGCTGCCTGTACGTTTAGGCCAATACCTAGCACCACACCGACTAACCTGCCAGCTTTAGTCACTGGCTCTATCAAAATCCCAGCCAGTTTATTAAAGGGTAGCGTACGCTGATTTGCTACATCACTATCCAATACGGAATCCAATACCGAGCTGTCCGTTATGGATTGTTCTTTAGATTGCTCTTCAGATTGGCTCTGAGCTTGCTGATAAAAACCCAAGTCATTTGCCCATTTCACCCCAATTGGCGTCAGTCCTTGTGCTTGCAGTTGCTCGTTCAACATTTGAATGACAGGCATCTTCGCCAGCTCAAGACCAATGATTAGCGATAGCAAGCCACTGATTGGCATATGCACGGGATGGTATAGCGACAGATAGACATTGCCGCGCGGTGATTGCCACGAGCGTCCGTGCTGACCACGACCTGCGCTTTGGGTTTCCGCGGTCAAAACGTGTACGGTGGCGACATCTAACGCCCCGTTTTGCAAGGCTTCTATCAGCTCACTATTGGTCGAGGCGCTACTAGCCACATGACGATGATTGAGCTCGGATAAATAGGTAGAAAAACTAGTGAGTGGCGGCATAAGTTTAGTCGATGTGGTTAAAGGAAACTTTGATATACTGAGCGATTGTTGCGGTCAGACAGTACCGAGTAAACAGCATAAAGGTCGCGCTGAGATTTGGCAAATACAATTAAGCACGCCTAAGCGCCAATGAGTACTATAGCGCCAGTTAGTATTATAAAAGGTTCGTTCTATGATGTTATATGTGTGGTTTGTGATTGCAGGCGCGTTTGCGGGTGTCAGCGCGGGCTTGTTTGGCGTCGGCGGTGGCATGATTATCGTGCCTGCATTGGTCTGGATTTTTACCGCTTATGACTTTTCGCCAGAAGTAATCACCCATTTGGCCATTGGTACGTCGTTGGCGACCATCGTTGTAACTTCAATCAGCTCACTGACGGCACATAACAAGCGCGGCGGCGTGCGCTGGGAAGTATGGCGCAAGATGGCGCTTGGATTGGTCATCGGTAGTTTGGTCGGTGCGGGTATCGCGGATATGATTGATGGACAAGCACTACAGGCTATCATTGGTTTCGGTGCGCTATTGGTTGCTCTAAAAATGCTGTTCTTTTCGAATAAAGAACAAGTGGGTAAACCGTTACCATCGGCCGGTGTCCAGTTTGGTGCAGGTACTGGCATTGGTATGGCGTCCTCTATTTTTGGCATTGGCGGCGGCAGCTTGACCGTACCGTTTTTGAACTGGGCAGGGCTGCCGATGAAACAATCGGTCGGCACGTCAGCAGCATGCGGTCTACCGATTGCATTGGCTGGAGCAGCAGGCTTTGCTTGGTTCGGTCAAGACGTGGTCAATCTGCCCGAGGGCACGATAGGATTTGTCCATGCCACAGGGTTCTTGTTTATTTCAGTCGCTAGCTTTGCTATGGCAAAAGTCGGTGCCAAGCTTGCCCATATCTTACCTGCGCTGATGCTTAAGCGCGCATTTGGCGTATTATTGATATTTGCTGGAGGACAGTTGTTATTGAGTGGATTGGGTGTTCTATAGCAATAATGAGTTTTTATAAAATTAGTAAGCAAACCGTGAGACATTATTAGTATGAAAGCTGCAGAAAAATACCGCCGTGTTTTCGGCTCAATGAATCATCTAAAAGACCAGCTATCATGGACGACTGGTCTCTCTAATATGGTAGAGTTTTTGGCATGGGAGCCGCAGCGTATTTTAGGCATCACTAAAAAGCAATACGTACGCCAAATCATTGAGTGGGCATCTCACCCAGATTTGAAAGATAAAAACATAGAGGAGATTGAGCAATCAGTCATCAAAAAGCTCAATACAAAAATGAATGAAACTGAGCAGCTAGAGACGTATTCAACGCAAACGATGGGTATCTGTAATGCGAGAGAAGCCGTGCGCCGCGTAACGTTCTTTTCTGAGGATTACCTAAATAAAGAGTTCGATATCTTTTTGAGTTTGTGCAGTGATGTTTATCTGAACTTATTTTATCAGCAATTTATTAGCTTTGAGCCGAGTGAATCATGGTCGACACATGGTAATAGCGACATGTTTGAAAACAGTACAGAGCTAAAAGCAATGTATATGGACAACCTAGCCTACAACCATCAGGCGAATGTGCTGATAGCGAATGAGTTAAAGCTCGCTGGTCGGAAAAACCCAGACCCAATCCTAAAGTATTGTTTGATGTACGAGCATTTATTAGAAAAAGGCTTTATCGATAAAGGGGCAAAGTTTTTGTTGTTATTTATCGGTGGTGACGCGCTAAAGCAAAACAAGCAAACGCTCGTAGATCGGGAGCTGGCTCTATGTCATAAACGGCCAAGAAAGTATCAGCATTTGCTAAGACCAGAGCTGTTAGAAATAGTCGATCACTTAGAAGTAGCAAGTATCTCTTGGTCAGCCTTCATCGAGTTTAATAATCGCTACTTAGCAGAAAATAGCGTCTGCCAAGTGGAGCAAAAACTATTACGAGGGTTCCATCAAAGCCTAGAATCAAAATCGTTTATGCACTTAGCAGTTTAACCCTAAAAACCCACTACAATTTCAGGTAGAATAGCCGCCTGTTTTTGCTAAGTTTATTGACTCTTCATGCGTTTAAAATCTCTAAAGCTGGCAGGCTTCAAATCCTTTGCCAATCCAACCACTTTTACTTTTCGTCATGGTATCACCGCCATCGTCGGGCCGAACGGCTGTGGCAAATCCAATGTGATTGATGCTATCCGCTGGGTGCTGGGCGAAACCTCAGCCAAGCAGTTACGCGGCGGGGCGATGAGTGATGTTATCTTTGCTGGTACGCAGGATAAGACAGCAAAAAGTGTCGCCAGTGTTGAGCTGACTTTTGAGCATACCCAAGATGAGCAGACTGGCATTCGCCACGAGTTTAACTTGTACCAAGAGCTATCGGTTCGCCGTCAGGTAAATAAAGATGGCCGCTCAGATTATTTTATCAATGGTACGCGTTGTCGTCGCCGTGATGTGGTCGATGTGTTTTTAGGTACAGGGCTGGGTGCACGTAGCTATGCGGTGATTGAGCAAGGCATGATTGGGCGCATTGTTGAGTCTAGTCCCGTGCAGCTGCGTGAGTTTATCGAAGAGGCGGCAGGTGTCTCGCGCTATCAGGCGCGCCGTGAAGAAACACAAAAGAAGTTAGAGAAAACAAAAGACAATTTAGCGCGTCTACACGATATGCAAAGCGAATTATTACGCCAACAAAAGACCCTGTCTAAACAGGCGGCTAGTGCGCAGCGTTATGAAGAGTTGGCATTAACACTAGCTGATATCGAGCAGCAGCTTGCTATTCAGCAACTCTATCAAGCCAAGCAAACGTATCAACAGCAGAAAGTAGCGCATGAACGCAGTGCTACTGAGGTGTCGTCACTACAGGCTGACTACGACACGCTCAAAGCTCAGCAAGACAAGCTCACTGCTCGTATCAATCAAGAGCAATGGCTCAAAGACGATGCCCAAAGCGCTCACTATCAGCAGCAGCTCGGCTATCAACAAGCGGAACATAAGCTAAGTGATGCTAAGTCACAGCTGAATGCCATTGAGCAGCAACTGTCTGGCTTGGCTCGGCAGCGTGAGCAATCACTCGCTGATATCGAGCGCCTAAAAGCTGAACAAGCTGAGCAGAATCAAGCGCTAGAAACGTTGCGTCCGCAGCTGACTGAGCTAACAGATAAACGCAATAACTATAAGCGCAATGAGCAGCCACTACAGCGCGCGTGGCATGAAGCGCAAAACAATCTGTTACGCTTACAAGATAAAGCCCGTTCGCTTGAGCAGCAGCAAGCTATTAACGCTCAAGCACAAAAGCGTCATCAGCAAAGTCATGATAAATGGCAACGCCGCGAGCAAAACTGGCAAAACCTGTGGCAGCAATTACAGCAGTCTATAGCGCCATCTGCATCTGACAGTACTGATGTGAGTAAGACGAATAATGCGCAAGATCTCAGTCAAGTGCTAGAACAGCACGTTACTGAGCTAAGCACGCAGTTGCAGCAAGTTGAGCGTCAACGCGAAGCCGTCGATGAACGCTTGTCCGAGATACAACCGCAAGCGCATAGTTTGCAGCAGAGACTAAACGCACAACAAAGTGAGTTGAGCGATTATGAAAAGCGTCATGCGCTGTTGGCAGGCGAATACGATACCCTGCATCAGATATTGCATCCGAAACCTACACAACAGCAATCAGCAGATACGAAAGTTACCGCGACAGATAATGCAGATAGCGATGGCATACATCATCAGCCGTTAGCTATTGCAACGCTACGTGAGCAGATTGAGCTAAGTGCGAAAGGGCAGGAGCATGCGCCGCTACTCGATAATATCTTGGCGTTGTGGCTAGACAGCAATGTGCTGGCTGCTAACCAACAAGCTAATCAAATCAAGCAATCAAGCGTTAATAATGCTACTGGCATTTCTCAACGAGCTAATAACCTATGGCAAGCGCTTGAGCATGACGTTGCAGATTTACTGACTTATCAAACGGCACAAAATACGCCTGCCAGTGCAAAAGATAAAACTCTAGTAGAGACGGGTCATAGTCTATGGTTGCCTACTGCGCAAAGTGCTATTAGTGAAAATGCGTTTGTCAGCGAATTGCCAGATAGTTTGATTGATAAAGTGTTGCCATTATCGCAGTTGATTAAACAGCCTACATTAGCGCTTTGGCAGCAGTGCTATATATATACAGCGCAGTTTGAGACCAGTCAGCAGCATGAGATTGACACACTTACTGATGTTCTAAAGTCATTACCACCATCAGCGATATTGCTCACCGCAGATGGTTGGCTGATCAGTCGTCATGGGACGATTAATTTAAGCAAATTCGCTGGTGCACAGGATGAGCAAAACGATAGCAATAGCCAATTCCTCACGCAGCGCCTGCAACAGCGTACGCGTTTGCAAGCATTAGAAGACTTGCTTGATGAGTTTGAAACTAAAATACAAGAGCAGCAAAAATCTATTGCAAAAGACCAGCGCGATTATGATGCGTTGATGGTCAGTTTGGAAGAAATGCGTGCGCAAGCCGAGCAGTTAACCCGTGATAAGCACAAATACCAGCAGCAACTGACGACCGAGCGAGCCAACGCTGAGCGCTTGCAAGCGGATAGCCAGCGTCTGAACGCTGATAAAGCAACGCTTGAGCAGGAAAAGCAAGAACTGGCGCAAGAGCAACAAACCCTTGAGCAAGAACAACAGCACATTGAAAGCGAGATTGCTACGCTAACGCCGCAAATAGTAGAAGCACGAGCGACAACTCAGCAACTGCAAGCTGAGCGCAGCGAGCTAAACCGCGCGCGTCAAGCTGATGATGATGCTTGGCAAGCATTGCAGCTGCGTATTCAGCAATACGAGATGCGCTTGGAGCATAGTGTTAGTAGTCTGGCTCGTGCGACTGAGCAACATGATAAATCCTTAGAGAATGAGCAAAGTCTACAGACGCGTCACGAGCAGCAGCAGGCTAAATTGCCAGAGCTAAAAGCAGCGCTACAGTCTGCCCAAATAACACGCGATGAGCAGCAAGTGCTATTGAACGAGCGCGATACTGCGCTAATGGCATTAAAACAAACGTACGCTGAGCAGCAGACGGCATTTGATACATTGCAAAACACATTGCAAACGCAGCAAAGCGAGCTTGCCCGTCATGCTACTGAATTGGCACTGAGTGCGGCACGGTTAGAGGATGCTAGCGCACACACACAGAACGCTTTAGATGCTTATTATCGTGTAAGTCATAAATATAAAGCGCAAGCAGAGCAACCTCAACAAAGCATGAGTGTCTCAAACTTGCTAGCAGATTTCATCGCTCATGATCGCCGCGTCCGTCCAGACAAAATCGCAGAATTAGAATCTGAGCGAGCTAAGTTAACCCAACAATTAAGTAAGATTGGGCCAGTGAATCTAGCAGCGGTCGCAGAGTTGGCCGAGGTAAACGAGCGCCTAGAACCACTCGCACAGCAGACGGCAGATATCGCGGCCAGTATGCAGACATTGACTGAAGCGATTGCCTCTATTGATGAGACGACCAAGACGCTGTTTATGCAGACGCTTGATGCGGTCAATAATGAGCTGGCCAATTTATTTGCCAAAGTCTTTGGCGGTGGACAAGCTAGCCTGACGTTGAACACTGACGAGATGCCAGCCAATACGCCAAAGTCGGAACAATGGCGGGCAGGGCTTACCTTAATGGCGCAGCCAAAGGGCAAACGCAACAGTCGCTTGGCGGTACTATCGGGCGGTGAAAAAACCCTTACCGCGCTGAGTTTGATTTTTGCGATATTTAAGCAGCATCCTGCACCGTTCTGTGTCCTTGATGAGGTCGATGCACCGCTTGATGATGCCAACGTCGCGCGCTTTACCAGTCTCATTCATGAGCTAGCAGATGATTTACAGTTTATTTTTATCAGTCATAATAAACTGACGATGCAAATTGCTGATGAGCTAAAGGGTATTACCATGCCAAGTGCAGGCATTTCTACACTAGTCAGTGTGTCGCTCGACGAAGCCGCGCGTTACGTAGAGAGCTAAGCGTGAAACAGCCGACACTAAAAGTGCTATGAGAATCAGCGCGATGCAAATATAATCAATCAATTGGCATAAATGCAAATAAGACTGACCTCAGTCCAGCATACTGGTTATAAAGTACACAATGTGGTGACGATATAGGTCAGCCATGCTAGAATATTGCCATTTATGCTCGTTTGTGTATTCCCTTTTGTTATATATACTAGGATGTATTTATCATGACCGTTATTCAGTTTATATTGATTGCCATTGCCGCGTTTATCGTGCTCGCAGGGCTGTTTATGGTCATTCGTAGCTTTAAGCGCCGCGGTGCTACCGAAGCTGCTGCGGTCAATTATGATAAAAATGGTATTCCCATCATACCGCGTCACGAGCGCAACATCGTCGATCAGCCTGATCTCGATGACACAGTCGCAGGCGAGACGAGCATCGGTCCAGATCGTAGCTACTTGGATGCCGTCGTTGAAGAAGAGCCATTGACGCAAGCGCATACCAACGTTGATGCGCAACTAACGGCTGAGCGTGACCATGTAGCAGCTGACGATCATGACGTCATCGATGAAGCCGACTACGCGCGCTGGCAAGAAGAACAGCGCCGTGCCGATAGTGCTGAGTTTGTAGAAGTCGCCGATCAGATGCATATCGAGCAAGAGCCTGATGCGTTCTCTAGCCTAATGTCAGCGACTGATAGCCTGATGCCAACTATCGATACGGCAGAAGAGCCAAGCTTCGATGACAATAGCCCGATACTGGATCAGCATCTATCAGAATCTGGCGATGATGCGCAAAACGGTCCCTTGATTAATGCTAAAGACAATATTAATATCACCATCTTGCCGCACCAATATCGCGATCGTCCAGCGGCGATTATCCGTGGTCGTGACCTGCTAGCGTTGATTGATAAATACGGCTTACGCTATGGCGCGATGAATATGTTCCATCGCTATGAGCAAAAAGACGGCACGGGTATGTTGTGGTTTAGCATGATGGGTATTACCGATAGTGGTATCGCACCGTTTGATCCGCATAGTGTCGCGACCAACACTTATAACGGTGTCGTCGTATTCTTGTCGTTGCCACATCCACAGGCCGTGCGTAGCTTTGATAGTATGATGAGCATTGCTTACATGATGGCAAGCGACCTTGACGCGATTATGCTTGATGAAGAGAACGAACCAATCACGCCTGAATACAAGCAGCAGCTACGTAACCAAGTTCGTGATTATGAGGGTTAGCAGTTTAAAGGCTAGAAGCTACAAAAGTTAAAAGCTGATTAATAGTAGAAATTATAAAAAGGGCAAATAGCGATTAACGTTATTTGCCTTTTTTAATGGGCTATAGTTTCTGCAAAATGCTAATCGTAGACTGAGCGAGCCTGACACAGTATTTGATTTATATAGGATTGACTATACCGAGCTTCCTACAAACTTGTTATCATATCGACATCTTGAATTGCAAAAAAGACGCCGACTATGACTGACTCTATCTCATCAAATAATTCTAAAAACCTACCTGCTCAAGTAGAAAACCAAGCACCTGCCAAATCTAATGTACCTAGTTCGACTGACAGTAGTACCAATAATAGTGCAGAGATTGTCTCAAAAATGCGTGCGCTTATTGAAGCGATTAAGACGCATAACTATGCCTATTATGTGCTCGACAATCCAATTTTAGAAGACAGCGAATACGACCAATTGCGTCGCTCGTTGCTTGAGGTTGAAGAAGAATATCCAGATTTGGTGCAGCCAGATAGCCCAATCAATCAAGTCGGCGATATGCCGCTATCGGCCTTTACCCAAGTCACGCATGACATTCCGATGCTGTCGCTAGGCAATGTCTTTGAATATGATGATTTGCGCGATTTTATGCGCCGTGTCAATGATCGCCTAAGTGACTCACAGCAAAACCCTGAATATGAGATGGAACTAAAGCTCGACGGACTGGCTGTCTCACTGAAATATGAGCACGGAAAATTTGTCCAAGCGGTTACGCGAGGTGATGGGCAGACGGGTGAAGATATTACCCAGAATGCTAAAACCATCCGTAACCTGCCACTATGGATAGCCGATGCTGCTGATATCGAGTTGTTAGAAGTACGCGGTGAAGTATTAATGCCAAAGGCAGGCTTTGAGCGTCTTAATCGATTGGCAGAAGAGAACGAAGGCAAAACCTTTGCCAATCCGCGCAATGCCGCCGCTGGTAGCTTACGTCAGTTAGATCCAGCCATTGCTGCTAGTCGTCCATTGGCTTTCTATGGCTATTCGGTCAATCAGGGTTTGCCAGATACCATCGACACTCAGTCAGGGGCGTTGGCATGGCTTACCGAGCTTGGATTTACGGTCAGCGCCGTAGAAGTGGTGGCAAATCCACGCGCCGCGCAGACCTATTATGAGTCAGTAATAGAAGGGCGTAGCGATCTGCCATTTGAAATCGATGGCATGGTGATTAAGGTAAACAGCCTGGCGTTACAGCAGCAGCTTGGCTACCTATCTCGCGAGCCACGCTGGGCGACTGCTTATAAATTTCCTGCCGAAACGGTGATGACACGTCTAAATGATATCGAGTGGCAAGTCGGCCGTACGGGTCAAATCACACCAGTCGGTAAGCTTGAGCCTGTCAAAGTCGGCGGCGTTACCGTCAGCAATGTCACCCTGCATAACTTCGGTGAGATTCAGCGTTTAGATGTGCGTGCAGGCGACACGGTCAGCGTCCATCGGGCGGGCGATGTCATCCCAAAAGTCACTCGTGTCTGGCACGATCAGCGCCCAGCCGATAGCGAGCCAGTCACGCTACCTTCGACTTGCCCTGTCTGCGACTCTCCTGTCGTCTTGCCAGAAGATGAAGCATTGGCACGCTGTACGGGTGGACTGTTTTGCCCAGCGCAGCAGCAAGAAGCACTTATTCATTTTGTCTCACGTCGTGCCATGGATATCGATGGACTTGGCGCAAGTTGGCTCATTAGCTTCTTTGAGCATGGTCTGGTCAAGACGGTCGCTGATATCTATCAGTTGCACAATCATGCGGATGAGATGGTCACCTTTGAGAAACTGGGTGAAAAATCAGTTCAGAATATCATTAACGCTATCGAAGCCAGCAAGCATACGACATTGGCTCGCTTTATCTATGCACTCGGTATTCGCGGTGTTGGTGAAGGGACAGCGCAAAATTTTGCTCAGCAGTTTGGTGACTTAGATAGTCTGATGGTGGCGAGTATTGAGACTTTGATAAAAACGCCAGATGTTGGAGAAATCACCGCCGAGCTGACCTATAAATTTTTCCGTGCACCGCACAATATCGAAGTGATTAATTCGTTGCTTGAAGCTGGCGTGCACTGGGATAAGGTCGAGCAGGTCGCATCTGAAGGACTACCACTCGATGGGCAAACATGGGTCATTACAGGTGCGCTCGATAGCATGGCACGTGATGAAGCCAAAGCCAAACTACAAGCGCTGGGCGCAAAAGTCTCAGGTAGCATCTCGGCAAAAACGACTGCGCTACTAGCAGGAGATAAGGCTGGCTCTAAACTGACCAAAGCAGAAAAACTGGGCGTCAAAGTGGTGGGCGAAGATGAGTTTTTGGCGATGGTTGGGGATGAGAACCGTTAAAAAATTGCACTGCTAACTGCGAGCATAGCTCTTGTCTTGCGTCGGGCAAAACAGTGTTTTGCTTATGCCTCCTCAGGTTTGCAAGTGAAAATTCCTTAGAGGGGATTTGCCGGGTAGGTTATACCTTAATAACATGCTCGTCCCTAGCGCAAGAACAAAAGATAAAGACTTAAAAGCATGGCCTTAGCATTGAGTGCTTTCAAAATGGGCAAATATGCAGGCCATAAGCCGTTTTTCTTTAATGGTTTACTCGGCGCTCGTCCCTCGCGCTACTTCTAAAATTTTTTCAAAATAAGTGTAGAGTACACTCTATGACTCCAAGATAAGTGACGAACATATTGAGCTTAGCTAACCTGTATCTACTAAAATAGAGTGAGGTTTTCATTGAACTGATAGGCGTTACTTACTGGAAATTTTTTATAGAGTTCTAAAAAATCATTAGGATTTCTTATATTCCCTAGCAAGTTTTTTTTTGCAAGAGCTACAAACATAGCGATTGAATAAGCTTGACAGTTGATTGATTTTTTAGGGTTAAACTCAATATCGGTAAAGGTTTGATATTTCATTAACTCATCATGTAGCTGAACGTTTTGATTTAAGGCATTAACATATAGCCAGTCATAAAATGCTGTTAAAGGATTTAATTGCCATTTAGTATTATGAAACTCAAACCCAATTAACCTTCCTGAGTTTCTTAATCTTTCATCTTTTTTAGCTTGCTTTGAGGTTGCTTTTAATAAGTCAGTGTAAGCACCGCCATTTTCAAAAACCTTGCTGCTTTGAAAGGCACACTCTACACTGTAAGTCTCTTTTGTAGATTTATCAGCTATCAACAAATTAAAAGCACTTAGAGCTACACCTAAATCTTTTTTAGATTTACTGGAAATTTCTAAAATATGATCAAAGCCATACTTCTCTTGAATTGAATTATGAAGTTCATCAATTGACTTCTGTTTTTGCACTACTGAAAATCCTGAATGATATTTAAACTCAACCATTTCAGTTTTGACAAGAAAATCATTTTTAAACTGGGGAATGTATGTTGGTCTTTGAGCCATACCTTAGTCCTTTCCGAAGCTTATTAATAAATTCAAAATCAATCTCTTTTTCCAAAAGCCGAATTATCGTTAGAATCTTCAATGAAAGTGAATTTAGAAAAGTTTTCTCTAAAATATTTTAGATCCTTTCCACTCTGTAAGTAACAAACCTCTATCGAATCAGGGGGAATGTGATCAAAAACAACGATCTCTGCTTGAACATCAGTAGGGAATTCATCTGTTAAGTAGTTTTGTCTAGTCACGACCCCATTACGAGTTTCAACTTCTTCCTGAAATAGCGAAAGAAATGCGTTAGAAGTCATAAATTCGCTTAATGATTTATTCCTATAGTCTCCAAAAGCAGAATTGGTTTGAAAAAAAGCACAGTCATAATTTAATATAACTTTTCTAGCATCCAAAACAATAATGGCCCAGGACTCAATATCTTTACGCTGGATTCTTTTACTATAAAACATTTGATGGTTAGGAAAAGATAACGATAAACAAATGCCATTCTTCATACCGTCAAATCTTCCATCATCTGTCCATATGGCATCAGGCATGTTCTCATCTATGTAATCTCTAGGATATAATCCATTATTTAAAATACTTTCAAGATTATTAATAGGCGTAAAGTGGCAAAGAATACTAATGCCCCGAGATCCTATTATATTTTCAATATTAAATCTGTGATAAAACTTATTTTCTGCATATACTGAAAGACGTTTATCAAGCAGTTCAACAAGCTTTTCTTGTGATGAGGTCAGTGGTATATTTTTAATATCTTTTAATGACTTACTATCACTTATGATGCTGTCCCAAAGTTGCTGAATTAGTTCTATACGCTCTGAAACTGGCAATTTTTCTAAAGATAGTTGCACATTAAACTCCTTTTATTCAAGTGCTGTTATCCTGACAAGTCCTTCTTTAACCATATTAAGGATGGTAACCTACTATGTATTTGTTATTCATGTAGAATTGAAAGGTGGTGCAATAAACGGTCAAATTATTGAGGAAAATTGAGCTACGATAAGCATATTTGCTCATCATTAAAGCAAGCGATGCTGAGGTTAGCTTTTAGTTCTTTATGATCATATTTTATTTTGATAATTATATATTGTTGTTTGAAGTCTTACACGACAACACAGATATCTACTTTAATACCAGCTACTCCACCATCTCACCATGCGCCTTCACTTCACCTTTTTTACCATCTGGCTGAATCACGATAGGTAGTACCAATCCTTTAGCAAAGTCATCAGACAGCACATAATCATAGCGACTGGCAGCGACATCAGGCGTGGTATGAATGATAAGCGTCATCTCATTGCCATCGGTTAGCTCGTGTGAGACATAGGTTTCGCTGAGTTGATCTAATGCTTTCGATAGCGCTTCGTTACTTGCCATGCTGACCGTCAAATTATGCTGAGCGGTAGCAGCGTCCACTTTGAAGTAATCTGCATAGTCTCGGACGTTTTGACTATCGATGGCAAACGGATACTTATAATTGGTAGGGTCAGCAGGCTTTTCACCACTATCTACCAGTGACCAGTCGATGGTGTCGGCTGCTGGTGTGGATGGATCTGATGCTGTCTCCGCAGTTTGCTCAGTGGCATCGACAGAATCGGTAGCGTTATCGCAGCCTGTCAGCGCCCACATGCTTGCCGTTGCAATTATCATCATACTTATCAGACGCTTTGCCATCGAGTTACCCTTTTGATTGTTGGTCATGATTGATTTGCTCTACCTGCTATTTTGACAGCTTTCTTTGTGCTTCTCTAGCGAAATACATTAGATGGTAAGTTTTGATATAGTCCAATGCTCTATAAAAGAATGACAGCGTTAACCTCGCTTGAAGTATCACAGTTACAACTGCACTCGGCTGCCTTATACTACTTTTAAATTGAATCAACTATATAGTCAAGTCTATATCAATCCGCTACATCGTCATCCTCGCTAAGCATACTGATGTATAACTTGCACTCGGTTTCCTTGTATCGAAATTATATTGAACTGACTATAAAACCGTCTATTTGAGACTGGTTCTTATAGCTGTCTTTATACACGTATCAAACAAACACGCATAAAAAAGCAGCCACTATTTAATGACTGCTTTTTGTCTATTATGACTATTTGTTTATTACGATATGAGCGTATCTTTAGCTGATTAGATTTGGCAATTTACTTGGTATTCTTTACCATCAGCCCATTTCATCGCAAAGATACCTTTGTCACCTTTCATGTGCCATGCATAGACGACTTCTGGGTTTGAGTCGTTTACATAGCTTGCGACTTCGCCTTTCACTTTACCGTTTAGGATGATTGGCTGCTCTGCCCATTTTACTTTTGGCAAGGTAGCGTTGAGCATCACTTGTTCTTTATTGATAGACTGCTTTGCCATGATTTTGCTGTCATCGGTACAGGTGTATGGTGCTGGTGCCATACGATCATAGGCAGCGGTTACTTTTTCTGGAACTGGCGTATCAGTTGCATCTGGGGTAGTGGGTGCGGTAGTCGCACAAGCGCTCAGTAGGACAAGGACTGGTAGGGTAGTCGCAATTTTAGTTATCATTTTCATAGTGCTCTCCAAAGCTTTTCGCTGATGTCATTTACTTGTTCTTAATGATGCGTTTAGCATATGAGGGTCATAGTAGCGAAAACGAACTATTTCAATGTTAGAAATTGTTCGTTACCTGTTAGCTTCGTTACCCAACCGCTGTCTAATGTAACTTGTAATCTGAGACAGGGTGAAAAGTAAGCTGTGTTGATTATGAAATCTGCAACTATAAAATTAGCGCATAAAAAAGCGCCTATCAACGAGTGGCTGATAGGCGTTTTTTTTGTTTTACTTAACACGCGCTAGATTGAGCATGTATTTTTATACTATAACACTACTTGCTATGAATACTACTTGCTATGAACACTACTTGGTTTTACGCGGTGGCAGACCAGTATGCTGAGTCTGGAAATTGCCTTTGCTGACTTTCTTATTACTGTTTTTACCGACAGCATTTTTACCCGCTGCACCTTTAGCTGACGCATTGCTATTTGACGAGCCATTACTGCGCTTCACTGAGTCATTGCCTATGCGGCTGTTCTTTTTGCGCGCTGACTGATAAGTATCTTGCGCAGCATCACGCCCTTCTAAACTGGCGTTAAATGGTGGAATCAAGCAACCACGGTTTTTACCAATCAAGTCACTACGACCCATGTCTTGTAGCGCTTTACGTAGTAGTACCCAGTTTTTTGGATCATGAAAGCGTAAAAAGGCTTTATGTAATTTGCGCTGTTTACCAGACTTGACGATATCCATGTCACCTTCATCACGACTGACCTTATGTAGTGGGTCTTTGTGCGTGTGGTACATGGTAGTCGCGGTCGCCATTGGGCTTGGATAAAACGCCTGTACTTGGTCAGCACGATAGCCATTATTTTTGAGCCAAAGGGCAAGGTTCATCATATCTTCATCTTTAGTACCCGGATGGGCGGCGATGAAGTAAGGAATCAGATATTGCTCTTTGCCTGCTTCTTGGCTGAATTGCTCAAACATGGCTTTGAACTGATCATAGCTGCCCATGCCAGGTTTCATCATCTTCGATAGCACGCCTTCTTCAGAGTGCTCAGGCGCAATCTTGAGGTAACCACCGACGTGATGACTGACCAATTCTTTAACGTATTCAGGATCTTTTACTGCCAAGTCATAACGTAAGCCTGAAGCAATCAGGATCTTTTTCACGCCTTTGATATCACGGGCTTTACGATATAGCTTGGTCAAATTACTGTGATCGGTAATCAGGTTTTCGCAGACGTCCGGATAGACACAAGACGGCTTACGGCAGTTCTTTTCAATCGTTTCATCTTTGCAGCTGAGGCGATACATGTTGGCAGTAGGGCCACCAAGGTCAGATATCACACCAGTAAAGTTCGGTGCGGTATCTCGAATCGCTTCTACTTCGCGCAAGATCGAATCTTCTGAACGGCTCTGGATAATACGGCCTTCGTGCTCAGTGATCGAGCAGAAGGTACAACCACCAAAACAGCCGCGCATGATATTGACCGAAAATTTGATCATGTCATAAGCAGGGATGCGCGCATCGCCATAGCTTGGATGCGGCAGGCGTGCATACGGCAAATCAAACACATAATCCATCTCTTCAGTTGAGAGTGGCACTGGTGGCGGATTGAGCCAAACGTCGATAGAGGTATGCGAGTTACCAGCACCGCTACTATGACGCTGCACAAGCGCACGGGCGTTACCTGGATTGGTTTCTAGATGCAGGATACGACTTGCATGAGCATAAAGCACAGGGTCAGATTTGACATGCTCGTAGTCAGGCAGACGAATCACTGTCTTTTCACGTGGTGGCATTTTTAGCTTATGCTTACGTGCGGTCATTGGCTTATCAAAGCCGCGCATTTGCACCACTTGCGTCTCTTCATCGACTTGTTCAGCGTTGATAACTTTATTAGCAACTGGCTCAGCGACAAAGCCCTGATATTGTGATGACATAGATGAAGGCATAGCTTGGCCAACAGGCGAGTCCGATGGTTTGTTCTGCTCAATTGAACAGCTATCAACGTCTTCGGTCATCACATAAGGGTTGATGATTGGATCGACACGGCCGACGGTATCGACATCGTTACTCGCGACCTCAGTCATGTCTTCTTGCCAATGACGACGAGTCGGGGTCAATAAGTAAGCCGTACCACGCAATTTGCTCATCTGTTCAAAGCTATAGCCTTTAGACAGACCATGTACTACGTCGACGATCGCACGTTCAGCATTACCATATAGTAAGACATCAGCACGCGCATCTAGCAAGATACTACGGCGCACTTTGTCTGACCAATAATCATAATGAGCGATACGGCGTAGACTGCCCTCAATACCGCCTAAGATAATAGGCACATCAGGATAGGCTTCACGGCACCGCTGGCTATAGACGATAGCCGCGCGGTCAGGGCGTTTGTTTGCCACGTTGCCCGGAGAGTAAGCATCATCGCTACGGATTTTACGATCAGCGGTATAGCGGTTGATCATGCTGTCCATGTTGCCCGCGGTCACGCCATAAGCATAGACAGGTTTGCCCAATTCCATAAAGGCGTCTTTGCTCTTCCAATCTGGCTGAGCAATGATGCCAACACGGAAACCTTGCGACTCAAGCAAGCGACCGATGATGGCCATACCAAAGCTTGGATGATCGACATAGGCATCACCTGAGATGATGATAACATCACAAGCATCCCAGCCTAGATCGTCCATCTCTTTGCGGCTCATCGGCAGATAAGGCGCCGGCTCGTAGCAGCTCGCCCAGTGTTTGTCATAATCATAAAGTGGCTTGGTGCCTTGTTTAAAGGCAGTGCGGGCGATGGTATCGGCAGACATGGGCGGACCTGTTAATTAGAAAAATGGCACTAAAAATACAGCCCTTATTACCCAATGATAATAAAGGCGAATTTAAAAGCGCTCATTTTAACATGAATCGCCTTCACTATGCGACCTATTCTATGAGGGGCGATTGCCGATAAGTTATTGATAGCGTGAGATAAACTGCTCATGCAAAGTAAGCTGCTACCATAGCAAGATAATAGTAAAAATAGCTTAGCTATCACTGTCACGATATTAGTTTCATCATTAATTTTATAAAGGTTATTATCAACTCTATAGAACTTCCTTCTAAGACTTAATCTCTATCCTATTTAAATTTATAGCCACGTCCACGCAAGCATAATTATCAAAATACCAACTTAGCTGATACTGGTCATTTGTTTTCTTATATTTATAAGTTTCTTTAATTTCTAATAATAGGTTTTGGCACAGGTTTTGCTCCACCCTTATTAGGGATTATTTGTGTGCATCAATGAGTAAAAATAGTGCACCGATAAAATTTGAACGGATAGATAAGTGTTTGGAGATAAAATGAGAACATCATCTGTTGGGCTGGACACGGTAAAGACATTATTAAAACTATTACAACCATCAAAACTATCGCTAAGTAATAGGCTGATGCTAAGTACAGTATTGTTTGCAGCAATGGGTAGCGCCCAAGCTGCTGAGACTGACACATTGACCGTGGCACAGTTACTCGAATATCAAAATATCGCTTGGATTATCTGGGGCGGGGTATTGGTGTTCTTTATGCAGGCAGGTTTTGCGCTACTTGAGAGCGGATCGGTACGTGCGAAAAATGCGGTAAACGTGATGATGAAAAACTATACCGATATGTGTATCGGTGGTCTGGCGTTCTACTTAGTTGGTTTTGGGCTGATGATGGGTAATAATAATTCAGGCTTCGTCGGTACGGATCAATTTATGCCAGTCGCGTTGTCCAATATGGACTGGGCATTGATGTTCTTTCAGATGATGTTTGCAGCGACAGCAGTGACCATTGCGAGTGGTGCAATGGCAGAGCGCGTTTCCTTTATCGGTTATGCGGTGGCGGCATGTTTGATTTGTTTGTTCATTTATCCTGTGTTTGCCAGTTGGGTGTGGGGTGGTTACTTCGGCGGTACAGGTTGGCTAGCTGAGCTTGGTTTTATTGATTTTGCTGGGTCTACTGTTGTGCATTCTATCGGTGGTTGGTTGGCATTGGCAGGCATCTTGGTCATTGGTCCAAGGCTAGGCCGCTTTGCACCTGATGGCACGCCAAGACTCATCGCAGGGCATAACATGACGTTACTGGCGCTTGGTGGATTTATCTTATGGTTTGGTTGGTTCGGGTTCAATGCTGGATCGACGTTATCTATCACCGGCAATATTGGTCTAATCGCAGTCAATACTTTTGTCGCTGCAGTGAGTGCGGTGGTGAGCTACATGCTGATCTCCCGATCGCTTAACAAGGCCATTTTGCTGAGCGATAGTGTCAATGCCAGTTTGATTGGTCTCGTATCGATTACTGCAGGTTGTGCGACCACAACGCCTGTATTTGCCATTATCATCGGTGCGGTTGCTTCCGTGGTATATATCTTATCGTCGCAAGCGTTATTAAAATTCAAAGTAGACGATGTGGTCTCGGCAGTGGCAGTACATGGCTTTGGCGGGGCGTGGGGTACGCTCGCAGCAGGATTATTCTATACAGGAGATTTGTTCAACTTATCACGGCTTGGCGTACAAGCGCTAGGCGTCGGCGTGGCGTTAGGCTGGGGACTGGGATTGGGTCTGGTGATGTATAAGCTTATCGATCTAAGCTTTGGGTTAAAAGCAAGCCGCTTACATGAGCAGCGAGGCCTTGATTATACTGAGCATGCAGAGCTTGGTTATCCTGAGTTCCAGAAGCAAATGTTTGATTCTAAGAGTTTAACTGAGCGGCATTTATAGGAGAGAGCTGATGAATATTGATACTCAATCCGTAGACCAAGCTGTGACTGCGATGGCAGAAGTACTTGCCGATTATCTACATCCTGAGGAGGTGCGACTACTTAAATCACAGTGGCAGCGATACTCAACGGTCTCTGTGAAAATGATGCAACAGTGCGTCTTGGATGCGACAAGGCGCTATCCTGAGCTGCAAGCTTATAAGTCTGATATTAGGAAAGGCTTTTGGGCTACGTTGCAAGCGGACAGTCAGCAAACAGTCGAGTCTGATAGTCACAATAGCCATAATGATCATAATAAAGCAATCAAAGTGCCAGTTCCTGTCTCTGAGCTAGTTCTCGCATTTTATACCGTCATAGAAGCGCTGCGCAGTCAGCTATCAGAAACAGAAAGTCGCAACCTATTTCTGACCATGCACCAAACTGTTTCGCAAGAGCGCACCTTCAAAGGGCATAGTCTTAACATCAGTCAGTTTTTGGAAGGCAATCGCCCGTCCGTACCTGATAATGAGCACCTGTTGAATAATTTGATGCAGCTGGCTTATGTATGCTTATGCGATGTTGCAGGCCCTGTCGAAGCAGATGAGATGATGTTTCGAGCGGCAGAGAAGGCGAAACAAAACTACCCGAAAACATTGGTCGAAAAGTTATTCTAAAATATTAAGCAGGCACGTTACGGGTGGGTACGGAATACCTTTCGATACCGTGCCTTATATAAAGGGGCTTTTATAACGTAGCTTTCATGGTGTACCTTGATACTAGACGATGAGCGGTCTAGTAGTTTAACGATCTAATCTAATAACTGAAGCGGGAAAGTAACCACGTCAAAGGCGAGGGCAAAGGGTAGCAGCACTAGCTTTTGTGCGCCATTTGGACCGCTACGAGTGACGACATCTTGCTCAGTCTGTGTATAGAAGCTCACCGTATATGGTTTGGTCAGTGCGCGATAGTTTGACTGAATCAAACCTAAGTTACTAACTTGCGGATAGATAGCGCCTTTGACAGGAACGCTAAAACAAAAACGCTGAGCGTTGATACGTTGATCACTCGCTGAGGTGCACTCTTTACCGTTATTTTGCAAAAAGAACTGATAGTCTGAGCGCCCAAATTCATCTTTTAATTTGGCATAAGACAGTTTCATTTCACCTTGGAAGTACCCATCATTATTGGGTACATGAAAGCTCATGTCGTTATCCACTTGAATATTTTTTTGCGTGAGATTACTCAGTAAGTTCACCATTTCTGTCCCACCTTGGGTGAGGACGTAGCTGTTTTTTTCTCCTACGATAACCATTGACGCGTTTGGCATTTTTGGTAACGCCTGCGCAGGATGACCAAAAGCAACAATTTGATCTTCAGACAGTATTTGCTTCATTGTGTTCATAGTGACATGCCCGCTATTGTCTAACAATGAGCTGGTCGCACAGCCCGAGCTGGCTAGTACCGCGGCAAACAAAGCACCTGCTATCACCTTTTTTGAATTTAATGGTTTTAGTGACGCTTTCATATTCTTACTAGCAGCGTTTGTATGGTCAGTCATGATTAGGCTTCCTTGTCTAATAAATAGGCTTACGAAATTAGCTATTGGAATTTAATTTCCATCGAACGTTTAACGATATCGTACAGGGTTTAGAGGTAACTTAGCTACTTATCATCCATTGTCATATGATAGGCAACTTCAGCTGAGACGGATTAATTATAATTAATCTAGGGTAATTTTAGTTCCACTCTTAGTAAAGTTCATCACAAACTGGCTTTTGAAATTGCGCACGTTATTTTCGTAAGTCAGTAAGCTGCGCGTGAACTGATGATAGTCGCTCATGTTTTTTGCATTGACCATGAGCATAAAGTCAAAATCACCCGATACTTCATAACAGCTCATGATTCGTGATTGTGCATCCATCAGGCGTTCAAACCGATGTTGCATTGAAGTGTTAGAGCGCTCCATTTCTATCATTACCACTGCTGTCAGGCCATAGCCCACTTTATCAGGATTGACGATGGCTACTTGTTTGGTAATCACGTCACTATCTATTAGCGCTTGTATGCGCCGCTGCGCCGTCGCAATGGATACATGCACTCGCTCTGCGATAGTTTTAAGCGGTAATGTCGCATCATCTTGCAGCAAGTTCAAAATAGCTTTATCAATATTATCTAAAGTATGGCTCATATCAGGTCATCCTTAACAGCAGAGTTTTTTATCAATTTTTATAAATATTATCACTAAAAATCCTAATATAAGAAAATAATGATTTATACGACACCTATTTGATATTTTTATTCATCAATGAACTTATATAGAGATAATATATCAAAGCACCCTAGTAAAATAGACCATACCAATCAGAACTGCTTTAAAAAAAGAGCTAGCAATTGGTTTTTTATCATCTATTAATAGCTACGGTGCTTATCATGTCTATCTCAATGCTCTCCAATGTATTCGCTAATACGCTAGCAACGACTGCTGCACGTTTGCCACTACCTGCGATTTGGACGACAGGTAGCGTACAACAACGCACTCTGATATTAGGGGTGTCTTTTGCCATATTGTCCAACGTGCTATTTGGCGTCCTCTATGCGTATAGCAGCTTTTTATCGCCATTATCAGGGACACAGGTTTTTATCTGGCGCATGCTCGCAATGTGGGCAGCGTTGGTCGGATACCTAATGGTAAGTGGGCGTCTGGGATTGCACATCGATAAATTGAAAGTGCTCAAAGGCGCTAAGCAGTGGGCTTGGTTGCTATTACCTACACCGATATTCCTTAGCCAATTTTGGTTATTTATGTGGGCGCCAGTTAATGGGCAAGGTGTGCAAACCGCGATGGGGTATTTCTTATTCCCGTTAATGATGGTGGTGTTTGGTTGTGTCCTCTTTGGCGAAAAACTAAGCCGCCTGCAATGGTTGGCAGTGGCCTTTGCCGCATTAGGCGTGGGTAGCGAAGTTATCCGTACCCAAAGTGTCTCTTGGGCGACGCTATGGGTATGCGGTACGTATCCTATTTACTACATTTTACGCCGACTGCAGGGAATTGGCGCAGTAACTGGTTTATTGGTTGATTTAACGATATTTGCGCCCTTTGCGCTGGCTTACTTGTTCTTCTTTGCCCCAAGCAGTTTAGTATTGGTTAGCGGCTCTGGGTTCTTTATCATGATGCTAGTAGGTTTAGGTGTGCTCAGTGTCTTGGCGATGAAGACCAATATTGATGCCAGTCAAATGCTACCAGTCAATGTCTATGGCATGATGAGCTATTTGGAACCTGCATTGCTATTTATTTTGGCAGTGACCGTACTAGGCAACCCATTTGAGTCAGCGATGATTTATAGCTACGGTCTGA
The DNA here is from genome assembly GCF_904846705.1 of Psychrobacter sp. Pi2-52. Lineage (GTDB taxonomy): Bacteria > Pseudomonadota > Gammaproteobacteria > Pseudomonadales > Moraxellaceae > Psychrobacter. Next base: position 213,287 of record NZ_CAJHBS010000002.1, read on the forward strand.
TTTGGTTAGGTATTGGGTGTTTGATTGCTCATGGTGTTAGGCAATTGCGTCAGGCTAGTAGAAAGACAGCATTGTCTCTAGAAGAGAAAATGGCATAAAAGGTCGCTGGCTAGATGTTATAAAGGTTTCTATTTTATAAAACTACTACTTTACAAGTCTATTTTTACCAACTAGCGTTTAAAATGGTTTTTGATAAAATATTATAAACAGCAAAAAAGGACGGCTCAGTAAATATTGAGTCGTCCTTTTTATATAGATTAAATAACGCTTAATCTAAATGCTGTTTGAAACCGCGTTGCTTATCACGTTCCCAGTCACGATCTTTTAGCGTTTTACGTTTGTCATGCTGCTTTTTACCCAATGCTAGGCCAATTTGGCATTTCACCAATGAGTTTTTCCAGTAGCAAGACAGCGGTACACAAGCGTAGCCTTTCTGGTTGATTGCCCCAGATAGTTTCTCGATTTCACGACGGTTCAGCAGCAGTTTACGGGTACGAATACTGTCTGGACTAACGTGCGTTGAGCTCGATAGTAATGGCTGAATGTGCGCACCAAATAAGAAAGCTTCGTTATTGCGGAATATGACATACGCTTCGGTAATAGTCATTTTTCCTGCACGAATGGCTTTGACTTCCCAACCTTGTAATGCCAGTCCTGCCTCAAAGGTTTCTTCGATAAAATACTCATGACGCGCCTTTTTATTGGCGCAAATCTGATTATCTGGCTTTTTTGATTTTTTTGACATAATTTCTCCATAAGGATGACCTAAGACACAGGCTCCTTATTTAATCAGTCCCACTAATTCCTCATCCTAATCCAATAACTAGTCTTGTTTTTTATTTCGATTATGAGATGGATGAGTCGAACTGCCTATTGTATCAAAGCCTCTGATGAAAAGGTAAATCAGCTGTTAGGACAAATGTAGCAGATAAGTATTAAGTTTGAGCAAAATTTGCTAGCATATGGCCTAATATCACCGATTATATCAGTCATGCTATGAGCCACTCTATTTCTCCCAATTCCTCAAAGCTACATACCAAAATTCTATACCCTGGTACCTTTGATCCTATTACCAACGGTCATGTAGATTTGGTCACACGCGCCGTCAAGCTATTTGATGAGGTCGTTATCGCGGTTGCCTCAGGCCATCATAAAAAACCCTTGTTTAATTTTGAGGAGCGCGTTGCTTTGGTCGAAACCGTATTTGCTGATTTACCGCAAGTATCTGTCATTGGTTTTGAAGGGCTGCTTGTTGATTTTATGCGTGAAAAAAACGCCACGGCAGTTTTGCGTGGCTTGCGAGCGATGTCAGATTTTGAGTACGAGTTTCAGCTAGCCAATATGAATCGTGAGCTTGATGAAAACTTTGAGGCGGTATTTTTGACCCCATCTCAAAATTACTCATTTATCTCATCTACCATGATTCGCGAAATTGCCAAGCTTGGCGGTGACGTCAATAAATTCGTTCCACCCTGTGTTTTGCAAGCATTTGATAAAAAATTAAATATTAAATAAAAGATGTTGCATCAAAGATATGCTGCTAGCACTTGCTAAAACAGTAAGGAGCAGCCATATATGACTGATATAAGCAAAAATATAAGGAACAGTTCATGGCACTATTAATCACTGATGAGTGCATCAACTGTGATGTGTGCGAGCCTGCTTGCCCCAATGAAGCCATCTCAGAAGGGGATGATATCTATGTCATCGACCCTAATCTATGTACAGAATGTGTCGGACATTTTGACGAGCCGCAATGCGTGGTGATTTGTCCCGTCGACTGTATCCCTCATGATCCCAATCATGTCGAGACAGAAAGCGACCTGCTATCTAAATACAAACGTATTACGGGTCAATAAAGTATTTATAAGTGATTGATGACGTTTGAATTTACAACGTTTTAGGGACAACACGATGACCACGCAAACAACAACCACGCAATCTATCCAAGTCACAAACGACTTTGATCAGCAACATCTTTGGCATCCATATGCCAGCCTGCCACCAACCTATTCCAATATCGTTATCGATCACGCTGAAGGTATCTACATCATTACTGAAGATGGCACGCGCCTGATCGATGGTATGTCGTCATGGTGGGCGAGCGTTCATGGTTATAACCATCCAAAACTGAATGAAGCATTGACTAAGCAGTTGGGTAAAATGGCGCATGTCATGTTTGGTGGATTGACCCATCAGCCAGCGATAGATTTGGGCAAAAAACTGCTCGACATTGTACCTGCTGGACTTGATGCGATTTTTTATGCGGACAGTGGCAGTATTGCGGTAGAAGTGGCACTAAAAATGGCGTTGCAATATCAAGTGGCTGCCAAGCGCCCAAATAAGCAACAGTTTGCCTCAACTCATTCAGGGTATTACGGAGATACATGGCATGCGATGAGTGTCTGTGATCCTGTTAATGGTATGCACAGCCTGTATGGCAAGCAATTACCGATGCAGTATTTCGTCTCTGCGCCGCCACTAGGCTTTGATCGCGCATTGACAGTAGATGAGCGTGAATCATTAGCTCAGTTTTTTGTAGAGCATGGCGAGCAGCTGGCGGGTTTTATCCTTGAGCCGATTATTCAGGGCGCAGGCGGGATGCGTTTTTATAGTCCTGAATATCTGCAATTGCTGCGTCAACTGTGCGACAAGTATGACGTACTATTGATTGCGGATGAAATCGCCACTGGGTTTGGGCGTAGTGGTAAATTATTTGCGTGTGAACATGCAGCTATTAGTCCTGATATCATGACCATTGGCAAGGCGCTGACAGGTGGCTATATGACTTTTGCCGCAACGTTATGTACCCGCAAAATTGCCGATACCATTCATAATAGTGACTATCCAGCGCTGATGCATGGTCCAACCTTTATGGGCAACCCACTGGCCTGTGCAGTTGCGTGTGCATCGATTGATTTGATTATGTCTTATGATATCGAAGCGCGTACCGCAAATATGCAACGCATTATGGAGCAGCAGCTAGCACCAACCGCGTTATTAGAAGGTGTTGCCGAGGTACGTTGTTTGGGTGCAGTCGCCGTCATTGAGTTGTATGAAGCAGTTGATATGCCCATTTTTCAGTCTTTATTGATTGATAATGGTATCTGGGTCAGACCATTTGGTAAGCTGGTGTATATTATGCCACCCTACGTGATTACTGATGATGAACTGGCTACCTTATGCCAAGCGCTGATAAAAGTAGTGCGTACGTATTTAGAAAACCGAGGTCAACCATGAGTGTTTTATTTGTTTCTGGTATCGATACCGATATTGGTAAAACCTATGCTACTGGACTACTTGCCAAAGCACTTACACAACAAGGTTTAAATGTCATCACTCAAAAGCTAGTACAGACGGGTGTATCGATTAATCCAAATACTGGCGAGATGAATATCGCTGACGATATTATTACTCATCGTCAACTTATGGACATTCCTTTACAGCCGTGTGACCTTGATTTTACGACTTGTGCTCATCGTTATAAGAAGCCTGCGTCTCCTCATCTGGCTACTAAGTTATCAGGAGAGACACTTGATCCTGATATGATTACTAAAGCCACCAAGCGACTGCAATCTGAGTATGAGCTGGTACTACTAGAAGGTGCAGGTGGCTTACTTGTACCGATCACAGAGAATCTACTGATATTAGATTATATTGCCGAGCAAGGCTATCCAGTTATTTTGGTCACCTCTGGTCGATTGGGCAGCATCAATCATACGTTGCTGAGTTTAGAAGCCATAAAATCGCGCGGCTTAACGGTACACAGTGTGATTTATAATCATATCCATGACGATGCTGAGCAAACAGACGCTGAGATCGCAAACAGTACCATTGATTTTTTGCAAACGTATTTGGCTCATAATTATCCCAAAGCGCATTGGCTACAGATACCGTATCTAAAAGATAATCTGGTCGGTAATATTGAAGCACTGCCAGAAAATTTTTTTTAGCCTATTTATGTTGTCTTTAAAAATAAATCCAAAAGACATTCGCAGGCAGTCATAAGTTTGCTATACTAGCGCGCTTGGTAGACTAGGCGATCGCCGCTGCACACTGGCAACAGATGAGCAGGGGAGGAAAGTCCGGGCTACATAGGGCAGCGTGCCAGCTAACGGCTGGGCAGGGTAACTTGACGACCAGTGCAGCAGAGAGTAGACCGCCTTTAGTATCTTAGGATATTATCGGTAAGGGTGAAAGGGTGCGGTAAGAGCGCACCGCGTGGCTGGCAACAGTTCACGGCATGGTAAACTCCACGCGTAGCAAGACCAAATAGGCATCGGCATGGCGCGGCCCGCGTTCGATGCGGGTAGGTTGCTTGAGCGTATTAGCGATGATACGCCTAGAGGAATGATCGTCCACGACAGAACCCGGCTTATCGGTTTACCAAACCTTTTTTATTGTTTGTTGTAGTAATAGTTGTAATTAATCTGAATTAAATTCGTTTTTTTGCAAAAAATGCTTATTAGGGGTTGACGGCAGTCAGCAGCTTGGGCATAATGTGCAGCCTAAAACGGCGATGTAGCTCAGCTGGTTAGAGCGCATGACTCATAATCGTGAGGTCAAGAGTTCAAGTCTCTTCATCGCCACCATATATAGCAGTACGAAAAAACCAATCTATTAAGATTGGTTTTTTTTTGCCCAAAATAAATAATCTTCTCAAGGTTTTCCATCAGTTCTTGATATACTAGACATTCTCTACAAGTATTAAGTTTTTTTCATTTCATCTGCAAGTCACATCTCTTCTAACAAAATCGCCTTACTTTGCAGTGGAAAACTGCTAGAATACTCTTTTATGTCTGCGCATAAAAGTTAATGTGCTTGGCTATAGGTTTTAGACGGTAGTATTAGCCGAATCGGCTTGTTATAACGGTTGACCTTCAAAGAAGTACAAGCAACTTATCAATTGCATCTGACAATATTTATTTTTTAGTTTTATTATTCTATCACCCTTAATTTAGTAGGCGCTTTGTGACTGCATTAGCCAATATTCGTAACTTTTCAATCATTGCCCACATTGATCATGGTAAGTCGACCCTTGCCGATCGTTTTATTCAAATGTGCGGTGCCTTGCAAGATCGCGAGATGCAGGCGCAGGTACTCGACTCAATGGATATCGAGCGTGAGCGCGGTATCACTATCAAAGCACAGTCAGTAACACTGTTTTATGATCATCCAAATGGTGAGCGCTATCAGCTTAACTTTATTGATACCCCTGGTCACGTCGATTTTTCATATGAAGTTTCGCGTTCATTAGCAGCTTGTGAAGGTGCGCTATTGGTGGTTGATGCCGCTCAAGGCGTAGAAGCGCAGTCAGTAGCCAATTGCTATACAGCCGTTGATCAAGGCTTAGAGGTCATGGCGGTGTTAAATAAGATTGATTTGCCGCAAGTTGAGCCTGAGCGCGTCATTCAAGAAATTGAAGATATTATCGGTATCGATGCCGTTGATGCACCGCGAGTATCAGCCAAATCTGGTCTTGGTGTTGATAAGCTGCTAGAAGCGCTAGTAGAGTTTATTCCGGCACCAACTGGTGATCGTGAAGCGCCACTCCAAGCACTAATTATTGACTCTTGGTTCGATAATTATTTGGGTGTGGTCTCATTGGTACGGGTGCGTGAAGGTACTATACGTAAAGGTGACAAATTATATATCAAGTCGACTCAAGAGGCACATCTGGTTGGCTCGATTGGTGTCTTTACGCCTAAGCCTGTAGATACGGGTGTTTTAGAAGCAGGGGAAGTCGGCTTTGTTATTGCGGGTATTAAGGATATTGCCGGAGCACCAGTAGGCGATACTATCACTCATGCTAAGACCCCTGATGTGGATCGTATCCCAGGCTTTAAACAAGTCACGCCACAAGTCTATTCTGGTATGTTCCCAGTAGATTCGAGTGATTTCGAAAAATTCCGTGAAGCTTTGCAAAAACTGCAAATCAACGATGCTTCGCTGTTTTTTGAGCCAGATACGTCGGATGCGCTTGGCTTTGGTTTCCGCTGTGGCTTCTTGGGTATGCTGCACATGGAGATTATCCAAGAGCGTCTAGAGCGTGAATATGATCTAGATTTGATCACGACGGCACCCTCAGTTATTTACGAAATTGAGAAAAAGAACGGTGATGTAATCTATGTAGATAACCCCTCACATCTACCTGAGCCAAACAACATTGAAGAGTTCCGTGAGCCAATTGCCCGCTGTCAAATTTTGGTACCGCAAGAGTTCTTAGGCAATGTGATGACGCTATGTATTGAGCGTCGCGGCGTTCAGGTTGATATGCGTTTTATGGGTCGACAAGTACAGCTGATATTCGATATCCCAATGGGCGAAGTGGTCATGGATTTCTTTGATCGCCTAAAGTCAGTCTCACGTGGTTTTGCATCGTTAGACTATAACTTTGAACGTTATCAAGCCGATAAATTGGTGAGAGTTGATGTACTAATCAATGGCGATAAAGTCGATGCCTTAGCGATGATTGTGCACGAAACCCAATCACGTTATCGTGGTAATGCCCTAGTTACTAAGATGAAAGAGTTGATTCCACGTCAAATGTTTGATGTTGCCATTCAAGCGGCTATCGGTAGCCAAATCATTGGTCGTAGTACGGTAAAAGCCATGCGTAAAGACGTATTAGCAAAATGCTATGGTGGCGATGTGTCACGTAAGAAAAAGCTATTGTCTAAGCAGAAAGCTGGTAAAAAACGTATGAAGCAAGTAGGTAATGTGGAAATCCCGCAAGAAGCCTTCTTAGCTGTGTTGCAAGTTGATAGCTAATCATTGAGCTTAATTTAAGATAGTCATTGTAGATAACAGTCAAATGTAGAGAGTCTTATCGTAAAGGTGTTAGATAAGCCGCTCGTTAATAGGCAATTTGGTATGGATTTTGATTTTAATTTAATTTTAGTGCCGTTAACTATAGTACTAGGAATTGTTTGGCTGTTAGACAAGCTAGCGCTCAAACAGCGCAAAAATCGTGGTCGAGGTCAAGAAGGCTTACTGGTTCGCTGGGCTTATGACTTTTTTCCTGTGTTAGCAGTGGTATTGATAGTACGCTCATTTTTAATTGAGCCATTTAATATCCCATCATCGTCTATGGTGCCGACGCTATATACGGGTGACTTTATTGCTGTTAATAAGTATGCATATGGCGTGCGCCTGCCGTTAACCTATAATAAGGTGCTAGATACTGGTGAACCTGAACATGGTGATGTGGCAGTGTTTCGCTATCCTGAGAACCCGAGCATTTATTATATTAAACGCGTTATCGGTTTGCCTGGGGATAGCGTGAGTTATAGTCAAGGCACGTTGTCTATCAATGACGTACCTATTGAGACTAAGTCTGTAGATTTTGCGGCAAATGCTGAATTGACTTCACAGCTATACTTACCAGGGCAAATTGGTCCAGGTCAAGTGCTGACCGAAGAGAGTGCTTCTGCAATGGGCCAGCAAGAAGAAGATGCGGCAAAATATTTTGAAGAAGTACAAGGTGACAACAAGCACCTCGTGCGCTATTTAGACGGTATGAATAGTTCACAATACGCGCCATTTTTGCAGCAACAATCACCAGAGGTGGTTGAATCAGAAGGTACTGAGTGGCGTATTGATGTGCCAGAAGATCAGTATTTTGTGATGGGTGATAACCGAGATCGCAGTGCAGATGGTAGATTTTGGGGATTCGTTCCTGATGAAAACCTAGCAGGTAAGGCTGTTTATATTTGGATGCATAAACCACCTGGTCTTAACCTACCGACCTTTGAGCGTAATGGTACTATCAATTAAGATTATGAGATTGTCTAGAGATTGATTGGTTGATAATGGTTTTATGCTAATATCGTTGCTAAATAATCAATAGCTATTTATTATTTATACACTTGTTCAAAATAGTCGTTTATCTTTAGAAGGATATCATAATGCAGCAATTATCTGGTTTGGCTATGCAGCGCGGCGCCAGTGTGACAAACATTGTTCTCATTATTATGCTTTTGGGTATTGCGACTAAATTGACAGTAGCTATCGTACCAGCTCAGATTGGTGATTACCAATTGACCAAGGTATTAAGTGCACAGCTAAAAGAAGCTAATAATAATAACGAAACAGCCAAGCAATTTGTTGAACGTGTCAACAAACAGTTATCTATCAATGCTGACTATGATACCAAGGCAGAAGAGGTATTTACTTTTACTGATAAAAAAACAGGTCAATTGGCTATCTATAAAGAATATGCAGTAACTAATAATTTTTTTAGCAATGTTGACATCGTAAACCGTTTCGAGGGTGACATCGAAGTGGCAACAGCAGAGTAAGCCATCATAATACGACATAGCGCTCTCATTATTTCATAAAATATATCAAATAATATTATTAAACTAAATCTGTCAAGCAGAAGGGATAACCACAAACCACGCATGAAACCAACTTCGCACCATTCCCAAGCGGTTCCTACTTCCCAAAAAAATAGTACGTCTGTTGACACGCTTGTTGTTAGCTCAGAATTTATTCAGCGGTTAGCAGTATTAACGCGTAAGTTAGGCTATGAGTTTAATGACTTGAGCCTACCTAAACTTGCGCTAACGCATCGCTCATTTGATAGCAAAAAGAACTATGAGCGCTTAGAGTTTTTAGGTGATGCACTTTTAGGGATGATTGTGGGTGAAGCTTTATATCATCGTTATCCTAGTCAAAATGAAGGGCGCTTAACGCGTATGCGTGCAACACTGGTGCGCCAAGAGTCGTTGGTAATTATCGCTCAAAACTTGGAGCTGTCTAACCATCTTATATTAGGGGTAGGTGAGCGCAAAGGTGGCGGTCGCAATCGTGCTTCTATACTGGCCGATGCCGTAGAGTCTCTGATTGGTGCTATCTATTTAGACAGTCAAGATATGGATATTACTCGTAAATGTGTTCTCTCTTGGTATGGTGATCTGATTGATAATGTCAATGACCAAAAAGCGCTAAAGGACGCCAAGAGTCGGTTACAAGAGTGGCTACAATCTAAACAGTTTGACCTGCCTAATTACGAGCTCATGGAAACGCGTGGTAATGCACCGCATCAAATTTTCGTTGTACGTTGCCATGTCAATATCAATAATTGCCCTGATATTACTGAATCTGGTGAGAGCCGCCGTATCGCTGAACAAAAAGCAGCTGAGCTTATGATTAATCAATTACATAAATTGCCAGGATCTGCCAAAAAACGTGTATAGCCGATGTCTATTAATGCATTTTTAGATGCAGAATATTAGCTTAGATTGGTTTATAGCTTGCAAAACACACATTAAAACTACCTCACATATTATTTATTTTAAAACTTTAAATGTTTCTAGCCCGTTTTTAATGGTGACTAAATAAATTTACCATCAAAGACAGTTCGGCTAGTCACAAACCCTATAGGATTAACTTATGAGCAATCATACTGATTTGCCATCAAACAATGAAGACAGCACCCAAAGTTTGGGTGAGAATACAGATATTGATTTAAGCCAAAATAATATCGAAGTTACCGAAGAGATTCATGCTATTGATGCAGAAGATATTGCATTAGACAATGATATGGCCATTGAAGAGTTTTTTGCACCAAGTGGCAATGCTCGTATGGCTGATGATTTTAGAGCAGGTTATGTCGCTATTGTTGGACGTCCAAATGTGGGTAAATCAACTTTGATGAACCACTTATTAGGTCAAAAGTTGTCTATCACTTCACGCAAACCACAAACCACCCGTCATCGTATTCATGGCATTTTGTCAAACCATGAAATGCAAGCGGTGTTTGTTGATACACCAGGTATTCACCGTAACGAAGTACGTGCTATTAACGAACGTATGAATAAAGCGGCGGTATCGGCTTTAGTAGATGTAGATTTAGTACTGTTTGTTGTCGATTCAGATCAATGGCGTGACGATGATTTATTGACCTTGCAAAAGCTCGGTGAGACCAATCTAACAGTCGTATTGGTTATTAATAAGTCAGATACTCTAAAAGATAAAGGCAGCGTGCTACCACTTATCGAAACTTTCAACGATAGTTTCGATTTTGCTGATATCGTTCCTGTATCTGCACTAAAAAATCAAAACTTAGATCGTTTGCAAGAAGTGATTGCCTCACATTTACCAGTCGCTGCGCCTATTTACGATACAGAACAAATCACAGATCGCTCTGAGCGATTTTTGGCCAGTGAAATTATTCGCGAAAAAATCATGCGTAGTGCAGGCGATGAAGTACCCTATGATTTAACGGTACAGATTGATGAGTTTAAAGACGAACCTGCACATACTGATCCAAAAACAGGGCGTCCACGCAAAGCTTGTACTTTCATCGATGCGACTATCTATGTTGAACGTGGTGGTCAAAAAGCCATCGTTATCGGTGACAAAGGTCAGCGTATCAAACAAGTTGGTATGGATGCTCGTAAAGATATGGAGCAGTTATTCGGTAAAAAAATTATGTTAACTTTGTGGGTCAAAGTGAAACGTGGTTGGTCTGATGACGAGCGTGCGTTGACCAGTTTGGGCTATTGATAGCGGTTAAAAACGAACGCTTCAAAAGCACTGTCTGCCTTTTAGCTATTTAGGTAATAAAAAATGCGTAATGAAGCGCTCGTCGGGTATTTATTGCATCAGCGCCCTTATCAAGAAAAGCGCGCTTTGTATTATCTTTTTTCTCAACAACACGGTGTGATACATGGTGTTGGGAAAAAAGGCGCGCCACTATTTATGCCGTTACAGCTTTTTGCTACTGGCAAACGCGACCTAAAAACTTTCAGTCAAATTAATATTGCCTCGCAAGATACGACTCAAGCTGACAGTGTTCAAAAAGACGGTGTTAAAAAAGATAGTAAACCTGCTGTCTTAGAAGCCGTACCTTACGCCAATATCAGCGGTCAACATCAGTATGCCGCACTATATATAAACGAGATTCTGTGGCGGTTGTTACCTACTGAAGACCCAATGCCTGTATTATGGCAGCATTATCAAATCAGTCTACAACAACTCAAACAACCTCTAAGTAATAACGAGCTTCGTTTCTGTCTACGTCAGTTTGAGCAGTATCTATTTACCGAATTAGGATTCACTTTAACGTTAACGCATGACAATGTTGAAAACCCCATCGAGTCTGATTGTACTTACCGCTTTTTACCGGATGTGGGTTTGCTCCCTGTATTGGTACATAATGAAGAATCTGAGCATTTAGCCAGTGAGTCTGGACAGACCGTCTTTAAGGGTGCAGATATCATAGAAATGGCACGCTTAGGTATTACTGAGCAAACGCTGAGCCATTGGTCCAAACTACATCGACATCTTATTGATCATTTGCTTGATTATCAGCCGCTACAAAGCCGTCTGTTATGGCAGCAGCAGCAGCGTTATCAATAACTGCATTCTCAAATATCATCGTAGTATCAACTATATAAGTTAGGCTTAATTGTCCAAAGGATTTTTATGAGTATCTCTGTATCTACCTCATCTGAAAACAATTCAAAAAAACCTTTGTTAGGCGTGAATATTGATCACGTGGCAACATTGCGTCAAGCGCGCGGTGTGAATTATCCGAGTCCTCTAGCTGCTGCATTACTGTGCGAAAAGGCAGGAGCAGATGGTATCACTATACATTTACGTGAAGATCGCCGTCATATACAAGATGCTGATGTTTATGAAATGGCAGGTCAGTTGTCGACGAGAATGAATCTAGAGATGGCAGCGACAGATGAGATGCTTGCAATTGCCTGCGAAGTTAAACCTTTTTGGGTATGTCTAGTACCTGAAAAGCGTGCAGAGTTAACGACAGAAGGTGGTCTTGATGTTGCAGGGCAAGTCACGTCTCTAAAAGAGTATGTTTATAAACTGCAAGATTATAATATTAAGGTTTCTTTGTTTATTGATCCTGATGACAAGCAGATTGCAGCCGCAATAGAATGTGGTGCAGACGCAATAGAATTGCATACTGGTGCTTATGCCGAAGCAGGATTAGCAAATGATACTGCCGCACAGTTGGCTGAGCTTCAAAGAATTGAACAAGCAGTAGCTACAGCACAGAGCCTAGATGATAAATTGCTTATTAACGCAGGTCATGGCTTAACGTGTGACAATGTTAATGCCATTGCAAAGATTGATGGTATATATGAATTAAATATCGGTCATGCACTTATTGCAGATGCGGTGTTTATAGGACTAGAGAGCGCTGTGACAATGATGAAAGAGGCCATGTATAAATAGGTTTACATATATGGCCTTTATTAACCGCTACATTTTGTAGGGTGGTCTACGTTAAGTTTATGTTTGACGATACCGGATTGGTTAAAAGAGATTTGGTACATTGATTTGTTATAAGAAGAGGTAGGGCAATATTTTATATGACCGAAGTGTCCTCGTGGTCTGCCACTATCACCCCAAAATTTAGTATAGTGGCGCCTACCGCCAACTCTTAACTTCACTGTACTATATCTTAGGTTTAAGGATTGCTGAGTTAATAAGGTATCTACTTGAGAATCAAAGTGCTTATTGTTGTTTTTATCTACGAATAGCAGAAGTGTCTTATCACTGTTCCTATGGCACTGCTGTGCATCATTCGATAAACAAACCAAGACATCCTGCCGACTTATGTAACTTTCAGCCTTTGCTAATGATAAGGTACTCTCTAGTTGATGCTTAACACGTTGCGCTTCCATCCGTGCTAAGTGCGTTAAGATGCTTGGCGCCGCAATAGCTGCAATAATTCCTAATACCATTGTCGTCACAGTTAGCTCAACGAGAGTAAAGCCGTCTGATTGTTTGGCGTTTAAAATATTATTTTGAAGGGATGGTTTCCTATAATAGGCTAACTTTAATAGTTCATTGAATAACCTAGATGCAATAGCTAAGAAATTATCAATTCCATACCCGCCTATTCTGCAAATAGGTAAACAAAAGGTAAAAATGACTATTCTCTTATAATGGGCCAGTACCTTACTAAGTAAGTTCATAATGCGCTACATCCTATAGCTATTTGTCATTCAAGTAAAAAACAACGTCTCACACATCCTTGTGTTGACTATCTTTTAAGCAAACCAATTGTCCAAATTCTTTAAACTTTCTCTTATTTCACTGTATATAAAACACATACAACACCTAATTGCTTGATTTTCAGAAGAATATTGGTTTTTTACAATATATATGTAATATATAGCGACTGTCAAAAAATGTTTCAATTAGTGAAAGAACGATATTAGCAATAGAGAAAAAATTCTAATTGTAATAAAATGCTTCAAGAAAATAGCTATCAATAGACTATTCATCTATCGCAAACTGATGTGTAAAAGATAAGAAGCGTAAGGTGTGTTAGTTCTGGGTAACTTAGACTGTTTATTGTGTTTTAGTTACAACATTATCGTGTAATAATGTGTAGCTCGTTAACGAAAAAAGTTGTAAACTGAATTAATAATCGCTAAGCTACTCCTTAATTGGTTTTGCTTTGTAACTTAAAATGCGTAAGAGATGTCTATCTTAGTACGTCTTGAGAATCGGTTTTGCTTAATGCATCACTAAAATTATCCTTTGGAGGAAGTCCATGAAATTGAACAAAATAGCTCTAGCTCTATTTGCCGTAACAGCTGCTCCATTAGCAGCTAATGCTGGCGTTACTATTAGCCCACTACTATTAGGCTATCATTACAGCGAAGGTGCTGATGATGAGCAAGCGGAAGTGTTAGTTGATGATGCTACTGGAGATGGTTACTATCAAGAAGATGGTCTTTATACTGGTGCAGCACTTGGTATCGAACTAACACCTTCTACACAATTTCAAGTAGAATACGGCGTTTCTAATACTGATGGCATTAGCAATAATGATGCTGACACAGGATCTTATGATGCTGAACAGGAAACTATTTCTGGTAACTTCTTAATTGGTACTGAAGAATTTACTGGTTACACTGACAGCGCATTCAAACCATATGTATTAGTTGGTGCTGGTCAGTCTAAAATTAAAATCGAAAATGCAGCTGGTAACGAAATTGCAGAATCAAAAGACACTATTGGTAACCTAGGTTTAGGTGCTATGTATCGTATCAACGATGCGTTAAGTCTACGTGGTGAAGCTCGTGCGGTTCATAACTTTGATAACAACTGGTGGGAAGGCATGGCTTTGGCCGGTCTAGAAGTAGTACTAGGTGGCCATCTAGCACCTACAGTAGCAGTACCGCCTATGCAAGAGCCAGTAGTTGACAACACTCCAGTAGTTGTTGTTGAAGCTGATCTTGATTCTGACGGTGATGGTGTACCTGATAGCATTGATGCATGCCCAGGCACTCCAATGAACGTAGTAGTTGATGAGCGCGGTTGCCCAGTACCAGTAGACATTACTGACGAACTGAAAATGGAACTACGTGTATTCTTTGATAACGACAAGTCAGCTATCAAAAACCAGTACAAGCCAGAAATCGCTAAAGTAGCAGAGAAGATGCGTGAGTATCCTAACTCTACAGCTCGTGTAGAAGGTCATGCTTCTAAGACTGGTCCTTCAGCACGTTATAACCAACGTCTATCTGAAGCTCGTGCCGTTGCTGTTAAATCTATGCTAACTAACGAATTCGGTATTGCTCCAAACCGTTTATCAACTGTAGGCTATGGTTATGACAATCCAATCGCTTCAAACGACACTGAAGAAGGTCGTGCTATGAACCGTCGTGTTTATGCCATCATCACTGGTGACAAAACAATGACTGTTGAACAAACTAAAGATATGGTTGTTCAATAAGTATTAGCAAAATAACCGTATAGTAAAATATATAGTTACAAAAAAAGCCACCCAATGGGTGGCTTTTTTTTATTTATGTATTGATAAAAGTGAGTTATTACATAAATTTATGAATCAATAATGTTATACTAGCCACCCAAACATTCTGTAAATTAACAGTATGTACATTAGCATAGCAATCTGTATGATGAATTCGTCAGTATAGATATTTGATTGTATTGAACTTTTTTATTTGATAGCATTCTTTTTTGCATCATCTTAGATTCAATATCTATCTGATTGATGATGAAAGTTTATTCAGCAGCGCTTACTGCTACTGCATTTTTTTAAGACGAAACGAGCATTTTATATGGCGAACGATATCAAACACCTGCGTAACATTGCAATTATTGCCCACGTTGACCACGGTAAGACAACTTTGGTTGATAAGTTATTACATCAGTCTGGTACTTTTGGCGACCGTGCAAACATTGCTGAGCGTGCAATGGACTCAGGTGATATTGAGCAAGAACGTGGTATTACCATTTTGGCTAAAAACACAGCTATCCGCTGGACAGATAAAACTTCAGAAACTGAATACCGTATCAACATTGTTGACACCCCAGGTCACGCCGATTTCGGTGGTGAAGTTGAGCGTGTAATGTCTATGGTTGACTGCGTACTTTTAGTTGTTGACGCTGTTGATGGCCCAATGCCTCAGACTCGTTTTGTGACGCAAAAAGCATTCGAACAAGGTCTAAAGCCGATCGTTGTTATCAACAAAATCGATCGTCCTGGCTCACGTCCTGATTGGGTAATGGATCAAATCTTTGATTTGTTTGACAACCTAGGTGCAAACGATGAGCAGCTTGATTTCCCAGTTGTTTATGCTTCAGCATTGAACGGTATCGCAGGTCTAGAGGCAGATGATTTAGCTGATGACATGACGCCATTGTTCAAAACTATCGTTGACGTTGTTCAGCCTCCACAGGTTGATGCTGACGCTCCGTTCCGTATGCAAATTTCAAGCCTTGACTACAACAGCTTCGTTGGTGTAATCGGTATTGGCCGTATTCAACGTGGTAAAGTTAAACTTAACACGCCAGTGACTGTCATTGATAAGCATGGCAAAACGCGTAACGGTCGTATCTTAAAAATTATGGGTTACCATGGTCTTGATCGTATTGATGTTGAAGATGCACAAGCCGGTGATATCGTTTGTATCACAGGTATCGATGCGCTAAATATCTCTGATACTATTTGTGATCCTAACAACGTTGAAGCATTACCAGCACTAACGGTAGATCAACCTACAGTATCTATGAACTTCCAAGTAAATAATTCACCATTTGCTGGTCGTGAAGGTAAGTTCGTGACTTCACGTAATATTCGTGAGCGTCTTGAGCGTGAGTTGATTCATAACGTAGCATTGCGTGTAGAAGACACTGAGTCTCCTGACAAATTTAAAGTATCAGGTCGTGGTGAGCTTCATTTATCAGTACTTATCGAAAACATGCGCCGTGAAGGTTTTGAGCTAGGTGTTTCTGGTCCAGAAGTTATCGTCAAAGAAGTTGATGGTAAGCTACAAGAGCCGTATGAAAACGTTGTCTTCGATATCGAAGAAGAGCATCAAGGTTCTATCATGGAGCAAGTTGGTCTACGCAAAGGCGAGATGACTAACATGGAGCTGGACGGTAAAGGCCGTATGCGTATCGAGGCAACCATACCAGCGCGTGGCTTGATCGGTTTCCGTTCTGAGTTCCTAACCCTGACTTCAGGTAGTGGTATCATGACCTCGAGCTTCTCACATTACGGTCCACAGAAGATCGGTGATGTTGGTGGTCGTTCTAACGGTGTATTGGTTTCTATGGCAAATGGTACTTGCCTAGGTTTTGCTCTATTTAACCTACAGAAACGCGGTAAGTTGTTTGCTGAGCCACAGCTTGAAGTTTATGAAGGTATGATTGTTGGTCTTAACTCTCGTAACGATGATATGACTGTTAACCCAACGACTGCTAAACAGTTAACCAACGTACGTGCTAGTGGTACTGACGAAGCATTGACGTTGACGCCAGCAGTGAAATTCACTCTTGAGCAAGCGCTTGAATTTATTCAAGACGATGAGCTAGTCGAAGTAACGCCAAAAGCGGTACGTATTCGTAAGCGCTACTTGACTGAAAGTGAGCGTAAACGTCACGGCCGTGGTAAAAAAGGTGCTTAATATCAATAAGTGAGTTACTTAGTAATTCATAGTATTGATGTTTGACGCAACCACTTAGTGTCAGTAGTTTCTACGGGCAGTGAGTGATTCAAAAATGAGCAGTATAAGGTGAGCTATTAGTGGTTCACTTTATACTGCTTTTTTTTGTGTTGTAATCTTGGAAAAATACAGACAGAATGAATAGTGACGTTAATGTATTCAATTATTAACATGAAAGCTAGATGTGATACTAACTATATAAATATCTATTTGTGTATAGATAAATTTTGAGGAAAAAACAATGAGTATGGTTTCAGAGTTTAAAGAGTTCGCTGTCAAAGGTAATGTGATGGATTTGGCAGTCGGTGTCATCATCGGCGGGGCTTTTGCTACCATCACAAAATCTTTGGTAGATGATATTATTATGCCGATTGTCGCTTTTATTTTTGGCGGCGAGATTAATTTTGAAAACATGTTCTTAGTTTTAGGCGATGCACCTGATGGTATTGCTATGACTTATGATGCGCTCAAGGAGGCAGGTGTACCTGTATTGGCTTACGGTAGTTTTATTACCGTACTTATTAACTTTCTAATCTTAGCTTTCATCATCTTTATGATGGTGAGAGGTGTCAATAAAATGCGCCGTGCTGAAGAGGTAGAGGAAGTTATAGAAGAAGCAGTAGAAGAGCCATCAGAGGAAGTGAAGTTGCTGCGCGAAATCAGTGCCAAATTAAGTAATACTAGTATTACGAAATAAATTATCAAATCGTTGACAATAAAAAAGGCTAACTTCTCGAGTTAGCCTTTTTTTCTATGAAATAGTCACAGTTATTTTTGTAAACTATTTGGTGTGCCTACTAAAAGCAAATTGTTATGGAGTAACCACTACATAGTCATTGGTGTTAATCAGAATTTCTGATGGTTGATCGACAACGATACGTACTACGTTATTATCAACAACTTGAGATTTATAATAGTTGTCTTCTGCAACTGTGCAGCCTAAACAACGTCCCATCGCATTCCAAGGTTCAACAAATAGCTTCTGCTGTGCTTGATCTGCATTACCACCAATAAGTGAGAAAGGTAGGCTTACGATATAAGCTGCTGTTCCAGCTACCGCATTAACGAGTTGAAGTGGTTTACCGACAATCGTATCGACTACCATCGTTTCATATGAAGGACCGAAATCAGTTTCATCAATTTCTATAGCTGCAAAAGTAGGTTGAATAGTCGCAGCTACCAATCCTAAAGTTGCCAATACAGTAAAAAATCTCTGCTTAACTGTGCGTTGAGTTTTTGCTTTAACAGTCATAACGATATCCTGAAACTCATAATAGTATGATTAATGGCTGCTGCTATTTCCACACAGGAATCTTGCGGCAACAATAGGTAGGCTAAATATTACAGAAAAATAAATGATACGCACTATTTATGTAAGCGCTAGCACTATTAAAGCAAGATGTGCGCTAATAAGCAACAAAAATGAGAATAATCTAGCTATAGCTTTGGCAGTATTTGATACTTTCAAAAATAAATACTCTGTCTAGATATTAGCCTCATTTAATCTAAATATACCTCAAGCAAACAGATGTCAGTTATTAGCTATTTTAACGGCTGGCAATTTGGACAATAAACACTGGCTCTACCAGTAAGTTTGATGTTTTCTAATGTTGTGCTGCAATGCAGACAGCTTTCTCCTTGTCTACCGTACACGTTTAAGGTTTGCTGAAAGTAACCAGTTTGACCACTTGCTACTGTGAAATCCCGTAGTGTCGAACCGCCTAATTTTATCGCTTTCTTTAAAATTTCTTTAATATGACTCACTAAAATGACAATCTGATCGTATGAAAGTTGATTGGCTGGTGTAGCAGGGTGGATGCCGGACAAGTACAGACTTTCAGTCGCATAGATATTGCCAACCCCAACCACGACTTCTTGTTCCATGATGACAGATTTAATCGCTCGGGAGATGGGTTTTAGTCGTTTGTTTGCTTTAGTATTATCTGTCGATGACCCATTGCCATCTTGGCTAGATAAATCTATACGCTGGATTAAATTGTACAAATAGTCTGCGGTAAAATCTTTTGAAAGCGGCTCAGGACCTAGATGATCTAGTAGTTTATTGCCGTAATCTTCATGCCATAGTACTGAACCAAAACGTCTCGGATCATAGTAGTGTAGCTGAGACTTTTCATTATCAGCATCATTAAAGATGACAACCAGATGATCATGTTTACGCTTATCAGTACCATAGCTATGTTGCTGTAAGCTACCTGACATTCCTAAGTGAATAAGAAGCTGACGTGGTTCAACTTTGCTGGCTGATATGGGAGCGTTATTCTGTGAATCTACTGGCAGAAAATTAAGAATCAGATACTTTGCTCGGCGCTCGACACTCTCTAATGTGTAATTAGCTAGCTCGTCCAAGTTATCTGGCATCATCCATCGCAGCTTTGGTTGAAATACTTTAACATCAACTACCTGTTGCCCCAACAATGGAGCAAGACTGGCTTTAGTGGTTTCTACTTCAGGTAATTCAGGCATAGTATTTTTTGACAACTCTATTGTGGAATAAACAACGACTGGCTTAAGGTTTTATTTACACGACTGCACGGCGTGCGTGCAAAATACCATGTTGCTGCTCTAATTTTGCGAGCAACTTAGATAGATGTGCTAAGCCTGAGACTTCAATATGGAACTTTAAAAAAGCAATATTGTCGTCATTACTTAACGTTTGAACTTGGCGAATATTGACGTTTTCTTTATCAATTATCTGTGTCAAATCACGTAGCAAACCGCGTCTGTCATATGCTTCGACATGAATATCAACAGGCTGATAACGACCAATCTGTACTTGCCAAGCGGCTTCTATCTTGCGCTCAGGATCACGCTCAACCAGACGTAAGTACTCTGGGCAGCCTCGATTATGCACGCTAACGCCACGCGATAAAGTGATGTAGCCAGCTATCGGTTCGCCATGCACAGGATGACAACAACCTGCCAAATTGATTTCGATATTATCCAAACCATCGATATGGATTTTATACGCATCGAGCTTACCTGTATCTCTGTTATCTACATGAGGTACAAAGCTCTCTGGTGGTATTTCAGGCTCTAGATGTAGCTGACGAGAGATATGACTGGTTAACTGATTAAGGCCAATATCACCTGTCACCAGCCCTACAATGATGTCATCGGTCGTATTGACATGAAAATGCTGAATATAGTCGTTCAGATCAATACTATTAGGATGAACAGATAGGCGCTCAAGCTCTTTGCTAAGCATTTGGCGACCTATTTCAATATTCTTATCACGGTCTTGCTTATTAAACCACTGGCGCAGTTTTGAACGGGCACGGTTGGTATGAATATAACCTAACGAGGCTACCAACCAATCACGATTGGGCTCACGTGATGCCTTAGTGATAATCTCAACTTGCTCACCTGTTTTCAACTGATACGTCAGTGGCACATAGCGTTGATTGACACGAGCAGCCTGTGCACGGTTGCCAACTTGAGTATGCACATAGTAGGCAAAATCAAGAACGGTCGCGCCTTTTGGTAGCTCAGTAATATCACCGTCACGACTAAAGATATAAATACGTTCTAGCTCATCAAAATCAACGAGTTGCTCTTCTTCGTCAAACTCGATATCATCTATTTCTTCGCCCGCTACAACAGCTGAGCGTGGCTGATTGCGTGTTTCATTATTGATAGATAATAATTGGCGTAGTGAGCTGATTCTTTGATTCAGATAATTGTCTTTCTTATTCTTTAGCCCTTCTTTGTAATTAACGTGCGCACACATGCCAAGTTCGGCCTCAAAGTGCATCTCATGAGTACGAATCTGGACTTCCAGTGATTTATTTTCCGCGATTACAGCAGTATGTAGTGAGCGATAGCCATTGGACTTAGGGTTAGTAATATAGTCATCAAACTGCTCAGGAATATAACGCCATAAGCCATGTACTAGGCCTAAAACGTGATAACAGTCAGAAGGGCTATTAACCAAGACGCGCAAGGCACGAATGTCATAAAGCTGATCAAAGGATAGACCTTTAAGCTTCATTTTTCGATAAATAGAGTAGATATGTTTGACGCGCCCAGATACTTCGCCTTCAATACTGGCATCTGCTAATGATTCATTTAATTTGTCTTGTACGCGCTGAATATAGGACTCGCGTTCGCTACGTTTTTCTGACAGCAGCTTAGCAATTTCTTTATAGCGATCAGGCGCAAGATAACGGAAAGCTAAATCTTCGAGCTCCCATTTTAGCTGCGCAATACCTAAACGATGGGCTAATGGCGCATAAATAGTCATGACTTCACGTGCGACACGCGTTTGACGCTCTGGCCTAGAAAACGTCAACTCACGCATGGCAAAGGTACGCTCTGCCAATTTGATGAGTACCACACGCACGTCGTTGGTGACAGAGATGAGCATGCTATAAATATTTGATAGCTGATCTCGCTGGTTGTTGACGAAATGGTCTTCTAAGCGCTTGTTGCTCTCGATAATCTCCGATAGCTTACCCATTGCAAGGGTATCTTTAACAAGGGTCAAAATATCTGGACCAAAGTTTTTTTCAACTTCAGCGAGACTAATGATTGATTTGCGGGCACTGCGATACAGCATGGCCGCGACCAATGAGTCTTCATCTTGATAAAGATAGGTCAGAATATCGGTCATACCAATACCGGTCACGTAAGCGCCTGAACGCTCAGATTCACTGGTATTCATGTGACTGCGAATAAACTCGCAAGCTGCACTTAGGTTGGGTACTGACTCTTGTCCAATACGCTTGGCCACATTATCTAGCCAAGTAGGTACGTCGATGTTGGCTTGGTCCAAGTCGACCGCCTCAAGCTCTTTGTTTGATAGCGCATTGGTATCATCCAAATACTCGTCTTTAGTGTGAGGGTCATGTAAATGATAAGTGTGTGCGGCTGAGCGATCAAAAGTAGTATGTAGCTTGTGGGTTGCCAACTGGTATTTGATGTCGAGGGGAATTTGAGCATAACTATTGGCTGACTGGTGAGAGCGTTGGCTCGCCACCAGTTGCGCCGCAAGTGTTGCACTATCGGCCTGCGTGGTCTGTCCATCCACCAGCGGTAATCCTTCACGAATTTTTACCATAGCCGACTCCTCTTAGCTATTTTGAATTGATTATAACCTCATCTACTATGCACACACTCTGAATTAACGATCCATAAAGTGTCAGCTATAAACCAATACAACTGCTAAAAATGTTATTTTTAGCAGCTATAAAATGCGCGTAAAATATATAAAGCTATGAGTGCAAATGCTTGCTATGTAGCGATTGGAAACATCATCAAAAACATAGGAAGATTGTTTACTATTATCTCATTTTAAAGTGACAAATCAAGCGAGCCTCTGTATGGCTGTGGTCAATTACGCTAAATAATGGCTATTTATTAGCACAAACTTATCAAAGCTTTGGGTTAACTTAGATAATTGTAATAACGCTTAATTGTCTCTTTAATCAGGTTCAACTATCAGTCATTTTCAGCCATTAATCGTTTTTGAAAATTAATAACGTTAAACTGCTACTTTTTCAAAGCGAGCGATAGATTCAACATGACCCGTATGGCAGAACATATCCATCACGCCAGCATGAGTCAGACGATAGCCTTGTTCTAACAATGCTTTTGTATCACGAGCAAGGGTCGCTGGATTACAAGAGACATAAACAATGCGCTCAGCATTAAATTTTGGCAAATATTGCATAATCTCCCAAGCACCAGAGCGCGGTGGATCAATCAACAGTGCATCAAAACCTTGGTTGGCCCATGGCTTATCAGTACAGTCTTGAGTCAAATCTTGACTATAAAACTCAGTATTGTTGATACCGTTGCGACGAGCGTTGTCAGCAGCACGTTCGGTCATGGCTTCACTGCCTTCGACACCGACTACTGAGCCTGTCTCGCCAACGAGGCGCGCTAGTGGCAAGCTAAAGTTACCCAAACCACTGAATAAGTCTAGTACGCGTTCGCCTGCTTTTAAGTCCAATAAGTCACAGGCAAGCCTGGTCATCTGACGGTTAACCGATAAATTTACTTGAGTAAAGTCAGTAGGGATAAATTCAAAAGTCAGATCATACTCTGGCAATTGATAATATAGACGCCCAAATTGCTCGCTCAAATCATCAGCGTCTGTCAACGCAATACGTTGGATACTATCAACGCCTTTCGACTGCAAATACAGCTGCCAATTACGCGCTGCAAAAAAGACTTTTAGTTTGTCTATATCAGCGTCTGACAACGGTTCTAAATTACGTACGATGAGCGCAACTGGCTGATTACCATCAGGTAGTTCTGGCAGTTGCTCACCCATTGCAAGCTCAAGCTGAGCAATCTTGTCACGGCTCTCTAAAGTGCTAATAAGCGTTTTTAGGTTTTCAATCTCAAACCCAATACGTGGATCTAAGATATGACACTCATTTAGCTCTGCCAAGAAGTTACTTGAACGCTCACGGAAGCCGACAAGCGCGGTTTCTTTTTTGACGACATAGCGTACGCCCAAACGTGCTTTGGTACGATAACCAAGACGATCACCGACCACAGGAGGGAGCCAATTGTCAGGTTCCGCGTTGGCTTGGTGCATTAGCATTTCAGCCAGTACTGATTGTTTAAAATTTATTTGTCCATCTGGTTGCCAATGTTGCAAGTTACAACCACCGCAAGTACCGAAATGCGGGCAGGGTGGTACAGCACGTTCAGGGTTTGGGTTGGCAGTGATACTAATGGCATCACCTTCTTCAAAGCTAGCACGGCTGTTGGTTATTTTTACTAAGGCGCTTTCACCTGGTAGAGCAAAGCTAACAAAGATCTTTTTGCCATGCTTGTCTTCAGCATGACCTTCCGCAACATCAAAACCATTACCATACACAGCAACACCGCGACCATCATGTGACAAACCATCAATATTAAATGGAATTGGCTCTGCATCTTTTAGACGACGACGTGTCTTTGATGATGGCTTTGATTTTTTCTTACTAGGCGGAATGACAATCGTTTGGGTGTCGTTGGTTTGAGCTTCATTCGTTTGAGCGTTACTGCTTTGCGCTGCCATATCAGATGCTGTAGATGTTTTTGAATCGGTGGGTTGCATAAACCTGCCTTAATAATAAATAACTAGAAGAGGGGAATAAAAACTACTAATAATGCGAATTCTATAATTCGGGTGCCGATGACCAGTCAGCGATAAACTCTTGATGTCGCGGACTACCGTCAGCTTGGGTATACTTTGCCAGATAGTCATAGCTCTGCTGCTGCCAAGCATCAAAATCTTGTGAAGACAACTGTCCTGTTAGACGTAACCAGCGTAAATAAATCAGCCAAGTATTCATAACATCAGACTCACAGTATATAGATAGGGTCTGCCAGTCACCGCTACTAACAAGCGCGCCAACCATACTGCCATCCACGTCAGTTTTACCGGGTAATCCGTACAGACTTGCGACGATATCCATGGCTTCGCGGCGACTAGCACCATACTGGCTAAACCGATCCATCAAGTCTAGATGACGTGTATGAAAACGATTAACATAGTTATCAAAGCGCATGTTTTTAATACGCTCGCCTTCTTCGAATAGCCATGGTGCTGACAAATCATATTGCATGGCACGATATATCAGTACAGGTATGTCAAAGCCTGAGCCATTCCAACTAATAAGTTGCGGCAATGTCTCAATGTCGTTAAATGCTCTAAAGAATTTGGCTAGGATTTCTTTTTCACTAAATTTATCGGCAGTCAAAGAAAATAGCGATAACTTACCATCCTTGATATACAGAGCTGAGATACAGACAATACGCTGTAGTGGCAAGCGCATAAAGTCGTGCCCTGCTTCTTGTGTACGTATGGCTGTCAGCGCGCTTAACACATCCGCATCGTTAAGATCGGCCAATTGCGGATAGATACGGCGTGCTGCATCGACATCGGCGACAGTCTCGATATCAAAAACCAATATAGGGTCGGATGGTAGCGCTTGTGACATAGATAATCCTGACTATTTATGAGCTTATAGTTAATTCATTATAAAGAATGAAAACATTAACCTTGCTTGAAGTATTACGTTTATATCTGCACTTGGCCGCTTTGCACTTCTTTTAAATTAACGATACTAAATGGTATTTCTTATGCATTAATTAACTTCTGCGTCATTGTCCGTATTGCTATCGTCAACGTTATATAAACCCGTTGATAAATAACGATCGCCACGATCGCAGACAATAAAAGCAATGACAGCATTAGGGTTTGCTTTTGCCACTTGGGTCGCTGCCCATGCAGCTGCGCCCGAAGATACCCCAGCAAAGATACCTTCAGTCTTCGCCAATTTACGCATATAGACTTCAGCAATACGCTGATCGATATCCATCACTTCATCAATCAAGTCTGCATCAAAAATACCAGGCATATAAGCCGCCGGCCAACGGCGAATACCAGCAATCGAAGCTTCTTCGTCAGGCTGTAGGCCGATGATTTTGACGTCTGGATTTTGCTCTTTTAGGTAGCGTGACACACCGGTAATCGTACCTGTCGTGCCCATCGAACTAATAAAATGCGTAATCTTACCTTCTGTCTGTGCCCATAGCTCAGGGCCTGTAGTCAGGTAATGAGCTTGGCTATTGTCAGGATTATTAAACTGATCCAATACCACCCCTTTGCCATCTGCTTGCATCTGTAATGCCAAATCGCGCGCAGCTTCCATGCCTTCGTCTACTTCAATCAGCGTTGCGCCATAAGCAATCATGGCATCTTTACGCTCTTGGGTAGAGTTGGTCGGCATCAGCAACGTTATCGGGTAGCCACGCATCGCAGCGACCATGGCCAATGCAATACCAGTATTGCCACTAGTGGCTTCAATCAACATATCGCCAGGCTTGATATCACCGCGCTGTTCTGCTTGATAAATCATATTAAAAGCAGGACGATCCTTTACAGAGCCCGCTGGATTGTTACCTTCAAGCTTAGCTAATACTGTGGCGCCATTGGCAATGTGCTCTTGCTCAGGCAGACGTTGAAGTTTCACCAATGGCGTTTGACCAACGCAATCAGCAAGGGTAGTGATTTGAGTAATAAAGTTAGCATTTGACATGGCCGTAGTGGACATAAAGTATCCTTTTCTATTTTTTAAATATGTTTTTAATGGCTTGTTTTTGATAGAAGCGCTGTTTTTATTGTTTGATCATAATTTTAGACAGTCGCTTGGGTTATAGGTTTGCAGTGATAAGCGAGCTAAAAACGAAAGGCATTAGAGTGCGCTCTCATATGTTATGACTATGAGCGATATATTGTGGTAAATAAAAAGTGGCTTTATTATATCATTTTGTTTTCAGCTGCGCTTATCGCATCAAGGATTAATAGTCACTGTATCAGGTCAATGTCAATGTTATGTTGAGGGTTGCAAAAGTAGAGTTGATAGCTTAAAGCCATATTCTCTTTAACACAGAGTGGTTGGCACTTTAATTATAACGTTGTTCATCCCATGGAATGCTTAACCAGAACTTATAGAATCCTGTTAAGATAATCTTGAGTTGTATATTAATTGTCTTATCAGAACCAGTGACCTTATTAACGATTAGTGGGTTCATTAAGAGTAGCCCCTTACCCAAATACTCTGATACGACATGCTACAAGTATCACGAATACTGACGTTATCACAAAAATTCACGGCAAGAACCTTAGTAGAGAGTAGACCTAGCATGGCATATAAAAAACGTTTCGATACCAGTAGTGCTTATGGTCAGCTGATCATACTGGTGTTTTTGCCTATCTGTGTGTTGGCAGCAGTAGGCGGCATCTTGGTATTTCACGAAACCATGCGTGCAAGTGACTCGGAGCAAGAAGTATTGGCCGAAGCGGTACTTATTCGCTATACACCAGTCATAGCTGAACTGATTCCTGAGCTGCTAGAACAAGAGCGCCAGCAAGTAGGGAGTAGTGCTGAAGGTACTCAGCGAGCGGCGATGACGACGCTAGAAGGTATCCAAGATAAGCTTGGACGTATGCAGTCCGAGCAGCATGTACAGCGTATTGCTATTATTAATGAAGGCAATCAAATACTGGCAACAGTCGGTTATGGCCTCAATGAAGAGTGGCCGCTAATCAGTGATTCCGCAAGCTTTTTGTCACAACGACCAACGCCTGTAGGCACAGCGTATGGCAGTGTGTTGGGAGAATTTGAAGGGCAGACATTGTGGTTGCTCGTCGATATGGATAATGAGCCGCTCTATATTGCACGCTACCGTATTGCGATGGCGTTAGTGATTACCGGCTTGTTTACTATTTTGATTCTACTACTGAGCCTAAATATCTATTCGAAACGTTGGATTGCCCCCATTTATGAGCTGCGGTTGCAGTTGCAACGTACCCATGTTGATAATTTATACCAACCTGTACCAGTAGAGTCAGATGGTGAGCTGAATTTATTACAGCAAGATCTAGTCAGAACATTACGCCGCTTACATAGAAGCTTTCAAGAGCTCAAAGACCATGCCGAGCAGACTGAGGATGATTTACGGTTGGCATTTGATGAGATGGAAATGCAAAACATCTCTATTCGAAATGCACGTGATGCAGCGATTTCAACCAGCCAAGCAAAATCTGCATTTTTAGCCAATATCAGTCATGAACTGCGTACACCATTGAACAGTATCGATGGTTTTATTAATTTGCTGGCACGCCATGGTGAGCTCAATCCTGAGCAGGACTTGTATGTACAGACCATACGGAAGTCCTCAGCACATTTGCTCGCTTTGGTAAATGATGTCTTAGATTTTTCTAAAATCGAAGCAGGCAAGCTAGTACTGGATCGCCATGAATTTGATCTCTATGACACCATTTACGATGTGGTCGATATGCTATCTCCGGTCTCTGCGGAGAAGGGTTTGCGCATGGCAGTACTGTTTTACAATGATGTGCCGATGCGTATCAATGGTGATGCGTTACGTCTTAAGCAAGTATTGACCAATATCGTTGGTAATGCCATTAAATTTACGGATAGTGGTGATGTGGTGGTGCGTGTGAGCTTAGATGACCACCGTGATAATTATCTGATGATTAGTGTGCAAGATAGCGGCAAAGGCATTTCCCTTGCAGATCAAAAAATGCTGTTCCAAAGCTTTAGCCAAGGCGATCCATCAATCACTCGTCAGTATGGTGGTACAGGGTTGGGTCTAGTCATCTCCAAACAGTTAACGCGCTTGATGGGCGGTGATATTGGGTTTCATGATAATGCGCAAGAGAATATTGCCAATCAAGGCGCGACATTTTGGTTTCGCATGCCAGCCCATGTCGATGTGCTAGAGGCGGCCACAGGGCAGACAATTGAATTACCAGTATTAGCACCACTAGCGAGTGAGACTGACGAGTTTAACGTGTTGGTTTGGATCAATCATACCGCTTCGATACAAGTGCTCAAGGCTAGCTTGCAGTATTTGCCAATTAAGCTAACTCAGGCCAACTCATTACCGGGTGTGCTTGAGTCATTAAAAGAGCACGGTAATTATTGGGATTGGGTCATTGTTGATGATGATACCCAAGACGATATGATGGCACTCCTCAAGCAAATTCGTCTGCATTATCAAGGCAAGCTTGCTGTGTTTGGCTACCAAGTGGCGGCCGATCAAGCGCTACTCAACCGCTATCATGCCAACATACTGTATGAACCATTAGACAAAAGACAGCTGTATGCGATGCTCGATACTCAAAGCCGTAGTACGCCGCAAAGCCTTCAGGAACCACGCTGGAAAGGGGTCACTGTACTGGCAGTTGATGACCATTTGCCTAATTTACTAGTGCTTGATGCTCTATTGAGCGAGCTAGGGATTCAGGTAGTTACTGCGAGCAGTGGGTTTGATGCTATCGAGATTATCAGTAAACAGCAAACCAAAAACATCAAAACTGCCAAGAGCGATAAGCAAAGCCTATCGAATAAAACGCAACTTTCTAAAGCGGAAACGCGTGATGAGATAAATAAGAAAACAAATAGCGCGTTCTATCATGAGGATACGAGCGCTGACGATAAAGCAGCTATGCAAGACAAAGATAATATTGATTTGATATTTATGGATATTCAAATGCCGCGTATGTCAGGTCATGAGGCGGCTAAGCAGATTCGAAATATCGAAAATGCGGATAGTCGTATCCCTATTATCGCTCTGACAGCTCATGGGTTGGCAGATGAACGTGACAAACTTATAGCCAGCGGTATCAATGACTATGTCGGCAAACCGATTAGCCAACCTCAGTTATTACAGGTGCTACAGAAATGGCTTGGTCGTAAGAGTACCACACCACAATTGACCGCGTTGCCTGATACAGATTTGCAGAGCTTTGGCTTACAGCATTCTGATTTGCAGAGTGATAATTTACAAGATGCTAATGTACAAGGTGCTAATGTACAGAGTATCGACCCAACAGGGGCTGAGTTAACTCCTATTGACTCGTTGCGTGGTTACTCAATCAATGATAATGATTTATCGAACGATTTACGCTCTAACAATGTAAATGGTCAGGAGACTCAAGCCAGTTCAGATATGTCTTCAGATACATTAACCGCTACTTATCCAATAATAAGAGGAGACGGGGTAAATCGTAATAGTACTTCTGTCAGTAGCGAGCCGAAAATTACCCGTCCACTATCCCTGAAAAAAATCCGTGATGATTATTTGCGTGATAGCCAGCCTCGTGAAGGCTATAGACGAGATACTGCGCGTGATATTCAGCCGCGCTATGAGAGCTTACGTCTACAAAAACAAGGTCAATCGCCACTACTACAATCACAAATAAGGTCTATCGACAACTCTCAAGATAAAAGCCCTCAAGACCAAAGCTTTCAAGATAGAACAGCTCACGATAATACGACTTTACACGAGCAAATCAATAATGACCTTAGTAACAACAATATAAGCAAAAGTGATACCTCAAACATTTTAGATTGGCAAGATGCGCTCACTCGTTCAGCGAACAAACCTGAATTGGCGGCCAAGCTTATTATCATGATGATCGATACTATCAATGATGAAAAGCAGGCGCTTATTCAGGCATGGGAAGCGCATGACCGCAATATGCTGGCACAAATTGCCCATCGTATACTGGGTGGTAGTCGATATACAGGTGTACCGCAACTGCGTCAGGCTAGCCAAGATTTGGAAGATAAGTGCTTGCTGAATGTACAGCATACGACACCTGTGCAGTTTGCAATGATTGAGCCTTATTATGAGGCATTGTTAACGGCGCTAGACAACTTGCAAAAGGTGGATTTATCTTCTTATCCTCAGCTTAACTATCATCGCTTGAGCGAAAATGATATGACGTGGAAAATGATATAAGTTGAGGGTAAGGTAAAGCAGATAAAATCATTCAGGTTCAGAAAGCGATAGGTAGTCTTGTTAGGTTTGCTTATCGTTATCAACTAAACACTCTATATCTGCTGTATATGAAACTGACTATAGTATCGTGGCAGTCAGTTATTACTACGGTACAACAAAGACAAGCCTGCTAATATTGTGAATATCAGCACCATATTTATTTTATTCATTAATAAGGATTGTTATGAACGCGATTGCAAGTTACCAGTATGAGACCTTACAAGTTAGTATTACAGACAACATACTGACGGTTACCTTAAATCGTCCACATAAAAAAAATGCCATGAGTTTTCAGGTAATCAATGAGCTGATTAAGCTGGCAGGTCGTATTAGCAAAGACAGAACCATACGCGCAGTCATTCTAAATGGGGCAGAGGGGACGTTTTGTGCAGGTATTGATTTAGGAGACTTAAATCATCCAAAAAACACAGCATTTGCGCTTTGGGAATTGATTAAACCATGGCAAAGTGCGTTCCAACGAGTGTGCTTGGTATGGCGTGATCTGCCAGTACCTGTCATAGCAGTATTGGAAGGGTATTGTATCGGCGCTGGGTTGCAGTTGGCGTTGGCTTGTGACGTACGTATCAGCCATCCTGATTGTCAATTATCTATTATGGAAGCTAAGTGGGGTTTAGTGCCAGACATGGGGCTGACCCAATCAGCATTTGGGGTCCTACGAGAAGATACTCTAAAAGAGCTCGCCATGAGCGCCCGTATCATCGATGCTAATGAAGGCAAAGAGTTAGGCTTGATTAGCCATTGTAGTGAAGCACCTCTTGAACAGGCACAAAAACTTGCTGCCGAGTTTGCAGAGCGCTCTCCTGATGCGGTTCTAGCAAGTAAACGTGTGATAAATGCGATGTATGATCAACCTGCTAAGACTTTATATAAAGAAAAAGCATGGCAGCTTAAAATGATGCTTGGTCGCAATCGTAAGCTTGCCCTTAGAAAAGCAAAGCAGACCAGCACCTTATTTGGCAAACGTCAATTCCGCTAAATTTTTGCTATCAGTAAATTTTCTAGTGTTATTTTCGTTTGATTCATTCTGATAAAAGAAATTGCTACCTAAGAAAACTAGACATATTTTGATAAATTATTTTGACGATCTTTAATTGTTAGCGGTTGTTTCGCCATTATCTTATAGCCATTGAAATGCAAGCAGATAGCACGATATAGCATTGTCTGCTTGCACCGATGTGGGTAAAGATGCACTATTGTTGTTAAAGGTATCTATTTTGATTACTGGATAAGCCAGTAAAATGACGAAAGCCTACCTAACAACACGTGCAAGCAATTAAACGTCGAAAAATAAAATATCAAAAATAATAGCCACTATATAAAACGGTCTAAATATGTCTGCTTCAAAACCCTCCCTTCCAAACAAACCTATCGCTTCTGAGCGAGTGCGCTCTGCTGATTTGCCTGTTGCATGGATTATGATGCTTGGGCTGATGGTTGCGGTGGGCCCATTATCGATTGATATGTATCTGCCAGCATTGCCATCGATGGCCGATGATTTCGGTGTTTCAACGGCCTTTATGGCCAACTCTGTCCCTGCATACTTTTTAGGTTTGGTATTTGGGCAGCTATTTTACGGACCATTCAGTGACCGTGTTGGCCGTGTCAAACCCTTATATATAGGTATGACGCTGTATGTTATCGCTTCTATCCTTTGTGCGACTACTGATAATGAGTACGTACTGTTTGCAGGCCGTACTTTACAAGCATTGGGCGCGTGTGTAGGTGCAGTAGTTACTCGCGCTGCGATTCGAGATCGCCTCACTGCCAAACAAACGGCGAAAGCTTTTTCCATCATGATTTTAGTAATGGGCTTAGCACCCATATTGGCACCATCGCTTGGCGCGCTATTCTTACAGTTTTTTGATTGGCACTCTATCTTTTGGTTCTTAGCTGCATTTGGCGCTCTAAACTTGCTACTTACTAAGTTTTTCTTTTTTGAAACTTTGACAGAAGAAAATCGCAACGTACGCCCTGCAAGAGAAGTGGTCAGTCAATATTGGGACTTATTAAAAGACCCGACTTTTAACTATCCAGCAATTGGTGGTGGATTGTTAATGGGAGCGATGTTTGTCTATATCAGCTCGGCTTCAGAGTTAATTATGGATACCTATGGCGTCTCAGCGACACATTTTGGTTGGTTATTTGGAATGAATGCGGCAGGTTTTGTAGGTTTGACTCAGCTGAACCAATGGCTTACCAATCGCTTTCGAATACTAAGTATTTTGCGATTTGGGGCGATGATGCAGGTTATCTCTGCGGGTGTGCTATTCGTGATTGGCTTGCTTTTAGGGACGGATGCTTGGTTGCCACTGGTACTAGCTTGTATTTTCTTTTGTATCGCAGGACTGGGTCTGACTCAGCCTAATGCTTCTGCAATTGCGCTCGCTTTTCAGAAACGCCGTGCTGGTATGGCAAGTGCGCTACAAGGCTCGCTGATGTTTTCAGTCGGTATCTTTGGCGGTTTATTATTGAACCTGTTTCCAGTCAACCCAGTTCTCAAAGTTGGTATTGCCCTGTTCTCACTAATGAGTTTCGGTTCTTTCCTGATTTGGAAAATTGATCGTAATCTAAATTTGGACGATGCAGAGTAACAGCGTCTCTATTTTAAGTTAACTGTATTTTGAAAAGCACTCATACGTTCACAGCGTATGAGTGCTTTTTTTTGCGTTGAATACTTATTCAGTTAAGGATCAAGTCTTATAGAGACTTTAAGTAGCAACGTTTGTCAGGTTTTAGTAAACATAAGTTGTTCTGAATTATATGCAGACTTTGCTATATATAACTAATCGTAGATAATGACCAAACATAATTATTGCAATCATAAAATTAGACAAGTATTATCTAACGTAACTTTCTGTAAGCAAATATGTATAGACATTACTTAACCTTGCTAGATTGTCAATTAATTAAAATGTAAAACAACGTTAGGTTTCAAGGATAGATTATGAAGCAGTTATATCGAGCGTTACCGATTTTGTTGAGTGTTGGCCTATTTGGCTGTGGTAATTCTGCTACTCAAGAAAGTGCAAATACACCAGTAAAGGAAAACACAGATAGCTTTGTGAGTAAGCTACCTGATACAGCGCCAACATTGAAAGTTGCCATGACTGGTGATTTGCCGCCTTTTTCATTCCAAGATGACTATGGCAATATGCAAGGCACTGATGTTGATTCAATTCGTGCTATTGGTGAAGAGCAGGGATTCAAAGTCGAGTTTTACAAAGAAACTTGGCAAGATATGTTCGATAGCGTTGAATCAGGAAAGCGTGATCTAGCGATTTCTGGTATTTCTTACAAAGACGATCGTGCAGTGAGATATGGTCTATCAACACCATACTTTTTCAACCCAGCTACTATCATGTATTTGGAAGGTAAGTTTGATATAAAAGGCTTAAACGATATAAAAGGTCTAAAAGCAGGTACGTTAGAAGGCTCTAAAGAAGAAGACACGCTAAAAGAGATGGGTAGTTCGGTGGAGCTAATTTCAAGACCTACAGCATTTTTGGCGTATCAGGATTTGGTTCAAGGTAATACGGATGTCTTCTTGTACGATATGCCAGTCTTGCAATATATCGTCAAAGGCTATCCTGAGCATAAAGTGAAAATTGTACCCTATGAAGCTGCAGATGCACCTTCAGCCCAGCAAGTGGTGCTCATGGCAAAAGAAAATACCCAGCTTATCAAAACGGTTAATGAAGGTATTGCCAAACTAAAAGAAAAAGGGACATTTAAAGAAATTGAGGCGCGCTGGTTGGGTGAAGCTGACCCTGATGAAAAGAGCGACTCTGACACCAATACTAAGCAATTGAACTAAGGAATTCTGAAGATGGCAACCGTACCTAATGTCGACAATAAGCGCTATCAAGGTCTGATTATTTCAATTGCACTATTTTTATCTCTAATCGGTGCTTTGCTGGCGTTTACGTTTTATACCTCAAATTTATTAGAACGAAACACGGCTTTAATTGACCAAACTAACCAAGTGGCAAACAGTGCACAGGCAGTAATTAAAGATCTTTTCGATTTAGACAGTAGTTATGGTGAGGATACTAACTCTCCGCACATACAACGAGTGCTAAGCCGTTTAGAGCAAAATACTGCGTTGATTACTAGCTCTATCACTGCCATTGAACAAGGCAGTACGATCACAGATGCAGAAGGTAATAGCTATGACTTGCCAAAAATTGATAGTCAAGCACAAACCAATATTGCTGCGGCCAATGAGCAATGGAAAGCGCTAGAGCCTAAGATTCAAACATATCTAAAAGATGCTGATAATATCATGGTAACGTCTGCTGATGAATTGACGCAGGCCGTTGAACAGGCGAAAACATCAAGTTTGTTTATTAACGATTCTTTGGATAATTTGACAAAAGACGTGTTCGATAGTGCACAACGTCAAGCAACTACCATTCGTCTTATTCAGGTGCTTGGTGTTGCCGCTATTTTTACCTACTTCCTAATCTTCGTATTCTTCTTTGTACGTCGTCTACGTGAGACGGATGCTGAAGCACTTGCCGCTCGCCAAGAAACGCAAGAGATTATGGAAACGGTAAATACAGGTCTTTTCCTACTTGATAAGGACTTGAATATTGGTCAACAGCATTCTCGCGCGCTGAACAATATCATCGGCTCTGATAGCTTGTCAGGGGAGAACTTTACCAATGTCTTACGTGGTCGTATCTCTGATAAAGACCTCAAGACCACCCAGCAGTTTATTGAACAGCTCTATAACCCTCGAGTGAAAGAAAAACTGGTAGATTCACTTAACCCGTTAAACAAGGTCATGCTACATAACCTATCTGAAGACAAGAGTCTTGATAATCGCTTCTTAGATTTTAAATTCTCACGTGTTTATGACAATAAAGACATTGCTCGTATCTTGGTCAACGTTAACGATGTATCAGATGCAGTCTACTTAGAACAGCGCCTAGAAAAAGAGCGTTCGCAAAACGATATGCAGATTGAGATGTTAACGACTATCTTGAATGTGAATCCAAAGATTATTAATGAGTTTATTGGTAATACCCAAGCGCATATCGAGAAGATGAATAATATCTTAAAAAATCCTGGTAGCTCACAATACGAGCTTGAAGGCAAATTGAAAGCTATTTATCGTGAAATGCATAGCTTAAAAGGTGAAGCATCAGCACTAAAACTACATAGCTTTACAAAGATTGCTTCTGATGCTGAAGACAAGTTACATGCATTACAAAACCAAGGTCAGTTGTCTGGTAATGACTTCTTACCATTGGCAGTACATTTGGATGACTTGCTCAGCTTATCGAACACGATTGCGACGTTGGGTGAGCGTATCAACCGCTCAGCACCGACAGCAGCTAAGTCGTCAACCGTACAAGCACCAGTCGCTACTCAAAATCCAGTAGCAGACCATGCAGCTAGCAATGCTGACTTTGATGGTGGGCTAGATATCGACTTAGACAATGAAGCAGATGACGATTTATTGTCTTTTTATAATGAATTTACAAAAGAGATTGCTGCAAGACAAGGCAAGCGAGTACAGCTAAAAAGTACGACGCTGACCCAAACCAGCATTCCAGCACATCTTGCAAAGCCAATCAAAGAAATCAGTATTCAATTGCTACGTAATGCGGTGGTACATGGTATCGAGTCGCCAAGTGTGCGTCATACTACTGGCAAAACTGACATTGGGACCATAGATTTGGAAGTGCAAGACAACGGTTCAAACTTTATGCTGGTTGTGCAAGATGACGGACAAGGCATCAACTATGACAGCATCCGTAATAAGCTGATTGAAGAAGGTCGTTTCGGTACGGAAGAGGCAAATCAGCTTAGCAAAGGTGACTTGCTCAAACAGCTGTTCTCTTCTGGATTCTCTACCAAAGAGCACGCAGATGAAGACGGTGGCCGCGGTGTCGGACTTGATATCATCAAAGCAAAAGTAAAAGAGTATGATGGCAAGCTTAATGTAAATAGCGAGCTAGGTCAGATGACACGGTTTGTCATTACTTTACCTAAAGCTTAATCAAAATAGTAATTATATTGTCAGGGACGACAAGCACTTCATTAAAGGTAGTAGATAAGTTATGCATAAGTTAATGATTGTTGATGATTCAAATATTATTAGAAACCGTATTCAGCGCGCATACGATTCAGGAAAGTTCATGTTGGTGGCGACAGCGACTAGCGGTGTTCAAGCCATCGAAAAGTTCAATGTTCATCGTCCTGATGTGATCACCATGGACCTAACCATGCCACAAATGGATGGGCTAGAATGTATTGAAAAAATCATCGCGATTGATCCTGAAGTACGCATTTTAGTGGTATCAGCGTTATCGGATAAAGCCACCGGCATTGAAGCATTGTCACTAGGTGCTAGCGGCTTTTTGTGCAAGCCCTTCTCAGAAGAGGAGCTTGTCGAGTCTTTGTATGAGCTGATGCAAGACTAATACTATTCATCGACCAAAGCAGATGTCATTATGAAAGAGCAAAAGCTACAGATTTTTTTAAGTATTATTAGTAATTATTTTGACCAGTTTGGGGGAGAGGAGCTTATTGCTGATACCCCTTACTTACTAGAAAACAAACAGCCAAAAGTCCATGACTATACAGGCGTGATTGGTATATCTGGTGGCCAAAAAGGCGTGGTATATTTTTCGGCGACGCGTGACTTGCTGTCTTCAATCTTAGACAGTATGGGCGAAACCGATAAAAGTGAAGAGAACTATGTAGATCTGGCTGGGGAAGTGGCCAATACCATCGCAGGCAATGCACGCAAAGAGTTTGGCTCAGAGTTTCATATCTCTGTACCATTTGTGTTTAAAGGTGCGCCGCAAAGTATTGTGTTGCCGAACGATGAGCGTTCTTTTATCATCCCCATCACTTGGCATTCTCAAGTAGGCGAGATTGTGGTTTGCTTGCAAGATTAATGCTGCCACGTAATACAGATGGATATTAATATATTATGGTTAAAGTAGAAAAATTGGGTGTGTTTCTAAGCTCGATCAATGCGTTTTTTGCGCAAATCGATGGCTCGGAAGTGTCAATTGATACCCCTTACTTGAATAACAACAAAAGCGCGATTGGCTTTGATTATAGCGGTGTCATTAAGATATCAGGGCCTTTAGAAGGTTGCGTCTATGTCAGTGCACCAAGCGCGATGTTGCGAGAAGTCATCAAAGTGATGGGCGAGCCTGACTCTTCAATCACGATGATGAAAGATTTGTTGGGTGAAATGGCCAATACAATCTCAGGTAACGCTCGTACAGAGTTTGGTTCAGAGTTTATTATCTCTCCGCCGCACATTGTAGAGAGTGCGCCAAGCGTGTCTTATTTACCTAAAGACCGTCAAAGCTACATCACACCATTTACGTGGCGTGGTTACAAGGCGGTCATTGGTATTTGCATTGCATAAGTTATAGTCAATCACTCTGTAAACGAGTGATAACTATAAAAGAGTGACAGTGTTGACCTTGCTTGAAAAACAGCTATTAAAAAGACAATCATGAAAAAAGCGATGCAAATGTGTCGCTTTTTTTGTTTTATTATCGCCATAGTTTGTTTTTATCTTATTGATACGCTACGAATAAACTGCTGGAGATTCTAAGACGTTATGTGATAAAATACAGCGCAGCTATTTTTTATAATTCACTTTATAGTTTAGATTTGGGCATTTGCTTTAATCTAGCGATAGCTTCTTTTTTAAACCAACCAATGACACACACATCATGGCAAAAAATTGCTGGGTGTTTGGCGACTTGATTAATTTGTGATCTGTTAGTGCATTACTAATGAAAACTAACTGGTAGCAGATGCGTGTCGCTAAATAGGCTGTTTTTGTGATGTGGAGGCATAACCCAACCAATAGGATATATTCTCATGGCTACAAAGAATCCAACCAAAATCGAAATGCGCGACTTACTACAAGCAGGCGCTCACTTTGGTCACCAAACACGTTTTTGGAACCCAAAAATGGGTCCATACATCTTTGGCGCACGTAACAAGATCCATATCATCAACCTAGAGCACACCGTAAAAGCGTTCAACGAAGCGTTGACTTACGTAAACGGCCTAGCTGCTAAGAAAAACAAAGTATTATTTGTTGGTACTAAACGCGCTGCAAGCGGTATCGTACGTGAGCAAGCAGCTCGCGCTGGTATGCCATACGTTGACCATCGCTGGTTAGGTGGTATGTTGACTAACTGGAAAACTCTACGCCAGTCAATCAACCGTCTAAAAGAGCTAGAAAAGCAAGCAGAAGACGGTACTTTCGCTAAGCTAACTAAGCGTGAAGCGCTAGAGCGTACTCGCGATATGGAAAAACTTGAGCGTTCACTAGGTGGTATCAAAGACATGGGCGGCCTACCTGACGCTATCTTCGTAGTAGACGTAGATCACGAAGCGATCGCTATTAAAGAAGCCAAGAACTTGGGTATCCCAGTTATCGGTATCGTTGATACTAACTCTAGCCCAGACAACGTTGATTACATCATCCCAGCTAACGATGATGCTATCCGTGCTGTGACTTTGTACGTAACTTCTATGGCTGATGCTATCATCGCTGGTAAAGAATACGCACAAACTCAAGCTGGTGGTAAAGCTGAGCAAGCACCTGCTGCAACTGAAGAAGCGCCAGCTGCAGAAGAAGCTGCTGCAACTCCAGCAGAATAAGTAGCTGACTTAAAAAGTTTAACTTTGTAAGGATGCCTTGATAGTGTATCTATCAGCATCCATATAATGTTTTGAACAGCGTATAAGCTCATAATAGGCATGATGTAGTTTTACTCGTCATGCCTTGTTATTGAATAAAGCCTTATTAATAACGCCATGCATATAAGCTAGCAGCTGTTGAGCGAGTATTATCGCTCCTACTGGTTATATCGCTATATTGTAGAGATGTTATTTGTTTGACATCATTTATGGCTATATTAGTAATCGTTCAAGACGAGCTGTCTGCTAGACTTTAAGTAATACCAAAATATCGAATAGAAATACAGCATTTAGAAATACAGCACTCCTATACATAACTATACTAAGGTGACTCTTATGACAGAAGTAAAAGTATCTGCCAAAATGGTAAAAGAATTGCGTGACCGTACTGGTCTTGGCATGATGGAATGTAAAAAAGCGTTAGAAGAATCAAACGGTGATGTTGAAGTTGCCATTGATAACCTACGTAAATCTGGTCAAGCTAAAGCAGCTAAAAAAGCGGGTAACATCGCAGCTGACGGCGCTATCATCATCGCTCAAGGCGAGAACAAAGCATTCTTGCTAGAAGTTAACTGCCAGACTGATTTCGTTGCAAAAGATGACAGCTTCACTGCATTTGCAGAAAAAGTTGCTAACCTTGCATTAGAAAACAACGTAACTGACGTTGCTGCTATCTCTGAATTGTCTTATGGCGAAGGTCAGACTGTTGAAGAAGCACGTGTATCTCTAGTACAGAAAATCGGTGAAAACATCCAGATTCGCCGCGTTGAAACACTTGAAGGTGCTAACATCGCTGCATACCGTCATGGTCTGCGTATCGGTGTAGTGGTATCTTATGAAGGTGGCGACGCTGACACTGGTAAAAACCTTGCTATGCATATCGCTGCATTCAACCCTGTTGCTGTAGATGACGAAGATGTTGCTGCTGACGTATTGGCACGCGAAAAAGACATCATCGAAGCGAAAGCTCGTGAGTCTGGCAAGCCTGACAACATCGTTGAAAAAATGATCGAAGGTGGCCTACGTAAGTACCTAGACGAAGTAACTTTACTACGTCAGCCATACGTTATGGACAACGACAAGAAAGTTGGCGAAGTCCTAAAAGCTGAAGGCGTAAAAGTACTTGGCTTTAAACGTCTAGAAGTTGGTGAAGGCATCGAGAAGAAGCAAGAAGACTTCGCTGCTGAAGTTGCTGCAACTCAGGCTGCTAACAAGTAAGCACCAAATAGTATTGGATCAGGCTGTGAGTCCTTAATTGTGGCTTACAGTTTGGCTTTATCACTCTTAATGTATCAAGATATAAAGCATCATGACATAAAGCGTCCAGACATAAAAAGGCCCATTAATTCGTTAATGGGCTTTTTTATGTCTGGCTTTTAGATAACTGGCTTAGCGTAAAGCCGCGTAGGCTGAGTTGGCATAGCTAGCACTATTCACATTGCTGCTAGTAGCATAACTGACATTTTGTAAGCCATTACTTGTACTGGTGCTACTGGTTTGATTGTTAGCACTGATACTTGCACCAAACAGTCCGGCATCGTTTTTATACAGGCTATGATAACGGCTCATCACTCTTTGAACATAGTTACGTGTTTCTTTGAACGGAGGGATGCCACCGTATTTATCGACATTGCCTTCACCTGCATTGTAACCTGCGACAGCATGTTCGACATTATTATTGAAGCGGCGCATAAGCCACGCGATATATTTGGCTGATCCTTCGATATTATCTGCAGGGTTCCAAGGATTGCTGACATTGAAACGGCGCGCAGTCGCTGGCATTAACTGCATCAGGCCTTGCGCCCCCACTGGTGAGCGTGCGTTTGGATTGAAAGCTGATTCAGTGTGCATCATCGCTTTCATTAGGGCAGGGTCCACACCGTTGCGCTCAGCGGACGCACGAATGTAGCTGTCGTAAGAGTTGCGACTTCCGCTGTTGCTAGCGGCACTGCTACCATAGCTATCGCTACTTCCGTCATACATCTTAGAGTCTTTATAATAAGTTACTTTTACTTTTTTGGTAAACTTATCAAAATTTCCACTAGGATTGACGTTGGTCAACAGTACTTGTCCACCTTTGTCTTTGTAAATATACATATTGCCTGCATTGGCAGCGACAGAAAAGCTCGAAAGAGCAATGGCACTTAGTAAAAGGGGAGATAAGCAGCGAGTCATCAAAGTAGCCGTATTTATCATAGTAAAATCACTTTTTATCGAATAACAGCAAATTGTTTTGCCTACATATGCATTGATTTAGGCGCTTAAGCGGTTACTGATTTTGCAGAATTATTTAGCCCACTGTGAGGACAGCAGCTTAGCAATTATCACTTTCAATAAGGAACCACTTGCAATAGATACAAAAAATAATAGTTGCTTACTATAACATATAATAACTTTTTGGCGCATCAGATTGACAAACTAAGTTGTAAAATCAGATTTCTATTATTAAATAACCTTAGA
The DNA here is from genome assembly GCF_904846705.1 of Psychrobacter sp. Pi2-52. Taxonomy (GTDB): domain Bacteria; phylum Pseudomonadota; class Gammaproteobacteria; order Pseudomonadales; family Moraxellaceae; genus Psychrobacter. The sequence continues at coordinate 254,758 of NZ_CAJHBS010000002.1, forward strand.
TAAATCAATATATTAACTTTTCTAAGTTAATTAATGAGCCATTTGTAGTGGGCTTTTTGCGCTTATGAATTCATATAAATAAAGTGTCTCAATTTTTTAAGAAATAATGATGACATTTGAATAGTTGAGGTAATCTTTAATCTGAAATCAACAGTAAATAAGCCTATTAATGGTTAAATTTTTAAAAATATAAGAATAGTTTAGGTAGGGTTTTAGTGATGACTAGATACCAATAGCGCTGATAAAGATAGGCACCCAAACCGCGGTAACTAACCCGTTCACTGCCAAGCCAAATGCTGCATAACGTCCTGCCGTATGACTGATTTGCCATGCTTCTACAGTACCAAACGCGTGAGCCGCTAGCCCCAGTGCTAGACCTTTAGCACGGTCATCATTGATACCGCGGAACAAAAATCGCGCGACCGTACCACCTATCAGACCTGAGACGATGATAATTAGGTTAGCCATTGCTAATGGTGCTTTGATTAAATCTGCGACACTCAGGCCAATCGGCGTCGTCACAGAGCGGGTAGCGAAAGCCAATAGGGTTTCATGGCTGAGTGAAAATAAGTAAGCCAACGACATAGGCAGTAATGCACCAACGACACTAGCAATAGCGACAATTAGAGTGAGTTTTTTGACTGGTAAGCCTTTGAAATTCATCGCCGCCAATGGCACAGCCAGAAGTACAGTGACATATCCCAACAGATGGTCAAATACAGGTTTCGCCGCGCTGTAATAGTTGTTGTAATCCCACTGCAGTAAAAATAGGAAAACAAGTACTAGGACAAGTGCGGTAATGACCATCGGTAGCCATGACAACTTACGTGCCAATACACGTGCAGTTACGTGTGCTGCTAATGTCAATAATATTGCGGCTAGGGTTGCCATAAATACGCTGTCAAAAGTCATAATATCTCTCCGCAGCTCACGGCTGTCCCTTTTGCTCAGTGGTAGTCGTACTATCAATGTTTGCAGCGTGGTTGAGCCAGCGATTGGCCAGTAATGCCAGTCCCCACAATGGGATGAGCGTACTAACAATCATCGTTATCATCACACCCAATAGCTCATCTCCTAGAGCAAATAGCAACAGGCCTGCACCAGCAGAAACTGGTAAGAAGGCAAAACCACTATCGACTAGTAAAGTATTACTGGCCTGTGTGAGCCAGCTCGGTAATCCCTTAAGCAATCGCCACGCCATCAAAATAACAAACATCGCAACCAAACCGACAATATTGGCCGCTTTTTCGATGCCTGCCATTTGACAGAGAACAACCGCCGTTTCTCGGACAACGATAACCATGGTCAACGTTAGAATTAACGCAAGCCATAGTGGGAGATGGGGAGAGTGAGCAGGCTTCATAAGCAATTCTGGCCAAGTCAGATATAAATGGATGGTGTACCAAGCAAAGTATGTGATCACACCAAGAACGCAACGTAGAAAATGATGCTATAAATACTGATAGTAGCAATGATTCACTTTTAAAGTATTAACGCTATCTATCAATATTTGTTGAATATATAACAGGCGATTATATAGAGAGTGGGGCAACTAATAAAGCCTATGCACTGTGACTCGTCATATCCAAAAAAAATAGACGATATCAATGGATATCGTCTATTCTATTTTAACGTAATATATAAGGGCCTATGGTCTAACAGTATGAATCAAACGTTCATTCAGTTACTGCCGCAAATGACTCACTTTAACCATAGTTCTTATTTTACAGAAACAACTATTATTTTTCTGAATCAGCTGCTTCTGAGTTTAATGCATCAAACTCGTCAAACGCTTTTTCTTCAGCCTCTGTCATGGTTGGCTCTTCAACGTCATCAACCTTTTCAAACTCTTCAAGTACCGGCATCAGTAGTGTTGCTTGTGCAAGCGGCAACACATCGATAGGTTTCAAGTTGGCTTGACCCAGTAACTGTCTTAGACGGTCACTTGGCAACCGAATCGTCAGACATTCACGACCCGTATCGTCATAGCTTTCTTCTTCAATAACACCCAGTTCATATAAGGTGTTTTTGAACTGTCCAGCATCATACGGCAAGGTCAGATCAAACGTCGTCAGTTTACCTGTCAGCAGTTGCTGTACGGCAAGCGTTAGCTCTTCCATGCCTAGGTTCTGTCTAGAAGAAACATAGACGCGGTTTGGCTGACCTTCGCTAGCATAGCCGATATGTGCAGGTTCATCAGTCAAATCAATCTTGTTGTAGACATTGAGCACAGGTACGTCGTTATCGATTTCTGCCAATACCTCTTTGACCGCCTGAATCTGCTCGTGCATATCTTCGCTAGAGGAGTCGATGACGTGCAATAACAAGTCTGCTTCTAGTGTTTCCTCTAAGGTTGCATGAAAAGACTCAACCAGCTCATGCGGCAGATGACGGACAAAACCAACCGTATCGACTAAGACGACACGACCAACTCCCTGCCAGTCTAAACGACGCAGAGTAGGATCTAGCGTCGCAAACAATTTATCAGCAGCATAGATGTTTTCATCAACCAAACGATTGAACAAAGTAGATTTGCCCGCATTGGTATAGCCGACCAGTGAAATGGTCGGTACGTCAGATTTTTGGCGACGGGCACGACCTTGCGCACGGGTCTGACGGACTTTTTCTAGTTTGCTCTTTAGCTGATTGACGCGCGTCTGTAGTAGACGGCGATCGGTCTCAAGCTGAGTCTCACCCGGTCCACGTAGACCAATACCACCTTTTTGACGTTCCAAATGCGTCCAACCACGTACCAGACGCGTCGATAGATGGTTAAGCTGAGCCAGCTCTACCTGCAGCTTACCTTCATAGGTACGGGCACGCTGCGCAAAAATATCCAAAATTAAACCAGTACGATCCAACACGCGGCACTTCACTAGCGCTTCGATATTACGCTCTTGTGATGGCGACAGGCTGTGGTTAAACAGTACGATATCGGCTTCGTGTTCGCGTACCAACTCTGCGATTTCTTCTGCTTTTCCGCTACCAACAAAGTATTTGGCGTCAGGACGCGAGCGTGATCCAGTGACTAGTGCCAAACGATCGGCACCTGCTGAATCAGCCAACAGCTCAAATTCACTAAGATCATCAGGATCTTGAATTTGGCGGATGTCTAAATGTACTAAAATGGCGCGTTCGCCACCTTCATGTCTTTCAAAATAATCCAAAGAGTATCACCTATTTAATAAAGTAAATGTCTCGCTATAATCAGCTCAATAAGCTTCAACGTAGCGTTCATATGATTATCTATATATGGTCTTATCACTTGATATTAAAGCGTATTAGCATAATTAGCGATGGTTTTATGTTACAGCGTTTGCTGCGGATAATTTTTTATAAATCTGCTTTATTACCCGTTTGTATAAAAGTCAGCACTCACTGAGTGAACAAGCTATCACTGAGTGTGCGAACTTTGTTATACTGGGCTCGTTTTTTGACTATTAAACACCCGTTATTTAATCATGAGGGCGAAGATGAGCCAAGCTAAATCAAGCTTTTCACTCAGACGACAGTTGAGCCGAGGCAGACAGGTTGCTGGTATGACCACGACTATGGTCGGCGGCATACGCGCGGCGAAGCGTATCGGTGCCTTTAAGCAGCCACCACGCGAAACCCTACCACGCTATATCCAGACATTCTGCCGCAAGATGGCAGGCTCTTTTGGTGTAAAAGTAGTAGAAGTGGAACCTGTAGAGCAGTTCCATGGCTTGTGGGTATCGAATCACGTGTCATGGATGGATATCCCTGTCGTTGGTACTGTGAGCCCAGCGTTCTTTTTATCCAAGGCTGAGATTGGTGAATGGCCTGTATTTGGTAAACTTGCTCATGCCGCAGGGACGCTTTTCATTGAGCGCGGCTCCGGTGATGCAAGCTCAGTATCGGCGCAGATTGCTGACTTTTTAGCCAAAGGTTTTTCGATTATTTTCTTCCCTGAGGCGACGACCACTAGTGGTAAAAAAGTAAAGCGCATCCATGGAACATTACTGCAAGCAGCCATTGATGCTGATGTGCCTATCAGACCGATCATCATCGCTTATGTCAACAAAGACGGCACACTAAGCGACGCATTGCCATACTATGGTAAGCTGACGATGAAAGAAAGCATGAAAAAAGTGCTCGATAGCAAAAACGTGACCGCTTATGTATTGCCACTTGCACCTATAGATCCAGAAGGTCGTAACAAAAGCGAGCTTACCAATTTATTACAAGCACGCATGAACGAAGGGTTGGCTGAGTTGCACTCAAGAGTCCTTAGCACACCAGTTGAAGACTGATTACTTACAGTTGAGCTAGTTAGAGTTGAGCTAGTGTAGCTAATCTCAGCCAGTCAATAAAAGGGCGCAAATCGAAACGATTTGCGCCCTTTTTTATAGGAAAATTAATAGAGCGAGCATAATGTCATTTATTCAGCAGGCTCTATTAACATCCAGTCTTTATAAAAGACCAACTATGGCGATGGATTAGGCTGCTGTGTGTGCACCGCTTCAATCGCTTCTAAGACATCTGCTGTTAGCTCCACATTGACACTATCGATGTTTGATTTGAGTTGCTCGGTCGTGGTTGCCCCAATGATGTTACTGGTGACAAAGTGACGAGAGTTTACGAAAGCCAATGACATCTGCGCCATGTCCAGACCTGCATCAGCAGCTATCTTGGCATATTGCTCAGTGGCTGATTTGGCTTGCTCATTCACATAACGACCGAAACGATCATACATAGTCAGACGTGCACCAGTTGGACGTTTACCATCAAGATATTTACCAGACAATACACCAAAACCAAGCGGAGAATACGCCAGTAGACCAACGTTTTCACGATGGGCAATCTCAGCCATACCAACTTCGTATAAACGGTTCAATAGGCTATATGGGTTCTGCACGGTAAGTGGTGGAATTAGACCGTTTTTATCTGCTTCCCACAGGTAGCGCATGAGTCCCCACGCGGTATCATTCGATAAACCATAAGCACGAATACGACCTTTTTTGATTTCATCGTTCAACGCTTGAATAGTCTCTAAAAATGGCGTTAAATCATCTAATGACTGTGCTGACATCTCTTCATCATAGCCGCGCTGACCGAAAAAGTTTGTTTTACGTTCAGGCCAATGCAGCTGATAAATATCGATATAATCGCTTTGCAAGCGCTCAAGATTGCCGTCAATAGCGCTGCTGATATGCTGCGCGTTAAAGCGTGTTTGACCATCGCGCAAAAAATCCATTGGTGATATTTTGCTGGCAAGGATGACTTTGTCACGCTGTTTGGTTTTATCAAACCAAGTACCCATGAATCGTTCGGTATCACCCTGTTTGTCTTTGTCTGGTGGTGATGGGTACATCTCGGCAGTATCCCAAAAGTTCACACCCTCAGAGAGTGCCATGTCCATTTGCTCATGTGCTTGAGCTTTATTATTTTGCTGTCCCCAAGTCATCGTACCTAGACAGATCTTAGATACTTTTTCATCGAGCTGCGGTAGCGTTGTATATTGCATTCGATTGTCCTTTCTCGTTTTTTTATTGTGGATTGTGCGTTTGGGCAACTACATAAGTTGTATACCAGTGACACCGGGTGGTGTGACTTTGAAGATTTTTACTTTGAACAACACGTCTTGTCCAGCAAGCGGATGATTAAAGTCGACTTCGACTTGATCATCATCGATGGCACTGATCGTACCGGGCAGCGTGTTTTTCCCTTTGTCTTCGAACTCAACCATCATGCCAATTTCTGGATTGTCAGCGACTAGCGCAAATTGAGTACGGCTAAAATGTTGGATGTTTTCAGGATTCCACTCACCAAATGCTTGCTCTGGCTCAAGGTGTGCGGTACGAGTGTCACCGGCGCGTAGATTCATCAGTACTTGCTCAAAACCAGGTAACAAGCTCTCATCACCAATGGTCAAAGACACAGGTGCATCACGATTAAAGGTTGAGTCGATGATGGTGCCGTTCTCTAGTGAAACTTCAAAGTGCAGCTTAACGAGGCTGCCGTAAGCGATACGAGTGTCTTCGTTTGGGTTAATAAATTGAGATTGAGTCATAATAAAAAGCCATCGGTTGCTAGAATAGAAAATAATGAGTTTGATTAAAGTGTTTTTAATTGCAGTATTATAGTGTAAGAAATAATAAGCCATCTAAGACCAGATGTAAGCGTCAATAATGTAACGCAGATGGTGTACTATAATTGGCAATTCTAAAAGATATGAGGTGTCGGTAGTGAATAAACAACAAGGCACTGTCAAAAAATGGCAGGACGATAAAGGGTTTGGCTTTATTGAAACTGAAGCGGGCGAGTCTGTCTTCTTTCATGTGAGTGAGTTTAAGGCTCAGCGCCGTCCTAACATCGGTGAGGCAGTGGTCTTTAGCATTGGACAAGATGCGGAGGGACGCAAGCGAGCCACGCAAGTACAAGAGCTTGGGTTTGTACAGCAAAAAATGGCACAAAAAAATAAACAGATCCGTCAACGTAATGCCAAACGTAGCGCGCAAGCGGAGTTTGAGGCAGGACAAAAAAAACGCTCGTTTCTTGGACTGGCTTTTTATGGTGTTTTAGCTTTATTAGCAGCGACAGATAAACTAAGCTGGCTAGTGGTCGGCTGGTACGTCGTGCTAGGGATTATTACTTATGGTATGTATGCCAAAGATAAAGCTGCTGCGCAAAGTGGCGACTGGCGTACGCCTGAGTCTACACTGCATATACTAAGTGCGCTTGGCGGTTGGGTAGGCGCGCTATTGGCTCAAACGTATCTGCGTCACAAATCACAAAAGCCTGAGTTTCGAGTGACTTATTATTTGACCGTCGTTGTGAACATGGCAGGATTACTGTTTTTATTGGCAGGTGGTGGGTTAGAGACTGTCACTGATTTACTATCAGAGTTGCTATAAATGAGAACTAAGACACACATATGGATAATGTGATTATGAATACGTCAGGCTTCGTTGGTGGCACATTAGTACATACTGAAAAAGGTTTAGTACCAATAGAACAACTAAAAATTGGCGATAAAGTGTTGTCTAAGGCAGCTGATGGCTTAGGTGAGCTAGTTTATAAAGCAGTAACGAATACTATGGTTACTCAAAGCGTGTTGGTGAATTTGTTAGAATTATCGATTGCAATTGATTCTTCATTACCAATGAAGGAACAAATTGAACTTCAGAGGTTAGTCAATGATCAACCTTCAACTCGATTATTGATAACAAAAAACCACCCGCTATGGACTGAAGGCTCAAAGTGGACTCAAGCGAAGGAGGTAAAATCTCAAGATATTTTAATTAACAAAGACTTGATTAAATATTCGGCTGAGTCTGGCAATAATCCCTATGACACTACATCATTAAGACAAATTTATAGAACGGATAGATCAAATATTGGTTTCGTACCAAAATTCGATGAAGACGTTCCTGCTCAATATGGCAGTCTAATTGATTTAACAACAGGCGAGGAGCTTCAGAATAGCGTCACTTATCAAGCAGTGACAGACAAGTTATATGAGCATGATGAGGAGTGGGAGCAACGCCTATTAGAACAAACACCTGAAGACGAACGTGAACATGCTGAGTTCTTTGGCTTCCGCCAAGGCGAATGGAAAGATCCTGATACTATAGATTGGGAAGAGGGCGAAGGTTCTCTTACTATGACGGTATATAACATTGAGGTAGCAGATACTCATACTTACTTTGTCGGTGAGGCTGGTATTTGGGTGCATGAATAGAAATTGTGCAGATAGGTCAAATTAGCATACATATTCAATCGTCAGAAATAGTAAATAAAAAAGGTGGATTACGACTGCGTAACCCACCTTTTTATTTATAAGCTGAACGATATTAATAATAGTATTTAGAATTATTACTGCGGCATTTCACGCTTCTTTTCCAAAAACAGCATATCGATGACAATCAGTACAACACCGATGGATATACCGATATCCGCGATATTAAAAATCGGATAATGCCAGACATCAGCATAATGCACATGGATAAAATCAATAACATGACCATGTAGTAAGCGGTCGATTAAATTACCAACTGCACCGCCCAACACTAAGGCTAGACCAAAAGATAACAGCGTGGCTTTGCGCGGTGCTTTAATCAGATAGATGATTAAAAATAGCGACATGACGAGTGCCAATCCTGAAAAAAACCACTTCTGCCAACCGCCAGCATCTGCCAAAAAGCTAAATGCCGCGCCATAGTTATAAGCGAGTGTCCAATTGAGGAATGGCTCGATTACTGGCACTGGATCATGAAAGGTCAGTTTGGTTTCTGCCAACCACTTGGTCCACTGATCGATAACGACAATAACCAATGCCAATATATACCATACAAAAGCACGACTACCATTTGCCACCATTTTCGGGGTCTTGGTCAGACGACTTCTAGGCGTAGTTGAGCTACCTGTGGTTGCATGAGCAGGCTTAGGTGAATGGTCAACCTCAACCTGCGGCGGCTGGTCATGCTGGCTTTCAGGTGAGTCTGTTGGGTTAGGCATAGTGACGTACCTCGCCATCGCCACTGACATTGGTCACGCAGCGCGCGCATAGTTCAGGGTGTGCGTTATCTGTGCCGATGTCATCACGAATGTGCCAGCAGCGTACGCACTTAGTACCAGTAGCCGCGCTTACTTGGACTACTAAATCTACAGCTTCTTCGGTATTAGTGTCGGTCGCTTCTTCTGTCTGTGCGATGCTATCAGCAGGCGCTTCGCTCATTGGCTTTAGTGCAGCGTTACTAGTAATCAATACAAAGCGTAGCTCTTCATCAAGCTTGGCTAAGCTCTCATACATAGCACCGTCAGCATATAGACTCACGTCGGCAGACAAGTTGGCATTAATGATTTTTTCGCCACGTGCAGTTTCGATATGTTTGTTTACCATGTCTTTGGCAAACATAATACGCTGCCAGTCGTCATTGCTGATGGCGCTTAGCTCAAATGCTGGGAACTCGTACCACTCTTGAGTGAATACATAGCCACCTTTATCCGCATCACGTTGGTTCAGTACTTCCCAAGCCTCTTGCGCCGTGAATGACAAGATTGGGGTAATCCAGCGAATCAGCGCATGAGTGATATGGTAGATAGCCGTCTGTGCAGAACGACGAGGCTGTCCATCTGCCTGAGTAGTGTACTGGCGATCCTTGATAATATCTAGATAGAAACTACCCAAGTCTTGCGAGCAAAACGCTGTCACGTGCTGAGTGACTTGGTGAAAATCCATCGCATCGTAAGCACTAATGATTTGCGCTTGTACGGTTTGTGCGCGTTCAATGATGAATTTATCAAGGCTAACCAATTCATTGATATCAATGCTGTCGGTCGCTGGATTGAAGTCATCAGTATTGGCAAGCAAGAAACGCAGGGTATTACGGATACGGCGATACATATCGATCGCACCTTTAAAGACCGTCTTACCTGCGCTCATCTCATAACGATAGTCACTTGAGGCAATCCACAGACGCAGCATATCCGCACCTGTTTTATTGATTTCTTCTTGCGGGGTGATGATATTGCCAAGTGACTTACTCATCTTGCGACCGTTTTCATCGACCACAAAACCATGGGTCAGTACTTGCTTAAACGGTGGGCGCTCATACATCGCTTCTGACGTCAGTAGTGACGTCTGGAACCAGCCGCGATGCTGGTCAGAGCCTTCTAGATACATATCAGCTGGATTGGTCAACTCATCACGTTGATCAAGTACCGCAAAATGCGTTGTGCCTGAGTCAAACCAAACGTCTAGTGTATCGGTAGCTTTGTCATAGTCAGCGGCTTCACTGCCTAAGAAATCTTCACAGCTAGCATCAAACCACGCTTCTACGCCGCCTTCATTGATTTTTTGCGCCGCAGTTTCCATTAGCTCAAGGGTGTTTGGATGCAGCTCGCCTGTTTCCTTATGCGTAAAGAAAGTAATCGGCACGCCCCACGTACGCTGACGCGAAATACACCAATCAGGACGACCCGTCATCATTGATTCGATACGATTTTGTCCCCACGCTGGCGTCCAACTTACTGATGGAATGTCAGCAAGCGCGCGAGCACGTAAGCCTTTGGTTTCCATGTTGATAAACCACTGAGGCGTAGCACGGAAAATAATTGGCGACTTATGACGCCAGCAATGCGGATAGCTATGCTCAATTTTAGTATGGCTGATTAAATGACCATTGTCATGTAGTGCAGCGATGATTTTTGGATTGGCTTTATAGATGTGCTCGCCTGCAAATACAGCAGCGCTATCTAAATAAACGCCTGTACCGCTTACTGGGTTTTCCACTGGTAAGTTGTATTTTAGACCAACGATATAATCGTCTAAACCGTGACCAGGTGCGGTATGTACCAGACCAGTACCACTATCAGTAGTCACATGGTCGCCCAAGATGAGCGGCACTTGACGGTCTACAATCAGTGGATGCTGGGCATGTAGGCCTTCAAGCTCGCTGCCTGATACAGTTGCTAGGATGCCGTTATTTTCTAGTTTTAGCTCACTCAATGCAGTTTCGACAAGATCCGCTGCGAGTAGTAGGTTGCCTTTTTCAGTAGCGACCACGCTATAGTTATGTTCAGGATGTACTGAGATAGCTTGGTTGGCAGGTAGTGTCCATGGCGTAGTTGTCCAAATAACAGCAGCGATGTTATCTGCGATATCTGCCAATGCGGCTACTTTATCTGTACCGAGTACATCAAAGCTGACATAAATCGCATCAGAGACTTTATCTTGATATTCTACTTCAGCTTCTGCTAAGGCAGAGCTACAGTCCAAGCACCAGTTGACCGGCTTCATACCGCGAGTCACATGACCATTGTCATAGATCTTGGCAAGCGCACGCACGATGTTGGCTTCTTGATGGAAGTTCATGGTCAGATAAGGATTGTCCCAATCACCGAATACACCTAGACGCTTGAAGTCTGCTTTTTGCAATTCAATTTGAGTACTCGCATATTCGCGGCATAGACCACGGAATTCGGTCGCAGACACTTTTTGACCGACTTTACCAACCTTGGCTTCGACTTTTTGTTCGATTGGCAGACCATGACAATCCCAACCAGGGACATAAGGTGCATCAAATCCTGACAATGTTTTTGATTTTACAATAATGTCTTTTAGTACTTTATTGACTGCGTGACCCAGGTGAATCTGACCGTTGGCGTATGGAGGGCCATCGTGCAAAATATATTTGGTCGCACCAGCACGCGCCTGACGAATTTTACCGTACACGTCATCTGCTTCCCAAGCAGCAAGCCAATCTGGCTCGCGCTTGGCAAGGTTTGCGCGCATCGCAAATGGCGTATCCGCAAGGTTCAGCGTGTCTTTGTAATCTTGGCTTGGTGTGTCAGTGCTTTTATCAGTCATAGAAGGTATCTTTTTAAAAGGTAGGTTTGTGTGTCGGTTCAAAACCGGATACAAGGCTCGATGTTCAATGTATTTCAATATAGTGCTGAGGTTAATGCTGTGTCGATATTATTCAATTACTAATAGTAGGTATATTGCTCATCATAGTCGGTTTATCAACCATCATGTCAATAAACACCAATTGTCGCTCATTAGTCGGTAAATAGTTACGTCAATAATAAATGGTAACGAGACGATTGCAACATAAAATATGCTAGTAAAAATAATTCAAAAAAATATTTAGATCGGCAGCTATTATATGACAAAAAGGGTAGGGTAAAAAGAGCTGTGCGAGGTCAGCCCAATTTTGTCCAATATCAATCGTTTATCTACGTCATATATCCTCAGCGAAGACGTAGCTATAATCTCCTTACATAATGATTTATTGAAACATAAAGTACGACTCAAGTGCTAAAAAACAGACGCTAACCACAAGCGCAGTTTCAATGACCATAATGGCTGAATCCCTGTTAGTCCTTGTGTCATCTTACCATTCTCTAATACCACATAGGACGGTGTGACTTGTCCTTGCCAATCTGCAAAGATATTGCCTTGTTGGTCATTTATGGTGGTGAAATCAAACTGATGTTGATCGAGGTAGCTGCGTAGCTCTTGGTTTGAGCCTGACTGTACTGCAACAGTGACCACGGGATAATTATCTGCTGCTAACTTATTAATGGTGGGCGAAGTAAAGCTGCAGACTGAACACCACGTACCCCAGAAATATACCAATGTAGGCTGCTCATGACTCATCGCTGCTAGGTCGATAGTTTGCCCTTGGTAATCGGTCAGTTGCAATTGAGGGTTGGCAGGCATAATAGGCTTTCGCCACCAATTGACCACGCTATAGATCACGACAAACATGAGACCATATAACATTATCGTTTTAAGTATCGAAATGATCTTTCGCTTCGGCTGCTTCTTTGGCTTTACTTCTGTTTGTTCAATATCAGTCGTCATGACATCCGCTTTTTAGTTTGCATATTGTTTTCAGTTATTTTCAAATGATGGCCTATTGTCACTGCCTATCTTATCGTGATTGCCTATATGGTCATTGCACAAAATGATCATTGCACAAAGAATCGACAGTAGATAAAAATAAACGGCTGAAAATCAGCCGTATTATTTATAAAGTCTACTATAAGTGTGCGACGTCAACCTATTATGGCTTTTGTGCTCGGTTTTGTAATGGGTCACCAATCAGTACGCTACCTGAATTTTCACGGCGCTGCTCATCACTCAACTTGCTCGCTGGCACTTTGGCTTTGCGCTTCCATTTTAAGCTGAACAAATCATCACGGCGGTCGATTAAGTTATGTACTGAGCCTTCATGACGAACGTGAGTCAGCTTGTCTAAGTTTACATCAGAGAAGAACACCATCTCCGTGTTGGCAGTGGTCTCTGCCATAATCGCATCATGCGGGAACGCAAAGTCTGACGGTGAAAAAATCGACGACTGAGCGTACTGAATATCTAAACTCTCAACTTGCGGTAAGTTACCGACTGAACCACAAATCATCACATAGCATTCGTTTTCGATAGCACGGGCTTGCGCGCAGTGGCGAACACGTAGATAGCCGTTCTTGGTATCAGTCCAGAAGGGCACAAACAAGATATCCATGTCATCAAGTGCCATCAAACGTGCAAGCTCAGGGAACTCAACATCGTAGCAGACCAAGATACCGATACGGCCTGCATCCGTGTCGAATACTTTGACTTCATCGCCACCTTCAATGACCCAAGCGCTGCGCTCATGCGGTGTAATATGAATTTTGCGTTGCTCTTCAACCGTGCCATCACGGCGGCACAGATAGCTGACGTTGTATAAGGTATCGTCTTCGTCCAGTAACGGCATCGAACCGGTAATGACGTTGACGTTATAACTGACGGCTAAATGCGAGATTTCATTTTTGAACCACTCGGTATAGCCCGCCAAAAATCGAATGGCAATATTTTGATCGGTTTCCTCGCATAGGCCCATCAATGGCGCGTTGAAAAATTCAGGTAAGCAAGCAAAGTCTGAGTTGTAGTCAGCCATGATATCGACAAAGAACTCAACCTGTTGCAATAGCTCCTCAGGTGATTCGACTTCACGCATTTGCCACTGAATACCACCAATACGCACCTCAGACTTGCGAGTATTAGGCTTATAGTCTTTAGGCTCATAGTAAATATTTGCCCACTCAAGCAAGGTAGCAAAGCCCTTTGATTGTTTATCATCTGGCAGATAAGCGGTCAAGATACGCTTAACGATAAAGCCATTAGACAACTGGAACGACAAAGCTGAATCGTGAATTTCACGGCTTTCAACGGCATCAATATATTCGCCTGGAGTCAGATCTTTGTGATTATGATAGTTAGGTATACGTCCGCCAGCTAAAATAGCGCGGAAGTTCAACTGTCGGCATAGCTCCTTGCGTGCATCATACAGACGACGACCGAGGCGATAGCCACGATAATCAGGGTCGATGAGCGCATCTAAACCATAGATTGCATCACCTTCTGGGTTGTCTCTGATGATTTCTTTTTGCCCAATTAAATCGTCATAGGTGTGCGGATTTGAAAACTTGGCATAGTCAACGCGCATAGAGAGCACGATACCAATCAGCTGATCATGATCAAACAAAGCAATCTGACCTTCTGGAAAAGCATCGATTAAAGTATGAATGGTTGTCTTTGACCACGCGCCACCCAAGTTTACATAGACACGATCCATTAAGGCTTTTAATTGTGGATAATCTTTTTTCTTGATCTCAGCAATCGTGAGGTGAAAGTCATCTAGTTTTTCCATCTTACTCATAAGTTTCCTGTTTTAAATAGCTATTGAATGTAGTGGTATCAAATAATGGTGTCATAGCACATTGGTGTGCCGATTTTTGTGCAAAAAAGTAATAAAAACATTCCAATAGGAAGATATTGTCGTTACAATAATTTATTGCCGTATTTACAATAGGTTATGTTGATATCTTAGACTGTTTTACTCATTATGTTTGGTGCTTGTTTCGATTAACGTAGAGGGCTAAAGGATAGCGACTGCCACAATCTACATCACTCTATACCTATAGGGTTAGTAAACATCGATAAGCGCACAACTCTGCATTATCATTGTACCTGCGACTTTCTTGTTATTTATTATCTCAATATAGAATCTAAATAATATCTAATCAGCACCTTTTGTTTTGCTTGTTATCATAGCAAGCTGTAACGGTAATAACAGTCTCACGTAGTAAATATTTGCTACGTTTTTGTGAGTCAATTTTTTGGTTCAACTCAGGCATAGTATTGTGTTGCTTGTTTCGTTTAGCCGTATCTCATCGGCTTCTTAGGATTATTTTATTATGCCCTTAAATCATACCAATAGAATCATGAAGTGGGATGACATAGATGACTCCGCTTTGGTTCAGTTGGTTTATGTCAGTACACTGACTCTTGGCTCGCGTTTGAGCACCTCTATTTTTGATGAAGTAGAAGGCCACGCACGCAACTACAATCAGCAGCATAACATCACAGGCACGCTATGCTACGGCAATGGTCACTTCCTGCAATGTATTGAAGGCAAAAAATCAGATGTATTTAATCTGCAAGAGCGTATCTTTGTCGATAGTCGTCATAAAAACGTAGAAGTGTTGCTGTTACAAGTCATCAATCATCGCAGCTTTGCCGACTGGCGTATGCGCTTGCTGTTTTTGGAGCGTTGGTTATGGTCACCCGCGACCAAGAAACAGGCCGTACAATTATCTCCATTTTTACCATTTGCGCCGCACGGTTGGTCATCTGATCGGACCGAACAGTTTTTGCAAATTATCAAAACTTTCGATAGTCCACCTCATATTAAGGCGGCAGGTATTACTTATAATGCATTGGGTAATATGGTGCGTCATATCGCGGCACCGCATCAGGCATTTCTGATTATTCAAGGGTTTTTGAGCATATTACTGGTTGTCGCATTGATACTGTTATATTTATAAATCGTAGTTTTTGCGAATTATAAATTCAAAAAAAGACGCTAGCCTCTCGGGTTAGCGTCTTTTTATTTGCGATAAGCGTTTAGAGTGCTAATCACATATCAAAAATTTTACCTCGGTTCATGATATTGTTAGGATCAAATACTTTTTTTACCTCTCGTAAATACTCAATCTCTGTCTCGCTGCGGCTATAGTGCAAGTACGGCTTCTTTGTCATACCAACCCCATGCTCAGCAGACACCGAACCGCCATATTTCTGTACTGTCTCAAACACATATTTATTGACGACCTGACACTCAGCAAAGAAATCATCTTTGCTCATGTCTTCAGGCTTTAGAATATTAAGATGCAAGTTGCCATCGCCAATATGACCGAACCAGCAGACTTCAAAGTCAGGGTAGTTGCTGCTGACGATGTGATCAATCTCGGTGATAAACTCAGGGACATAGCTTATTAGTACGGATACATCGTTCTTATAAGGCGTAAATACTGAGATGGTCTCAGAGATGTATTCACGCAGCTTCCACAGCTCTTCAGCCTGTGCCAAGCTCTGGCTCATGACACCATCGACGACCCAACCTTGCTCCATGCATTCTTCAAATATCGCCATGGCTTTATCCATGATCGGCTCGTATGGCGCTTCGAACTCTAATAGCGTATAAAATTTGGTGCGCGATTCAAATGGCTCTTGTACTTGACCATGTGCCATCAATTTATCAATCGCCACATCATCAAAGAACTCAAAAGCGGTCAAATCAATCT
Source organism: Psychrobacter sp. Pi2-52 (assembly GCF_904846705.1). Lineage (GTDB taxonomy): Bacteria > Pseudomonadota > Gammaproteobacteria > Pseudomonadales > Moraxellaceae > Psychrobacter. The sequence continues at coordinate 270,859 of NZ_CAJHBS010000002.1, forward strand.
TCGCTTGGAAGGCTGATAGCACATTCATCACATCATTAAAGCTATCCATGCCAAGTACCATGACATTTAAGTCTTGTGGCTGACGCTCAAGCTTGATTTGCGCATGGGTGACAAGCCCAAGCGTGCCTTCGCTACCGATAAACAATTGACGCAAATCATAACCGGTGGCATTTTTCACCATACCGCGGTTAAGCTGCAAGATATCGCCTTTACCAGTGACCACTGTTAGCCCCATAATCCATTGACGAGTCATGCCGTAGCGTATGACTTTGATACCGCCCGCATTGGTGCCGATATTGCCACCTATTTGACTTGAGCCAGCTGAGGCAAAGTCAACAGGATAATAAAGGTCTTTCGATTCTGCGAATTGTTGCAACTGCTGCGTGATAACACCGGCTTCGACTTCAACTATTCGATCGGCTGGATAAAACTGTCCGATACGGTTCATCTTATCCATACTGACGACAATCTCGCCATTGGCGGCGACGGCGCCAGCAGATAGACCAGTACGACCGCCACTTGGCGTTAGCACCACATTATGCTCATTGGCAAGCAATACGATGGCTTGTACTTGCTCAGTAGTCTTCGGAAAGACGATGGCAGCAGCAGCAGGCGCAAAATGCTTAGTCCAATCTTTGCCCCAATGTTCTAAACTCTCAGGGTCGGTTTTGATTTGGGTCGGTTCGAAATCATGGGTATCAGTAAGCGTGCTCAAGATGGTTTGCACGGCATTGGTTTCAGATGTAGGCTGAGCGGTAGTTGGCGTCATGGTCAAATCTCAATATTGGCGTAAGCACGATGCTGGGACTGCTTATTATATAGCGAAATAACTATAAATTCAGTGGTGAGTCAGCTCGTAGAGGTAATAAGTGGATGATAATTTTTACCTATTAAGAAGAGGTAAGTAATAAATAGTTGATTCGATCGGTTTCAAACAGAATAATTCACTATAGCATAAAAATTTTTCAGGCTTGATAACCAATAATTCATCTAATCTGCTAACATCGACCTCAAATTTTGTGTAAGATATCGGGACTGTTTTCGTTTCATCCATCATAGATTATCCAACAGGTAATCTTATAAAACAATTATAGGACAGTTCTCATATGGCGTTATCACTACAAAAAGACAAAATCCGGTTTTTATTGCTTGAAGGTCTACATGACAATGCCCTAAAAGTATTGGAAGGAGCTGGTTACCACAACATCGAGAATATCAGTCACGCTTTAGATCAAGACGAGCTGATCGAAAAGATCAAAGATGCTCACTTTATCGGTATTCGTTCACGCACTCAGTTGACGCGTGAAGTACTTGAGCACGCACACAAGCTTATCGGCATTGGTTGCTTTTGTATTGGTACCAACCAAGTAGATCTAGACGCCGCTCGTGATCTTGGTATCCCTGTCTTTAACGCGCCATTCTCGAACACTCGTTCGGTAGCTGAGCTAGTATTGGCAGAAGCCATTATGCTGTACCGTGGTATTCCTGAAAAGAATGCAACCGTACATCGCGGCGGCTGGGGTAAGTCTGCGACTAACTCACACGAAGTGCGTGGCAAGACTATCGGTATCGTCGGTTATGGCTCTATCGGCTCACAGCTGTCTGTCTTGGCAGAAAGCTTTGGTATGAAAGTCATCTATCATGATGCCGTGACCAAGTTGCCACTAGGCAACGCGGTACAAGTTGGTAGCCTAGAAGAGCTACTATCAACGGCTGATATCGTGACATTGCATGTACCTGATGTACCAAGCACTCGCTATATGATGAAAGCTGAGCAGTTCGCTCAGATGAAAGAAGGCAGCTACTTTATCAATGCGGCTCGCGGTACGTGCGTCGAGATTGATGATCTGGCAGATGCGCTTGAGTCTGGTAAAATCTTGGGCGCGGCTATCGATGTGTTCCCAAAAGAGCCAAAGTCAGCTGACGAAGAGTTTGAGTCACCACTACGTAAGTTTGATAATGTGATTTTGACGCCGCATATCGGTGGTTCAACACAAGAAGCACAGGCCAACATCGGACTGGAAGTAGCAGATAAGTTTGTTAGATACTCTGACCAAGGTGATACGGCGACGGCTGTGAACTTCCCAGAAGTCTCTATTCCGTTCAAAGAAAACTCGCATCGTCTACTACACATTCACAAAAACGTGCCAGGCGTACTGTCTCAGATCAACCGCCTATTTGCTGAAGCTGGCATTAACATCCTAGCGCAGAGCCTGATGACAGAAGGTGATGTTGGTTATCTAGTGATGGATGTCGATTATAACGATTCGACCGCTGCACTAGACCAGTTAAAAGATGTAGAAGAGACTATCCGCGTACGTATCTTATTCTAATGTAGTCAATCCATTATAAAATTGGATTAACTACATCAGTGCTAATAGTTTTGATACACATTGAAGATTTGTCATAAAAAAAGAGAGGCTCTATTGATTAGAGCCTCTCTTTTTTATTTCACTTCTTTTTTATTGTACTAATGCTAAGTTTAATTGGCTTTAATATTGTTTGCAGCTTCTGCCTGTAGACGCGCTTCCGTCTTAGCAGCTTTACGTTTTTCGATTACGTCCATCACGTCACTACCGATATGGGCTTCACCGCGCTTTTTGGCTAGCTGCATTTGGTGCTCACGCTCACGGAAACGGGCTTTTTGCTCATCGGTTGCCTTGTCGATACAGTGTGGGCATGATTCACCTTTGATATAAGCAGGGCTTTGCATCTCCTCAGCGGTAATCGGCATACGGCATGCAAAACACTGCTCGTAGCTGCCTTTTTCTAAGTTGTGGTTTACTGACACACGGTTGTCAAAAACAAAGCAGTCGCCTTGCCACATAGAGTCACTGGCAGGGACTTCTTCAAGGTATTTTAGGATACCGCCTTCTAAATGATAGACCTCTTCAAACCCTTGCTCGCGTAAATAGGCAGTCGACTTCTCGCAGCGGATGCCACCTGTACAGAACATCGCCACTTTTTTATGCTTGGCTGGATCGAGCTCTTTTGAAACGTATTCTGGAAATTCGCGGAACGTTTCAGTGTTTGGGTTGACTGCATTTTGGAAAGTACCAATTTGCACTTCATAGTCGTTACGCGTGTCGATCAAGGTGACTTCAGGATCTGAAATTAACGCATTCCACTCGCTTGGTTTTACATAGCGACCAACGGATTCCAATGGATCGATATTCTCGACACCCATAGTGACGATTTCTTTTTTTAGCTTTACCTTAGTGCGATAAAAAGGTTGTGCGTCAGTATATGATTCTTTAAAGGTAAACGTACCAATCGCCTCAATACTACGCAGGTAGTCAAGTACGGTATCAATACCTTGACGCGTACCAGAAATCGTACCATTAATGCCTTCGCTTGCAAGTAACAACGTGCCTTTTACATCGTGATCGAGCATAGTGTTTAAGATAGGCTCACGATATTGCTCAAAATCAGCAAAACGTGTGAACTTATATAGTGCGGCAACGACGATATTGTTAGTTACACTATCGTATACAGGGGCTGAATTGTTGTCAGTTATCGCGGTTTCTTTGTTGATGCTCATGTTTTTCTCCTGCTGGCTAGGTCGCAAACCTAGTGCAATGATAATAAAAAAGTAGATAGGTATATAACATTATCTCAATTGTGGAATTGATTAATGCGCGCGTAGTGTAGCAAATTTTAGATGGGTTTTGAATAGTTTGTATTGCTTGGCTTGATGTTATAGAAAACAAAAAAGCCCAGTAAAATACTGAGCTTTTTATAAAGGATTTGATGTTTTCAGCTTTGTTTATAAATATGTTTCCTATGATATTGTAAATACTTCTTATGCTCAGAAGAAATATTTGATAGTTTCATTTCTTTGTTGATAGATAAGGCCTGAAGGTCATTGGCACTGATTTTATTTGAGATTAGTATGTGACCTAAATCATCGAAACTTATAAAACCTGCATCAAAACACACATCCAAATTTGGTGATAGAAGTAAGCCGTTGTAAAGGCTAAGACGTTCTATGTCTCCGCATTCAGACCAAGGTTTGATATGAGATGCTCTTAATAGTTTTAGTTCCTTACATCCAGTGACAGCACAAGCAGACCAATATTCGATAAGACTTTGTCTAAACTGACCTTGACCAATACGTGATTTTACAATTGAGTCTCTTTCTGTACTACTACGACTTAAATACTCACTAACATCAGCAAGCTTATCTTCTCTTTCCATTTGTGCAGAAAGCATCCAAGCAAACGAATGAGCATCTAACAAACTAACCTCATTTTTGAGTTCTTCAATTAGCATTATTTTGATAGCGCTAATAAGTTGCAAATAAACAAAGTAATTTTCCCAAGAACAACGTTGACTAGTTTTGAACTCTATTCCTAATAATGAGAATGCTCTATAGTCAGTCCAAAATAGAAAAGGTACAATGCTTTTAAACCAAGCAAAGAGAAATATAAAAGATGACCTACTCAGCAGATTTTCGAGCACAAGTTATCAAAAACATTGAGCAAAAAGACATGAGCATCCGTCAGGCCTGTA
>NZ_CAJHBS010000003.1 GCF_904846705.1 Psychrobacter sp. Pi2-52
AAATCAGCCGCTACGGCCTTTTTATCCGTCCACGGCACAAACTTCATTGAATAGCGCACCATGTGTACGATACACAGTTGAACCTGAGCATCGGGGTAGACCGTATTGATAGCATCAGGGAAACCCTTTAGGCCATCGACACAGGTAATGAGAATATCCTGTACTCCGCGGTTTTGAAGCTCGGTAAGCACGCCAAGCCAGAACTTAGCGCCTTCGTTCTCTGATAGCCACATACCAAGCAGCTCTTTTTTACCGTTAAGAGCAACACCTAGGGCTAAGTAAATGGCTTTGTTGATGATCTGCTTGTCTTGACGTACTTTGACGACGATGCAGTCTAGATAGACGATAGGATAAACACTGCTCAGCAGCCTGTTCTGCCATGCGGTGATGTCATCTATAATGTTGTCAGTAACTCTTGAAACTAAGCTGCTTGAGATATCTACATCATAGAGCTCTTTGATGCTCTCTACGATCTCAGTGGTGGTTTGACCCTTGGCGTAAAGGAATATGATCTTGTCATCAAGACCTGAGATACGGGTTTGATGCTTACTAACGAGTACAGGCTCAAAGCTGCTATCACGGTCTCTTGGGGTGGAGATTTCAAGATCGCCTGTATCACTGCGGACGGTCTTTTTAGTGTGTCCGTTGCGCTTGTTTGGTTTATCTGCTTTCTCATGCTTGGGGTAGCCGAGATGCTCTTCCATCTCAGCCTCTAAGGCAGTATCAATAAAGGATTGCATGAGCTGCTTTTGGAAGTCTTTGATGTCATCAAAGCTTTTCATGCTACCAGCCATTTGCTCGGCCAGTTTTTTAATGTCAGATTGAGTAGTCATTGCTTATTCTCCGGTTAGTAGATTATAAGCAGTTACACAGTTTTTAGGAAACTCCCCTCAATGAAGTTGAAAAAGAGCTGTTAAAGCTTTAAAAATTTCTCATAATCTTTAGAAACACTTTGCTCCACTATAGAACATCTAGATATTTCAATATAACGATTAATTATCTTAATATCACACCATCGTCTAAACTAGCACCCTCTTCTCTTCTCTTCTCTTCTGCCATCCTATTAGCTTCTAAAATATTTACTCACAAAGAATATAATCTTCTAACCAGGTTTTAATTTGCATAAAAAAAGCCAAGGTATACTCAGCTTTATAATATTTATCAATATGACATTATCAACCCATAGTTAAACTAATGCGCGCCTAAGCTTTGCTCAGCATCTGGCTTATCATGCACACCGAAATTGTCTATCATCGCTTGGCTCGCCTCATTCAAACCGATGAGCTCTACTTCAGTGCCTTCGCGGCGAAATTTAATAATCACTTTATCTATGGCGGCGACTGCTGTCACGTCCCAAAAATGCGCGCGCGACACGTCAATGACCACGTTAGAGACAGATTCTTTAATATCAAAGGAATCAATCATACGCTCTGCTGATGAGAAAAGTACTTGTCCGTCCACTCGATAATAACGCGTTTGCGATGCTTCATCCATGTGACTATTCACACTCATATAGCGCTCAATTTTATTGGCAAAGAACAATGCTGACAGCAATACCCCAATCAATACGCCATAGGCCAAGTTATGCGTTGCGACCACCACAGCAACGGTCGTAATCATGACAACATTGCTTTGCAGCGGCTTGGTTTTTAGCTCCTTAAACGAACCCCAGTTAAAAGTACCGATAGACACCATAATCATCACAGCGACCAATGCGGCCATTGGAATAATCTTTAACCAATCGCTTAGGAATACAACCATCAGTAATAAAAATACGCCTGCTACCAAGGTAGAGAGACGCGTATAACCGCCTGATTTGACGTTGATGATAGACTGCCCAATCATCGCACAGCCTGCCATCCCGCCAAAAAAACTACTAACCACGTTGGCAATACCTTGGCCTTTGCACTCTTGCGTACGGTCGCCTTTGGTATCAGTCAAATCATCTACGATAGTCATGGTCATCATAGACTCAAGTAAGCCAACTATCGCCAGACTAATAGAATACGGGAAAATAATAATCAACGTATCTAAGTTCAACGGGATATCAGGTATCAAAAACATCGGCAGAGTGTCAGGCAGCTGCCCCATATCATTGATGGTTCGCGCCTCTGTACCTAATAAGATAGCTATAGCCGTAACTAGTACAATACTAACCAATGGCGATGGAATCACTTTACCAATCTTTGGAATATATGGATAGCCATAGATAATGACTAGACCTAGGGCCACAAGACCGTATACGTGTACTAGGTTTGAACCTGCCTGCGGCATCAGCTCAGGAACCTGTGACATAAAAATCAAAATAGCCAAGGCATTGATAAAGCCGAGCACTACGGATTGAGACACATACTTCATCAGATTCCCCAGCTTTAAGAAGCCAAAGATAATCTGTATAACACCTGTCAGCACACTGGCTGCTAACAAATACTGCAAGCCATAATCTTTGACCAGTGTCACCATTAGTAACGCCATCGCACCAGTCGCCGCCGAAATCATCGCTGGACGACCGCCAACAAACGAAATCACTACCGCGATACAAAACGAGGCATAAAGCCCTACTTGGGGATCGACACCGGCAATGATAGAAAACGCAATCGCTTCAGGGATAAGCGCCAAAGCGACGACCATGCCAGCCAAGACATCGCCTCTCACATTGGATAGCCAATGCTCTTTAATTGTATTTAACATATTTAACTCAGTTTTGGAGAACTGCTTTAGTCTGTCAATAAACGAAGTATCTAATCACTATTTAGAAAACATCTAATTGGAAAGCATCTAAAAAGTAGTTAAAAATCAGCTCACATGAAAAGTCTGACGCATCTCTATCTAGGCACATCTCTATTTATACCCTTTGATATCCAGACACGTTGCCCATTGCCTATCAAATGATAAATATAAAAATGTGAACGAGCATAGTTAGCGAGTTATCGTCATAACTTACTCTTAGTGGGGTAATCTTTACGATCCATTAGATATATCGAATAGTGATACAAACGTTCAAGCAGTGCGTGCGCACAAGAAAAAGCGTTAGACGCTTTATGAGAGTAATTGCTATAGGAAGCAATCATTACTGAGGAGGGGTACAGCTAGGGTGGCGTATTCATCTTTGCGGTGACAGCTTTTATAGAGTTAAGAAATGATATTTCGCGTCATTTTAACATACATAAAGTAGATTAATAAAAACATCTCCCTTTTGGCGAGGATTCAACTCCTTTAGCTAACCCAATTACCGAGCTTAAGTAACCACCCTACGCTTCTGTTTGAATAAATTTATAGCCTTTTGGGCTTTACAGATTTCGTTTCTATATTAGAATCATACGTGACATTGAATAGTGTCTCCATATACCCCATCGCTAGGAAACTGACATGATTGTCCGGCAAACACCCAATGCCCTTAAGATATTTTTCACTCTGCGTGGATCAATCATTCCAAAAATTTATCCGCAAATTTTGCTGATTACTATTCTTAGTACGCTCATCACGATTATTCAGCACTGGATGCCTGACTCGTTTCCTTATTATGGTATGGCAACGTTTACCTTGCTCGGGATTGCCTTATCGTTGTTTCTTGGGTTTCGAAACAATGCCAGTTATCAGCGTTGGTGGGAAGCGCGCGGACTGTGGGGTCAGCTGGTATATGACTCTCGTAGCTTAACGCGCCAAGTACTGTCTTTTATAGATGAGGACGATGCGACTGCCATAGATGATAGCGAGGATAACAATGCAACTGGACGCGATACTCAGCGAACGATGGTATATCTGACCATTGCGTTTGCCCATGCGGTGCGCCACCGATTGCGTGGTACGCCACCTTGGGCGGATATCGAGCCTTTTGTCGCATCGAGGCATCATGCCCGTATGCACCAAGCGAAAAACGTACCTGATTATATAATGCGCCTGATGGGTAAGCAGCTAAGCGACATTCGGCGTCAGGGACTGGTATCGGAGCAAGTCATACAAAACATGGACGAGCGCCTGACCTCTATGACAATTGTACTGGCAGCGTGCGAGCGCATTCATAACACACCACTGCCCTTTGCTTACATGCTGCTGGTACATCGCACGACCTATTTATATTGCATTATGTTGCCCTTCGGTTTGGTGGCATCACTCGGTTGGGCAACCCCGTTGGTTTGTGCGGTGATTGCTTATACCTTTTTTGGTTTGGATGCGCTTAGTGAAGAGTTAGAAGAGCCTTTTGGTTTGGCCGCTAACCAGTTACCTTTGACTGCCTTGTCACGCACTATCGAGATTAACCTGCGAGAAGCATTGGGAGAGACGGATATTCCACCTGATATCACTCCTATCAATGGTTATTTGCAATAGCTTTTATAATAGTTTTAATAAAAGCCATTTAGCTTACTACTTCAAGATGAAACGGACTAAATACAGACTTCACTTGAATAATCACCTATAGACCACTATAAACAGTGCATATATTCTCTGCCTAATATAGCCATTCCACTATAAAAGTATGACAGCGTTAACCTCGCTTGAAGTATCACAGTTACATCTACACTCGGTTGCCTTGTACTACTTTTAAATTGAATCGACTATAGCTTGACTGATTTAAGTGCCACTTACGACCATACTGAGCCTGTCTCAGATTTTTGCGTTATGCTTTTGGCATGATTTGAGCAGATGTTTAACTAACTAAATGTCTATAGCAGCGATTTTCGAATTACTTAATGTTAGTTACTTACTTATTTACTACTAATGACTGATTAACTTTTTCCTATTTATCTATATAAGCGAGGCTCATATCATGAGTGATGATTCAAAAGACAACAACGACAACAGCCCAAATAACCCAACCAGCAATCAGCCATCAGTTAAAGTCACTGACCTGACGCCAAATAAAGGCGCATTGGTAGGCAAAAAGACTGATATTCAAAACCCAGAGCTTTGGGAGTTCCCGATGAACTACCCACTGAGCATCATCGGTCATGAAGGCGAGCGTGAGAGTTTGCTTAATGAAGTGAAGCTAATTTTGGGTAGCCAATTCCCTGATTTTGATTTGGCATCTATCGAAGTTAAGCCGTCTAAAACGGGTCGTTTTCACTCAGCACGGGTCAATTTGTACCTCACCGCTGCTGAGCAAGTGAATGCGCTTTATGCCTCACTTGATAATGCAAAAACGGTTCGTATTGTTTTATAAGTCGCATAAAAAACTTTCACGCCTTTTTAGTCCAAATCGTCACTCGCTAGTAATAAGTTATGGGTGGCGATTTTTTGTGGTTTGATGTACAATCTGCGCCCGCATTATTGCCGCCATGACTCCCATTATCAGTCGACAATAACCGAGAGAATGAAAAGTAAATCTCACGATATTTTTACAAAAATTTTATTATTGACCGCATTTGCGTCTAACCCTTATCCCATCGTCCTTTGCCAAAATTTGGACTGCCTACAACCTTGTAGCAACATAGTTTTATTCTAAAATCAATATAGTATTTTCAAAATTTTCCCGCTATATTGTGCCTACCGATTAACAAACACGCTATATGTAGTACTCAGTGATCTTTGCTATCACTATGGGTAGTGGCTGCTTGTTGCCAAAAAACTACTGCTACCATCGACTACAATCGCGTCATAAAGAATGTCTGCCGCCCACTCGGCGCGCAGCATCACAATAAGCAATCAAAATAGAGGCCAGCATGACACATATTGACAGAATCCAAGTAACCAAACGTGATGGACGTTTAGAGCCTATTGATTTAGACAAAATTCACAAGGTAATAGCGTGGGCAGCTCATGGCTTGGACAACGTGTCTGTGTCTCAAGTTGAGCTAAAGTCGCACATCCAGTTTTATGAAGGTATCAAGACTCGTGACATTCACGAAACCATCATCAAGTCTGCCGCCGACCTAATCTCTGAAACCACGCCTGACTATCAATATCTGGCTGCGCGTTTGGCTATCTTCCATCTACGTAAGATTGCTTATAACAAATTCACCCCGCCGCACCTATATGACCATGTCAAAACTTTGACTGATGCTGGCAAATACGATCAGCATATCCTAGCTGACTATAGCCGTGCTGAATTTGATGAGTTAGAAGAGTACCTTGATCACTGGCGCGATATGAATCTTGCTTATGCTGCTGTTGAGCAAATGGCTGGTAAATATCTGGTACAGGATCGCGTGAGCAAGACTGTCTATGAGAGCCCGCAGTTCTTATATATGCTGGTCGGTATGTGTCTGTTTAGCCAATACGACAAGTCAGATCGACTTGATTTCGTCAAACGCTTCTATGATGCGACCTCAGAATTCAAAATCTCACTACCGACGCCTATTATGTCAGGTGTGCGTACGCCATCGCGCCAGTTCAGCTCGTGCGTATTGATCGAATGTGGTGATAGCCTAGACTCTATCAACGCGACCACCAGCGCCATCGTACGCTATGTGTCACAGCGTGCTGGTATCGGCATCAACGCAGGTCGCATCCGTGCCCTTGGTAGCCCTATCCGTGGCGGTGAAGCACAGCATACTGGCTGTATCCCATTCTACAAATTATTCCAGACTGCTGTTAAATGCTGCTCACAAGGTGGCGTCCGTGGCGGTGCTGCGACTCTTTTCTACCCACTATGGCATTTAGAAGTTGAGTCATTACTGGTACTGAAAAACAACCGCGGCGTCGAAGACAACCGTGTCCGTCATATGGATTACGGCGTACAGTTAAACAAAACGATGTACACGCGCCTAATCAAAGGCCAAGATATCTCGCTATTCTCACCAGGTGACACGCCAGGCCTATATGATGCATTCTTTGAAGATCAAGACAAATTCGAAGAGTTATATACCAAGTACGAAAATGATCCTAACGTACGTAGCCGTCAGATCCCAGCAGCTGATTTGTTCAGCCTAATGATGCAAGAGCGCGCGAGCACAGGTCGTATCTACATCCAAAACGTCGATCATTGCAACACGCATAGCCCATTTGACGCGACGGTTGCCCCGATTCGCCAGTCAAACCTATGTATGGAAATCGCGCTACCGACCAAGCCACTGGACAACATCAATGACGAAGAAGGCGAAATCGCCCTTTGTACGCTATCAGCGGTCAACTTGGGTAAAGTCGAAAACGTTAGCGACATCGAAGAGCCAGCTGAGCTAATCGTGCGGGCGCTTGATGCCCTGCTCGACTATCAAGACTATCCAGTAAAAGCGGCTCAAAACGGCAGCATGCGTCGTCGTACGCTCGGTGTGGGCGTAATCAACTATGCTTACTACTTAGCTAAGAATGGCGCACGCTACTCTGACGACAGCGCACTTGGTCTGACCCATCAGACGTTTGAAGCGTTGCAGTTCTATCTCTTGAAAGCGTCAAACAAATTGGCAAAAGAGCAAGGCGCGTGTCCTGCGTTCAATGAGACTACATACTCGCAAGGTATCTTGCCGATTGATACGTACAAAGCCGACTTGGATAAAATCTGCCAAGAGCCGCTACATCTAGACTGGGAAACGCTACGTGGCGAGATCACAGAGCACGGTCTACGCAACTCTACCCTAACCGCCTTGATGCCGTCTGAGACCTCTAGTCAGATCGCCAACGCGACCAACGGTATCGAGCCACCACGTGGTCTGGTCTCTATCAAAGCGTCTAAAGATGGCATCTTAAAGCAAGTCGTGCCTGAGATTGATAAGCTAAAAGATCAGTACGAGCTACTATGGCAAATGCCAAACAATGACGGTTACCTAAAGCTGGTCGCTATCATGCAAAAATTCGTCGATCAAAGTATCTCTGCCAACACCAACTACGATCCAGTTCGTTATGCTGGTGGCCGTGTACCGATGAAGATCTTGCTAAAAGACTTGCTAAACGCTTATAAAATGGGTGTGAAGACGTTGTACTACCATAACACTCGTGATGGTGCGAACGATGCCCAAGCGGATATGGAAGATGATTGTGCTGGCGGTGCGTGTAAGATTTAAGAACCGTTAAAAAATTGCACTGCAATTTTAGGTTCGCAAGAGAAATTCTTTAAATAGAATTTCTGACGGGTTGCGGGTTTGGCTTTTAGGTTAGACCCGCTGTGCGTTGTTATCATATATTTATCTACTAATATCGAGATAACTATGATCTTCCCTTATAAAAGTCCTCAATTTGAAAACCTAAAGCGAAGGTTTGAAAACCAAATACATAAGCATTCTGAATATTTAGATTTGAGTACAGAGACAAATGACCTAGTTAAAGCCGTACTCAATATATTAGACAGTAAGAACAAAAAAAACTTATCTATTTTAGATAGTATTGATCTTAAGTATCACAACTGGGAAAAAATAGGTGTTGCACTGAATGATAACGCCTTAGCGGAAGACAATAAATGCTTGTATGATTTCTCTAAACAAGAGAAACCTCGAGCTAGTTTAGTTAGAAAAGTTATAGAGTCTATATATATAGTATTGCTAGCAGACATATATGAGGCTTCATTAATAACTACTGTTGAAACACATAGATCTTTTTTTGAGCAGGCAGTAGTAAGCTTACAGTCTTACTCTTATACATTGACATATGACAGTCTAAATAAACTTTGCTATTTGTGGTATATCATTCCACAAGAAGTATTCTCAAGACATTTAAATCGACGTCTTAATAGTTCGGTCATCCAAACTATTAATAAGTTGCATGAACATCAAGACATCATTGAGGAAGAAAATAGAAAAAACATTCTACTGAAAAAGGATATTATAGAAATACAAGAAACTCTGAACAACCAAAAAAGTGAATATAACTTTGTCGGCTTGTCCAATGGTTTTAGAACACTTAGAGAGCAGAAGAAAAAAGAATTGAACAGTCAAGGCTATATATATTATGGTCTGATGGCTGTAATAGTTTTACTTATAGTCTTAAAATCTGTCTGGTCGGCTTATTATTTAAGTTCCAATAGTTTTGAGAACCCAATATTTATCATAGTTACTATCTCGACTATCTTGTTTCTTTTCATACTTCTTTATTTCTTTAAAATATCATTGGTTAACGTTAGGTCTATCAAATCACAAATATTACAAATAGACTTACGTCTCACTCTCTGTCAGTTTATACATAACTACGACTCTGACACTAAGGGGTTAAGAGAAGGTATGAAAGAAAGCTTCGAAAGGTTCGAGAGTGTCATTTTCGCTCCTATCGTAGCTACTGAAGACCAAATGCCATCGACATTTGACGGAATTGAACAATTGACTGGAATGATAGGTCTCTTTAATAAGAAGTCGGACTAACGAGCGTAAGCTTAGTTGTAGGATGCGCCCAAACGAAAAAGCCGTTAAGAAAAAAGAAAGCCGCTCTAACAAGGCTTTTTAGCACGTAGGTTGGGTTGACGAAGGAAACCCAACGGTTTGAGTCTTTGTTGGGTCTCGTACCTCGACACCAACCTACTCAAAATCATAGAAAGTTGTAGGGTGCGCCCAAACAGAAGAATCGTTAAGAAAAAAGAAAGATGCCCTAACACGGTCGTTTAGCCCCGACTATAGCGATATCCTGCTGACGCCGATGGCGATGCAGTCTGTGACTGAGCGTAGTATCGGGACAACAGGAATGCGGTCAGACACAATAGACTGCACGCCAGCGGCAAAGCAGATACAAGCGGTAGGCGGGATTGGCTACTGTTATAATGAAAACATACAGACAGAATAAAACGACGGAGGTCATGTGCAATATACCGCAATCATCAAAGACGGTGGTTTGTTTATCCCAAACGTATTTTCAGACCTAAACGATGGTGGCTCGCATATCGTACAAGTCGAGGTTGATATTGCAGAGGTGCGTCAGCAGTTAGGTGTGAATGAAGCACCAAAGACAACTATCGCCAAAAAAAGCGTGGCAAAAGCAGTCAAAAAACCCGTATCGAGAACGGCTAAAAAAGACTTAAAAATAGCAGCAGAAGAGTCTGATGTGAGTACCCTACGCAAAAGCGCACTTGATGAATTAGAAGCGCTTGATGATAGTGAACTGAGCGAGATATTCAAAGCCTATATGAACGATGGGCAAGAGTCATCACAGATATCACTAGAGAACCTCTAAGCTAAAACGCTATAATCCAAAAACGTGTCATAACATCAAATCAAAACCAGTCAAACCCATATAAATTAATAACCGTATCAATTATAAAGGCAGTCCCATGACTTACTCGATTTTTTCTCAAACGCCAAACAATGCGCTAAAAGAGCCGATGTTCTTTGGTCAGCCCGTCAACGTGGCGCGCTATGACCAACAAAAGCACCCTATCTTTGAGCAATTGATTGAAAAGCAGCTATCGTTCTTTTGGCGTCCAGAAGAAGTTGATGTGTCACGCGATCGTATCGACTTCAGCAATCTGTCGTCGCATGAGCAGCATATATTTTTGAGCAACCTCAAGTACCAGACCCTACTCGACTCTATCCAAGGTCGTAGTCCAAACGTAGTGCTACTGCCGCTGGTGTCTATCCCTGAGCTTGAGACATGGATTGAGACATGGTCGTTCTCTGAGACCATTCACTCACGCAGCTATACGCATATCATTCGTAATATCGTCAATGACCCAAATATTATCTTTGATGACATTATGCAAAACGAGCACATCTTAGGCCGTGCTTCTGATATCGCTCAGTACTATGATGAGCTATACCGCAACTCACAGCTATATAGCCTGTACGGTCCAGGTACGCACAATATCAATGGTGAGCAAGTGACCGTTGATTTGAGATCACTGAAAAAGCAAATGTACCTGTGTATCATGGCGGTCAACGTCCTAGAAGCCATTCGTTTCTATGTATCGTTTGCCTGCTCGTTTGCTTTTGCTGAGCGCAAATTGATGGAAGGTAACGCCAAAATCATCAAGCTAATCGCTCGTGATGAAGCGCTGCATTTGACTGGTACGCAGCACATGCTGAACCTGATGCGCAACGGTCGTGACGATCCTGAGATGGTCGAGATTGCTGCAGAGTGTTATGAAGAAAGTATCGAGATCTTCCGCAAGGCTGCTGAGCAAGAAAAAGAATGGGCAGGCTATCTGTTCAAAGATGGCTCGATGATTGGTCTAAACAAAGACATTCTGTGCCAATATATCGAATACATCACTAACTTGCGTATGGAAACCGTCGGCTTGCCAGCGGCGTTCCCGAACTCAAAATCAAACCCAATCCCGTGGATCAACACGTGGTTGTCGTCTGACAATGTGCAAGTAGCCCCACAAGAGACCGAGATTAGCTCGTACTTGGTTGGTCAGATTGACTCTGACTTATCAGACAGTGATTTTGATGACTTTGAACTATAAGAGCTGAGTTGTAAGAGCTTTGAGCTATAAAGGTTTGAGCGGTAGATCTTTGAAGTTATAAAATTTCTATCGCGGTAATCGTCTTATGGGTTAATAGTAGGGATAGCAATAGCACAGACATATCCCAATAGGATTAACAATGACTTGGGTAATGACCAGTAAAAAGCAGTTCTATCTACACGATGACGAGAGTCTGCTAGATGGACTGCTACGCACCGGACACGATGTGAACTATCAATGCCGCGAAGGCTATTGTGGTAGCTGCCGAGTCAAACGTATTGCTAGCTCGCATACGGTCGATTATCCATTTGACCCACTGGCGATGATTGAAGAAGATGAGATCCTGCCCTGCTGCTGCCGTGTGCAAGGCGTTATTTATATCAATCATGACCCGATTGAGAAGTTATAGCAGGGTTATATATAGATAAAGCTAGCCTTCTAGTTTCAAAAACACCAGCTCCAACTAAAAGCGCGCTCCTTTAGATAAGGAGCGCGCTTTTTTATGCTATTAGCCAAATGCATGTGCTGTCTCATACATACATTATGAGTCAGCACATAGTCGTAAGAAGAACCTACGACTTACTGCGACGCGGCATCTTGTTCAAACAGTTTCATTAGCTCTTCGCGCATACGATCACGCTCTGCCTTTGACATCATCGGTGTTTCTTCATCACCTTGAATGTTTGGCTGCTCCATTCCGCCCATGCTCTCATTTTGTAGTACGACAGGACGCTCAAGTGGTTCTTGTGCTGGACGCTCTTCTAACGTGATTTTTACTTGGGCGTTTTTACCTTGACGTAATATCTGCGCATCCAGTTCAGTATTTGGTGGCTTACGAGCAACATACTGAATTAAGGTATTGGCATCTGTCATCTCGACATCGTCGATGGTTAGGACGATATCACCGACGCGTAGACCGCTTTTCGCCGCTGGGCTGTTATCAATGACGTTTAGTACTTCTACGCCTGTTGATGTCTCTAACTGCGTTGGATCACGTAGCTGTGACTGAATCTCGATACCTAACCAGCCACGACTGACACGGCCGTCTTTAATCAAAGCATTCATCACTTGCTCAACCAATGCCGTCGGAATCGCAAAGCCAATACCCATCGAGCCACCAGAGCGCGAGAATATCACGGTATTGATACCGACTAGCTCGCCATGAGCATCGACCAGTGCACCGCCTGAGTTACCCGGATTAATCGCCGCATCAGTCTGGATAAAGTCTTCAAATTTATTGACGCCCAGTCCAGTACGACCAGTCGCTGAGATAATCCCCTGCGTCACTGTCTGACCCACACCGAACGGATTACCAATTGCTAAGGCCAAATCCCCTACACGAATCGGATCTTCGCGGAAGCCGAGTGGTGTCAGCCCTGTCATATCGACCTTAATCACAGCTAGATCACTATCAGGATCTGTACCAATGATTCTGGCACGACTCTTACGACCATCATTAAACGCGACTGTGATCTCATCGGCCTTTTCGATTACGTGGGCATTGGTCACGATATAACCGTCTTCTGATACGATCACACCAGAGCCTAAATTGGTATTGCCCTGCTCTTGTGATGGGCCACCATGATATTCAAAAAACCGGCGTAGTACGGGATCATCCATATAAGGATGCTCGGTCATCGTTTGCGTCGTATAGATATTAACCACAGACTGCGACGCTCGCGCCACCGCATTATGATAAGAAGAGATAGGCGCTGGCGTGTCCGACACTGGCTCTGCTACCTGCTGCTCCGCAGGCGGGGTTCTCGGCGGCTCCCATGTAGCCTCCGACGTCGATTTCATACTCGTGAACAACCAGATAAACGCTGCCAACACTAGCAGCAATAAGACCCAAGGTAACCATTTTAATAAAGACGCCTTGTTATTGGTGTTCCGGGATGACGACATATAAAACCTCTATAAATTTATTGCAAACAGACAGTGAAAAACGATGTGAGATAATGGCGACCGCTTAGCTAATCTTGACCCATTCATAGGATGGACAAATGCTATACAGCTAGGCAGACTCACGTGTATAAATTATAACCGCAATACCAGTAAATAGTAACGTATCGTGTACCATTTCAGTTATCCAGCTTGTCTGCTTGCTTACAACGGCATGTTAAAATAGCTTTTACGATGCTCGACACTTCAACATTTCGAGAATTGAACATAAAGCGAGAAGTCCAAAACCAAACACTCTCAAACATGACAGATAATACATAATTTTTGCTTAGTTAATCTACAGCACCTTACGACATACATTTTATTGATGACAGGAAAACATAATGACTGCAAATCATACGACAGCTGAATCCAATACTCAAAGCATTAGCGCTCAGGCATTGACACAGTTCTGTGACGACTACTTATCTACCAGCGCGTTTAAAGACTATGCGCCAAATGGTCTACAAATCGATGGTGGACGCCCGATTCAACGTATCGTCACTGGTGTCACGGCTTGTGAAGCCTTGATAGATGCTGCTATCGCTGACAATGCCGATGCGATTATGGTACATCATGGATACTTCTGGAAAGGCGAACCTGCTACGCTCACTGGGATGAAAGGTCGACGCGTGCGCAAGCTGATGCAACACGGTATTTCTATGATTGGCTATCATCTACCGCTTGATGCACACCCAATCTCTGGCAACAACGCAAAACTTGCTGACATGCTCGGCATGACGATTACTGGTGCGCTCTATCCTACCGAATCCCATCCTGTGGGCAATATCGCTACTTGCACACCGCAAAGTACTGACGATCTCATTGCTACCATTACTCAAGCTTTAGGTCGTGCGCCATTACATATCTCAGCTGAGTATCATGCAGACTCAGCTTCTCAGACAAATGGCAGGCTGATCGAACGTGTGGGTATATGTACAGGCGGTGCGCAAGACATGATTGAGCAAGCGGCTAGCATGGGCTGTGATGCGTTTATCTCTGGTGAGATATCTGAGCGTACCACACATAGCGCGCGCGAGCTTGGGATTGACTATTTTGCTTGTGGTCATCATGCAACGGAGCGTGGCGGTATTCAGGCGTTAGGAGAGATAGTCGCTCAAAAATTTGGTCTGCCAGTTACTTTTATCGATATCAAAAACCCAGCATAAACTAGCCACTTAAAAAGCCATTTTAAACGGTTATTATTTATAGAGAAAAATTTGCAGAGAAAAACTTCTAGAGAAAACGATAGTTCAAAAGCCAAACCAGACTTGCTAACAGCTTCAGTCAAACCATAAGCACAAAGTCTAGTTTGACTGCTATTTGAACTTTGTTATTCTATTTTTGATTATCGTGTACCAAATATCTGGAAAATTAACCGTTTATATTTTAATTGTTAAGTTTTATCGCTTTTTTCTTAACTCTACTTGAATAATGCAATTAGTAACCGCATATTACTACTCGTAAGAAAGAACGTTTTGTCATGAAACTTCCCATTATTACAGCTTCCGGTTATGGCACTAAAATAATGCTGGTAGTTGTTTAAGACTTTATCATGCTATATCAGCGATAAGATTTTAAACCGCTACCCATTGAAATACTATGTTTGCACTATATATGTTAGCGGCATGGTATTTTTTTATTTTTGGTGTCGCGATGACGGTATGACATAGTCAGTTTGATAGACCGCTATAAACTATCAATTCTGGTTATTTTGCTTACCCTCATCGCTGGACAAACAACTTTATTAGCCAGCTATTCTATTACTAGTAACTTAATATTAGTGATTCAAAGTATAGCCAGCCATCAAAGTTAGCATAGTTAAAACAGATGAATGTATTTGCCTCATTGGCAAAACCTTACATCAATGTTTCAAGCTATGTCTTTGTCTCAATAACTTAATCATGACCTTACCTATGTTTGATATATAGTTGTTTGGCCACTAGCCATATTTAGTTATCGATGAAGAAATCATCTGATTTATATCCTTCGCGTTGTTGTGCGTTCAGTATTTTAAACCAGTATTTATAAATACGGGTTAGAACGTTTTTATGACATATCGATAGCTGGCTGACGACAAACTATCCCACTAACTCTTAGAGAGAGTACGCTAGTGGCGCTATAGTCAAACAAGATAGAGCGGCATTTATCCTATTAAAAATGCCACTCTATTTAAGATACGATATCGATATATGTCAATATTATGCACATATATTTATACGTGTTTTTGCGGTAAGAAGGATGGCTAAAATCAGGAGACATCCATGCAGCGTATTACTTATCGTGTAAAAGTATCTGCGCAAGGGGCCAAACGCCGTATTTCTTATTTACTGCGTCCATCTAAACGCCTACTGAACACCAAAAGTAACATCGTTTCATCCGTTACCCCTATTGCGTCTAATCGTTTTGCCAGAACCAAGAAGCTGGCACAAATCTCTAGCATCGCTCTACTCTCGTTGCCCGCTGAGAGTTTGACGACTATGAACACATCGGTACCAGCTTATGACAACGTCATGCTGGAAAACACCTTGACCATTGCTGCGGTACCAGGCGATAGCACTTACTTTGCTACCGATGGCTTCCAACATGGTTTTGGGTTTGATCTGGTGCGCACTTATGCCGACGAGCTCGGTGTCGATATCAATCTAAAAGCCTATGCCAGTGAAGAAGCGGCGCTAAAGGCACTAAGAACCGGCAACGCTGACATGGCGTTGACTACGGCTAGCACCAAGCTAAAAAGCCAGCTAAATTTATCGTCAATCAATGTCAGCTGTGGTTACGATTCTAGTCTGACTAAGAACGGTCTACATCCTAAGGTAAGTTGGACGTTTAGCTCATCCAATGATCCACTATCAAGGAAGGCCAGTTACTTTTTGTGCGACAGCATCAAGCTACAAAACACACAAAAACTTGCCGCGTTCTACAATCAAAACTTGCTTAAAGATGCCTATAGTCAGGATCATTTCCAGAGAACGTTGACGGAAAAGTTACCGGACTATCAATCTTCGTTTGAAGAGCAAGCACGTAATTACAATCACGATTGGGAACTGCTGGTCGCGATGGGTTATCAAGAGTCACACCTTGATGCCAATGCTGTGTCGCCGACTGGCGTACGCGGGTTAATGATGCTGACCAATAACACTGCAAAAGCGATGGGCGTCTCAGACCGTGTCGATCCTTACCAAAGCATTGGTGGCGGTGCACGCTATCTAGAGCAAGTGAAAGCAGATTTCTCTGATGTGCCAAAAACTGACCGTATCTGGTTTGCCCTTGCAGGTTATAACATGGGTCCCAATGCGGTAAAAAGAATCCAACGTGAACTACGAGCTCAAGGTATCGATGATAAGAGCTGGGCGAACGTCTATGCTTATTTAGCAGATAATAGAGCGTCGAATAGCCGCTATGGTCAAGCGATGCACTATGTCAGTAATATCAGAAGCTATCTTGAGACTATTAAAACTCAGACTGTCTAATTTTTAGATATTACTAGGCGGTTTGTAAGCTAAACTTTCACAGTTATTTATTCTTGTTAAATAAAAAAAAGCTGCTCTTTATAAGAGCAGCTTTTTTCATGCGTTACGATTAATAATTAACATTAATGACGTCTTATTTGGACGGCATTCATTAATATTTTATTCATTAACGATTTGGAACAGTTAGACGCTGACCACGCTGCAACATCGTATCAGCGGCGATATTATTCATATCAGCCAGCTCTTGTGTTGAGACACCATATTTACGTGCTAGACCAATCAAGCTATCACCCGAGCCAACCGTATAGCTTACCGTTGCTTTTGGTACTTTAAGCGTTTGGCCGCGCTGTAGCTGAGCATTGGTCGCTAGATCGTTGGTCGCTGCCAAATCCTCTACCGATATGCCAAACTGACGTGCTAGAGCAATCAGGCCATCACCAGATTTAACTTTGTAGCTTTCAGTATTGCTCAGTTTTGTTCCGCTGCTTGCTGAGCTACTACTACTAGCAGAGCTGCTGCTTTGACTGCTACTAGATGCGCTTGCCACACTGCCACTAGCAGGGATAGTGATAGTACGACCCAGTATCAAATTCGAATTGGTATTCAAATTGTTTGCTGATGCCAAATCACTTAAGCCAATATTGTAGCGTTTGGCGACACCCGTTAAGGTATCACCTGATTTTACTTTGTAGCTGACCGCTTTGTCATTCAACTGACGATCGACCAATTCTTTAGAAGCAGGAACTTTAATCGTTTGACCACGTTGCAAGCGAGCTTTCGCATCAAAGTTGCTGTTTACCGCAGCAAGTTCCGTTGCACTCACTCCGATGCTGTTCGCAATACCAATCAGCGTATCACCTGATTTTACTTTGTAATTGGTGGTCGCGACCGAGCTTGAGCTATTACTACTACTAGCACTTGTCGTACTTGTAGCATCGAAATCAACACTGGCTGGCACTTTAAGCGTCTGACCAACATATAGCGAACTTGTGCTGTTGATACCGTTGAGACTGGCTAAAGTATCTGTCGACACATTGAATTGACGTGCCAATGCAATTAATCCGTCCCCTGCTTTTACTTTATAGTTTTTGGTCGCAGTGCTTGATTTACTCGGCTTGGTAGAAGGCGCTGCAGGTGTCGTCGCAGGTGTAGTCACTTTACCCGGTATGAGCCATAGTTTCTGACCTCTGAGCAGATCAGCACGGCTGCTCAGGTTGTTATAGCTGGCTAGCTGAGTGACCGATAAGCCAAAACGATTAGCCGTACCGATAAGCGTATCACCGCCTTGTACGACGTAACTGTCAGGCTGACTAGCGGCGGCGTTATTAGCAGTGCTCAGTGGCTCGATAGTCTTGGCATTATATAGATATAACGTACTGCCAGAGAGCAAATTGGCACTGGCATCTATCTGGTTCCATTCTGCGATATCACGCCAGCTAACCCCTGCTCGACTCGCAATGTTCGAGAGCGTATCGCCACGTTTGACCGTATAAGTGGTACGAGTGCCTTGAGGTTTTGGCTTACTTACCGAGGTTTTAGCAAAGCTAAGTTTCTTCTCTGCACCACTCGCTTCTAAGATAGACTGCTGTGTTTGTACGGCTGATAGATTAATGTTGCCATCAGCATTGATAACATTGGTCTCAGAGGTATTTCTCCGGATTTGATTGGCAATGAAATCACGCTCTTCTTTGCTAAGCGGTGGCTCTTGGACAATCGTATTGTTCTGAGTAATCTGAGCTGAGGTAGTCGGTAGACTGTTACTGCTCTTAAGCTCAGCATTGATTTTGTTAGTCTCTGCTGTGGTCAGTGGTGGCTCAGTACGAGCTGAAGAATTGCCACTGTATACCGAGCTGCTAGTTGGCGTCGCAGATGGTGAGATGTAGCTGGTAGTCTGCTGAGGTACACTTGCGCTAGCGGCATAATCAGCCAATGCACTACCAGTAGACGGTAGTGATGAGGCAGTATAGGGTTTGTTATTATAGCTTGGCGTAGTCGCTGTCGTGCTTGAGCTACCTGCGTTGTTTGAGGCGAGTACATTGCCTGTACCGTTACCTCTGAGCCCACTTAATTTGGCATCAGCATTGAGGCTGACGTCGTTAGGAATGATGACACGCTGTGGACCTGAAGAATCAACGCGGCCTGATGTCAGTGCAGTGTTTAGACGCTCTAGCTCATCATAGCTGACTCCAGTTAACTGCGATACTTCTGCCAAGCTCACACCATAGTTAACTGGTACACTACGGAAATGCTGACGGTTAGCGATAGCTGGTAGATACACACCATACTGCTCAGGCTTAGCGACGATTTCGGCTACAGCTAAGAAACGCGGCACATAGTTCATCGTTTCAGTCGGTAATTGAAGTGACCAGTAATCTGTTGGCAGTCCGCGCGCTGCGTTGGCATCAATTGCTTTTTGTACACGGCCAGGTCCAGCGTTATAAGCAGCCAATGCTAGCTCCCAACTACCGAACTGGTTGTGCAATGCTGTCAAAAAGTCATAGGCAGCACGTGTCGATTCGATCACATCGCGACGACCATCATAAGTGCTGCTTTGGTTCAAGCCATAGATACGGCCTGTACTTGGAATAAACTGCCATAAGCCCGCAGCTGCCGCACTACTCGTACCACTTGGATCGTAAGAGCTTTCGATAACTGGTAACAAGGCAAGCTCTGTTGGAATATTGCGACGCTCTGCCTCTCGTACCGTATGATAGATATAACGACTGGCACGTGCAGTTAGGCGATTGAGATAATCCTGTCTACTGGTAAACCAGCTTTTTTGACCTTCAATGCGCTGATTATAGATTGGCTTACCACCATTCATGCGGTAGCCTGCGCGTAGACGATTCCACAAATCACCATATTGCTGAATAGCAAGCTGGTTACCTTCTACCATGGTCATGTCAGTAGCTTCTAACAAGTCAGCCAACTCATCCAAACTCTCTGCATCCAAAAACGCAGTTGAGTAGTCTGCACTACCTGTATTAGCCCCTTGACTGGCAGGACTTTTGGTAATGACAGATGAGCTATTGGTCGCACCTTTGTTTTTTACCGCTGATGTATTGCTACACGCACTAATCAGTAAAGTGGATACCGCAAGCGTCAATGGCAACGCAATAAATGAGCGAGAGTGTGATAGCACAGTAGACATGATATTGGAGGTTTCCTAACGACAGAAATTAATAAGATAAAGTTGATGGATAGTATAGTATGCAATGTAAAGCAAAGACTAGCCTAATATAAAAGATAATAATAGACGCTCAAGTAGCCTATAAAACTAAGTAATAACTGTTTAACCAACTAAAACCTCTTATAAGTTAGAATCTCAGCCAGTTAGATTAGCTATTGGTTATATTGCTTATTGTATTTTTGAGTCTTGCTTGGTCAATGGCGACTTAATTAATAGCTACCTGTGATACTGCGCGCAAGAGCACTGCATTGCCAGTAGATAAGGTCAAGGTCACACGAGATGTAGTGACAAATGATACTTGCTGACCATTTTTTACCCAGCTCTCATTGGTCGTCACATTGGCTTTGGCTTGTGAACCAGTAATCACCACATTATCTACCGAAATATCATAGCGATAATTAGACGTATCATTCCAGCTGTTTTGAAGCAGCTTTAAATAGGCATCTTTATCTAAACTGGTAGATTTACCTTTTCTAGATAAAGAAATAAGCGCGTCATCTGACACAAGGCGCGATACCTGATTGATACTCTGGCTATTCGCTGATGCTTTCATTGCGGCGGCATAGTTCTGCACCAAATCTTCGGTCATAGTTGCCGCTTGTGCATTGATACTGATGGTGCTGGCTACTGCTACGATTGCAGTGATGCTGGCGCTTTTCACCAATAGAGCTAACAGCCTATTTCCCAATAATTTTTTCATGATAATCCTTAGCGATATTTTTTTCGTTAGTGTCATATAGTGACGATTAACGCTCTTTTATCATTTATTTTGGCAGTGTATCTGTATAGATATATCTATATAAGTATACTCATATCATATGCCGAGCCTATCATCGAATTCTCACAGCCATGTGACACCCTGTGTAATTATTGCGACTAGAAACACAGACTATCAAATCAAATACTCTTAACATTTTATGCTGTAAATCCTAGCTCAAACAGTTAAATTCTTTGTAGCTCTAGCTTGATAGTCAGCCCATAATGAGCTGACCATTTTTAAACCATCAATCTTTAGAACCATCAATACTTATGATTGAACTATCAACGCTAGAGTGTGGCTTCATTAAGGCGTCATTAAGGCTTCGTTAGGACTTAGGTTCGTTGTTACTATCTTCATACTGCTCATCATCGCTGAGCTTCATACCTAAACGCTCTACCCGTCTGTCCATCATCTGACGAGCCAAGGCCTGCATGTCTTCGACGCGGTCAATCTCATCAACAATCTCAAGACCTAACAATGTCTCAAACACATCTTCTAACGTGACAAGCCCTTTAACTTCACCATATTCGCCGACTGTAATGGCGATATGAATACGGTTTTTTAGCATCAACTCTAACAAGTCAAACAGCTTCATTTTAGAGAAAACAAAAGTGATGTCACGCTGAAATTGCGTCAACGGCTTGTGCATAGCATGATTAACTTTAGCCAGTAGCATGTCCGTTTTTAGGACAAAGCCTGTAATGTTATCCAAATCACCATCATAGATTGGCAAGCGAGAAAACGTCAGCTTCGGACGATCAACCAATAGTTCAGCAACGGTTTTATTCTCTTCGAATGCAAGCATCACCGAGCGCGGGGTCATGATGTCTTCGACTTTAATCGCGCCAAATGCAAGCAAGTTACGAATGATACGCGATTCTAGTGGGTCAATTTGCCCTGACTCTTCACCGATACTCGCAAGAGCAGCAAACTCACGGCGGCTAAATGTTTGCGGCTCTTTACCACGTACCAATAGTTTTGTCAGACGCTCTGAGAACCAAATTAACGGATATAGCAGCATGATGATGCCACGAACGAAATAAGCAACCAAACCACTTAGCTGACGCCAGTAAACCGTACCTAAAGTTTTTGGGATAATCTCAGACAAGAATAAGATAGCAAGCGTCATAAGGGCCGAAAACAGACCAAACCACGCACTACCAAAGACGATTGTGGCCTGTGCACCCGCTCCAATAGAACCAAGTGTATGAGCAACGGTATTTAACGTTAAAATAGCGGCTAGCGACTGGTCAATATTGTCCACTTTGAGACTTTTAAGCATTTCTGCTTTTTTTGGACTGGTCTCTTGTACATCAGCAATAAACGATGGCGTCATGCTCAGCAGAACAGACTCTGCTAATGAACAGACAAAAGAGACACCAATGGCGAGTAAGACAAAAAATATCAATAAAGAAACGCTAAGCGCAGTTGGTGCTGCCGCCCCGCTGGATGTTGATACAGCACCAGCTGCCCACACTGCCTGCGGTAGCATAAAGATTGCTAATGCAGATAGTGCCGAAAAAGAAGTATAACCAAATCGAGAACTAGTAGTCATTCTCGGGGGAGGTTCTGCAGATGCGTCTTTACGATGAGCGCGCGGACGACATAAACGAGGTACAAACATAAAAGTGGTGAACAAGTTAGGTAACCTAAAAAGAGTAAAAGGAAGATAATGTCATGAGCAATTTATATTGATTTTCAGATTATCATTAACAAAATAATAAAAGACATCTGTCTATCGTATAAATAGTTACTCAAAGCTGATTTAATCGCTATTTCAAAGCCATACTATGCTTTAAAAATCCGTAATATGGTTCAATATATAGCATACTAAATACAGGCCATCATTGCCATTTGATAGTAGCATTGATGATACCATTTCACAATAAGTCACCATTTTTAAGTTTTTGTTTTTTGATGACTTTTATTGCCCTACTATTAACGGTTGTATGACGACATCTTTACTAGCCAATTCATGACAGTTATTTAGCCTGAGGCTTTATATGTATTATTCGAATATAGTAAAAACATTGTTGTCCAACTCGTTGGCTGATAGTATGCCTTACGCTAAGAAAAACACGCTCAGCCTATGATTAACAGTTACCAAGTCTGGGATTTTTTGTTACTATGCGTCTAATTTTATTATTGTCTATGACTTACTGAGAGATATTATGAGCTTATTTATTCAAGCTGCCCATGCTGCACCAGAGACTGCAGGTGCTGCAGGTCTATTCGGTCAGATTTTACTGCCTGTTGCGTTTTTTGCGATTTTTTACTTCTTGGTCATTCGCCCGCAGTCTAAGCGTACCAAAGAACACCGTGCCATGGTTAACGCATTAACCGTGGGTAGTGAAATCATTTTCGCTGGTGGTTTAATGGGCCGTATTAAAGCAATCGAAGGCGATTATGCCGTTGTGAGCCTAAACAACAATACTGACGTGAAAGTACAACGTGCTTCTGTTATTTCAGTATTGCCTGCTGGCACGATCGAAAGCGTTTAATTAGAATGTTCACTAGCTTTTATTAGTGAAAATTTATTAGTGAACATTCAATAGTCGTCGCATTAACGAATGTAATGACTAAAAAATGACCGTATATGATTTACGGTCATTTTTCGCTATTAGCGCAGTAAGGTAAAATTGCTATATAAATTAAGCTTACTGTTTAGATGTCCTATCTTTATCCAATCTAGCCATATGATTTTTGGTGACCAGATAAACAGACATCTGTATTATTTGCTTTACTGTTTTATGCGTTACTATCATCGCGGATGATCGCAATTGTGCATGATGACGGCTGCTGAACATAGCACTCGACCGTTGCTATCGCTAACTTCCCATCTGCTAACTTGTGGCCTACGTCGCCAGTCGTTTATCAACTTAAAGAAGTGATTATGCAATATCCCGCTTGGAAATACTTACTAATTGCCGTCGTGCTACTCGTTGCCGGTCTATATGCTGCCCCCAACCTTTATCCTGACGAACCTGCTGTGCAGATTACGAGCGCAGCCGCAGGAACTCAGCTATCTGAAGGCATCTTAACCGAGTCTCAAAGCTTACTCGAAGAGGCAGGTCTAGATAACCACGATGGTACGTTTGAGGGCAACAGCGCGCTGGTACGCCTCAACAATCCAGTCGATCAGCTAAAAGCGCAAGAAGTGCTACGTCAAAACTTGGGCGAAGACTATGTCGTTGCCCTTAACCTAGCACAGACTACCCCGCAATGGCTACGCGATATCGGTGCAAGACCGATGAAGCTTGGTCTCGATTTGCGTGGTGGTGTACGCTTTGTACTCGAAGTCGATATGGACAAAGCGCTTGAACAGCGTTTGACCAGCGCCAGTCGTGATATGCGACGTGAGCTACGTGCTGAGCGAGTAGCAATCAAAGGTATCAAAACCGAAGATCGCGGCGTGGTATTGCATTTTGCTGATACTGATACTCGTAACCGTGCCCAAAATGTATTGCAAGGCTCGATGAGCAATACGTTTAACTTGCAGTCTTCTATTGATGATCAAGGTCCTGCATTGGTCTTATCGTATAACGATGCGACACTTGACGAAATCAATAGCTACGCGGTCAATCAGAACTTAACGACTCTACGTAACCGTATTGCTGAGCTGGGTGTTACCGAAGCTTTGGTACAGTCGCAAGGCGCTAGCCGTATCGTCGTTGAGCTACCTGGTGTACAAGATACTGCTGAAGCAAAACGTGTACTTGGTCGTACTGCAAACCTTGAGTTCCGTATGGTGGCAGAAGATGCTGACACTTATACTGGTGGCATACCTCCAGCGGGCACAGAAGCATTCCCATTCGAAACACTTGATGGTCCTCCTGTACTGTTAGATCGTCAAGCGATCGTCACCGGGGACAAAGTAACCAATGCACAAACTGGCTTGGATGAAAGTGGTCTACCTGAAGTAAGTATTACCTTGGACAGTGCTGGCGGCAAGCTCATGCAGAACGCCACTCGTACAGCGGTTGGTCAACAGATGGCTGTATTGTTCATTGAAAACAAACAAAGAATCACTTACGAAGAAGATCCAGCCACTGGTGAGACGACTGAAGTACGCACACCTTACGCTGAAACCAAAGTCATCAACCGCGCCAACATTCAGGCGGTACTGGGTTCGTCATTCCGTATTACTGGTCTAGATAGTAGTGCTGAAGCAGCTGAGCTTGCCCTATTGCTACGTTCAGGCGCACTTGCTGCACCGATGTATTTCGTAGAAGAGCGCACTATTGGTCCATCACTCGGTCAAGAAAACATTGATAAAGGATTGTTCTCTACGCAAGTCGGCTATCTATTAGTCTTCGCGTTTATGATTATCTTCTATCGTCTGTTCGGTGTGATTGCCAACGTTGCGCTAGCCGTTAACGTTATTATTATCATTGCGATTATGTCAATTTTGGGTTCATCACTTACCCTACCGGGTATCGCAGGTATCGTTTTGACCATTGGTATGGCAGTTGATGCCAACGTGCTGATCTTTGAGCGAATACGAGAAGAGATTGCCAATGGTGTGCGGCCAAAATCAGCCATTGTGGCAGGTTTCGATCGCGCATTTAGCAGTATTTTTGATGCCAACATTACAACCTTATTGGTCGCGTTTATCCTATTTGCGATTGGTACTGGTCCGATTAAAGGCTTTGCGATTACGCTAGCTATTGGTATTGTCAGCTCGCTATTCACCGCTATTTTGGTGACACGTGCACTGGTACAAATTGCTTATGGTAAGCGTAAATCCATCAAAAGTCTGAGCATCGGTTAGGAGAATATTATGGCGATCGATAATAACAACCCTTTAGAACAGCAGAATAATCCTGATCGAAATGGCTCAAACGGTGACACGACCAATGCAAGTACGCGTCGCCGTAACAAACCGCGTCGTGATGGTAAAGGTAGCAATACTAAAACCAATAACCCTACTACCGCAAAGTCAGGTAAAAGCTCTAGTCGTCGCGGTGGTAAAGGTCAAAATGCCGAAGACAGTCAAGCACTGTCTACCGCTGTTGATTCTGACGTAATATCAGGTGACGCCGCTGATGATGCAGCAGCTGTCGCTGAAGGTGGCATCAAGGCAGTTGGCAACCAACGTATCATTCCATTTATGAAGATAGAAAAGCCGATGGCACTACTATCTTTATTTATGGTGATCGGTAGTATCATTGCTATCGCGGTAAATGGTCTGAACTTAGGTCTTGATTTTACTGGTGGTGTCTCTGCTGATGTTCGTTATGAGCAGCCTGTTGAGCAAGTTGCTGTTGTACAAGCACTAGCAAACAATGGCTTTGATGATGCGGTTGTACAGTATCTAGGTACGCGTGAAGAGCTATTGGTACGTCTACCTCCTCAGTCTGATAACGTCGATGGACTAAGCGCAAATCTGACGCAAGCATTGGCACTACCTAGCAATACCGCTACGATTAGCAACGTAAATATCATCGGTAGCCAAGTTGGTAATGAGGTTTATCTAAACTCAGTCATGGCATTGGTATTGGCACTGGTATGTATGCTTGGCTATGTTGCCCTACGCTTCCAGTTCAAATTGTCTCTAGGTGCTGTACTGTCACTATTTCATGATGCCGTCGTAACCATCGGTGTATTTGCTCTATTCGGTTTCCCATTTGACTTAACAGTCTTGGCTGCGGTATTAGCATTGATTGGTTATTCATTGAACGATACCATCGTTGTCTATGACCGTATTCGTGAAAACTTCCGCCGTGTTCGCGGAATTACGCCAGAACAGACGATTGATTTGTCATTGACCGAGACGCTACGCCGTACGATTATGACCATCTCAACTGTTCTATTGGTCGTATTGGCTATGCTCTTCTTGGGCGGTGATGGATTATACTGGTTCTCAGTAGCTCTGTTTATTGGTTTGCTTGCGGGTACTTACTCATCGACTTATATCGCCAGTTCGATTCCGCTGCGCATGGGTCTGTCGCGTGATGACTTTATCGTAAAAGTAAAACCAGAGTTTGAAGAAGAAATCGTTACCTTTAATGATCCAAAAATGTTTGAGCAAGACAACGTTTAGTAAGGTATATTAGATAGATTGATACGTTGAACTAGCGTGTTATCACACTTTATATAATTACTGATTGTACAGCTACAACGTTTAAATAAGAGCACCTGACTCATGAATAATGAGTCTAGGTGCTTTTGTCTTTATAGCTATTTTGTCTCTTATATTAAATGTACTGCCTTACAATTTTATTACCATTTAACGAATATACCTCTTTATCGTTCACGTATAAACGAGTCACCCATGTCAGCTAATTCAGCAACTTCTCACGCGATGCCACCTATTGATACAAGCTATAAACGTATTGTCGCGATTGCGCTGCCTGTACTGCTAGCCAATTTGGCTATGCCATTGCAGAGCGTTATTGATACGGCCATTGTAGGCAACATGAATGACACAGCGAAACTTGCTGGTATGGGTTTGGCCATACAACTGCTGTCGCTATTGCTTGTTAGCTTTAACTTTTTGCAGTATGCATCATCTGGGCTTGCTGCGCAGGCATTGGGACAATTGGCTAATAATAGCAATGCATCAGCTCTATCAGTGCCCACGCCTTTGCTGTCTATCTTACAGCGCGCATTACTATTGGCATTCGTTATCGGAGCAATATTACTACTGGCAAAGCCATGGCTGATTGATTTTGGCTTACAAGCACTATCAGCCAATCCTGAGAGTGGACGCGCGGCGAAAGCCTACTTAGATGTACGCTTTTGGGGCGTGATCGCGGAGCTGATGAATTTTGCATTTATTGGTTGGTTTGCAGGACAAGGTAAGACCCGTTATATGCTTTATCAGCAGGGCTTTATTGCTGTACTTAATATCGTACTGACTCTGTTTTTTGTATTTGCAATGCAGATGGGGTTGGCTGGTGTCGCACTGGGAACGACTATTGCATTTTGGTTTGGAATACTGATGGCATTATGGTTAAGTCGCCAACATTTAAAAATATCATGGACAGCATTATTTAAAGCGGATCGACAGTATTTTACGAAAGAAAAGATGCTTAGGCTATTTTCTTTAAACAAAGATATCTTTGTACGCACTCTTATCTTAACGCTAAGCTTTGCTTGGATTACTCGCCTATCTGCCCAAAGCGGAGATGTCATACTGGCTGCTAACGCTATTTTATTGCAAGTATTAAGTATATCCGCCTTCGCTCTTGATGGCGTCGCTGTCTCTGCTGAAACATTGAGTGGACAAGCTGCAGGAAGGCGCGCTTGGCCACGTTTTCGTATTATTGTGAAGCGTACAGGCGTAGTTAGTTATGGTCTTGCTATCATGTTGAGCGTCATTTGGTGGCTTTCGATGCCTACGTATTTAGGATTGATGACCAATATTGATTCGGTATTTGCCCTCGCCTATGACTACCATTTATATGCCGTATTATTGCCTCTTGTAGGCGTTGGTGCCTATTGGCTAGATGGGATATTTTTCGGTTTGACAGCTGGTAGCGTGATTCGTAATGCGGCGCTGATACTGGCTGCTATTTTCTTCCCGTTGAGCTGGTTGCTCTATCAACAATGGGATATGACAGGTATTTGGCTTAGCGTGTGGTGTCTATTATTATTGAGACTAGTCATTCTAGGTGGGTTTTTGTACCGTGCCAATCAGACTGGCAGCTATGAAAAACTACAACCTGAAGCTTAGTTGATTTTATACTATGTTTGCTCTATCAATTTTCGATAAATCATTTTTATTAAGCTCGTTTTTCATTTTTTAATTTTGCAGCAATACCGTTTGAATTAATAATTTTTATATCGATAGATTTATAAAAATATCATAAGAAAAATTTAGGATGTCATGTGAATACTCATTCAAATGAATTAAGTCATCAACCTGAAAACCGCTACCACTGGGCTGACGGCTTTAAAAAAAGCTTGCCAGTTGCTATGGGATATCTGCCTGCCGGTATTGCCTTTGGTGTACTCGCACAGGTGGCAGGTATCCCGATATGGGCAACGATTATGCTCAGTATCGTTCTCTATGCTGGTGCAGCTCAGTATGCTTGTCTGCCGATGCTAAGCGCTGGCTTACCGATTGGCAATATCGCCACCAATATTGCCGCGATTAATCTACGTCATGTATTCTATGGTATGCCGTTATTACAGTATTTACCGAAAAATAAGCTGGCCAAGACGTATTGTCTGTTTGCTTTGACCGACGAGACTTTTTCGATCATGACCAGCTTACCAAATGAGTCGCGACGAGCGCTCATACTTCCTATCAGCCTCTTTAACCAAAGCTGGTGGGTACTCGCGAGTACGGTTGGCGTAATGATTGGTAGTACGCTCAGTGATTTGGTGCCAAATTTAGATTTTGCTTTGGTTTGTCTGTTTGCGATTCTTGCTTATGAGCAGTTTCAAAGTATCAAACGCTACTTCCCGATTGGTATTGCCGTGCTTGGCTTAATCATTGCCTCGCTATTTACCAGCGACTGGTTGTTACTAGTAGCCATCACTATCTGTATGTTTATGATTTTGGTACGTGGGTTTTGGATAGAGCGTCAAAAGACGGGAGAACATTATGACCAGTAGTTATCTTATTTTTGCTACGCTGGCCATGGCAGCAGTGACCTTTATCACTCGTGCGCTACCCGCGCTGATACCTAGAAAGCTACTAGACACACCTTGGCTACATCGGTTAAATGAGAGCTTGCCATTATCAGTGATGGTGCTGCTAATTTTGACTAGCCTTTCCTATCAAGACATATCGACGACTGTTACTTTAAGCGACACTGAATTACATCTATTAATGGCACAAATCGGCGCACTTATTTTGGTATTATTTATTTATCATATCAGCCGTCAGCTTTTGGTCAGTATGGTTGTTGGTATTGCGGCAATCAACGGGCTGTTTTGGTTATTTAACAGCTTCTTAGGCTAAAACTGTTTTGACCATTTATATAATCGTCAGTACTCTTAGCTATACCTTAAACATAAAAAAGCTAGATTCTATTTAGAATCTAGCTTTTTCTTATCTAAAAATAATGGCTTTAGTTTAGCTTAAAGCTCTTCTACACCCATCATATCAACTGGGGTATCAGCCACTATTTGTACGCCTTTTTTACCCGTTTTGGCAGTATCGTTACGCTGCTCTTGCAGGTGATCAAGATACGCTTCATTGATCTGACCAGTGATGTAACAGCCGTTAAATACCGCACAATCAAAACCTTCCACTCGGCTATGCTTGGTATCTTTTACTGCGTCGATTAAATCATCCAAATCTTGGAAAATCAAACGATCTGCACCGATGATATCACGTACTTCTTCAACGCTATTGCCTGAGGCAATAAGCTCGCTACGTACGGGCATATCAATACCGTATACGTTTGGAAATTTCACTGGTGGCGCAGCGCTGGCAAAAAACACCTTGTTAGCACCAGCATCTCGTGCCATTTGAATGATTTCATGACAAGTCGTACCACGAACGATAGAATCATCAACCAACAGTACGTTTTTGCCTTTGAACTCTAACGGTACAGCGCTCAGCTTTTGACGAACTGATTTTTTGCGCTGCTGCTGACCTGGCATAATAAACGTACGACCGATGTAGCGGTTTTTCATAAACCCTTCACGGTACTTGACGTTCATTTTTAGCGCTAACTCCATCGCTGAAGTACGCGACGTGTCTGGAATTGGAATGACCACATCGATATCGTGATCCTCACCCCATTCAGCAAGGATTTTATCTGCCAGTTTTTCACCCATGCGTAGGCGAGATTTATAAACTGAGATATTGTCCATAATCGAATCTGGACGAGCAAAGTAAACATATTCAAAGATACAAGGCGTGTATTCTTTTTGCTCGACGCACTGATGCGTATGTAGTTTATGGTTTAAATCGATAAAAATCGCTTCGCCTGGTTTTACATCACGAACGATAGTGAAGCCAGAACCTGTCAATGCAACTGATTCAGAGGCAACCATATACTCAGTGCCGCCATTCGGTGCCATACGCTTACCAAAGATAAGTGGACGGATACCATTTGGATCGCGGAATGCCAGTAAGCCATGACCAGTGATCAAAGCGACAACGCCATAAGCACCTTCACAGCGTTTATAGACAGCTTTTACTGCTTCAAAAATATCATCAGCCGTTGGATGGGTTTTGCCTAGATTCTGCATCTCATGTGCCAATACGTTTAACAGTACTTCAGAATCTGAGTCAGTATTAAGATGGCGACGATCCTCGATGTACAAAGATTTGGCCAAACTCTCAGCATTGGTCAAGTTACCATTGTGCGCAAGGGTAATACCATACGGTGAGTTGACATAAAATGGTTGTGCTTCGGCGCTGCTAGAAGTACCAGCTGTCGGGTAACGAACGTGACCGATACCGAACTTACCAACCAGTTTCATCATATGACGATTCATAAATACGTCACGTACCATGCCATTTTCTTTACGTAGATAAAGTCGCCCATCTTGCAAAGTGACAATACCTGCTGCATCTTGCCCGCGATGCTGTAGCATCGTCAAACCGTCATAAAGAATCTGATTGACTGGTTCGTGAGCTGCAACTCCAATGACTCCACACATAATAGCTATATCCTATTTTGACTCATACATTAGTACGACAATAACGGCAAACTTAACGACAGTATGTTGCTAAAACCATTCACTATCGCACGCCGCTAACCTGATGATATTGTAAGAAACTTAACGAGATTTTTCGATAATCTATGTTTGATTATCAGTGACACGTGCAAAAATTTAGAAGTATAAAAAGAAGTAAAATAATAGACACTTAGATAAAATAATAGGCAATTAAACAATTACGACTGATTGACCTGATCCCAAGCCATTCCTAGTACGTCCGATACCAACGCCTTGCCCATCGGTGCATATGGCATCAGCTCAGGCGCTAGTACTGAGGTTTGCCACTGCGGCATCTGTACTAGCAATGGCGCACTGACGCTCAATACAACCAAGACCATTAGTACGTTTTTGGCAGCACCCAGTACGCCGCCTGCCATTTTGTCCAAGACGCCCAAACGTAAGGTTTTGAGCACGCCTGAGAATACAAACGCCATCAGATGCATGATTGCCAATATGGCAATCACTACCAATAAAAAAGCCATGGCCATCTGTAACACAGGGTTTTGTACGATACCCGTCAACTGGGGCGACACCACTCCTGCCAGTCTAGTAGCAGCGATAAGGGCGATAAACCAACCTACCAAGCCTATTGCTGTTTTAATCAGTCCTACTTGAAAGCCGCGCCATAAGCCAATCAAGACAACAATAGCAATCACAATATCTAAACCACTCATGCTTTACGCCTTATTACCTTATTTATTGGATTAGCTTTCCATGGCATCGTAATAGCCACCGATTGCCTGAATGCAAGACTGCACCAGCCCAGGACCACGATAGATAAGCCCCGTATAGAGCTGTACCATGTCTGCGCCTGCTTCGATTTTTTTGACAGCTTTGGCACCGCTATCAATACCGCCTACGCCTATCAAAGCGACTTTACCATCTAACTGATCAGAGAATTGTTGCAAAATCTGGGTACTAATATGACTCACAGGACGACCAGATAAGCCGCCCATTTGGTCGCCATCACGCAAGTCTTCGACACCTACACGGCTTAGCGTTGTATTGGTCGCAATCAAACCATCAATCTCAAAGTCTATTAATTGCTGCGAGATATAATCAACTTGTAATGGCTCTAAATCTGGAGCAACCTTAAGCACTAATGGGACATAAAAACCATATTCAGTAGCTAACTGACTGTGACGGTTTTTAATCGTATCCATCAGCTGAGTCAGCGCTTCACCACTTTGCAAATCACGTAAGTTTTTGGTGTTTGGCGATGAGATGTTGACCGTAATGTATGAGGCATGCGGATACACACGCTCTAAGCAATACACATAATCATCGGCGGCTTGCTCTACCGGCGTATCGGCATTTTTGCCAATATTGATACCGATATTGCCTTTGTATTTACAGCGTTTGACATTGTCGATTAGATAATCAACGCCTTCATTGTTAAAGCCCATACGATTAATAATCGCGTCTGCTTGCTTGATTCTAAACAGCCTTGGCTTATCGTTGCCTACTTGCGGTCTTGGCGTGACGGTTCCTACTTCTATAAAACCAAACCCTAGCTCAGCCAGCGCGTCAATATAATCGCCGTTTTTATCCAAGCCTGCTGCCAGACCAACTGGGTTAGAGAATTGCAACCCCATACAGTCTGTTGGTTGCATTGACTGACCATACGCCAAGCCTAAAACACGCGCTTTATGCGCTTTATCCAATAAAGATAGCGTCATCTCATGGGCGTGTTCGGGATCCATATTAAACAAAAAAGGACGAAGTAAGGCATAAGACATAGTGATGGCAGACCCTGCTTGGAAGAAATAGTGAATAAAAAATGCGAATGAAATCGGGCGCAGCGATTATATCAGCTTAACAGAAATAAGAGCAAAGTTTCAGTCGCTAAATTTCTACATTTAAGCGGCAACCAATACTGATGAATCTCTGCTACGTAACGATAACCTGCCGTTTTCTAAGCTAAAAACATAGTATAAAGGTACTCTTAAACGTCTAAGGTACTGGGCGTCCATCAGTCAACGCAATCCAACCACGTATAATGCGATATAAATGCCAGATGAAGGTAAAGGTCATAATCAGTAAACCAAGCCCAGCCAGTAATATTGAGCCAATAGCGATATTGCCACTATCCGCCAATACGCTAACGCCAAAGCCGCCTAGCGCAAAGGTAATCAAAATGATGCCAATGACGAACCAAACGATACTGTACCAAAAGGTCTTGATTTGCCAATCGAAATGCGTGGCTAACCATGAACCATTAGCATCATGGCGTTTGGCATAGTTCATGACAATCGGCACAATCCACAACAGACCCGCGGTAAAGTAGCTGATCACATATAAGAAATAAGTGATGTGGTTATAAGTAATTAAAGAACGGCGCTTATCGTTGCTCATACTGTCCCGCATTATGTGAGGTTTTCCTTACTGGTAATATTTTTGTTCAATAGTCATATGGTTAACTATTTAATGGAGCCGGATAAATGGCTTTTCAATGATACCAATGATAAAGCATCGTTTTGCTGTCGAGGATTGAGTGTCGAGTACTAGACACACAGTAATATAAGTATCTAAAATATTTATCACAAAATGATGCGTTTTAAGAAGTGACCGTTGCTTGTACCTGTATAGATTTATTGGTCAGATCTTGCTGCATAGATAGCTGTGTAAATTGCCAACCTTGCTGTTCAAGCTTACCCAGTGCAGTGCTGACAACCGCTTGACTAGGATGCGTAAAGCTCAGTTGCACTGCATCACCAGTCGCAACCACCTGAGCACCTGCTATACCTGAGTTATTGAGCAGCGCATTGATACGACTAGCGGGTGGCATATCAGCCTCTCCAGTAGCGTTGTTCCCAGTATTCAATGCACTACTATCAATGTTACCTGCTTGAGCACGCAACCAAAAATAATCTGCCACTTGCTCCTGATAGTCACTCTTACTATCGCTCGCTGCTTGATGAACGCTATAGCCACCATAGCCGCCTATAAACAACAGTAGAAATACGGATAATACAGCTAATGCTAGCTGATCACGGGGAGGTAATGCTTGCCAGCGCGTCGTTAGTACATTTTGATAATTATTCATACGCTCTGAGAATACTTGAGCCTTAGTACTGGTTGCAGAGACAGCTGCATGACGTTTGGTACGGCGTTGTAATCGTTTCATGTTTTGACCTTTATTACCAATACCTTGATGAGTTACGACGCTGCCGCATTGTTTGCCATGTCGCTGCTTTCTGCAATATTGTTTTCTACCACATGGACGGTGACTTGACCACTAAACTGACCTTGCTCATTACTATTCACTTGCGCAAGTTTGGCATTTAAGCCTTGTGCTACCAGCGTGCTCGTAAATTTATCAAGACTACCGCGATCTGGAGCAATCAAGGTAAAGCTGAGCGCCGATGGTTGCATTACCAGTGACTGTGCATGCAATGAGGACTGCTTAATTAATGGTGATATGCGTGACAGTGCGGCCATGTGCGATGCAGGCGCTTGGCTATCGCTACGCAGTTTTGGTTGCAGCTGTACCTGCAGTTTGGTGCGCGTACTCAGTGGCTCATTGGCGAACCAAGACTGATATTGTGCTGCAATTGCAGTCTTGGTTGCGGCGGTCGCTTGATTATACTTGTACCACTGCACACCATCGGTTGCCATTTGCAGCACTAACGCTGATAGCGCAACCATCATCGCCACTCGCAAATATGGTGATAGTTGTGAGTCAGTAGATTTCATAAAGAAATTAAGCGCGTGACGTTCAGGACTGTCAATTGGCTTAGGTACTGTAGGCAGGGTCGTCAGCAATAGCTGATGATCAGCGATCAACGCTTTAGTTTGCGCCGCTAACTCTAGCGTCGATGAGGAATCTAGCGAGTCAAGCGATACTTCAATAGCTGCCTCAATAGAAGGCAACACCATTACCTCACTTAAATGCGGGAAACGCTCAAACATTAGTGGTAAATAGCTGACGGCCATACCTTGACGCAATGATTGGCGCAGCAGCATAGTCTGCGAATCTTGATAAAGAGTCACTTGCTGACCTGCGCCCTCTTCTGGCGGTGGCAACAATAAAAAATCTGGCAGTAACGCTACTATATTCATACCGGCTAGCTGCGCACTTTGCTGCCATGCCTCAATATCGTTTTGTGCCAGTGCATACAATTGCGTCGTATCAGCATGGCTCAATTGGCGGATGTTTAATTGCTCAATAGGTGTTAATGAAGTTTCTTCAAATAAGTACTGCTTACCACTATTACCAAGCTGTTTAAGCTGAGCAACATTAAGCGCCGTATCCACTTGCAACGCATGACTTGAGGGAAAATATAGACAAAGCGCCTTTTGGCTACTGGACTTATAGTTACCATAGATTGTCTGTAGCTGTTGCCAACCATTAACCATTTGCCATTGCTGTACATCTTCGTGCCAGACAGCTAGCGGGCTATGCTGCGCTCGTAACCAAACATGTAACACTGAACGTGTCCTCAATTATTGCTGCGGTTATCAAAATATTGTTAATGACTGATGCGGTTTTTGAAAGAGCTGGACGATTTTATACGATTAATAACTGGCATGCTTCTCGCAAATACCACTTCAGATCCGTTATATTCAATCAACTATGCTCTAGCAAGTTACATATAAACAAAATATTAGAAATCTAGTCTAGTAAGGCTGGTCAGGAACAAAACGATCAACTTCCGTTGCCATGCCAGTCATCACAAATTCCATATCAAACACTCTGGCTTCCGCTAGAGAAAATGACTCAGGATAATCCCCTGTAAGCAATCCCGCGATATAGGCGACGATAGACATATGACAAACAACGACCAAACACTCAGCTTCAATATTGGCAATATCTATCAAAGCTTGGCGAGCGTCATCCGAGGGCGTGATATTGTCTTGCACAGATGAGGCGGCTTGCGGTGCTCGTGACTGGAACGCAGACAAAGTCTGCTCCGCTCTAATATAAGGGCTAACTACAAAACGATCTGGGCTATAGTGAGTGGTCACATACTCTGCCGTTTGCGCTGCCTGCTGCTGACCAAAGTCAGTCAGCTGACGTGCACTATCTGGACGTGTTTCGTCTTCTGCTTGACCATGACGTACTAATACAATTTTCATAACCTTCCTTGGAGCGCTAAGTTCGACTCTCTTGATACTGATTTTTAATGATGTGTCTTACTTATCAGCATCGCTGTCTTTGCTTTTAGTATTGCTATTAGAGGTTTTCATATGAGCCGTAAGTGCTGCATTGCTATGATCATGCGCCATGACAAACTCAACATCGCTACGGAATCCTGCTTCCATTAGATGTAGCGCAACGCCTAGAGCGGCCTTGTCTTCATAAATGACCGCATAGAGCGCATGAGTAATTGGCATATAGATACCCGCTTTGGTCGCTTTTTCATGTACTTGCTGAATGGTATTTACCCCTTCAGCAGTTTGGCCAAGCTTTTTGACCGCAGCATCAATACTCATACCGCGTCCAAGCATATTACCGATACGATAGTTACGACTTAGCTCTGAGCTACAAGTGGCGTATAAGTCGCCTACCCCTGACAAGCCCAAGAAGGTGAGCGGATTGGCACCTTCCTCAACGCCGAAACGACTCATTTCTGCCAAAGCACGAGTAAGAATCATCGCTTTAGTATTCTCACCTACTTCATAAGCTGCCGCCATACCCATGGCAATTGCGTAGATGTTTTTAAGCGCGCCGCCAAGCTCGACGCCGCGTATATCATCACTAGCAAACACTCTAAAGAAGGCGCTGTGTAATGCTGCTTGTACGGCATGACGCAACGGCTCTGACTCACTTGCGATAACCGTAGCAGACGGCATATTTTTCATGATTTCTATGGCGAGGTTCGGCCCTGACATAACGCCAAAGTTCACTTCTGGCAACACTTCTTTGATGATATCGCTCATCATCGCAAAGGTGTCTTTTTCCATACCTTTAGTCAACGACACAATAGACTGACCACTGATAAAAGGCGCGATGTTTTTTAGCGTTTCACGAAAGGCTAAACCTGGCACAGCGATAAAAATAATGTCTTTATCTTTGACGCTTGCCGCCAAATCATGGCTGTATTTCAGTCGATCATCAAGCTTATAGCCTGGTAGATACTTTTTATTGGTCTGTGTTTTGGCCATCGCTTTTACGGTACGCTTATTACGTACCCACAGCGTAGTATCACAGCCATTACGTGCGGCTAAATTTGCCATTGCTGTACCGAAGCTACCACCACCTAAAAACGCCAAGCGCAGCTTGGTCGGATTGCTATGAATGTCGGCCATATCCTTTGCCACAGCTGATTCAACAGGGCTAGGATTTGACTTTTTTCGGCCGAGACCTGACTTGGTTGCTCGCTCAAAAATACCTGCAAGCATACCGTTCTGCTTTTCAGACGACTCTTTGTCCGTCTCATTCTTAGCACTGGTTTTGTCTTTATTACTATTGTTAGGACTTGTCATGTTCTTTTATCCGTGTTGACTGACGTATTATCAATAGAATCTATCGTGCTCAGCGACTGGCCTTATTATCTTTGAATTACAACTTTATGAAATTATAATCTTATTAATAGACAGTACTGAGCTACATTACGACTCGAAGCGAACTAGCGGTTCGATATCAATAGGTTTGCGTTTGGACTCATCCTTGGGACTTGTGCCAGTATAAACAAAAGCGGTCACATAATCATCCTCGCCTACACCGAAATACGCTTTTACTGCAGGCTCATTACACAGCAGCCCAGTGCGCCAAACGGTACTAAACCCTTGAGCTTTTAATGCTAAGATTAGGTTTTGTACAGCAGCACCCGCACTGAGCATCTGCTCAAAAGGTGGCACTTTTTTGTGCTCTTGCATTTGAGTCACAGCCGTTATGATTAGCGGCGCTCGCAGCGGCATATTTTGAGTTTTAATGATGGTCTTCTCAGACAACTCTTCGCCATCTTGTAGCGCTTTTGCTTGGGCTGCTTCGAGCAAGGCACGGCCTAACTCATGGCGTGCCTCACCTTGCGTCACGATAAACCGCCACGGACGCAATTTTTTATGATCTGGCGCAGTTGCCGCACACTCAATGGCAGATTCAATCTGCGCCCGCGTCGGTGCTGGCTCATCTAGATTGCCCATGCTGCGTCTTGAATTTATCCAACCTATCAGCTCGTCACTGGTAGATGAGATATCATTCGCTGCTACATTCTTCACAGACAGTTTTTTATCTTCTATTTCTTGGCTTTCATTATCAGCATTGTCAGTTGTAGTCATTGTTTTATCCTTATTTATTATTATCTATCACTGCTTATTATTTATAATATCATTTTCTTATTTTTTAACAGTTATAGAGCAGTTGAGAGCGACACATAGGCAGTCTCAACTCAGCAATAAACTACGCAACATCTTCGACTCGGTGGTCCATGCGTAGATAGTCCTCTGACTGCATCTCAAGCAGACGTGAGCGAGTACGCTCAATCTCAAACGCCAGCTTCTCTCCTTGATACAAGTCTAGAATCGGCTGCTCTGCCCGTACCAATAGTTTTACACGGCGATCATAAAATTCATCGACGAGGTAAATGAAACGGCGCGTTGGATCACGCAAGTCGTCATCTAGTGCTGGCACAGAGTCAACTAAAACGGTACTAAAGCGTTTGGCAAGCTCAATAAAATCGGCGGCTGATCGCGGCGCCATACAAAGATGACGGAAGTCACAGAATAAGATATCTTCGGTACAAGCGTTGATTTTTACTTCTCGTCCATTGATAGTAATAGGCTCTTTGCTGATTTTCTGATTATTCGATAAGCTCGCAAAACGGTTGGCTAACCAATGATAGTTCGCCTTAGTAAGCGGCGCTTCGTATAACTCAGCTTGTTGCAATACGCGCAGACGATAATCAATTCCCGAGTCGATATTCATTACCGTCGTATGACGCTCAACTTCCGCAATGGCAGGCATAAAACGGTCACGATGTAAGCCATCTTTATACAGTCCAGCTGGCTCAATGTTTGAGGTAGCAACCAAAGTTATACCGCGATTGAACAGCATAGTGAACAAATCGCCTAATATCATGGCATCAGAGACATTAGAAACAAAAAACTCGTCAAAACAGATGATAACCGCTTCTTTATAAATAATATCAGCGACTTTCTCTAACGGATCACTCTCACCTTGTAGTTTGTTAAGCTCTCTATGGACACGCTGCATAAAATGATGGAAATGCAGACGCATCTTGCGCTCGATGGTCAATGAGTCATAAAACATGTCCAT
This sequence comes from Psychrobacter sp. Pi2-52, assembly GCF_904846705.1. Lineage (GTDB taxonomy): Bacteria > Pseudomonadota > Gammaproteobacteria > Pseudomonadales > Moraxellaceae > Psychrobacter. Next base: position 39,472 of record NZ_CAJHBS010000003.1, read on the forward strand.
CATCCACGTTTTACCGCGGCCGACACCGCCCCACATATAAAGACCCGTTGGCGCGACAGGCTTAGATTTTAAAAAGCCAAAAAAACCTTTCTTTTGCGGTGCGCTATTGATGAGCTGATGGTATATCTCATCAAGATAGCTCATGGCCTGAAATTGCTGCTCATCCCGAGTAAACTCATCTGTACTGACGGCTTTCTCGTAACGTTGCAATGGAGATAAACTCATAATACGACTCATCGTTGAATTAAATAAATATCAAAATAGTAGGGTAATTTAGCATAACGCTGGTGCTACCAAGCAAGCCATGCTAAACCATATCAAAACGGAAACCATCAAGCTGAATTAGCTATGAATAAACTTAGCTGTCCTGCCCAAAGCTATGCTGGTCTAGTAATCCTTTGAGCTCTGATAAGCGACCATGGAAGAAATGACCCGCGCCATCGACCACGCTGACTTCAATGCCTAATCGGTCTGCAAATGCCTGCATATTGTCAGGTTCAATCACCTCATCCGCATTACCATAAATCTCAAAAGTTCTATCCGCAGGCAAATTAATATCAGTACTGTCATTTTTTTCGACTGATGGTGCGATAAGGGCAATTTTTGTGACCTCAAAGTCACCCAATCCCCATATATGTGAGGCTTCAAACACTTGCTCAGCCACTCGTGCAGTAACATAGCCACCAAAAGAAAAACCACCCAGCCATAGCTTTCGAGCATTGGTTTGTTCAGCAATCCATTGTAGCACGGTCATTGCATCGACCACTTCACCTTCCGCGTAATCATGCTCGCCTGTCGATTGACCAACGCCGCGAAAGTTAAAGCGTACCACATGCATACCATTATCACGGGCAAAGCGATACATGGTGGTGACCACTTTGTTATTCATCGTACCATCAAACAACGGATTGGGATGGCACAGCAGCGCCACAGTATCTGTATTTGGATCATTGGGATTGTCATTTTGCCACAGTGCGTCAACCTCGAGCACGCCAGCAGGAGCAGGAATCAATTGCATAGTATTACTTATTAATAAAAAATGAATGGCTCAATTATCCTAGATACAATTTATATTTCAAGTGATTTGCTGTGTACGGATGCGACTTGTTTTATTTTTGGTCAATAACGGTTGTCTGCCGTTTTGGAATATTGCTGTTCTTAAAGTTTTAAACTGGTTTATATCTGGGGTAAGGTTCATCGGCAATATACCTGTAATACAGCACACAATAACTGTCTAGACACTTAATATCTGGATAAGTTACATTCATAAAGCTTTGCCTATAGCTAAGACGTTCAGCTTATATAAATCAGGAATTATTTATGAATACTTTTAATAAAACTACCAGCTTAACGGCAACGTTAGTGGCTGCACTTGCTTTGAGCGCCTGTCAAAGTACGCCTTCTTCACCAGTGATCCAGCGTGCCAACTCTATCTATGAGACAACCGGTATCGCTGATACCAAGGTCAAAGCACAACAAAATGCGATCGATAGTGCGCAAAAAACTTGTCGAAGTAAGCAAGTGATTATCGTTGATGACAACGTAAAATATAATGGTATCTTAAACGAACGTACTGGTCGTATGGTTGGCCAAGTAGGTGCTGTCGTCGGCTCGATATTTGGCACGGGCACACCAGATTTGTCACGTAGCGATGATTACGAATACACCATTAACTTCCGTTGCCAATAAATATCGTCAATACCATATAAATCAGATACCGTGTTAAGCTCACTCAGTCTACTATTTGTAGCACTTTCGCTTGCCTTCCTTGTATCTGAATTATCTTGAACCGACTATATCTAGCTAAAAACATCTATCTATTTTTCTCTACACGACAACTTCTTTTAGACGCAAACAGGTTTACGATCTAACCGCCAACATTAAGTGACATGCAATCCTTCTCTAATTAAACAGCCAACAAACTACGATATAGATAATATATCAATCAAAGCTTGTTGGCTTCGCTTTTTGTGCTCTTCTTTTTAAGTTAAACTATCCGCTATCGTATTCAGCACATCCTCGTCAGTCTTTATATTTTCATTATCTTTGGTCTAATATTATGCGCAAACCCAATCTTTCAAATATTAAACAGGCCAAAGTATTAGCACCTGCCAAAGATTTGGCCACTCTAGAGGCTGAACTCGCTGAGCAGGAAGATCATTTAGAGGATACGGTCCTACGCCTGAGTGATTACTTATCAGCAGTTGAAATGGTCATCAAACAAACTTTTGACCACCGTGTATGGGTAAAAGCTGAAATCCGTAATCTGTCGAGTAAAGGTGGTCATTACTACTTTGAACTGGCCGAAAAAGATGACGATGGCAAAGTGGTCGCCAGCTGCCGTGGCAATCTCTGGCGCTTTAAAGCTGCTCGTGTATTAGCTAAGTTTGAACGTGCGACTGGCATGCCGCTTGAGCGCGATTTGACCGTACTCCTTAAAGTATCGGCAGGATTCCATGCCCAGTACGGCTTTTCAATCACCATTGAAGATATCGATCCCAGCTATACGCTAGGCGACTTGGCACGGCAATATGCAGAAATGGTTGACCGCCTAACAGGTGAAGGGTTATTACATCTTAATCAGCAATTACCTGCCCCTTTTGATATTGAGCATGTGCTGGTCATCGCCCCTGAAAAGGCAGCTGGATTAGGGGATTTTCAAGCAGATGCTAATCGCTTAGACAGTACAGGTGCGTGTCACTTCCACTACCATAGTGCGACTTTTCAGGGCAATCATGCACCCGCTGAAATCCGCCAAGCCATCGTTAGCGCCCAGCAGCAGTTTTACGATACTTATCAGCGTCTACCTGATTTACTAGTCATTATTCGTGGTGGCGGTGCGGTTGGTGACTTAGCTTATCTCAATGATTATGAGTTGGCAGCTCTGGTTGCTGAGCAGCCCGTCCCTGTCTGGGTGGGCATCGGTCATGAGCGTGACAAAGTCATCTTAGATGAAGTGGCGCATACTAGCTTTGATACACCCTCAAAGGTGATTGCTGCTATCCATAGCCACTTGGTCAAGCTCGTCACTCAGACGCTACAATATCAAGCACAAATCAAGCAAGCGGCTCAGCGTCAACTGAATACTGCTGAGCAACAAACCGCACGCCAGTTAAGCCAAATACAGTCGCAAACGATTGGGCAGCTCACCGCTCTACGAAAGGACAGTGACTATGCATGGCGCAGTATTCAGCAAAGTGCCCAGCGCCAAGTAAAGCAAGCAGTCAGACTGACGGCTGAGCGATACACACAAACGCAAACCTTAGCGCATCAAAAGCTCGCAAAAGCCGCGACTAATAGCAAAAGTTATCAAGAATCAATCATGCAGAACGCGCAGCAGCAAATTGTGCAAGCACAGCGCGATAGCGAATATCTACGTGACATCGTGCTATTACATCGCCCCTCTCGCGTGCTCAAGCAGGGCTATACCATGCTCACGGATGCTCGAAACAAGCAAATACTCACTAGTAGTACCCAACTGTATCCTGAGCAAACCGTCAATATCATTTTAAAAGATGGCAACGCAAAAGCGCAAATTATCGATGTCAATATGGATAAGAAAGCGATAGAAACTTCAGATACTCCAACTTGACCACATAATAACATCTACAGATTATTACTCATCTACTTACCTTTAACAATTAGGAAATTTTATGACAACCCCTACTCGCCGACGCAAAAAAGCCGCCCCAAAAACCTTTAAGGCGGCTTACGATATCTTAAAAACCAATGCAGCTGAACTACAGCAACAGGATGAGCCTGATATTGATAATCTAATGACAACGGTCGAAGAATCTATTGCCGCTTATCGCGTTTGCGAGACTCGTATCAATGCTGTACAGCAAGCACTAGATGCGGCCTTTGCCGAAGAAAAATCTACCAGTAGTGTTGATAGTTAAAAAAACAGCCACTAGATAGCAGCTGTTTGGTCAAGCCAAGCGTATCAATCTCATTTGGCACATTTGGCAACGCAACAGTTTGATATTCAGTTTACTCTGGTTCGTCAACCTCAAACACTTGACGCAGATAGGCAAGATACGTGTCGTTATTGATCATGGTCTTGCCTGGGCTATCAGACAGCTTAGCGACTGGCTGACCATTGCACTCTACCAACTTGAGCACGATATTAATCGGCGTAATGCCCATATCATTGGTCAGATTGGTGCCAATACCAAAGCTAGTTCTAATGCGACCTTTAAAGTATTGATGCAGCTCCCACGCCTTCTCTAAATTTAACCCATCGCTAAAAGTTAGAATCTTGGTTTTTGGGTCTATCTTTAGCTTCTCATAATGGGCAATTGCCTTATCACCCCAAATATATGGGTCGCCGCTATCATGACGCAGACCGTCGAATAGTTTAGCAAAATACAAATCGAAATCACGTAAGAACGCATCCATGCCGACTACGTCTGTCAATGCAATACCCAAGTCGCCACGGTACTCATGTACCCACGCTTCAAGTGCGGCCTTTTGTGAATCACGCAGACGCACATCTAATGCCTGAAACGCCTGCATAAACTCATGTGCCATCGTGCCTATTGGCGTCATTCCTAACTGCTTGGCCAAATACACGTTTGATGTACCACCGACTATCTTTGGCTCAGCTTTATGTAGCGTCTCCACTACATGTGCCTGCCAGCGTCGACTAAAGCGCCTACGTGTGCCAAAATCCGCAACGATAAATGGCGGTGTATCCTGATCGTACTGAGTTTGCGCATCGGCGTACTGATGTAATAGTGCTACTTTTTCATCGAGGCGACGTTGTCCTTCTTCTATCACGCTGTCATTAGATAGCGCATTAAAATATAGCTCATTGACGATAGCCAGTACAAATACTTCAAAGAACATCGCTTGAATCATTGGCCCTTCGATATCGATAAACAGGCGACCTTTATCGTCTGTACTTACCGTAATAAAGCGACGTTTTAGCTTAAATAATTCTAGATAATCAACGAAATCTGAGCGAATAAAGCGTAAGCTACGTAAGTACTCTAGCTCATCTGGTAAAAAGCGCAATTCGCATAAGCTGTCTAGTTGCTGCTCTAGATCTTTTTGGATATCAGCCAATGGATAGGCTGCATCTTTGTTATTACGGCAGCGAAAGCGATAAACACCATGGGTTTGCGGGAACTGATGCAGCATGGCTTGTAACATCGTAAATTTGTACAAATCATTATCAAGCAATGAAGTAATAATAGGTGCATAAGAAACGGTCATGCTATAGCCTTAAAAGTGCAAAATAAGAAACAAACGTCATTTGATAGACAAAGCGACATCATATGTGGACGATAAACAATACACGCTCATTCATTATGAGCCATCGATAAACCGTTCAGTATAACGAAGTTTGGTATTTATTTCAGAGTTCACTTTTGATTGCCGAAAAAGAACAGTAAAATTCCAATAAAACAATTACTCAGACCATTCATAAAAATATCGTATAAGTCTATCCAGACAACCTATTCATGGATGGTTAACACAGTTTAAGCTTTTGCACTCATAAACTGCTCCACATAGTCATCAGCAGGATTTTGCCGTAACTCTCTTGGCGTCCCCGTTTGTATGAGTCGACCACCATTTAGCATACTGATACGCTGACCTACTTTGACAGCTTCATCGATATCATGGGTAATAAATACAATGGTTTTGTTCAGTCGATCTTGTAATTCGAGTAGTTGGTCTTGCAGCTGAGCGCGAATGAGCGGATCAAGTGCAGAGAACGCTTCATCCATTAGCAAAATTGGATTGTCCGTCGCTAAAGCTCGAGCCAGACCAACGCGCTGCTGCATACCGCCTGATAGCTCATCAGGGTAACTGTTTTCCAGATTTGATAGCCCTACTTCATTCAGCCAATGTCGAGCCGTTTCATTTCGCTCGTTTACGCTCATTTTTCGGACACGCAGACCATAAGCGACGTTTTGTATGACCGTCATATGCGGCACTAAGCCGAAATGCTGAAAAACCATACTGACGGTCTGCTGACGATAATGCTGCAACTGCTTATCGTTGAGCGCTAAAATATTAATAGCCGTAGCAGAACTCTCTTCTACTACCGTACTTTTATTATCTGTCGCTGATTGCCTATCAGTCGTTGTATGAGTCGCATCTTCTCTATTCAGAGCAGTATCTACCCATATCTCACCACTGGTTGGATCTATCAAGCGGTTAATATGGCGTATCAGCGTTGACTTGCCCGATCCTGATAAACCCATGATGCAATGCAACTCGCCTGCCTTGATATCTAGATTGATATCATAAAGACCAACTGAATAGCCCGTTTGCTCTTTTACTTTGATGCTATCCATACCCTCAGCCAGCAATGCCAATGCAGACTGTGCTTGCGTACTACTGGCATTATAAATCTTACTGATATTTTTTAGTTGAATATGATTCATCGGTGCTCTCACTATTCACGTGGTTTTTATCATTAGGGCTTCGGTCAATTACCATGGGTTCAATCGTATACCACTAGACAAATTTTTATCCAATCGGACGTCTGCCTGCTTCGATGGTTTTTTGACGGGTACGCTTACCTTGACCGAATGCTTGCGTGATACGGTCAATGATAATAGCAACGATAACGATGGCCGTACCTGCTTGTAGACCCTGACCGATATTGAGCGTTTGGATAGACTGCAATACATCTTCACCAAGCCCAGGAGCACCAATCATTGAAGCCAATACCACCATGGCAAGTGACATCATCACAGCCTGATTGATACCTGCCATAATACTGGGCAATGCTTGTGGCAATTTAATCCAAAGGAGCAGCTGTAGGTGGGTACTACCAAAGGAGCGTCCTGCCTCGACCATTTCATGATTAACTTGTGTAATCCCTAATGTCGTCAAACGAATCAAGGGTGGCAGCGCATAAATCACAGTCGCGAATAACGCAGGCACTTTACCAATACCAAACAGCATCAGCACTGGTATGAGATATACAAAACTCGGCATGGTCTGCATGATATCTAGTACTGGCGTCACAATCTTGCGTAGCAGTTTGCTACCTGACATAGCAATACCAATAGGAATACCAATCACCACCGTGACCAGTACCGATACGATAAGCAGCGCTAAAGTATCAATCAGTGCGCCCCATAAACCAAAAGCACCTATCAAAAACAACCCTGCACCACATGCCAGCGCAAACCAAATTTTGCGAACACCAAACCAGCCAAGCACAGTCACAAATGCAATAATCAACCAAGGAGGGATAACCGTTAATAATCGCTCAATAGGTAATAGCAGATAAGTAAGGGCCATCGTGCTAATAGTACGGAATACATCGCCATAGTTTTGGACAACATTTGCTAAAGCATTATTAAGTGGGGTCTCAAGCGACCATGAAGGAAAGCTTGAGGCGAGCGCTGACGCATTGATATTAGATGCAGTTGTACCGGTAGAGGTAGCACCCGTTGAGCTAAGACCTAACTTGGTAGCGAGATTGGTAGCGGCTTCATCGGACAGCCATGCTTGCCAAACCTCTGGGTTGTCACGCAAAAACACCATGGCTTGCTCATCGCCAGTGCGTTTACTTTCGCTCATCTCCAAGATAGCACCGTTGAGCTCATCAGAGGTAAATTGCACCTTTTCAAAGACATCTGCTAGTTCGGGATTGGATTCGACAAACGGGGTAGAAACAGCAATACCTAACGGTGATACTGGGAATCCTGACACGCAATCCATCTTACCATCAGCGAGCAGCAGATTTTGCCAACAAGCATCCTCATAAGCTGGAAACTCTAATGGCGCAAGGTCATATTTTGCCATTAGCCCAGTGGGCTGCCAGTAGTAAAATAACAGTGGCTTATGCTGCTCGAAAGCGGAGGCAATTTCGGCATCGAGAGCAGCACCTGTACCAGGGTGTACGTTGTTAAAAAGACTGTCTAGACCGGTGGTTTTTAGCAAACGTGTGTTGAAAATCTCACACGTCCAACCAGAGGGACAGTTCATAAATCGTGATCTACTAGGATCTTCAGGATCTTTAAATAGCTCAGTATATTTAGGCAAATCTTGATAGCTGCGTAGTCCAGGGTTTTCTTCCAAGACATATCTTGGGACATACCAGCCTTGAGTTGCACCGCCTTTTAGCGTATCGCCGATGATGGCCACTTTATTCTGCTCAATGGCTTTTTCCATGATTGGAGAGCGACCAACCCACTGCTCCCCGATGACCTGAATGTCATTCTGTGAGAGCGCTGTATCAAGTGCAGGCCCTGCTCCTGGTACTTCCTCTACCGTACAACCGTATCCATCTTCTACGATATGTCTGAGTACGCCGGAGGTGAACTGCCCACTCTCCCAGGTTAGCGCCCCAAATTTGATCGGTGATTCACACGCCGCTGACGCCGATACAGGCAATAGTATCGCGCTCATCCACAGTAAGCTTAATGCAATCCATTGGCGCATACTCTTTCCTATTATTATGTTATATCAGCATGAAGTCACTATAAAAACAATAGAACTAAAAAACAGCTGAACGTCGCTATATTAAGTTTACCAAGGCTAGCCATAGACCATTCAGCTACTATCTACTGTTGTTTAGACTTACTACAAAGTGTAGCGATTTATAGAAGTGATGACAAACGCTTATTTGTCGATTAGTTCAGTATATAAATTCACGATAATCTTGATAAAGCTCTTGAGATAAGTCGCTCTTAGTTCTAGAAATCCATGTTTGTAAGTTTATATTTCAGACAAAAAAATAGCACCTATCTGGATAGGTGCTATTGGTTATGGTATCGATTGAAAAAGGTCACTATGAATTTCTATAGCTACTATAAAATGTCTAACTCAAGAATTGTTATTTCAAGAACAACGCCATCGCCTTTTTAAACAGTCCACCATACGGCGGCAATAATAAATTCAGACCATTGAGCTTAGTTTGTACAAAAATCGGCTTCATATGGCTGAGGCGTTCAAAACCAGCCTTACCGTGATACGCGCCAGTACCAGAGTCACCCACACCACCAAACGGCAAGTCATGCTGAGCCACATGTATCAAAACTTCGTTGATACATAAGCCACCCGAGACCGTATTATTACGCACGTTTTCGATACTGCTGTAGTTGTCACTAAACACATATAGCGCCAATGGGCGTGGGCGTGAGTTCACAAAGTAAATGGCATCATCAAGCGTCTCATAATGCATCAGCGGCAATATCGGAGCAAAAATCTCATTTTGCATAAGGTCGCTGTCAGGCGCAGGCTCGCTGACGATGACTGGCGGCATTAGACGGGTTTCTATATTGGGTTCGGCGCCAGTTAACGCATGTACCTCGCCACCTGTTAGCGCATCTAAATAGCCTTTTACCCGTTTGAACTGCTCACCATTAATAATGCGAGAGTAATCTGGGTTTTCTTCAATACTAGGATAATGCTTGGTCATCCACTCTTTTGCGAGTTGGATGAATTGGTCATGGTATTGACGCTGAATCAAGACATAATCTGGCGCAATACACGTCTGTCCAGCATTTAGTGTCTTACCCATCATCACCCGATTGACGACAGACTCTAGATTGGCATCATCTAGTACGATCACTGGTGATTTACCACCAAGCTCAAGCGTCACTGGTGTTAGATTTGGCGCAGCAGCAGCCATGACCTTTTTGCCCACCGCAGTCGATCCGGTATATAGCAGATGGTCGAATGGTAGCTCACTAAAGGCGGCGGCAATCTCAACTTCACCGAGCACCACGCAGATCATATCTGGCGAAAAATAACGAGCAATGGCATCAGCAAACGTTTGAGCAAATTGCGGCGCGGCCTCACTCATTTTGACCATAATGCGGTTGCCCGCGGTGATTGCATCAATCATCGGGCCAATTGCTAAAAATAACGGATAATTCCAAGGCACCATGATACCGACCACACCCAATGGCTGAGGCTGGATTTCATTATGAGCTGGCATATACAGCGCTGAGATCGGTGCGCGGTGTGCTTTCATCCATTTTTTGCCGTGTTTTTTGGCGTGACTGATACCGGTAAAACTAGGAAACAACTCAGCAAACTGAGTCTCTGACTGGCTACGATAGCCAAAGTCTGCACTAATCGCCTTTGCAAAACTCTCTTGGTTGTCACTAAGCATCACTTCTAGATTGTCTAGCTGCGTCGTACGAGTGCCCCAATCGTTGATTGGTTGGGTACGGCTTAACATTTGCAAGCGTGAAAATTGCGCTTTCATTTCATCGATAGTCGTCGCCGTACTTAGGGCTTCAGGCACACGCTGCAGCGCAAAACCTGTCTCGGTCACTGGCTGCTCATGAGCGCTTTGGTTGCTATCTGTCATTTGTCTTCCTTGTCATAATCATAGTAATAGTCATAAGGTTTGTAGTCACTATACTATATTGGGTTAGAGGCTCTATCTTTCTAGTCAGGTGCACTCTTTGATAACCTACTCTGACTATAAATTTCATCAGATTCCATTCATCACACTTTAATGTAGCGCATCGACTGAGCAATGAACAGCACCTTTGGTTGACTACTGCGTCTGTACTAGCAGCACCGCTATGAACCACTTGCCACTGTTCTATACCTATTATTTCGTCATCAATTACTAGCTGTTTGCTATTAGCATTTACGCCATTTACAGACATTGCGACAGTATATATCTTTGGGCGATAGTCGCCAAAACTGCTACACTACCGATGAGCATTATTTATTTTAAACTTGATAATAATAAGACAGATACTCTCATGCAAAATGACACACAACCCCTCAATGATACGCTTGTCAGAAAATCTCTCTCAGCCGCCGATTATGTCCCTACTCTCGATGCGATGCTGGCACGCACCCTCGAACGTATCGATCTAAAAAAACAACAAGGGCTACGTACGCCTGATGAACTGTGGATTGTTGATCATAACGACGTCTACACGCTTGGACAGGCAGGCAAAGAAGAGCACATATTACAGCGTACTGATACGCCTATCATCAAGACCGATCGCGGTGGTCAGGTGACATGGCATGGTCATGGGCAGTTAGTGATCTATTGGTTGTTTGATTTGGACAGTCTTAAATGGAGTGTGCGCAATCTTGTCTCCCACGCTGAGCAAGCGATAGAAGATGTCATCAATGACTGTTTGCGTAGCTCACCATCTAATAGTGATAATATCAGTGCTCATGCGCGCCGCGATGCCCCAGGTGTCTACCTATATGCAGATACTGCTGCAACAGATGACCGCACCGCTACAGATGACAACTCTCTTGATAATAAGATTATGCTTGGCAAAATGGCCTCGCTAGGCTTTAAGATTAAGCATGGCTTTAGCTACCATGGTATTGCGATTAATTTAAATTGTGACCTATCTTCATTTAACGCCATCAATCCTTGTGGCTATGCCGGCATGCAAATGTTGCGACTGTCTGATTTTGTAGCCATGCAGACAGATTCAGAGCAAACAGAGCCAGAGGCGCAAACTGAACAGCAAATGAGCAATTTATTCAGCTATGAGACAGTCACTCAAAAACTTATTGATAACATCGCCAAGCGCCATGCTGGACTGATTGAATTGCGAGCTATCGCACCCAAGTAAGTTTTGAGCCCACTTTTGCATAATCTTTTTTTGCATAATATCTTGCACGCTTAGACTTAAGCATTAAGAGAAAATTCAGTACAAACTTGCTATAATCGCATGCAGTACAAATCGGACGCAGCAACTATCCTTGCTGTCTCCCTAGCTCAACCCCTTATTCAAACATTTAAAACAAAAGCAAATTGGAGCATTTTATGGCAGATTTTAACAAAATTTTGGACGCAGGCGACGTAGACGGCGGCATCATCAACGTAGTAGTAGAGATCCCAGCTGGTAGCAGCCATAAAATTGAGTGGAATCGCGAATTAGCAGTATTTGAGCTTGACCGTATTGACCCACAGATTTTTGCCAAACCTTGTAACTATGGTTTCATCCCACAAACACTTGACGAAGACGGCGATGAGCTTGACGTACTGCTATTGACTGAGCAGCCATTACCGACTGGTATTTTCTTAAAAGCAAAAGTTATCGGCGTGATGAAGTTTGTTGATGATGGCGAAGTAGATGACAAAATCGTTGTTGTCCCTGCTGATGACCGTGACACAGGCAATGCTTACAACAGCTTAGAAGACCTACCAAAGCAGCTGATCAACCAATTAGAGTTCCATTTCAGTCATTACAAAGACCTGAAAAAAGCTGGTACGACGGTTGTTGAATCTTGGGGTGATGTTGCAGAAGCGAAAGAAGTTATCAAAGAGTCTATCCAACGCTGGAAAGATCTATAATTATCAAATATTGGCAAAAATGCCAATAACGATAAATAAGAAAATACCGCAGTCACCATAGTGGCCGCGGTATTTTTTTGCTTGAACATTGCTTATCTAACATGGTTATAATGAGCATATAACTCATTCGCACTTATACGCCGTAATAAGGACAGTCATGTTTAACCCCGACCCTAGCGCAAAACCGGTCAATACCAAGTTGCCAAGAGACGTCATTATGATGGTCGAAAAAAACAACCTAGTAATGGCTATTAAAACTTTGGCGGCAGACGAAAACATCAGTATGGATGAAGCCAAAAGTAGAATTGATGCTTATGAGACCCAGCTGAAAGTAAAGCAACAACAGAAGCTCAACACCATCGCTAGTAAACAAGGCATTCCAAATCAAGCCATCAGCTTTGATAGAGAGCAAGAGGAAGACGAGCCTGGACCATTGGTAAAAAACCGTGTTAAAACCACCAAACAGAGTCAAGGGTTTAAAGGGCTGCAAGACGGTGTCGATAGTCAATTGAATGACTTAGGCTACAAGAAACCTCTACTACCTTATTGGCTAAAACGATTGCTCGTCATTGCTGTCTTGATGATAGGAATATTTTGGATATTGTGGCGAGTATTTGGTTAAGTGATTTAGCTAAATAAGAAACTGGCTCAACATATTCCCCATATAGCCACATACCGACTAGCTATAATTTAAGAATGTAGCTAGTCGAATAGTTCATTGGAAACCTGCCTTTGAATCCTTCCAAGTGTCAATTAATCTCAAATTACTTAGAGCAATCCTTTATATAAGAAGTAACAGCCTACGACGGTCAACAGTACTGCAAAGCATTTTTTCAGCAACTGCGGCGATAATGCGTGAGCGACTTTTGCGCCTAGCTTGGCGGTAAAGAAGCTCATAATGCTAATGCCTAAAAAAGCATAGATGTGAACAAAGCCAATCGTATTGGGCACGTCGACTTGAGCTTGCATGCCAAAGAACATAAACCCTAGCGCGCCTGCAATGGCGATCGGCAATCCACATGCGGCTGAGGTTCCAACTGCTTTTTGCATAACCACACCGTAACGTGTGAGATAAGGTACGGTTAAGCTACCACCGCCAATCCCAAAAATAGCAGAAGCGATACCGATACCCGCCCCTGCTGCTAGCTGCTTAGGCTTTGAAGGCAAGGCTATATGGACATTACCAGCGTCATTATTTGCTTTCTTTTTGCCACCCATAAACATTTTATAAGCGACCCAAAGCAAAAACACACCAACAATCAACTGCAGATATAACCCAGATATCTGTCCTGCGATCCCTGCACCTAAAAAGCACCCTATTGCTAAGCCTGGCGTCAGATTTTTAAAGACAGGCCACATGACTGCGCCTTTCTTATTGTGCGCCATGAGCGAGCTTATGGATGTAACGATGATAGTCGCTAGTGAAGTACCCAAGGCCAAGTGCATAATACTGTCAGGACTGTAACCCATTTGCGTAAAGACAATAAATAGCAGTGGTACGATAATAGTGCCACCGCCTACTCCAAATAGCCCTGCAGCAAATCCTGCTAGCGCCCCTATTATTAAAAAAGTTATTAATTCCACAGGATAGTTACTTCTTATTTAGATTTAATGAGATGATAATTATAGTTAAACGACTGCTCAATATTGAACGAGCAATAGCCCATAGGCTTAGGTGTTGGATTATAGATATTGGATTAAATAAGCTCCACTTGCCCCACTCTAGAATAGGCACGGTTAAAGTAAACCAACCCTTCATCAGTTCCGCCTTGTGGCTCAGCCTGATTGATGGCGACAACGCGACACATAAAGACGCTATGCGTACCGACTTCTTGAATTTGTTCAATCTCACAATCAAAACTGACTAAGGCATCTTCTAACACAGGAGCGCCTGTTTGTAATTGTATCCAAGAACCATATTCAAACCGTTCTTCTGAACACAGTTTAGAGGCAAAAGCATTGGACAGCTGCTCATGTTGCGCGCCTAATACATTGACACTCAAAATCTTGTTTTCCAGAAAGTAGCTATGTGACCGAGACGTTTGATTCATACAGACAAGCAAGGTCGGCGGTGTGTCTGTGACACTACATACTGCCGATGCTGTAAACCCATGTACGCCCGTTGCACCTGCTGTGGTCACCACATTGACCGCAGTCGTTAGCAAAGACATGGCATCTCTAAAGTCGGTCGCGTCAATCCTATCTTTAATCATTGCTTCAATCCTGAGAAACGTTAAAAAATAACGTTAAAAAATTGTGCTTCAATTTTAGTTTTGCAAGGGAAATTCTCTAAATAGAATTTCCTAAATAGCTAAACTCTAAGCAGTTAGTTCTTGACGAACGATTTGAGCACCAGCGCTTAGTGCTGCGAGCTTACCACGTGCGACTTGGCGAGACAAAGGTGCCATGCCGCAGTTGGTCGCAGGATACAGCTTATCGGCATCAACAAATTGTAGCGCTTTGCGTAGCGTATCGGCCACCTCTTCTGGTGTCTCAATAGTGTTGGTTGCCACATCAATGGCACCGACCATCACTTTTTTACCACGAATCAATTCAATCAGATCCATAGGTACACGTGAGTTTTGACACTCCAGTGAGATGATATCGATTTTCGACTGTTGCAGTTTAGGGAACGCTTTTTCATATTCGCGCCACTCTGAGCCCAGTGTCTTTTTCCAATCGGTATTGGCTTTGATGCCATAGCCGTAGCAAATATGGACAGCTGTCTCACATTTCAGGCCTTCAATGGCGCGCTCTAAAGTCGCAATACCCCAGTCGTTTACATCATCAAAGAACACATTAAATGCAGGCTCATCAAACTGGATAATATCGACGCCAGCCGCTTCTAATTCTTTCGCTTCCTGGTTCAGGATTTTAGCAAATTCCCAAGCCAATTTTTCACGGCTTTTATAATGACCGTCATATAACGTATCAATCATCGTCATCGGCCCTGGCAACGCCCATTTGATTGGCTGATCGGTTTGCTGACGTAAAAACTTGGCATCATCAACGAATACGGACTTTGGGCGGCTCACCGCACCAACGACTGATGGCACGCTCGCATCGTAGCGATTACGGATTTTGACCGTTTCACGCTTCTCAAAGTCGACACCATCAAGGTGTTCGATGAACGTAGTCACAAAATGCTGACGGGTCTGCTCGCCATCACTCACAATATCAATCCCTGCATGCTGCTGCTCTTGCAATGATACGCGTAGTGCATCTTGCTTGGCTTCAAGCAACTGCTCGCCCTCTAACGCCCAAGGTGACCAAATTTTCTCTGGTTCTGCTAGCCAAGAAGGTTTTGGTAAGCTGCCAGCGGTAGACGTCGGTAATAGTAGTTTCATACGATTTATCTTCTAATTAATTTATTTTTTATTATGTTGATGAGTGATGCTCAGTTAAGCGGCTTGCTTCCTAGCCGTTTCTTTATCAGCAGCTTCTTTTTGAGCAGTATCGCCTGTTACATCATAGCTTGCAGCCCATTCCTCAAGGATTGTTTGATACGGCTTGATAAAGTGTGTTTCAGTAAATCTGCCTTGGGTCACTGCCATCTGACTGCGTTCAGCACGGTCATAGACCACTTGAGTCAACGAATAATCTTGGTAATTCAGGCTAGGTTGATACACTTGACCAGCGCTTGAGTTGGCATTGTAAATCTCAGGACGGTAAATCTTCTGAAAGGTCTCCATAGTACTGATTGCACTAATCAGCTCAAGATCGGTGTAATCACCGAGCAAGTCCCCTGCAAAATAAAATGCTAGCGGTGCAGCGCTACCCTCAGGCTTAAAATAACGTACCGTTAAGCCCATTTTATGAAAATAGTCGTCGGTCAACGAGTATTCATCTTGCTTGTATTCAATGCCCAATACAGGGTGCTGATTGACAGTACGGTAGTAAGTCTTGCTGGTTGACACGCTCAGGCAAATCACAGGTTTTTTGTGAAAATGAGCGTTGTAAGCCTCTGAATTCAGTAAGTACTGAAACAATTTGCCGTGCAACTCACCAAAATTATCTGGCGTTATGGAGGCTAGTTTTTTGTCGCGATGCTCTGGTAACACAATACTAAAATCATAATCACGCACATAAGAGGAGAAACTGTTGCCAACCATACCGTCGATACGCTTGTTTTCTTTGTGATCCACAATCGTTGTTTTTAGCGTTTCGATAATAGGAAAGGTCTGACCATTGCCTTTAACATCCAGATCGACAGAAATGATATCAACTTCAACAGAATAACGATCTGCTGTCAGATTGTCCCAATGCGCCAATGCATTGAATCGATTATTAATCATGGTTAACGTTTTGCGTAAGTTCTCTTGGCGGTGCTCGCCGCGTGCCAAATTTGCAAAATTAGTTGTCAAACGCGTGCTATCTGCAGGCTGATAGTTTTCGTCAAAACGAATGTGCTTAATTGAACAATTGAATTCTTTACTCATGGTGATCCGCTACCTTATTTATCTGAGATAAAACCAAATCTGTGTATGAGGTGAATCATACCGAAATCTAAACATGAATAAAAACGATACAATTTAAACATAAGATGAATTTCATTCATCTTACTGAAAATTAGATATATAAAGGAAATTTAACAGAGGAAGTTTTGAGTATTTATTTATCGCATAATTGAGCCTTTAACATACTGGTGGCGAAGAAGGCTTTTATACTGCTTAAGAGTATTTGAGGCATTAAAAAAGGACACCGCAGCGTCCTTTTTTATTCTAAATCAAGGCTCATATACAGCCTATTCTAATGATGCTCACCAGGCAGTATTCTGGCAAAGGCACGCTGAGCAAGGTTTGGTTTCTTATCAGTAGTCAGTCCAGCGCGGGTGCTTGGAAAAATACGATAACCCATCGATTGAATACCAACGTTGATTGCTGGTGCTAGTGAATAAGTGGCTGATGCAAACTTACCCATGTTGCTGGCAATACTGTTTGGTTTATGAACGATGGCTTTTGCGACCATCATCGCCGCTTCATCAGGCATTAATGCAGGCATGTAGCGGTACAACTTAGTAGGCTCAATCATCGGGGTACGCACCAATGGCATAAAAATATTGGTAATCGTCACATTATCGCCCTTCACTTCAGCAGCTAAGCAGCGGCTAAAGGCATCCAATGCCGATTTTGAGGCGACATAAGCGGCAAAACGCGGACTGTTTGCCAATACGCCAATAGAGGAGATATTCACAATTTGACCAGTCTGACGTTCAATCATCCTCGGCAAGAAGCTAAGAATTATTTTGACGGCGCCAAAATAATTGATATCCATAGTACGCTCAAAATCATGGAAACGATCAATAGACTCGTGAACCGAACGCCGAATTGAACGACCAGCGTTATTGACCAAGACATCAACATGTCCGAAATCTGCCAAAATTTGCGTGCTAACTTTTTCGATATCATCCATATTGGTCAAATCACAAGGGTAATAACTGGCATTGCCACCAAGCTCCTCGATACTTTCTTTAACGGCTTTTAGTTTGTCTTCGGTACGTGCTAATAAGATAACATGCGCACCGCATTCACTAAGTAAATATGCTGTACGCTCGCCGATACCACTTGAAGCGCCTGTGATGATAATATTCTTGCCTTTGACGGCTTTGGTGATTGCTTTTTTCGAGAGATTGGCCATAAAAAGTCCTTTTCGTTTATTCTATAGTTATTGGCATTCGGTTATAGCATAGCAAAAAAATGTCGTAGGGAGTGAACAAAACCATAGTGGGCGTTAGCTAACGGAACTTTTACAAATTTCGTCGTCAACATAAATATTTATAAATACATTTTTAGCTTGTTGTTAATTACTAAGTACTAAGTGTTAAGTGCTATGCTTTTTTCTAATCCATTACGAGGAGTACCTGCTTTGATAGACACACTAACTCACTATATCGACTTAATTGCCAAAATGATCGAAGTCATTGGCGTCCTCATTATGTTTTTTGGACTATTTCTTGCTTTATATAGAGCTTTTCGAGCGTCTGGTCATTTTAATAATGATACTTATGTAGAGATCAGACAGACCGTAGGCAAGTCTATATTGTTGGGGTTAGAGGTACTAATCGCCGCTGATATCGTGGCTACTGTCGTCACCGAGCCATCGCTACGCAGCGTACTGGTGCTAGGTTTTATCGTACTGATTCGAACCTTTTTAAGCTTATCATTACAGGTTGAACTAGAAGGTCGATTCCCTTGGCAAAATAGAAAACCTGCGCCTGATAAACCGTCTGATACTGATAATCATACTGTGCCAATTGATAAAGCATAGCTGTTGGATAAAAATGCCATCAAAAAGCGATGCATAGACATGATTAGCACTGGTTTATAAAACAAAATTTAAACGATTACTACTCGTGCGCCTGTAAAAAAGTCTCGACCACTTTGAATTGCCCAGCGGTACTTTCTTCACCATACATCGCCTGTCTAAAGGCGTTAGAATTTGGAATGCCTGTCGTATACCATGCAATATGTTTGCGAGCGATACGGCAGCCTGAGTACTCCCCGTAGAAATCATAAAGCTCTTGCAAATGGGCCAGTACGATCTCTTTTATTTCACTAACGCTCGGTGCCTCTAGACGCTCGCCAGTACGCAAGAAATGCTCAATATCGCGAAATATCCATGGTTGCCCTTGTGCAGCACGCCCAATCATCACTGCATCACAGCCTGTCATCTCATAGACGTGTTGGGCTTTTTGCGCGCTGTCGATATCGCCATTGGCAATGACAGGAATACTAATACTTTCTTTAACTTCGCGTATTAGCTCATAGCGTGCATTGCCTGTATACATGTCTTCACGCGTACGTCCATGAATAGCAATTGCTGCAATGCCTGCCTGCTCAGCACGCTTAGCGACTCGTAAGATGTTTTCACGACCGTTTTCGAAACCCAGACGTGTCTTTAGCGTGACAGGCGCATCCACGGCATTGACCGTTGCATCTAACAGTCGCGCGACCAAATCCTCGTCTTGCAACAATGCAGAGCCTGCCAGCTTACGGCAAACTTTTTTGGCCGGACAGCCCATATTGATATCGATAATCTGTGCACCATTATCAATTTGATAACGGGCGGCTTCAGCCAGTTTATCCGGCTCAGCTCCTGCTATCTGCGCCGAGATAGGCGCAATCTCATTGTCAAAATTGGCACGGTACAAGGATTTTTTGCGCGCATAAAGTGCCGTATCAGCGATGATCATTTCACTGACCGCATGACCTGCGCCAAATGATTTGCACAATCGACGAAAGGGGTTGTCCGTTACGCCTGCCATCGGTGCGACCATCAAACGGTTTTCAATCGTCAGGCCACCGATATTTAATGGCTGTAATAGAGGATGATCAGACAAAGTCGAAGAAGAAGGTAAAACAGGAGAATCAATAGGCATAAAAAAACGGCTTGATTTGTAAGGAAAACAAGCCGTTATTCTAAGGATTCCTGCGTTTATTGCAAGCGATTAACGTGAATAGCTTGCATAAGCATTACACGTTTTTGATACATTTCATGCATTATTTATCAAGCACACTGCCCTGCTCTAGTGTGATGTCATCATCATGCTCTTGCATACGCCACGGCAGGCTATCAGGCGACACATTGAGGAAATGTAAATACTTCTCAAACTGATCAATAATGTCATTAATCACTGATTCAGATTTGTAGCCGTATAAGTCATAGGTCTGACCACCACGGCGTAGATACACCTCAGCGCGATGATGATGCTCTTGTGGCAAGGTATCCGCACTGTCTTCAGTATAATAATCAGGCGCATCATGCTCAGATAAGCGAACTTCATACCAAAACTCGACATCGTCACCGCGTTGTAACTCAAGCACCGCACGGTTATTGACCGCGTCATAGTTGACCTCAGTCGTCCAGCCAGTTTCTGCAAATTTAGACGACACCTCCATCATCGAAGGCATAACCACTTCTTTGATATAACTTAAAACCTTGTCACGCGTTGGCTTATCGGTCATATAATCAATACGCTCGCGCCATGCAGACGGTTTGAGTAAATGCGGCGGCAGTCTGTTGTCATTACCAAGGCTCTGATTACGATGTCCTTCGATACGCAGCGCACGCCACATACCAAACATAGAAATAAGAATAATAATCGCAAATGGTAACGCACTAACGATAGCTGCTGTTTGTAGGGCTTCTAAACCGCCTGCAAGTAGTAATACTGCTGCGACAGCACCTTCAGTCACTACCCAAAAGCTGCGCTGCCACCATGGTGTATCACTGCGACCACCTGCCGCTAGCGAGTCGATTACCAATGAGCCAGAATCCGATGACGTCACAAAAAAGGTAATAATCAATAAAATGGTCAACGACGACACAAATTCAGTAAACGGTAGATTCTCTAACAGTTTAAATAAAGCAATTGCTTGGTTGTTTTGTACTTCACTGATTAATGAGGTATAACCATCGACCATGATCATGTGTAGTGCGGTATCGCCAAACACCGAAAACCAAAAGAATGTAAAGAAGGTCGGTACCAGCATCACACCCAAAACGAACTCACGAATAGTACGACCACGGCTAATCTTGGCGATAAACAGACCTACAAATGGCGCCCATGCAATCGTCCATGCAAAAATAAATAAAGTCCAGCTGCCGATCCAATTGCTATTCTCGTATGCCTGCAAGCTAAAGGTACGCTCGACAATATTACCCAAATAGCTACCCGTATTTTCCATAAAGGCATTTAAGATAAAAATGGTCGGACCGACAACAAATACGAACAGCATCAACGCAGTTGCTAATAGCATATTTAAAATAGATAAGCGTTTTACACCCTTATCCATCCCTGCCAATACCGATACCAATGCCGCGGCTGTCACCAAGGCAATGGCAATCACCTGTACGGTGGTATTTACTGGAATAATATCTGGCAATAGATAATTGAGTCCCGCATTGATTTGCGACACCGATAAGCCAAGACTGGTCGCAATACCAAACATCGTACCTAATATCGCAAACACATCGACTGTATGACCGATAGGGCCATGAATCCTTTCACCAATAATCGGATACAGCGTCGAGCGTATTGATAGTGGTAGACCATGACGAAACGCAAAATAAGCTAGTGATAAACCAACGACACCATAAATCGCCCAAATATGAAAACCCCAATGAAAATACGCAATTTGCATTGCCTCTTTTGCCGCAGCAATAGTCTGCGGATCCGACATTGGCGGACTAGAAAAGTGCATCACTGGTTCTGCTACCCCATAAAACAGTAGCGCAATCCCGTAACCTGCCGAAAACAGCATGGCAAACCATTCCAGGAATCCGTACTCCGCCTCAGCATGATCAGGGCCCAGCTTGATACTGCCATAAGACGAAAACGCCAGTACAATAATGAACATCAAAAACAGTGCCACTGCCAGCATATAAAACCAGCCGAATGTCTCAGTCGTAAAACTAAGCACATCACTAAACAGAGCACCCGCTGCTTCAGGATTAATAGCCGTACCAATGACCAATAACAGCATAATAATTGCTGCAGGTACAAAGACTGGTAATAAAATAGTCGAACGAGGTAATTTACTCATGAAAGATAATATCCTCAAAAGTTGACGATGCCTTTTTATAGAAAAGTTTTAATTAAGGCAAAGATTAGAAAATGTGTGTGAATGGTTATAATAATTATCACACTCTTTTCCAAAACCCTAGACAAGCGTTCAACTCGTAACATGACTTTAACGAATGTTACATGACTATTACCAAGAAAATAAAAAAGGCAGCTTGCTAGCTGCCTTTGGATTGTATATGTACTCTACTTTGGTAATTTATAATCTATAAATGCTCGCTAATTCATAAATACCAGTATTTGTTGTACCTAAACAGAAGCAATCTGTCTCCTAACTATGCATCAATCACTGCCGCCAACTTCTGCGCAATATCTGCCAAATCACTATTATCGGCTTGGGTCACTGCATGACGACCCAATTCATGAATACTTGATGGAATGAGATGCACATGATAATGAAAGACCGTTTGACCTGCTTGTGAGCCATTCAACTGCATTTGGATAACGCCTTCACGCTCAAATACTTGGCGCTGAGCTTGCATGACTTTCTTAGACGTCATTAGCACCGCAGCAGCATATTCAGGCTCAAGATCCGCCAAATCAACGGCTTTCTGTTTTGGTATGACCAATACATGGCCTTCTGCTTGTGGCATGATATCCATAAAGGCGAGCGTTTTATCATCTTCATATACTTTGTGATATGGAATATCACCATCTAACATTTTGGCAAAAATATTATTGTCGTCATAAGCAGTCTTTTGATTTACTTCAGTCATTATTTTTTCCTTTAAGAGTTTTATTATTAGTTAATTAATAGCTCAATAGCTATCCAAAATAGATAAAAGCATCTGTCATATAGTGGACGAAATATAACTTTAGTACAAGTCAGTATGACAACCGAATTTGAAAAATATCAAGCCATATTCCAACCATGCTAGCTCACTAATTTATTGGCGAGTCATGCCCTTAAAATGTTATATTAACCCTCTATTTTAATAACGCTATGTTTATGGATTTGCCTACTTTGCCAACTCAAACAAATATGGATAACACTACCGCAACCCTTGATAATCAGGAAGAACACTCTGATATTGAGAGTGAAAGTGGTACTCAAACCATTGATCCGAACGCTATCATATTAGCAGAAGCATTGACTGATAAAGCCATCAGCTGGCAGATACACAATTGTAAAATTATAAAGAAGACTGTCACGCAAGATTTGCCACTGCCCTTTTTGTATCACTATGACAGTTTAGATAATGCGATCAAACAGACGCACCCGCTTACTCCTGAGCTGCTGATTCAATTCAACACACCCATGTCGGCTCATGAAGCTGCCAAATTAATTGGCATTGACGAGGAGCTGCTGACCAGTCCTTGGCATGTAAAAATTATCGGCTCGTTGGTGGTATTTAGTGAGGCATTGCAATTGGCCGTACGACTCCACTGGACCAATACAGGTAAAGAGACGCAGCAGGTATATACCAAGGATGCCGCCGACGCTATTATTGCCGCTTTTAAAGACTGGCAGTTTTTTGGTCGTGTAGACGTCCTTTATAAAAACAATAAGCAAATATTAATTAGTATTGACGAGCAAGACTCCAATACGCAAGCACTACCTGTCGAATCATTGCTGACGATTGACGCTAGTGGCGATTATCAACAGCTACTGGCTACTCATGCGCTTGCAGCCATTGTAAAACTAGAAGCAGACAAAGCTGATCTTCCTTGGTTTGACAAAGCCATATTAGAACGTATTGAGTAGCTATTTTGAATAACTGTTTTTTCGCTCATCGCTTTTGGTTATTAATTCTTTATTATTAATTCACTGTTATTAGCATATTGTTTTTAGTTATTCATATCTAATGGTATGGTAACGAATTAGTATTATTCACTAGTACTCACTCTCTATAAAAAGCACACTATCCCTATTAAAACTGAGGGTGCACATTTTTATAACCCCGCCTATTTGTAAGGAATATCACATGGATTATCGCTCAAAAACCTCTACCGGCGGTCGTAATATGGCAGGCGCGCGCGCATTATGGCGTGCAACCGGCATGACTGACGGCGACTTTGGCAAGCC
The DNA here is from genome assembly GCF_904846705.1 of Psychrobacter sp. Pi2-52. Taxonomy (GTDB): domain Bacteria; phylum Pseudomonadota; class Gammaproteobacteria; order Pseudomonadales; family Moraxellaceae; genus Psychrobacter. Next base: position 63,340 of record NZ_CAJHBS010000003.1, read on the forward strand.
AATCATTGCGATTGCTAACTCTTTTACCCAGTTTGTACCCGGCCATGTGCATCTAAAAGACCTTGGACAACTGGTCGCCCGTGAGATTGAGCAAGCAGGCGGCGTTGCAAAAGAGTTCAATACCATTGCGGTCGATGATGGTATTGCGATGGGCCATAGCGGTATGTTGTACTCGCTACCAAGTCGTGATTTGATCGCTGATTCTGTCGAGTATATGGTCAATGCTCACTGTGCAGATGCACTAGTTTGTATTTCTAACTGTGACAAAATCACTCCGGGTATGTTGATGGCCGCCATGCGCCTTAACATTCCAGTGGTATTTATCTCAGGTGGGCCAATGGAAGCAGGCAAAATCTTAGCCAGTACCGTTGGTAAGAGCCACAATACCGATAGTAGTGACAGTAGCGCTGTTCGCAAACTTGACCTTGTCGATGCCATGATGGACGCGGCTGATGATAGCATCAGTGATGAAGACGTCGCCGCTATCGAAGCCTCAGCCTGCCCTACTTGTGGTTCGTGCTCTGGTATGTTTACCGCCAACTCGATGAACTGCTTGACCGAAGCTTTAGGCCTAGCACTACCAGGTAATGGCTCACTGCTAGCTACTCATTCATTGCGCCGCGAGCTATTTTTAGAAGCGGGTCGTACCATTGTGTCGCTTGCTAAGCGTCGTTATGAGCAAGATGATGACTCTGTGCTACCACGCTCTATCGCTACCAAAGCCGCTTTTGAAAATGCCATGAGCTTAGATATCGCTATGGGCGGCTCAACCAATACCATCTTGCATCTACTTGCTGCGGCCAATGAAGCAGAAATCGACTTTAAGATGGCTGATATTGACCGTCTAAGTCGCGGTGTGCCTTGTCTGGCAAAAGTAGCGCCTGCTTCACAGAAATACCATATGGAAGATGTGCATCGTGCTGGCGGTGTATTTGCATTACTCGCTGAGCTTGATCGCGCTGAGTTACTAAAAACTGACGTGCCAACTATCCATAGCGCCACGATGAAAGAAGCGATCGATAAGTGGGACATCATGAACCCTGACAATAATGAGGCACGCGCTCGCTTCCTTGCTGCTCCTGGTGGCGTACGTACCACAGAAGCGTTTTCACAATCAAAAGAGTGGTCAAACCTCGACGTCAACCGTGAGTCAGGCTGTATCCGTAGTGCCAAACACGCCTACTCTACAGATGGCGGCTTAGCCGTACTATATGGCAATATCGCTGAGCGCGGCTGCGTGGTCAAAACTGCAGGCGTTGACGAAAGCATCTTGACCTTTACTGGTCGTGCGCGACTATTTGAATCACAAGATGATGCGGTTGCTGCGGTATTGGCTGATCAAATCGTTGCAGGCGATGTGGTCATCATTCGCTACGAAGGCCCTAAAGGCGGCCCTGGTATGCAAGAAATGCTTTATCCAACGACTTATCTGAAGTCAAAAGGATTGGGCAAAGAATGCGCCCTACTGACTGATGGTCGTTTCTCTGGTGGTACATCAGGTCTATCAATTGGTCATGCTAGCCCAGAAGCTGCTGAAGGCGGGGCGATTGGTTTGGTTGAAGAAGGCGATAGTATTCATATCGATATCCCAAATCGTACCATCAACATGCAAGTAAGCGATGCAGACTTAGCTGCTCGCCGAGAAGCTATGGAAGCGCGTGGTCGTGATGCATGGAAGCCTGTCAACCGTGATCGTCATGTCTCGCCAGCATTACGTGCTTATGCTGCTATGACTACCAGTGCTGATACTGGTGCCGTACGTGACGTGAGCCAAGTCGAGCGCTAGTTTGTAAGCTATCAATGCTCCAGACATACTGATAAAAATATTAAGCCTGCGTAATGCAGGCTTTTTTTTCACCAAAAAACAACGTAGCTGTCGTTTTGATAACTATTTTTTGCGGTAATTATTTTATTTTGACGTCATGATAAAGAGTATCAGTGACTGACTATCAACTATTGCTGTGAATTATCATCAATATCTGAAATTACCCTCTTAAAATCGACCCTTAAAACATAACGACGTGCGTAAACCTTATGATTGAAAAATATAACTTATTCTTATTAATCTGCGGGATTGCCTTTTTACTCGGGGCCTTGTTTCCTGTTATTTTTAAGCGCACCTCTATCTCATTACCGATGCTCCAAGTCAGCTTCGGTCTGATGATGGGCTACTGGTGGACGTCTTTATCCTTTTTAGACCCACTTGATAACGGTTTACTCATCGAGAAGCTGACTGAGATTGTTGTATTGGTCTCATTGGTTGGTGCTGGTATTAAAATCGATACAGAGTTGTCTTGGCGATTGTGGCGACCAACAGTAAGACTGCTACTCATTACCATGCCTATTGGTATTTTTGCGATGGCAGTCTTGGGGTATTACGCGTTTGGTTTGAGCCTTGGTGCAGCTATTTTATTAGGTGCAGTGTTAGCGCCTACTGATCCAGTATTGGCTTCGAGCATTCAGGTGGGACCTCCTAATACAGGAGGAGAAGACACACCGCGCTTTACCTTAACGTCAGAGGCCGGGTTGAACGATGGTCTGGCTTTTCCATTTGTGTATCTAGCGATTAAAATTGCGGAAGTGTTCAGTGAAGGCAAAGCCTTTACTTACGAGATGCTATGGTCGTGGTTTACTCATGATGTCTTATGGAAGATTGGCGCAGGCGTAGTGGTAGGTGTATTGGTTGGTAAAATATTGGCCAAAGTCGTGTTTTCTAAACATACCCGTGAGACTACTATCTCGCAAGGCTATGTGGTTATTGCGTTGACGCTACTAGCCTATGGTCTTGCCGAGTATGTACATAGTTATGGCTTTATCGCTGTATTCGTGGCCGCATTTGCGTTTCGTCGCTCGGAGTGTGAGCATACCTATCACCAAAAACTGCATGATTTCGCTGAGCAATCAGAAGGCTTACTAATGTCATTAGTGCTGGTTATCTTCGGCATGTTCCTTGGTCAAGGATTGCAGGCAGATGTCGAGTTGACATGGCGCGTCTATATCGTCAGCTTTACCTTCCTATTACTTATACGTCCGATTGGTGGATTTATTGCCTTATCAGGATTGAACTTACCCCATACCGAGAAATACGCAATATCAGCTTTGGGTATTCGCGGTATCGGTACCCTATATTATCTTTCCTATGCGCTCAATCAAGGATTCTTCGCGGATGAGGATGCGCTCAAACTATGGATTGTTTGTTCGATTGTCATTTTGACTTCTATCTTTATCCATGGTCTCAGCGCATCAAGATTGCTTAAAATGACACCAAATAAGCAGCATTAACATTAATGCTGCTTATATTTGAAACAGAATCAATTCGCGATTGAAGTTGGCGTTATTAAAGTATCTCTTCTACCCAGCTCAAGACGGCTTCTGTCAGCGCAAACTGACGAACGTCATTGAGCATAGTGGTATCAAAATTATGAATAAAAGCAAATGACAATTGGCGCTCAGGGTCGCACCAAGCAACCGAACCGTTATACCCCATATGCCCAAATCCTGATAAAGCAGGACTCATTCCCTTATCCGTATCATCATTGTTAGCATACAAACTAAATAATCTATGGTAGCCCAATCGCCATTTCATAGCTGCTGGCATAACCGCATCTAAACCCTCAACCTGCGGAGTAGATAACTGCTCAAAAGTAGCACTATCGATCAGTGTTTTCCCTTGCCATACACCGCCATTAGCAAGCATTGCATAAATCGTTGCCAGTGCTTTAGCGGAAGCGACACCATTTGCCGCTGGAATGACAGCTTGTAGCGTCTGGCGCTTATGATAATCAAGGGCATGTTTGCCAGCAGGTATCAGCGCCGCCTTATAGTTCTTTAGATTAAGCTGACTGGTATTGAAATATAAGCTATTAATACGCGCAGTATTCAAGATAGATTGCACGCTGTCAGTATCAGGGCTATTTAGATTTTCATCAAGGCTGTTATCAAGGCTACTTTGCGTCTCAGCTGCACGCTTGTCACTTAGCATTTTCTCTTGCCAGCAATGATAACTAGGTAAGCTTGCATAAGTACGTAAAGTTTCTTGAGAGTCTACTTTTAAGGTTGGTTTTTGACGTCTCGATTTTAATTGGGAGCTCGTATCCTCTGTTTCTTCAAAATCTTTGGCCAATTTTGCCACCTGATCTACTTTGCTATCCGGCACACCAAAATAGCAGCTGTCGGCAATGCCCAGAGGCTCCGTTAGATACTGGCGCAGTGCTTCAGCGAACGATAGATTCGTGACCGCCTCTACTACGCCGCCCAATACCCAACCGTAGACCAATGCACTATAAGCGCTGTCATATTTGGGCGCATCTTCGGGAGAGGTAATGGGCATCGCTGCAATGTGGCGCAGCATCGTATCCCAATCGAGTACCGTCTCGCTATCGACATCGATACTTTGAATCGAAAACAAGTCGGCCTGATGCGACATGATTTGTCGCAACGTAATTTGATCTTTGCCGTTTGCAGCAAATTCTGGCCAGTAATGGGCAATAGGTTTGTCATATTCAAGCAGTTGCTGCGAAACCAGCACATGAACGAACGTTGCCAATACCCCTTTACCGGTAGAAAAATTAATGGCCAACGTATCGGGCTGCCACGGCATATCAGGACGCGCCATACCTGTACTGGCTTGTGCTATACAATGACCTGCTTGATACACGGCCACAGCCCCGCCAGCAGGTGCATCATCAAGCTGTAAGTCTGTCAGTAATTGCTGTAATTTTTTTTGAAAGTCAGCATTTATAGATGTATTAGAATTTTCTGTATTATGACCCATTATTATTACCTTACTCCAGTGATATGAATTATTCTATTTTTAAGATGATAGTAATACACAAGCTATATAAAATATTTGAACCAGTATAAATGAATTGTGAGCCAATAAAAAAGGCCACCTATTGGTCGCCTTTTTTATTATTTATTTCGATGATATTTTTAAAGTTTGCTAACGTCTAAGACAGCACTAACATTTAAAGCCGCAAATTTAGTTAACGCGGTACTAGCAAACGATTATGAACTTCTTGTTCAAGCTTGGTCAAACCATGACTGCGACCACGTTCCATCGCTGTATCCATCTTACGTCCACGCAACCATCCTGCCCGCAGCGCAATTGCGGCTCCTACTCTATTACCCGACCCACAGTGCATAGCGATTTTTTTGCCATGATGTTGACGTAGTACATTATCAAACGCCAATATCTTAAGCTGCTTTAGCTCTTTAGCACCGCTGATAGGCAGTTGTTCGTAGTGCATACCTGCTCGCTCAACTGCTGATGCCTCATCAAAGCTCAACTCATCATCAGGCTGCAAGTTGATGACCAGCTCGACGCCCGCTTTCGCTAAAGCCGTAACTTTTTCGTCATCTAATGCACCGCACACGATAGTGTTTGCATCTGGACGAAAATAAGGCTCAAAGATATCGGCCAAATCAACGCCATTATCGGCACTAATATGCATGTTAGCGCCGCTATCGTTAGCAGCGGCCGTATTAGTCGCTATCGAGCTATCTGTTTGATCTACGTCTATCGCGTTTTCTTCTGAAGGCATGTTTTGTGAAGTCATAATAATAAATATGTACGTTAAATATGGCTGTTAAATAGAAGCTTTATGATACTTACTCTACTTGCTGTCGCTCTTTAGGGTTACAACACCCGCCAAATGCGGTTTATTGTTTTTAGAGCTATATAATCCAAACTCACAAGTATCATCTACGTTTTTGAGCTGGGCTACTGGCTCAGCAATCAGCTCTACTTCAGCTGGCAAAAAGATAGGCAGCTTAAATGAGACGTCAATTGTATAAGCATCAGGCAAATCACCCATTAGAGCAAGACACTTAGCCTTTGACCACATACCGTGCGCAATCGCTTTAGGGAAACCAAAGGCACGTGCTGATAGCGGATGCAAATGAATCAAGTTAAAATCGCCTGAGACAAAGGCATAACGACGACCGATATCTTCTGGCACTTCAAAAATGCTATGAACACCTTCTTCGTTTACTTCAGGCTTGACCATGACCGGACGCGGTGTGCTCTTTTTATCTTTACTGCTAGGTTTTTTGCTACGTGATAAATAAGTCGACGTACCTTCCCAGATGACTTCATCTTCTGACTTTACGATAGTCACGAAGTCAAACTGCTGACCTTGGGCATGATCGCGCAGGTTATCAAAAGTGACCGACATTGCTACCGTTTCACGCTCTCCAATCGGGCGATACTGGGTGACGCTATTATCAACGTGAACAAGACCTAACATGGCAAATGGGAATGGCTCTTTGACCATCATATTCATCTGCAGCGTCTGTGACAATACCGAGAAGTAAGTCGCTGGCACTTTACCATCATCAGAAAAACCGCAAATTTTGCGATAGTCATCTAGGTTTTCTTGATCGATATGCAAGTCATCTACATAGTAAGTAGATTGTGGCAACTGGTCTCTACTGACCTTGCCACCATTACCGATAGGCAATAAGCTTTTGACAATATTGGCATAAGTGGTGTGCGCTTTTGGCAACGCATCATAATGTTTGTCTGACATAAGTACATCCTAAGTGTGGCTTGAACAAGTTCTTTAACGTATATAAAGACAATCTGCAGTCATTGACTAAAGCCTACTATTAAATCATCTAATAAGCATTAAATTTAATCAACCTCATGAGTATCTTTAATAGCAAAAAATAGTTTGGCTATTGGTTCTTGTGTTTTTATCATAAAAAAGCCACCCTTGGGCAGCTTTATTACACTTTATCAGAGATTATTTCGTAAGCATATGTGATACAAACGATAAATAATAGGCCATATGATACAACTACTGTCTCTATCTGTACCTTATTTCTCACATATACTCATCAATTAATCAACATTATGCACCAAGTAAGCTTTGACCACAGACGCGAACCGTGTTGCCATTTAGACCGCCAGACGCAGGTGAAGCAAACCATGCAATAGTCTCAGCCACATCTACTGGCAAGCCGCCCTGGCTCATTGAGTTCATGCGGCGACCAGCTTCACGAATAGCAAATGGAATGGCTTCTGTCATTTGGGTTTCGATGAAACCAGGAGCGACTGCATTAATCGTCATGCCTTTAGCATTGTCTTCTAATTGCTTGGCAGTTGCGTTAACCAAACCAATTACACCGGCTTTAGAAGTGGCATAGTTGGTCTGACCCATGTTGCCCGCGATACCTGAAATCGACGATACACATACGATACGTGCGTTTTCTTTCAACACATCGTTATCCAACAAGTAGCGGTTCAATCTAGCGATACTGCCCAAGTTGATATCAATGACCATGTTCCATTTTTTCTCATCCATCTTAGCCAACGTCTTATCACGAGTCACGCCAGCATTATGGATGATTGAATCTAGACCACCACGTTTCTGGGCAGCGTCAGCGATTTCTGCACCAGCGTCTTCACTAGTGATATCTACTGTCAAAGCAGAGCCGCTGATTTCGCTAGCAACTTTTTGTAGGTCAGCTTGCTGCTGTGGTACATCTAGACAGATAACATGCGCCCCTTCACGAGCCAATACACGAGCGATAGCTTCGCCAATACCACGACTTGCGCCAGTCACTAGCATCGTTTTTCCGCCCAAAGGCTGGTTCCAGTCAACATCGACTGAGCTGCCTTTACTGACACGTACTACTTGTCCTGATACATAAGCTGAACGAGCTGAGGTAAAAAAGCGTAAGGTTGAATCTAGGTTTTGCTCTGCGCCTTCTTCAACATAAATCAGCTGCGCTGTAATACCGCGCTTAAACTCTTTACCCACTGATTTCACAAAACCTTCAAGTGAGCGTTGAGCCATTGCTGTTTCAATATCCGTGATGTTCTCTGGCGTACGACCAACCACAACCACACGGCCTGATTTTTCTACGCGGCGTGCAACTGTATGGAAAAACTCATAAAGCTCTTTTAGCTGTTCAGCATTGCTGATATTACTGGCATCAAAAAGTAGTACTTTGAATTGATCATCGCTGCCCGTGTTGGCTTTTGCCTCTACGCCTGCATCAGCAAGTGCGTCTTTGATATCATCGCTGCTGTTTACATATACTTCGGCATGCACATCTGACAGGATACGGGCAACAGACTCACTGACACTCTTGTCATCACCAGTAGCTCGGCCAACCAAAACACTACCACGCACCAAACGCTCGCCGCTTTCGAAACGATCAAGCGTCGTTGGCATCGGCAAACCTAAGTTTTTTGCTACCTTTTTGCCAATAGAAGATTGAACAAAATCACCGTAACGGTCTGACATAATATAATCCTTATAATTAATGATTCGTATAATAATAAAAAATGCAATGAATCTATTATATAGAGACATTGACATCGTAATTATTTAAATTTAGTAAATCGCCTCAAAACTAGCCTAACTATACACTTCCCTTATAAACAAGTCCAAAAACAGATAATGTCTACAACAATCTGTAAACAAGTCAGTATACAAGCCAGTCGTTTTTAGCAGCGTTAAGCGCCACTATAACATGTTAAAATCTGACCTATAGGTTATGGCATACTTAATTATTGATAACAATATATTATCAAACGTACTGTTATGCAATGCTAATATTTCTTACTAGTCAGTCTATTAGAGCGATGCGTCATGGTCATGAATCTACTACCGACCTCATACAAGCGTCACATAGTTTGCTAAAGAGATACATTAAGTGAATAAAAAACGCCTTATGATAAACAGCTGTATTGCGTAATAAATGATAATATTTGCTTGTATAAAATAACTTAACTATTTTTTATTGTTACCTATCACTTTTTACTTCTACCCATACTTTTTAAGGATAATATTATGAGTAATAAAAACAATCATCCAGATAGCCCTGTTGTTGAAAGTACAGTTGTTAAAGCAACGGATACAAAATCAGATACAGCAAAAAAAGAAACCGCTGCAAAAAACACCTCGACTAAAGATACTAGCGCTAAAGAAACTGCTAGCAAAAAAGCGGTCGATGAAAAAGTAGAAACCCCTGCGGCCAAAAAACCTGCTCCAGCTAAAAAAGCCAGCACAACCAAACCAGCTTCAAACCTAAACCGTGTTGCGATCTTAGGTGGTAACCGTATTCCATTTGCGCGCTCGAACGGATCATACGCTGATGTTAGCAACACAGACATGCTAACCGCTGCATTGGACGGCTTGGTTGAGCGTTATAACTTGCAAGGCGAAACCGTAGGCGAAGTGGTATCTGGTGCGGTTATGAAACTTAGCCGTGATATCAACCTTACTCGTGAAGCCACGTTGAATACCGCGCTAAACCCACATACACCAACTTATGATATCTCACAAGCTTGCGGTACTGGCTTACAAGCGACCTTTGCTTCTGCTAACAAGATTGCACTTGGTCTGATCGATTCGGCAATCACTGGCGGTGTAGATACTACTTCTGACGCTCCTATTGCTATCGGCGATGGCTTGCGTAAAGTACTGATTAAACTTGGTGCGGCAAAAGACAACAAACAACGTCTAAAAGCACTAATGGGTCTCAATCCAAAAGATTTAATCGATTCACCACAAAACGGTGAGCCACGTACTGGCCTATCAATGGGCGATCATCAAGCGATTACCACGCTTGAGTGGAATATCAGCCGTGAAGCGCAGGATGAGCTTGCATTTAACAGCCATCAAAACCTAGCACGCGCTTATGACGAAGGTTTCTTTGACGACTTGATCACGCCGTACAAAGGCCTAACTCGTGATAACAACTTGCGTCCAGATACTACATTAGAAAAACTGGGTAAATTAAAGCCAGTATTTGGCAGAAAAAATGCCAATCCAACGATGACAGCTGCCAACTCTACGCCGCTTACTGATGGCGCTTCTTGTGTACTACTAGGTACTGATGAGTGGGCAAAAGAGCACGGGCTAAAACCACTTGCTTATATTGTCCATCAAGAAACCGCAGCGGTAGACTTCATTGGTAAATCTGGTACTACAGAAGGCTTACTAATGGCACCAGCTTATGCGGTACCACGTATGCTTGAGCGCGCTGGTCTGACTCTACAAGACTTTGACTTTTACGAGATTCATGAAGCCTTTGCTTCACAAGTACTATCAACCTTAGCTGCTTGGGAAGATGAGAAATTCTGTGAAGAACGCCTAGGCTTAGATGCCCCACTAGGTTCTATTGATCGTAGCAAGCTAAACGTAAATGGTTCATCATTAGCCGCAGGTCATCCATTTGCGGCAACTGGTGGTCGTATTCTAGCCACTGCTGCTAAATTGTTGGATCAAAAAGGTTCGGGGCGTGCACTTATCTCTATCTGCGCAGCAGGTGGCCAAGGTGTGACTTGTATCCTAGAAAAATAAGCTTAGTCACTTTTAAGTGAAAAAGATACGCTGACTTATTATTTCAATCAGTACATATTTATCAATAAAAAATGCCCTTTAATTTATTTAAAGGGCATTTTTTATTGTCTGTACTTTGCTATGATAGAAATGACCTAGATAGTAGCCTCTTAAAAAAGCCGATACGCAAAACAAAGGTAATATTTATGGGTAAGACAAAAATTTTATTAAGAAAAATGAGGCAAGTCATTTTTGGCTCAGAAAAACTGGTGATGACAGAACCGCTTGCAACCGCTGATTTTCAATCTCTAACGACTGAGGAAGATTTAGATCGGTACCATCAGGAGCAAGCCATTCTTACTGAACGCATCGAAAAAGACATTCTTGATGATGATTTACGTCGAAGAATGCACCAAGACTTAATCGATACATATGATGAAGAACTAGAAAATGAAATAGATGACTATGCACGTGACTTTCGTTTTAACGGACGTGAGATGAGCGAGCAAGAAAAACTGGATCGACGCACCTACTTTCAAGAGTTGGTACGACTACAGCGAGAACTGATAAAATTACAAGATTGGGTCGTTGATCGCGGTGAACGTATTGTCGTTATCTTTGAAGGGCGGGATTCTGCTGGTAAAGGTGGCGCCATTAAACGCATTACCCAACGATTAAACCCACGCGTGTGCAGGGTAGCTGCCCTGCCGGCTCCCACTGAGCGCGAGCAAACGCAATGGTACTTCCAACGTTACGTGGCCCACTTGCCTGCAGCAGGCGAAATCGTATTGTTTGACCGTAGTTGGTACAACCGCGGAGGCGTTGAGCGTGTCATGGGGTTTTGTACTGACGCGCAATATGAAGAATTTTTTCAATCAGTACCAGAATTTGAGCGTATGCTCGTACGCTCAGGCATTCGCTTAGTAAAATACTGGTTTTCTATCACTGATGATGAGCAACATGCTCGATTTATGAGCCGAATATATGATCCGCTTAAGCAGTGGAAACTCTCACCAATGGACCTACAGTCGCGCCGACGATGGGAAGATTACACCAAAGCAAAAGAAACCATGTTTGAGCGCACTCACATTCCTGAAGCACCTTGGTGGGTTGTTGAAGGCAATAATAAAAAACGTGCTAGGCTAAACTGTATTGCCCATTTGCTCGACCAAATCCCTTACAAAGAAGTGCCTCGTGACGAAATTGAGTTACCCAATCGCAAACGCGATGATGAATATTACCGCGAACCTATTCCCGATGATATGTATGTGCCGCCTCGTTATTAAGCGACTAGCGCCTACTACTATAAAAAATCAAATACACTTGATCTAAAAAAGCAGCCTTACTAAATAATAAGGCTGCTTTTTTATATTAATAAGTTAAAAACCACAGCCAAACTCATCAAAGATATAGGTGTGACTTCTAGATACTACCTAGTTATTACCTAGATACTACATAGTATAAGTCGATTGCAAGCTATCGATTTTTCCTGCTAGTAGGCGCTCAACTTCATTCTTAATTCTTTGGCCAGAGACATCACTACCAATTTGCACAGCAAACCCTGCTGGGCGACTGCCTTGACTCTTAGAGTTAATCCAAACCACCTTACCATTCATTGGTAGACGTTCACTAGAGTTGGGTAACGTGATAGCGATAAACACTTCATCACCCAATTGCTGAGGTTTGTCAGACGGTACAAACAAAGCGCCATTACTGACAAAAGATAAATAGCTGGCATATAACATTTCGATACTTTCATAATGACAGGTTAAAATCCCGCCACGTCCTGGCATTGCCATAGTCAGCTTCCTTCATCAACTGGGTTTAATATGTTTATATAAATAATTGATAGTATATAGTTAAGAACAATCACAAATTTTAGAACACAAATTAGATGCTAAAACATGGCTCTATAAGCTTGCCAATTCTTGCATTAGCTTATCATAGGCAAATTTTTCTTGCACATTTTGTTGCAGTGCAATTTTGGTCTGCTGTACGCTGTTGGCAAATGCCTCTAACCCGCTATCAGTAGGCTGATAAGTCGCCAATATCGTTGATAGATTGACATCCTTTTGTAGTTCAACAAGGCCCAAACAGACACGGCGTATATCAAGAAGCATCAGCTCAGATAGCTGTATAAATTCTTTAATATTGAGCTGACCTTGCCAATAGTCACTTGCCGCCACACCACTACGTTTACCACTACGTAGCGCCTGCCATGTGGTCAGCCATAGGCTGCGCTTGCTATACCATGATGCTTGCGCCAAAGCGATAGCAGCTAACGGCGCACCATTGGCTAATTGTATTAACTGTTCAATCGCAGCGGTACCGACGGCTTCGCGGTTAATCGTATGACCTAACGCCTGCGTCACGTAATCGACAGCAACAGTCGGCTCAATTGTCTGTAGTGCCAACTGTTGCACACGACTCTTAATCGTTGGCAACAGCTGAGCAGGCGTATCACTAATCAAAAACAGATGCACCTGCGCTTGCGGTTCTTCCAATGTTTTAAGCAGTGCATTAGCAGCGGCCACCGTCATTTTTTCAGCATGATCTAACACACAGATACGCATCCCTTGCCCGCCTTGATAAATAAAAGGCTGCAAGGCACGAATATCATCTACTTTGATCTTAAGAGCGCTATTGCTAGTAGCTTTAGCGCCTTTTTTATCTTTTGTACTACTTAATTTTTCTTGAAGCGCATCGCTCTCGGCACTGATAGGCATGCTAACGAGTGGTAATACTTGCAAGCTCGGATGAGTTCCCGACTTGAGCCACTGACAACTCTCACATACTTCGCAAGCACCTAGTGGGTGTGTACCACGCTCACGGCATAATAGCCAAGCGACCAATCGCCATACAAAGGCGCGTTTGCCCATACCTTGCATACCAGCAGCGAGCAATGCATGCGGCAAAGACTGCTGCTTAAGTACGCGCTCGGTCAACTGTAACCACAGTACTTTTTGCCATGGCAATAGTGGCGCAAAATACATACGGTCTGTGTTATCTAGTGCGTCCATATTTCCTGTCAAATTATTCATGGTTATGGCTCTATCACATTGATTAGGTATTTCAGGTATAGCCAAGATAACAATACTTTAGCGTTGTATGAAGCTTAGAATCGCACGCAACTTTGCTCAGACTATTACTTAGTAGGGTTCTGAAAGTTATCTAAGCTCATCGCGTTCAGACGGTCTAGATCTTCTTGTGTATCGACACCTGCTGGTAGCTGACAGGCAGCTTCTGCGATGGCGATATGCTGACCATTTTCTAAAACACGTAATTGCTCTAAGCTTTCGAGTATCTCAAGTGGCGTTTGTGGCCAGTTTACGAACTGCTGCAATAGACTGACACGATAAGCGTATAAACCCAAATGGCGATAGGCGTTCTTTGGTGATTGCATCTGATTATTATCAGCTAATACAACATCACGGTCACAAGGAATCGGTGCGCGGCTAAAATAGAGCGCACGCTGTAAGTTATTAGCAGATTGGCTGACCACTTTTACTACCGATGGTCTTTGGAACGTATCATAGTCATCGATAGGCTCACAGAGTGTGGCCATCACGCTATCCTCATCCGCTACCAAAAGCGCCTGTACTTGCTCCAAAAGCAATGGCGGTACAAGGGGCTCATCGCCTTGCATATTCACCACAATATCGTGGTCAGCCCAACCTTTGATAGCTGCTACCTCTGCCAAACGATCCGTCCCTGAAGCATGCTCGCTACTGGTCATAACCACATCAAAACCTGCATCGATGCAAACTTTTGCAATTTGCTCATCATCAGTCGCTATACACATGTCATCAGCAAAACTTGCTGTCTGCGCTTTTTCTGCTACCCAAAGTATCATCGGCTTACCATGAATAGTTAGCAATGGCTTACCAGGTAGTCTCGTACTCTTAAAACGTGCAGGAATCACGATATGGGTTTTGGCAGGTGTGGTGGCGAACGACATGGCGTATTCCTATAAAAATTATACGGCGACTTAAAATATTAGCTGATATTTATAATGAGGCTGACGTGTTCATATCATGGTCGATGCGAATCCCTAGCGCCTTTAGCTGCGCATCTAGATTATCATAACTATTCTCAGATAATGCAGCCGTCACTGGCAACACCCATAGTCTACTGACAAGTTCTACATACTCACCACTGAGTGCTTGTGTCGCTGTATAGTCTACCAATAATGCGCTGATTTTTACCGCATCTTTACTGGTTACGATGATAGGATAATCACCATATTGTAAAAGCTCAGCCAAACTAAAATCATAATGGTCAGGGTAAGGGTGCCCTATGACCTCAAAGCCAATAGATTCTAAGGTATCAAAAAACCGCTGCGGATAGCCGATACCACTAACAGCATGGACGCGGCTGTTATTAGTAGGCTTTACACTATTTATTTGAGCTGCACTCGATGTAGTATCCCATAGGCGCTGTAACTCAGCTGGTTGCAAATGCATGGTCAAACGATCAGTAGACTGTATCTTATTACCACTTCTAGAAGTCTGAGTTAAATCTGTACTTGGTTTTTCATGATAGATAACATTTGCACCCTCTAATCGTGACATAGGCTCACGCAAAAAACCCGTTGGCAATAGTTGCTTGTTGCCAAACCCACGGGCGGCATCTACCACAATCCATTCGATATCGCGCTGTAGTGCATAATGCTGCAAACCATCATCTGCAATAATCAATTGCAAATTAGGCTCTGTCTTTAATAGAGTGGCAATCGCTTGCTGGCGATTGGGGCACACTGCCATAGCAGCGCCTGTCATATGAGCAATCAAACACGGCTCATCCCCGACTATATGGGGTAAGCTAGTAGCACTAACCAATGCTGGCATTTGACTCGTATCACCACCATACCCGCGACTGATTACCCCTACTTTTACGCCTTTTTTTTGTAAGTAGTTGACCAGAGCAATAATCAGCGGCGTCTTACCACTACCGCCCACACTGATATTACCAATGACCATCACGGGAATAGGTGCTCGATAGCTTGATAACAGGCCAGCCTTATAAGCTTGACGGCGCAGCAAAGTGATTAAACCGTATAACCAACTGATAGGCAGCAACAACCACAACCAAGCAGCTTGACGTTGCCATGCGCGGGTAATTGTCGTCTCAATACTCATTAATCAATATCGCTTATCTTATTGGTTCATGGCTGCGTGAAAATTGGCTAAAAACTTCTAAACTGGCTACTCGAAATCTCGAGCATACATTTGCGCATAGTGGCCTTGTAGCTGCATTAGCTCATTATGTGTTCCTAACTCAACAATCTGACCGCCATCCATCACAGCAATACGATCCGCTGATTCGATAGTCGTCAATCGATGGGCAATGACCAGTGTGGTGCGGTCTTTCATCACATTATCGAGCGCTTGCTGAATGTAATACTCAGACTCATTATCAAGTGCGCTAGTGGCTTCATCTAAAATTAGAATCGGTGCATCCTTTAGTAGTGCGCGAGCAATAGATAAACGCTGACGCTGTCCGCCTGATAACTGTAATCCTTCAGCACCAATTTCACTCTGATAACCGTTTGGCATTTTCATAATAAAGTCATGAGCAAAAGCTTCTTTCGCTGCTCGTTCAACTTCAGCTTGAGTCTTATTAGCCAGACTTCCATAAGCAATATTGTTTAATACTGTGGTATTGAACAGTACAACTTGTTGGTTTACCATAGCGATTTGGGCGCGCAAACTCTCTAATTTAATGTCTTCAATTGGTATGCCATCCAGTGTAATCTGACCTGAGGTCGTGGTGAGCGTACGTGTCAATAAATTAACCAGTGACGACTTGCCTGCTCCACTTCGTCCGACCAACGCTACTGTTTCGCCTGCTCGGATATCCAAACTAAAATCACGTAAAGCGATGGTTGAGTCAGGATAGGTTAAACCAACATTATTCAGATTGACCTCACCTGATAAAGAAGGGCTTTGTATGCCTGTATCAACTTCTTCAGTCTCATCAATTAACGCAAAAATCGACTCACCAGCGGCAATGCCTCTTTGTAGCTTTTGGTTGACATCAGTGAGCGAGCGTACTGGTTTGCTGAGCAAGCCAGCGGCGGCAATATAAGATATGAATTCGCCCGCTGTGATATTATCGATTATTGATGGCTGTAGTGCTAGCCATACTACTACAGACATGGCCATCGCCATCAATAGCTGTACGGCTGGGGTGTTAATACTATTGGTAACCACGATTTTCATACCTTGACGCAAGTTCTTTTTCGATACTTCGTCGAAACGGCGTGCTTCATAAGGTTGACCACCATAGTTTTTTACCACTTGATAACCACCAACTACCTCATTCGTGATATGACTAACACCACCCATGGTTTCTTGGATACCTTTGGAAAGTTTAATATATCGTTTGGAAGCCACTCTAACCAACCATAAAATGGGCGGCAAGACTAAAAACAAAATTAAGGTCAATCGCCAATTGGTATAAAGTAAAAACCCTATTAACGCTATAACTGTCAAACCATCACGCACTAAGGTTTTCATTGAATCGGTACTGGCCGCTGTTACCTGCTCTACATCAAAGATAAGCTTCGATGAGATAACCCCAGAAGAGTTGGCCAAGTAAAAAGAACTTGGCAAGCGTAAAAGCTTATTAAAAACTTCCACCCGCAGCTCATAAACCAAGTTACGTGAGACCCAAGCAGAGTAGTAATTACCCAAAAAGCTACCGACACCCCGTACAAAGAATAGGGCAATAATTAAAAGTGGAAATAAAGCTTGTTTACTACGGTCATCTTGGTTAATCGCATCGGTGATGTATTGCAATAATTTAGCAATCCAAATCTCTGTTGCCGCATTGATTGCAAACCCTAATACAACTAACAATAAGGCCCACCAATAAGGCTTTAGGTAGTTTAGCAGACGTAATAACGTATTAAGTTTGGGTGGTGAAGATGACTGTACATTATTGAATGCTTTATTTTTTTTAGAATGGCTCATAGAAGCCTCAATTTGGGTAATATAATATGAATGGACCGTGTGGAACACAGTTTTATGATAGTAAGGCTATATATGTCACTGTTGCAGAGTTTGACCAAGTGGTACCACTGTACTGATGTTTAAATTCAAAAATCCGAGCTTTCCAGCGATATCCATCACTCGTACCACAGACTGATGAGTTGCATTGGCATCCGCTGTAATAACAAATAGCATATCGCGATTGCTGCCCGCCTCTTGCTGTAACATGCTGGTCAGTTCAGCCTCATTGCTACTAGCAAGTGTAATGCCGTTGACCAAATAGCTACCATCCTCTTGCACAGCTACTTCGATACTGTTGTTTTGTTCTGTCAGTGCGACACCTTCCGCTTCCGGAAGAATAATATTTAAACGACTAAAGTGATTGAATGAGGTAGCCAGTAATAAAAACACAATCAAAAACAGTAAACAATCAATCATCGGTGTCAGATTAATTTCAAGCGGTTCAACCGTTGGTTTTCTAAAACGCATATCAATCTCTTTAGTTCAGCTACCATTTATAGGCTTAAGATTTCTATTCTTCAAAACAGCATTGACTACACTGCCGCTATGCTAGTCTTATCCGAATCCAACGCACCGAATGAACGTTCTTGCACAATACTATCATCTATTGACTTATGGCTAGAAGATGTAGATGCCTGCGTACTAGCAAGCAAATGATAATCATACAGCTCTTGAATCATAAGCCCTGCTTGAGTCTCGAACTGAGCGTTAATATCAATGATACGGCGCTGAAAATAACGATAAGCAACCAACGCAGGGATAGCAACGATCATACCTGCAGCGGTAGTGATTAGTGCCTGTGATACACCAGCGGCTAGCATCGTCGGATCTTGCATGGCGCCATCGGTAATCGCTAAGAATGAAGAGATGATTCCTAGTACCGTACCTAATAGGCCAAGCAACGGAGCTATCGCACCGATAGTTCCTAACATATTGATGTTTTTTTCTAACTGATGAACTTGGACGCTGGCACGGTTTTGCATGTGCATCGTCATCGACTCTAGCCCATACTGACGGTACAGTAAACCCGTTGCCAAGATATCGCCAAGCGCCGTCTTTTCTTTTACATTCATCAATTGTGTGCGGCCAATATCGCCATTTTCACGTAAACGAGTTATTAGTTGTTCGCGCAACCTGCTAGGAGCGACTTTGTTAAACTGTAGCGTATGGCTACGTTCAATGATGATAACCAAAGCCAATATAGAACAGACCACGATAGGTGTCATTAGCCAGCCACCTGCTTTTACCAACTCCCACATACCCACTCTCTTCCATATTTTTGCAAAAATAGTTGTTCAGAGGCGACTTAGCATTTGGATAGATACGGCTAACTCGCAAACGTTATTAAGCTTGAGCTTCTATATGTTTAATCAACGCAGCTAATTGATCTTGATTGTGGAAAAATATCTCAACACTACCTTGACCATCTTTTTTATGTTTGAGTTTGACTTCAGCACCAAGCATGTCTGTCAATCTTTGGGTCAAACGCTCTGCATCACGAGATTGTGCTTGTTCAGCACGGTTGATCTTGGGCGCTGGCTGCAAGATTGACTTGACCAATTTTTCAGCTTCTCGCACGGTCATACCGCCATCGATAATCTTTTGCGCGATGATAGGTTGCTGTTCAGAGGACAATGCTAAAAGTGTACGAGCATGACCCATATCTAGCGCACTGTTGGCTAAATGGTCTTTTACTGTATCATGCAGCTGATTTAAACGAAGTAGATTCGATACTGTCGTACGCGCCTTGCCAACGACTTCAGCAATCATGGCATGACTCATACCAAACTCCGTATGAAAGCGTTGCAACGCCGCTGCCTGCTCAATCACTGATAAGTCTTCACGCTGGATGTTTTCAATCAATGCTAGGGCAATCGCCAACTCGTCGGATAAAGCGCGCTCAATCGCAGGGATAACTGCTTTTCCTGCCATTTTTGCTGCGCGCCAGCGGCGTTCACCAGCGATAATTTCGTGAGTGACAAATGCTTCACTTTTATCTTCGTTTGCCAACAGTGGGCGGATAACGATAGGCTGCATCACGCCATGCTGCTCGATAGAAGATGCCAACTCTGCAAGTGCTGTTTCACTCATATCACGACGAGGCTGATACTTACCTGCTTGCAAGCGTGTGACATCGATTTGTACAAGGCTAATCTGATCTTCGGTTGCGCTCGTATCTGCACTATTGCCACGTGATTTGTTGATCGACGCCTTACTAGTAGCACGAGATGAACGTGGCGCGCGAGTACTACTCTCACTAGCAGCATCGTTATCAGTAGTCTTCGCAGATGATTTTTTACTGGCTTTTGTTGGAGTGATATCAGGCGCTATATCTGTGGATACAGTATCTATAGGCGCATTAGTATCTACAGGCACATTAATATCTGGCGCAGCATTTTCACGCGCCACCATGTCGTCTTGCAAGGCAGAGGCGGTAATTTGCTTTTCTTTTTTGATTGACCCTAATAAGGCATCTAAGCCCCGATTAGCAGCCAACCCTCTTTTCTTCGCCATGATTACCTATCCTCTAACGCTAAAATAAAAGCCAATCGATTACTAATGCGGCTTACTAAATACAATGTTAAGTGTTCTATATTTATGCTATTCATTCACTGTGCTGATCAGTGACACTTTTTATCTAAAAATTCTTTGTAAGAACTTTAGATAATAACTAGCTACTTTGTTTCATCACTTCAGCGGCAAGCTTTTGATACGCGCGTGCACCTTTTGACCATCTCTCATACGCAATAACTGGTAAGCCGTGCGCAGGGGCTTCTGCCAAGCGAATATTTCTTGGAATATGAGTCTTGTACATGATATCGCCAAAATGCGCTTCTAGCTCAGTAGATACATCACGAGCAAGCGTATTACGCGCATCAAATAGCGTTCTGACCACACCGCGAATATATAGCTTAGGGTTCAACTCTGTAAGGCGTTCAATCGTTTGCGATAAGTCGGCCAATCCTTCTAGTGCATAGTACTCACACTGCATAGGAATAATCACACTGTCCGTAGCCACCAACGCATTAATCGTCAGTAGATTCAAACTAGGCGCACAATCGATAATCACATAATCGTATGGCTGTTTTTGTGTGGATACCTGATCGTTAACCAATTCAGCCATGGCGGTTTTGAACAGCTCATGACTATCTGTCTTACTCATTAAGGTAATGTCCATGCCAGCCAAATCGCGATTGGCACCGATGACATCGAACCCTGCAGGACTAGTAACAATTGCTTCAGACAACGCGACGCCATCTAGCAAAACGTCCGCTATGGTAAGATCCAACTCGTTTTTGTCAACGCCTGTACCACTGGTCGCATTACCTTGTGGGTCTAAGTCAATCAGCAGTACATGCTTGCGTTTAGCAGCCAAGCTGGCGGTCAAATTTACTGCCGTTGTGGTTTTACCCACACCGCCTTTTTGATTCGCAATTGCTATGATTTCCATACACTCACTCAATTTTATTAGGGTCTATTACTTTTGACTCGGTTGGTACAATTATTTTTTTATTCAATCTTGTACAGCGACACTCGCTCAGTATTTAAAAATAAGCAATTTATGGTCTAAAATGCTCAGTTTGCGTTCGAGCATTTTAAATGCTTTTAAATACTATGTCATTTAGATACAGACGTAAACTGTGTTTCACAAAAAACTGTACCTGTTTCATGACTGCGAAGTGTTTATGCCTTAGCTGTCTTTGGCAGACATTTCAATTAAATGACGACTGTCGTGCAAACGTGGCACCGTCAGTTTAATGGTTTTGATATGCCAATCACTATCGAGTGCTTGCAGCTCTTCTTCACTCGGGACTTTACCTTTCATAGCACATAAGAAGCCGCCATCTGCCAATCTTGGCTGCGCTACTTCTACAAAATCTATCAAACTGGCAAACGCTCGTGATGTCACCACAGCATAACTTGCTTCATGCGCTTCAATACGCGATGCGATCGGCTGCATATTACTCAAGCCGAGCTCGCTGCTGATTTGCTTAATAAAGCGAATTTTCTTCTGATTGCTATCAAGCGCAGTACACTGGCGCTCAGGCTGACAAATGGCAATAATAACTGCCGGCAACCCTGCTCCCGTGCCGATATCTAGCAACGATCCGGTGGGTAAATGCGTTATAATAGACAGGCAATCTATCACATGCTTGATCAGCGCTTCTTCTGGATCAGTGATCGCGGTCAGATTATACGCTTTATTCCATAGTAAAAGCTGGTCTAAGTACAATAATAACGTGCGCTGCTGCGTTTCACTTAACGGCAGACCTAGCTCATTTATCGCTTGCGCCAAGGTATTAGCCAGCTTTGGCAGTTGCGCACCAAGCTTTACGAAACCAGACGGATCAATATTGATATTACCCATACTAGCAGACGATGAAGAGTTTTTAGCGGAAGCTGACATACAACGAGTTATCCAGTTTTGACTTGTGAACCGTTTATTTTATCATGCAGTCTGCCCATTGAATAGTTGCAGATTGCGCCAATGTGGGACATCTTATACTATCTACGCTTATCATGAGGCGTTATTCTGCTTTGATTGCCTCCAATTCGCTGATTAAGTCATTTGTTTTTTACCAGTTTTACTCAATCATTTGTCTAAATATGATACAAAACTGCGCTTAATGACTTCGCTAATAGGTGACTATATCTTGTAAGATGTCATGATTGATTATAAAAAACTCAGAATACGCATGAACAGATAAGATCAATCACTTCTCATATCCCTTTAATACTTTTTAAGATGATTTTTCAAACGCCTATGACAGAACAACCCTACACCCCTATATCGCAAGTATCAAAAGACGCTAACAATATGGTAGTACCTACTACTGACTCAAAAAATACTAAGCAAACAGCACCTGATACCCCAAACCCTATCTTCATAGAAGTTCAGCAAAATTGTCGCATTTCCGCTGAGCAATTAAAACGCTATAGCGACCCTGATGAGTTACCTACAGATACACGTACTGCGCCTGACTTAGATGTTGGTTTCGGCCAACAACGCGCGCTTAAAGCATTGCATACAGCGCTGGATATTAAAGCCAGTGGTTACCATGTGTTTGCCGCTGGTGAAAACGGTTTGGGCAAACGTACTGTGATTAGTCGTCTTTTGACGCGTATTGCCGCCGACGCACCAACGCCAGATGATTGGGTATATGTGCATAATTTCACCGATCCACGCACACCATTGGCGCTGCGTCTACCAGCTGGTCAAGCCTCGCTATTACAGCAGCAAGTTAATAACTTATGGCAGCAAGCAAAAAAGCGTTTAAGCCAACGCTTTCGTAGCGATCAATACCAGAGCAAAATTGAAGCCATCAAAAATAGTACTCATCAAAAAGAAAGTCATGCCTATGACGCGCTTAATGCTGAAGGCAAACAATATGACCTAGCACTGACGTTTCGCTCGTTCGATAATAAAGCCGTATTTGTTCATCCTAGTCAGCTGCCTACAGAAAGCAACAGCGGTGATAACAAACAGGTAGAAACACCTAACAAGCAAAAAAATTCAGAAAAGCTCGATGATAGCGAAAAAGTTAATATCTTGAGCAATAAAGATAATGAGAGTAAAGAAAACCAAGACTCTACATATGGCAATAATGAATACGAAGCTGAGCTGAATAACTTCGTGCAAAAGAACCATATGCAAAAGCGCCTGAGTCAATTGACTATCGCCTTAGAGCAACTAGAAGACGAAGCCAATGATGAAATAGAGGCATTACATCGTAGTATTGCCCAACGTGCTTTACAGCCATTATTTACTCCTATTTATGAGCAGTTTGCGACTCATCCACTTGTCGTAGAATATCTCAAGACTGTATTTGATGACATGGTCACTCACGTAGAGCGTATCGTCAATGGCGATGATGAGGAGTTTGTGACGGCAGTGTTGGCTACGACGCCCAGTCGTTATGCAGTAAATGTTATTGTCAGTCACACACCTGACAGTGGCGCACCCGTGGTCTTTGAGGATTTGCCAACCCATCTCAATTTATTGGGGCATGTCGAACAAATCACCCAATTAGGCACAGTAACCACTGACGTGAGTATGATTCGTGCAGGTGCTCTACATCGCGCTAATGGCGGCTATTTACTGTTAGAAGCCAGCCACGTCCTTGAGCATCCTTATGCATGGCAGGGCTTAAAGCGCGCATTACAATCACGAAAAATCAAACTATCAAGTCTAGAGCAAATGCTGACGCTAACCGGTAGCTTATCTCTCTCACCAGCGCCTATTGATTTAGATATCAAAGTTATCTTGTTAGGTGAAGCAGATTTATATTATGAGCTGCTAGAGCTTGAGCCTGAATTTGATGCGGTATTCAAAGTCCGCGCTGACTTTCATGACGATGTGCCTCGTACCACTGAACATGAATTGGCATTGGTCGCAAAAATGGCTGATATCATCGACTATGCCAACCTTTATCCGTTTGAGAGCAGTGCACAGGCCACGCTACTTGAACATCTAAGCTTACAAGCTGAAGAACAAGATCGCTTAAGCCTACACAGTGACTTATTGATTAAACTATTGCATGAATCAAACCGTCACGCTCGATTAAATAATGAGGCTATGGTGACGGCAGATCATGTCACTCAAGCAATCGATGACATGGATGAGCGTTCAGGATATTTACGCGATCTGTACTGGGATGAGCTGAAAAACGGCCAGCAGTTGATCCAAACGCAAGGCGATGCTATCGGACAAGTTAATGCATTGACTGTGGTCAGTTATGCTGATAGTGAGTTTGGCATGCCAGCACGGCTTACTGCGGTCATTCAGCCAAACATTGGCACAGGTGAAATTCTTGATATTGAGCGTGATGTAGACTTGGGCGGTAGTTTACACGCCAAAGGCATGCTGATTATGACCAGCTATTTGCGAGCGCTGTTTAGTCAACATCATGCACTGAATTTTAGTGCCTCACTGGCGTTTGAGCAGAGCTACGCGCAAATCGATGGCGATAGTGCTACTGTAAGCGAAGGCTGTGCATTGCTATCCGCATTAGCAAACGTGCCTATCAATCAGTCTCTCGCGATTACTGGATCAATGAACCAGCTAGGCGAAGTACAGGCAGTTGGTGGCATCAATGCCAAAATCGCAGGTTTCTTCGACGCTTGCCGCGAGCAAGAGCTAACAGGCGATCAAGGCGTCGTCATTCCCATGGCTAATGTCAAACAACTGATGCTACGTGACGACATTATCGATGCGGTAAATAGAGGCAAATTTCATATCTATGGCGTCTATACTCTAAGTGAGGCCCTGACGCTGATGACTGGCTTGCCCATCGACACCATGAATAAGAAAGGCCGTTATCGTAAAGATACTTTATTTGGCAAAGTATTAAGCCGTCTGATGCTGTGGGATGAAAACCAGGAAAACACTGATGACATCGATGATGAAAAGTCCAAAAAGAAAGCGAAGAAAAAGCGTAAAGAAAAACGTCAAAAGAAAGAAAAGCATAGAATAAAAGAAAAGCAAAAAGGCGAGAAAAGTAATGAGAAAGGTAGCGAGACAAGTAACAAGCAAAGCGATGCTGAGCCTATTGGTGACGCCTTAAATGATAGTGAGACAACAGCTATCGACAGGAATGACAGTTAAAATTTAAACGGTACTACAGATACGCACGCACATTGCTGTTCGACTAGATTCATTGTGATGTCTATGGCTAGATCGATCAGCAACCATCGAATAGCAACTATTAAATAAACATACGCATGCATGAACGTCGCTAGACGCTACGCTGCTTTTCTGAGATGATTAACGGTTCCTGATCGAGCAATATCGTGCCAGAAACCGACTTGTAACTTCATAAAGGGTATCTCTTAATGACTGTACATCCTACTGATGCTGATAACATCCAAGCTCAGTCCAATCCTAGTGAGCCGGCAGGTGCGCTTGCAACTGTAGACACTGGTACCTCAAAAGAGGCCAATGCCGCCAATATTAGTGACAATCGACATGGTGCGGCAACGACTGCTCGGCAATGGCAAGTACTATCACAACTGCAGCGCAATCGCTGGGTAGGTACCACGCATATTTATGAGCAGCTGATGATGGCAGGCTTTGATATCAGCCTACGTACTGTCCAACGCGATTTGAATGCCCTTGCCAAACGCTTCCCTATCGAAAAAAACAATGCCAATCCTCAAGGATGGCGCTGGAAAGAAGACGCACCATTACAAAGTTTGCCGCACATGAACTTATCACAAGCGGTTGCTTTTAATATGGTCGAGGCCAATCTGACCCAGTTACTGCCACCTGTTATCTTAGATGAATTATTTCCTTGGTTTGACTTAGCACGGCGACAGCTCAAGAACAGCAAAGTGACCCACTCTTGGATAGACAGAGTGCGTATCGAGCCTGCCACGCAGCCGCTTATTGCACCAGATATCGATTTGGACAGTAAAGACAATATTTACCATGCGCTATTTTATCAGCTGCAGATTCATGCTTGTTATACTCGTAGCAACAAATTACAAGCCAGCGAATATATCCTAAATCCAATCGCAATTATCCAGCGTGGCGTGATTATCTATCTGCTGGCAACTCGTACTGACGATCCAAAAGCCATCATTCGCACCTTTGCCTTACATCGGTTTGATAGTGTTGAGATTCTCGAAACCGCTGCAAAAACGCCAGAAAAATTTCAACTCGACACCTATTTGGATGAAGGTAGCATGGGCTTTAGTCACCCACTGTTTGGCGAATTGGATGAGCGTGGCAAAAATACTGCTGTTGAGCTTAGGTTCACTAGGCAAGCTGGTAAGAGTATGACCGAAAGTAAGCTTAATGACGATCAAACCGTGACGCTAAATGAGGATAATACCCTTACTGTAAAAGCTACTGTTAATTTAACCTCACAGTTGGTCTGGTGGCTGCGTGGATTTGGTAGTGGGTTATTAGATGCTAAGCCTGAACTACTTTATCAAGCGGTATTAGACAAACCTGCGACAGCAACTAATGAATGACGTCACTGACATGAGACAGGCTTATTACATAGCACGCCTTAAGTAAGCAAACACCAAATCTAGATAACGGTTAAAAATTAAGAATAAAAAAGGAAATTTATGTCGACCACTGCCCCATCACCACTGTTGTCAGATAGTTTACGAGGACTGGGACTAGACGCAGGAACGTTGTTCTTTGCACTCAATTATGAATTTACCAAAATTGAGCCAAAAGGCATGTTTAAGCGCTTCAAAAAAAATCAAAGCGCGATGGATATTGATCTGGCTTGCGTGTTGTACGATGACAATTGTGTCATCAGTGACATCGTTTGGTTTAAGCAATTGCGAGATAAAGCTGAATCGGTCAAGCATCAAGGTGACAGCTTAAATGGTAAGGATCGCGGTGAACAAGCCATGTATCTGGCCCCGCTTGATCAAGAGCAAATCAGATTGGAGCTTGAGAAAATACCCGCTCATATTACTCATATTGGTTTAATTGCCAACTCATACCATGGACATTCATTTTCTAGGGTGAAAAAAGGCGAAATTCACCTGAGTGACGATGAAGGAAACCGTCGTTTTGAAGTCAACCTTAAGCAGCTCCCACGCGACTGCACCACGTTATGGGTAGCGCATTTGCGTCGATCTGTTGACGACTGGCATTTAACATTGCAAAACTTACCACTCACTGCAGAACATCTAGCCGACGCAGCACAAGAAGTGGCTCATGAGTTAGCACGTGCACTGCCCATTCCTCAGGGTATATAAGAGCAACTGGTCATCGAATATAAAAGAGGTCTTGTGCTCGCATAGCACAAGACCTCTTTTTATGAGTAAAGCATTAGCTGCAATTAACTACTAAAAACCTATCTGTTCTAAATCATTTCACACTTGCCTATAAAACTTCACCGCAATGCGGACAGAAGTTCTTTTGGCGCGTCTCAACTTCCTTCTCACGCCGTTCAAGCTCTTGTTCTCGAAGTACTTGTAGAACAATATTCTGTGCCTGTTCTTTATCTAAGCCTAGCTCTCGACGAATTTTATCAATCATCATCTGATTCTGTACCAGATCAAAGTCACTATCAATAAGCTGCTCACGAAAATGCTGTTCAAGCTCTTCACGGCGCTGGGCCAACTCATTCGCCAATCCCGTCGCTAGAATACCAGCCGGTAGGGCTGCGAGACCAACGCCCAATATCGTAATGACAGCACCCAATATTTTTCCCGCATTAGTAATTGGCGTGACATCTCCATAGCCTACTGTTGTCAGTGTCACTACAGCCCACCACATCGCTTTAGGTATGGACTCAAACTCGTCTGGCTGTGCATGATTCTCCACTAGATAAATACCGCTAGAGGCGGTCACAATCATAATGATAAGAATAAAGATAACAGCCTGAAATGAGCCTCTCTCTTTACTAATCACGACTAGCAAAATACGCATGGAAGCAAAATAACGAGTCAGTTTTAGGATTCGAAACAAGCGTAAAATGCGTAAGAAACGCAAGTCAATATTGACAAAGAAATTCAAAAATGCTGGCACGATCGCTACTAAATCAATCAACGCTGATGGGCTTCTAATCCAATTCCAACGCTGTTTCCATGTTGTGTTATCAGGCTTGGCTTCAGCCACACTCCATAGACGCAATAAGTACTCAATAGAAAAGACAACAATAGAGAAGTTTTCGAATAAGGTGAAATAATCTTGATAAGGGTAATACCACTGATCGACAGACTCGGCTATCACAGCCGCTACGTTAGTCATAATCAAAAATATAAGAAAATAATCAACGTAACGGCTAAATAACGTGTCATGTTCTTCATTTTGTAAAATATCATAAACAAAATGACGCAAGCGCCGTATAGATTGGAATAACATGCCAGCCCTATGCGGTGAAATACCGATTTGATATTAGTAGAATAAAACAACGGTCAAACCATAAAAACCAAACTTTCATCACAGGACATAGGATATATTTGCAGCAATCATCCGTGACTTTTATCAGAAGCACTTCATTTCAGTACTGACCTATCCATTATTAGCCATGACTATCGGCTATACAAAATGCAGATAATAAATATAGACCGATACCAGCAGTATAAACACAATTAGTAGAATAGAGAACCTTAAGAACTGTTCGTCAGCGCGAAGCTGTTGGCTAATATCTTGCGCAGGTATCAAAAACAAGTGACATTCAGGACAACAAGAGTCTACCTGACTCAGTATTTTCATCGTACGCGCATTCGTACAGCGTAGAGGGGAGTTACTGCAATAGCCAAGCATAATATATTGCACCTCTTTTTGAATCATAAATAAGAGATACCGACTTACGTCAATGACACTTACTTAAAAAGCAGCTTTTGTTGTGTTTAATTATAGACTGTAGACAATTGAATTACACGTAAATGTAATTTATTGCAGAAACATTGCTAATTTATATTTAAAACCTTACCAATAATAATGATTTTCGTATTATAATAGACATTAAATGTTAAAGATTAAACTTTAATCATAACATTATGTATCAGTAGCTAATGCCATCCCTCATTAGAAAACTGCTGATAATTTTTTATTACGTTAAGGAATGAAATGATGAAACTACAATCCCTAGTTTTAGCAACTGCTGCTGCACTTACAATGACAACTGCTTTTGCAGTCCCTGCTGGTACTTGGTCTGTTGCTGCTGGCGCACATTACGTTGATCCTAAAAGCGACAACGGTACTCTAGATAATGGTTTATCTGTTGATGTTGATGGCGATGTACGTCCAACTATCAGTGGTGAGTACTTTATCGCTAACAACGTTGGTGTTGAATTGCTAGCTGCACTTCCGTTTCATCATGATTTTGACTTGAATGCTGCCGATGGCACAACGGTTCTAACAGGTAAAACCCAGCATTTACCACCTACTCTTTCCGTACAGTATCACTTTGACTATGAAAACATGCCAATGAACATCAAGCCTTTCATTGGTGTTGGTGTGAACTATACAACATTTTTCAAAGAAAGAATTTCTACTGGTGGTGACTTGGACCTTGACGATAGCGTTGGCGTGGCTGGTCATGTTGGTCTTGATATCCCTTTTGCTCCTACCGAAGCTTTCCGTATCGATGCCCGTTATATGGACATCAAAACAGACGCTACTCTAGATAACGTAAATCTTGGCGAGATCGACATTAGCCCTTGGGTATACGGTGTAGCATTCGTTAAACAGTTCTAATTTAGTAAAGATATCATGTGCAATAAAAGCCAGCTTGATAGCTGGCTTTTTTGTGCCTGCTAGTTACGATTATATTAGTGTTGGCCCTAGCTACCAGATAACAGCGCATAAAAAAGACCACCCGTGGGCAGTCTTTTCTAATTGCTAGCTAGCTTTAGATTAAGATACGACGCGGATCTGCTAATAGCGTTGCTATATAACGAGTGAATACAGCAGCGTCTGCGCCATTAATCACACGGTGGTCATAAGATAAAGACAGTGGCAGCATCAAACGTGGCTCAAAGCTTTGTGTTTTAGCATCCCAGCGCGGCTGCATACTTGCTTCAGAAACACCTAAAATACCAACTTGTGGCCAGTTAACTAACGGCGTAAAGGCGGTACCACCCAAGTTACCTTGGCTAGATATGGTAAAGCTTGCCCCTTGCAAATCTTTGGTACTGAGCTTCTTATCACGAGCTTTTACAGCAAGCTCGCCGATCTCAATTGCAATTTGCTTCAGACCTTTATCTTGTACGTTTTTGATAACCGGTACGATAAGACCATCATCTGTTGCCACAGCAATACCCATATTGACACTTTTACGCAATATAACCTGAGTATTGTCATCGCTCAAATGACTGTTGAATCGTGGATGCTGGGTCAACGCGTAAGCAGTAGCTTTAACCACAAATGCCAAGATAGTAAAGCCAACACCTTCAGCTTTCATGCCACCTTTTAGCTCACCACGTAGTTTCTCAGTTTCAGTAATATCAGATAGATCGAACTGCGTTACTTGCGGTAGCAAAGTATTGTAGTTGAGCTGTGGTATCGAAACTTTCTGCAAGCGGCTGAGGTCTTGTGTTTCTGTCTCACCCCAGATCTCAGCATTACTCATGTCAGGCAGCTTCGGTAGACCTGAGCTAACAGCATTACTGCTCACAGGTGCCGCTTTCTGCTTGGTTAGACTATTCTTAACATGTGCAAACAAGTCTTCTTTTAGAATGCGATCGTTTAGAGCTGAACCATTCACTTGTGTGATATCAACACCTAACTGACGCGCTAGCTTGCGAACAGCAGGACCTGCATACACATCGACCAATTTTTCATTGACCTGTGCTTCAGTTAATTTACCCTCTGCTTTGCTAGCAGCTGTATCAGTATTGGTCAGTTTGGCCGCCTGTTTTGGCTCACCAGTAGTTTTAGCAGCTGGTTTATCTTCTGTTTTGGCTGGTGCTGACTCTTGTGGCTTAGGAGCTTCAGATTCACTATCAATAGCATCATCTGTACCACTCGCCATGATGACGATAAAGTCCTGACCATTAGCAACCATATCACCTGCTTCGACCAAGATTTTTTCAATCTTACCGGCAACTGGCGCTGGTACTTCAACCGAAGCTTTATCTGATTCGATTAGCAAAATTGACTGTTCAGCGCTAACAATATCACCAACACTAACCATAATTTCAGAAACTTGTGCCTCGTCAACACCTAAGTCAGGTAATGCATGAGTAGTTGCTTTACCAGCATTAGCGGCTGGCTTGGCAGCAGACTCTGATTGCGTTGATTCAGTTGCAGCAGGTTCAGGTTTTGATCCTGGTTTAACATCGTCTGTGCTGTTCACTTCTTGCTCTTCAGCAGCAGCAGCATCATTGCTTTCTGCGCTATCATCTGCACTTTCAAGCTCAATTAGTACCATACCTTCGCTAACTTGATCACCGATAGCAATACTAATCTTAGTCACTTTACCAGCAGCAGAGCTTGGTACTTCAACTGATGCTTTGTCAGATTCTAATAATACGATGTTGTCGTCTTTTGCGATGACATCACCAACTTCTACCATAATCTCGCTGACTTCGGCGCTATCCACACCTAAATCGGGGGCTTTAATGTCCATGATTTATTTCCTCGTCTTATGGTTATTATTATTTGACATCTTTATCATCAAGTACATTTGCATCTGCTTGATCTTCAGCACGACCTTCATTACTGATTTCATCATCGTCTTCAGCAATAAATTCAGGTACAGGATTTGGATTCACGTTACCTGGTGCTGGTGCATCTGGAGACTGATCATAGTAAGACTGCTGCTGCCATGCAGGTGGATGATCCACATCGATACCTAAGCTTGAAATCGCGTCTTTAACCAAACGCATCTCAACTTCGCCTTCATCGGCTAGACGTTTAAGCGTTGCCACAACGATATGCGCAGCATCAACGTTGAAGAAACTACGTAGGTTTTCGCGCGTATCGGAACGGCCATAACCATCGGTACCTAGAGTCGTGTAAGGACGATTATCTGGTAACCAAGCACGGATTTGCTCTGAGTAGTTACGCATATAATCTGTCGCTGCAACCACGATACCTTCGTGCGGTGCTAACTGTTCAGTAACCCAAGGCACTTTCTCTTCATCCATTGGATGTAGACGGTTGTAATCGTCACAAACCATACCATCACGAGTCAGCTCATTAAAGCTGGTTACGCTCCAGACGTTAGACGTAATATTGAACTCGTCTTTTAGTATCTGTGATGCTTTTTGTACTTCGCGTAAGATAACACCAGAACCTAATAGCTGTACTTGTGTTGAACCATTGTCTTCAAGCAAGTACATACCACGTTTGATACCTTCCTCTGCACCTTCTGGCATAGCAGGTTGTTCGTAGTTTTCGTTCATCAATGTCAAGTAATAATAGACGCGCTCGCCTTCACCATACATACGACGTAAACCGTCATGCATGACCACAGCTAGCTCATAACCAAAGCAAGGATCGTAGCTGACGCAGTTTGGCACGACATTGAATAGAATCTGTGAATGACCATCTTGATGCTGTAAGCCTTCGCCATTAAGTGTTGTACGACCAGCAGTTGCGCCTAACAAGAAGCCTTGTGCTTGACAATCACCTGCCGCCCAAGCCAAATCACCCACACGTTGGAAACCAAACATTGAGTAATAGATATACATCGGAATCATCGGTAATGCGTTGACAGAATAACTGGTTGCCAATGCAATCCAAGTACTCATTGCGCCTGCTTCATTGATACCTTCTTCTAACATGTGACCATCGATAGCTTCTTTATAGCCCATCAATGCTTCACTGTCTTCTGGCGTGTATTTTTGACCAACAGCCGAGTAGATACCTAACTGACGGAACATACCTTCTAGGCCAAATGTACGCGCTTCGTCAGGTACAATTGGTACGACGCGATCTTGGATGTCTTTGTTTTTGAGCATTGCAGATAGTAAGCGTACAAATACCATCGTCGTAGACTGCTCTTTACCATTACTGCCTTTTAATACCCGATCAAACATTGATAATTCAGGGATATTCAGTGGAATATGACCACTGCGGCGGTTTGGTAGATGACCACCTAACGACTCACGACGACCTTTTAGATACTTCATTTCCGCCGAACCCTCTTCAGGGCGGTAGAATGGTAGGGTCTCTAGCTGCGCGTCAGTAAATGGCAAATCAAAACGATCGCGGAAATACATCAACGCTTCTTGATCAAGCTTCTTCACCTGATGCGATTTGTTGACTGCTTGCGTTTGGGCAGACAAGCCATAACCTTTAACGGTTTTAACCAAAATAACTGTTGGTTGGCCTTTGGTTTTCATAGCTTCGCTAAAGGCAGCATAAACTTTAACTGGATCATGGCCACCGCGGTTCAGACGTGAAATTTCTTCGTCAGTCAACGCATCTGCCATTTCTTCTAACTCTGGATATTTACCAAAGAATTCTTTACGGGTAAATTCAGGCGTACGCGCTTCATATAGCTGATACTCGCCATCCACCACTTCTTCCATACGTTGTTTAAGCACGCCTGTATGATCTTTACCAAGTAATGAATCCCAGTTTCCACCCCAAATAACTTTGATAACTCGCCAGCCTGCGCCGCGAAATACTGACTCTAGCTCCTGAATGATTTTACCGTTACCACGGACTGGACCATCAAGACGCTGCAAGTTACAGTTAACTACCCATATTAGATTGTCCAACTTCTCACGACCAGCAAGAGAAATAGCACCTAAGCTTTCTGGCTCATCAGTTTCACCATCACCTAAGAATGTCCAAATCTTACGACCTTCTTTTTCTAGTAAGCCACGATTTTCCATATAGCGATGTACATGGGCGTGATAGATAGACATGATTGGGCCAAGTCCCATCGATACCGTTGGGAACTGCCAGTAATCCGGCATTAGATATGGATGCGGATAGCTTGATAGACCTTTGCCGCCTACTTCACGGCGGAAATTATCAAGCTGATCTTCGGTCAAACGACCTTCTAAATAAGAGCGTGCATAGATACCTGGCGCTGAGTGACCTTGATAATAAATCATGTCACCACCGAAGTGATCGCTAGCTGCGCGGAAAAAATGGTTAAAACCCGTTTCATAAAGCGTTGCACTAGAAGCAAATGTCGCTAAGTGACCACCTAGATCATCGTCGTTTTTATTGGCGCGCATAACCATAGCAAGTGCGTTATAACGAATCAAAGCACGAATCTTACGCTCCATGCCTAGATCGCCTGGGTACATTGGCTCGTCTTCAACAGCGATACTATTGACGTACGCGGTGTCTAGTCTGTTGAACGGCAGTCCTTCTTGAACCGCCATATTGTATAAGGCTTTTAGGAGGAACTGAGCACGGTCCTTGTCTGCGTGTTTAACCACAGACTCAAAGGCTGCCAGCCATTCCTGAGTTTCGGTGCTATCAGCATCCTTATAATAATTCATTCTTGTTAATCCTTTTATATCAGTCATACCTACCTAATGGCAGGGCTTCATTGAAAAATGCATGATGAGAAATTGGCTTACTTATGACATCCTTGCTACGTCCAAGCATTCCATTGTTTTGTGCGATGATATACAGCTTGATTATAAAAATAGTATTACTTGTACCGACAAATGCATCAAATTAACACACCTATCAAATCGTCATAATGCTATAGCTATTCGTTTAATCGTTATTTGACTATGACATTCCATTATAAGCGTTTACGGGCTAGTTGTTTATGGCTGTAGAGAAATGATGAAATAACAAGTATTTTTTAAATAAATAATGATTAGTTTTTTAAAAAATGATAACAGTAATCACTTATTCCTTCATATAGAAACGAGCTATTTGAAACTGAATGAATAGTTTCTGCTCTCTGTCGTACTAAATCGACCATTGGTAACTTTGCACTAGATTTATGACAAATTGCTTATTATTATCTCATACTGGTATATTTGTATAAATATGGTTAAGTTCCATATCGATTGAGCAACCTTGATTCTTAGGAATAGTGACATGTATAAAGCTAAAACATCCTCGAATATAACGAACGCTTTTTCTTTTAGTAAGTATCAATCTCAAATACTGAATTTTATAGGCTTTATCATATTGTCACTGATAAGCACCTCATCGTTTGCATTTTTAGCAAACCCGGGAGCTAATTGTGATGGGGTTGCAGATGCTGCCCAAGGTGCTTTAACTAATGGTGATTATAACAATTTGGTTGCTAGTTTTGGTACTTATGTCAACGTAGCTGGTAACGATGGAGGCAAGATTCCTTTACAAATAAGAATGAGTACTGAAGAATCTAGTACTAGTACAGTGGCAGATAGGCTTAGTGTTATTAGCGCGCCTTCCAATGGCTCTACTTTTAACGCTATTAACGTTAATCGTAACTTTCCTTCTAATTTAGACTTTACAACTATTACTTTAGACTTCCGAAACAGTATAACGTCTCAACCTATCTTTTTGACTAATGTAGCATTAAGTGCTTTCGATATTGATTATGCAAACTCTAACGGCAATCTTTTTGATGATTTTGTCCAGATAACAGGAACTACTCAGTCCGGAGCGATAATCAATGGTACTTTTCAATCCATAGCAGGTTCAAATGTAATTAATGCTAACGGACTAAATAATGCTACTGCCACAAATTGTCTTGCCAAAAATCTAGAATTTAGATGTCAAGGCTCCATACAATTTAACCAAGCTGTCAATAACGTTATTATACGTTACACAAATAACCCAGTTTTTGTAACTAGAACACCGACTAATCAAGAGATTGATTTCCGTTTAGACAACTACTGTTACGTTCCTCAGTACATTTTTTCTGGTACGGTATTTGACGATAATGGTGGTATCACAGCAGCGCAAGCCACAGCAGTACAAGCAAGCGCTAATCCTGCCAACTTTAATTCTGGGGCTTACGACAATACAAACTACTTTAACGGTGTTTTTAATCAGTCCCAAGAGAAGGGGATCAGCGGTAGTACTGTCAGACTAGCTAGTTGCGATAGTAACAACCCTCTCACTTATGCTACACAAACTGTTAATAGTAGCGGCGCGACTATCGGTTGGTTTCAATTTAGTGTCCCTCTCTCAACCTTTGGTAGTAATAGAAGCATATGCCTTATAGAGAGTAGAACAGGCAGTTCTTACCCGATCCGAACCACGACAGACAATATCAATACTGCATTTGCAACCACCACCTACCACTATCCCAACAGGAACTTTGGTCGTGTCATTGCAGAAAACGCCGCCTTAGTCCTTAGAAAAGCTCAATACGTTAATAACTGTCCTTCTACCATCCTTTATACTGATCCTGCTCTCAATCGTGTAGGTGAAACAGATCCTAGATCTGGCTTTAGCGAGAGTGGAATCAGCGGCAGTGATTTAACTCCTGGTCAATGTATTGCCTATAGGATCACGGCGACTAATCGTGCAAATCTTACGATTAATAATTTCGTGATGCGCGATGTATTGCAGAAGAAAGGAGAGAATAATGCTTTAGTTACCTCAGTATTAATAGGTGTATCTAATGCTTCCGACTATGCTTCTAATAGTGTGGCCATCGGTAATAACGGTACAGTAATAACCAATCCCTTTACCCTAAACGCCAGATCATCAAACCGCAACTTTTATTTTAATACCAAATATGGCACTACAGTGAACACTCAGTAGCTACTATCTATTGCAATTCTAGACTATTACTATTTCCTTTTCTAATACAAAAAAGCCCTGTCTACCCAGACAGGGCCTTTTACCGTTTAGCTACCTCGAATTACCATTTGTCGTCTTTATAATGAATATTTGTATTGGTTACGTGACAATAGCCTAAAGGGAATATGTGTGCTTTTTACAGACGATCCTGATATCAAATTATAGACAGCTTCACTATAGCCCAAAGCATTAACATCCCAATGATAGCAACGGTATAAGAAAGGATTTTATATGAAACGTTTCAAGATTCTACGCAATGTTCTATTGGCAACTATAGCGTCTAGCTCTTTACTAAATATAGCGCATGCTGAAGACGCTCTAAAAATGGAACTAACAGCTAATCAAGTCATAAAGAATGCGGAAGGTAAAACGGTCTATACACCAGTACGTACTGCGCCAGCAGGTACTGTGATTCAGTATAAAGCGAATTATACCAATACCATTAATAAAGACATTAACGATCTGATGGTGACGCTACCTATCCCTGCAAATATGACATTTACTGGTGATGCGATGCCTGCAAGCGCACAAGCCAGCACTGATGGTAAGAACTATGCTGATATGCCGCTAATGCGTAAAGTCGATGGCAAGATGGTCAAAATTCCATATTCTGAGTACCGCACTCTGCGTTGGAATATTAAGTTACTACCAGCTAAGAAGTCAGCTGCCGTTGCTCTCAATACCACCGTTAATTAATTCAATAAACATTAAACTTTCACTCTTTTAAAGTTTCAATCTTTAATCTTAATTCTGGAGCATTACATGAAATCGAATACCTTTAATTATAGCCTGCTTACCGCCGGTGTCGCCGCGGTAATGGGCTTATCTACTGGCGTTAATGCTGCTGAATCTACACCTGTCGGCAATAATGCGGTACCTATTAATAACGTAGCGACAGCGACTTATGTGGTTTCTGGAGTAAGCCAGAGTGCAACTTCTAATACAGTGACAGTAAATATTAGTGAAAGCGCTAACTTTTCATTAGTAGCTTCGAGTGATGCTGATACCAACATTGACGCAAACTCGGATCGACCCGCTGTCCCAGGTGGTACAACTTCGTTTACTCATACTTTATCTAACATTGGTAACGTTGCTGATACTTATACAATCAACACGATAGCTGAGAACAATGCTGCCATCAACACT
This sequence comes from Psychrobacter sp. Pi2-52, assembly GCF_904846705.1. GTDB lineage: Bacteria > Pseudomonadota > Gammaproteobacteria > Pseudomonadales > Moraxellaceae > Psychrobacter. Next base: position 100,944 of record NZ_CAJHBS010000003.1, read on the forward strand.
CCTAATGCCACAACTCCAGTAGCTGTTGGTAGTGAGAACTATTTGTTTGGTAATAAAACTGTAACATACACTATTGTTCCTTCGGCTGGTAACAATGATGATGCAAATCAACAAACTGCTGCATTAGCTGCTGTTGGTCAAGCTGCTACTGGTAGTGTAACCAATGGCCAAACTATTAAATTACCGCCAAAATATCAAGCTAATTTAACTTATTCTACGGTAACACCTACTGAACAACTAGGTGGTAATGTAGGTATTGGTACACTAACAGCAACCAGTAATTTTAAGGCTCAAGTACGTACGTTAACTAACGAAAACCAAACGCTCGTAAAACTCCCTGTCTTCAAAATTGAAAAATCAGCGACTTGTGGTCCTACTAGTAGTAACTGTACTTCTTTAGACCTAAACTCTGCTACGCCGCAGATAACCTATTCTATTAAAGTTACTAACGTCAATCTAACCTATAGTGATACGGCTACCAATTTTATCGTAAGAGATGTATTACCAGCAGGCATGACTATATCTACAGCAAATGCCACCGCTGCAGAGGTTACTGCGACTACTGCTAGTAATATTACTACTCTCAGTAAAACCATTGCGTCTTTAGCACCTGGTGCAAGTCAGACTATTACGTTTATAGTCGATGTGGCTAAAGCTAGTTATACTGCCGCTGGTAGCTCTGCTACTAACAATGCCACTGTTTACGATAAATTTGATAACACTCTTCCTACCACAACTAATTTTGACATTGTTGATAGTACTGACGCGATTACTGCTAATAATGTAACTAGATTACCTTCTTCAGTTGATACAGTGGGTGGAGCTGGTCCGAATGGTGGAACAGGCGTCGATACAACAACAACTATTAACTTTACCAATCGTAACATCGTTCTAAGTAATGTGACTAACAGAGAAATCGCACCTATATCAGGAGTAGCTGGTCAAGTTACTCATCAAACTGTTATTACTAATAGTGGTCAAGATGCTGAAGGCACTACTGCTAACGCCTTAACTTTTACTATTACTGACGGTGTTGCTGGTAATGAAGTCCGTCCTGTAGGTGGCGACATTAGTGTTGTCTACACTGCTCCTCCAGTTGGTTCAACACCTGGAGTGTCTGGAACAGCTGTGACATTGCAGCCTACTACTACTGGCGGTAACACATATACTATCAGTACCAACTCTGCTATCAATGGTGGTAACGGTATAGCACCTGGCGGTAAACTGACTATTAGCTATAAAGTTTCTTCAGGAACTGCTGGTACTCCAGATACTCTTGCAGCTCTCGATACGGTAGAAACCACTACTGTCACGTTGACGAATATTGCTGGTAATGGCGCTCCTAACGTAGCGAACATAGCAGCAGTTAATGATATTACTACTGTTAAGGGCTTAAAGTTAGATAAATTTCAAGCTTTGGATAAAAACTGTAATGGCACCATCGAAACAGCAAGTGGAGATGTTGACTTTGCAAAAGCTACTATAACTGCTAGTCCTAGTGAATGCGTCATTTACCGTATTGATGGTACAAACACTTCATCTGCGATACAGACAACAAGTACAACAGCAGTTTCTGGTTTCAATATCACAGGTTTAACTTTGTCGGATTCGGTAGCTAACTTCACAGCAGGCGCTACCTATGTAGATAATACTGCAGTCTCTAGTGGTCCTATCGGTGCTGCTAGTGCTAACTCTACTTCTATTAGTGCAACTATGAGTGGCACTAATGTACTAACACCACAAGGTTCAGCGTCATTAAGATTCAGAGTCAAAATCAAGAATACTGGTCTTCCTACTGCTCCTTAATTAATTACTGTTCTACATTGATTTTATAAACCCTTCAAGTAGCAAAAGCTGCTTATAGGCTAAACCCTCTAGCTTGAACTAATTAACTTATATTAGCCAAGCTAGAGCGTTACTACCATACCCTATTTATATTTTATTGGATAAGCGACATATGACTCTATCTACCTTGACACAGTCTAATCGTACCGCATTGTGTACAGCGAAGATCTCTGCGCTGTCATTGGCAATGTTGCTTATGCAATCAAATATGGCCTTTGCTGCGCCAAACCCAAATCTGCAAATTATAAATAACATTGCTAATGCTAGCTATGACGTTGATTCAGTTCAGCAGAGCAGCAATTCTAACCAAGTACAAGTTGAGTCATCAGAGCTTCCTAAGTATGGCATCAGCTTATCTAGACAGCCTCTAAAAACAGTCGCGCCTAATACTATTGTTAACTGGGTTAATGTCCTAACCAATACTAGCTTTAGTGATGAAAACGTCGAGCTGACGCTTGAAGTTCCAGCTACCTTATCGAACGTTAGAGTTTATCAAGACCTTAATAGAAATGGCATCGTTGACAGTGCTGATAGAGAGATTATTCTTGGCAATCTAAGTGCACAAATAGCGCTTGGTCAAAGCGAAAGCATTCAGCTTATTGTCCAAGCTTTATCTGATCCTAACGGCAAAAACGGTGATACCGCAAATATCAAACTTGGCGCGGTGGTGTTAAATGATACCTCTGTAACCGCAGCTAGCGATAATGCTACAGATGCACTAGTTATTGTTGAAGCTGATATTGGCTTTACTACGGCTAATTTTGATAGTACCAAAACCATCTCGCAAGTGGATGAAAATGTCTATATTGAAACTAGCTATGCACAGTGTAACTTTAACCCTAGTGTCAAAGATGAAGTTTGGATCACTATCAAGTCTTCTAATCCACCTGTTGGCAGTGGTGATACTTATAGCCTAAAAGCGGTCGAGACTGGTGAGAATACTGGTAAATATCAGATATTCGCGCCAACCCAAAATAACGCTAACGCTATTAACGATAGCATTGTCCAAACTCTGAAAGGGGATATTTTAACCGCGACTTTAGATGCCTGTATTAATCCTGACACTGGCAACCGTGTTGGTGTTACTGGTGATATAAGTAGCAAAATCGATATCGTTGATGAAAGCCCAACTTTAGTAGTTACCAAAGAGAGCGAAACTAGAAATGCTGAACTTGGTGATTATGTTAACTACACTATCAGCGTTACCAATAACGGTAATGCCACCGCTTATGATGTACAGCTAAAAGACGCTTTACCACGTGGCTTTGATTACGTTAAAGGTAGCGTACGGGTTACTCCAACGACCACTATCAATATTAATCAACCGCAAACTACTGAATTTAAAGCAGAAGGCAAATACCAAGTATTAAACTTAGGCGATTTAGCGGTTAACGAAACTAGAGAAATTACTTATAGAGTATTGATCGGTGCTTCTGCCTTAGGTGGCGACGGTATCAACCGTGCTACCGCACAAGCTCGTAATGCTGATAACGCTCAAGCAAAAACCTTAATCTCCAGAGAAGCTCAATGGCAGATTGAAGTTGAGCGCGGTGTGATGAATACTGACGGTATTATCGTTGGTAAGGTCTACCATGATATCAACCGTGATGGCATTCAGCAAAAAGAAGATGGCGAGCTTGGTGTCGCTGGCGTACGTATTTACATGGAAAACGGTAACTTCATCGTTACTGATCCTGAAGGTAAATATAACTTCTATGGCGTGAATGCCAAGACTCACGTTCTCAAAGTAGATCAAACTACTATCCCCAATGCTACTGAGCTAGTGATTCAAAGTAACCGTAATGCTGGTGATGCTGGTAGTCGCTTCGTTGACCTAAAATATGGCGAATTACATCGTGCTGATTTTGGTATCGTTGGTGGTATGGGTGATAGCACTGAGCGCTTAAACGCAGAGCTAGTCGCTCGTAGTAAATCAGTAAGCGCCAAGAACGATACTCTTGAGCAAGCGGTAAAGACTGAGCTAACCTTAGATCCTGATTACAACCGCGACTACAATAATAATATAGAAGCTAGTGGCTGTAATATTAATGGTGACTTAGATCTAGGCAATAATTGTGATTCAGCTATTGTTAATGAATTAGTCAATCCAGCAGCTAGCCGTGTCAATATGGCAGTAACCACTGTAGCGCCACCCGTTGAAAAAGTGTTAGAGGAATATCTAAAAGAAGTTGCTACTAATGACGTTGCTTTTATTAACTTAAATGAAGGTCAGCAGCTCAGTACTTACAAGCAAATGGTACAGGTGCAAGCACCACTAGGTTCAAACTTTACTTTATATGCTAATGGCAAAGCGGTATCCGCTACCCAAATCGGTAAAACGGCTGAGCAAGAAAAGCAAAACGTCACGGCCTTTGATTATTATGCGGTCGACTTGCAACGTGGTAGTAATACCTTGCGCGGCGTAGCGACTGACGTCAATAGTAAAGTTATCTCTGAGCAAACTATTAAAGTTTTAACTCCAGATACGCTACAAGCTATCAACTATCGCACTCAAGCTCAATTAGTTCCAGCTGACGGCGTTAGTGATTATCAAATTGTTATCAGTCTAAAAGATAGTGATGGCCGTCCTTATGTTGCCTCTACGCCGATTACTATCGATACCAATATCGGCCGTATCAACCTAAAAGACGGTAGTAAAGAAGCGGCAGGCACCCAGATTACCGTCAATGGTGGTGAGCTACTGATACCCGTCACCGCGCCAAGCGTACCAGGTAAGGGCGAGCTAGTAATTGACACTGGTAGCAGCAAACAAATCATTCCGTTACAGTTTACTGCTCAACTACGTCCACTACTTGCTGTTGGTATTGTAGAAGGTGCTATTTCACTAAAAGACTTTGATGGTAGCAGTATTACTGATGCTCAAGGTGCATTTGAGCAAGAGCTAAATGACTTTGCTGGTAATGATGATTACACAGCTTCTGGTCGTGCCGCGATGTTCCTCAAAGGAAAAATACGCGGCGACTATCTGCTAACGCTTGCTTATGATAGTGATAAAAAAGGCGAGCGTTTGTTCCGTGATATCGATCCTGGCGAATACTATCCTGTCTATGGCGACTCATCAGCTAAAGGCTTCGATGCGCAGTCTACTAGCAAGCTTTACGTGCGCCTTGATAAAGGTCGTTCGTTCGCTATGTATGGTGATTTGAAAACTCAAATTGATGATGACGAAGGCATAAAGCTTGGTCAATACAACCGTACATTAACTGGTCTAAAGGCTCAATTTGAAGATAGCAATACTCGCGTTACTGCCTTTTTAGCAGAGACCAGTACTAGCCAACGTGTAAATGAGACTCGTGGTTTGGGCATTTCAGGCCCATATCCATTGGCTGAGAACTTCGATGCGGTATTAGAAAACTCTGAAACGGTTGAAGTTATTACTCGTGATGCCAACAACCCTGGGTTGATTATCAATCGTGAGACGCTTACTCGCTTTGCTGACTATGAGATCGACCCTATCAGCCGCAGCTTATTCTTAACTGCACCGACTGCTAGTCAAGACATCGAAGGCAATCCTATCTATATCCGTGTCACTGTCGAAGTTGATGAAGGTGGTGAAGATTATTTGGTCGGTGGTATTGCCGCGAAGCAGCAACTAACGAATAAAGTCGCCATCGGTGGTAGCTATGTGAATAGCGATGACCCAATGAACAAAGAAGAATTGGCTAGTGTTAATAGTGTTGTTAAATTCAATGATAAGCTAAAGCTGGTCGCTGAATATGCGATGAACAAAGCTGAGAATCCAAATTTTCAGTCAAGTAATCAAATCAACGCGACAGAATTGACTGATAGTGATGTTGAAGGTAACGCACTACGTATTGAGCTTGATTTTGATAATAAGAAAAATACGCGAGCTAAAGCTTATTATAATGATGCTGACGAAGGTTTTGTCACTGGTGCATCACCACTTACTGCTGGACGTACTGAGTCTGGTGTAGAGGTTACTCATACTCTAAATGATAAGCAGACTGCTCTTAAATTAGAAGGTATACGCACAGAAGAGCATACTACTGACGCTAGCCGCGAAGGCGTGCAAGCAAGCGTTGAGCATCGTTTAAGCGAGAACATCGTTGGTGAAATTGGGGTTCGTTATTACAAACAAGACGCAACTGCTGCCTCACGTAATACTCAAGCCGCGACAGACGTTGTAGATATTACAGACGACACTTTGTTTAATGATGACATCATCAATCAGTCAGCGTTGAGCAGCGTTAGTGACGCTGAAGAAGATATTGAAGGTACGACTGTTCGTGCTCGTATTACTTCTCGTCTACCTAAGTTGAATAACAGCTTGATATTTGCAGAGTATGAGCAAGATATCGAAAACAGCTCACGTAATGCGACTTCTATCGGCGGTGAGACACCGCTCGGAAATCTAGGTCGTCTATACGCACGTCATGATTTGATCAATAGCTTGTCTGGTAGCTATGGTCTTGATGATACAGATGAGCGTCAACGTACCACTGTTGGTTTTGACGCGACTTACATGAAAGATGGTAAGGTTTATAGCGAATACCGCATGCGCGATGCCATCAGTGCGCGCGAAGCAGAAGCAGCTATTGGTCTAAAAAACAAGTGGTATGTTCAAGAAGGTCTAACTTTAAATACGTTATTTGAGCGTGTCGAGTCTCTGGAAGGTGAAGAAAGTAACACTGCAACAGCGGCAGGTATCGGTGTTGAATATCTTGCCAAAGAGAATTATAAAGCATCAGGACGTTTTGAAAAACGTTGGGGTGAAACAAGTGATACGCTACTTGGTAGCGCTGGTATCGCCTATCGCTATACCGATGAGGTTACCTTCTTAGCTAAAGACATCTATTCACGCACTGACTATAGTGACGGTGATCGCACTATCAATCGTTTTCAGCTAGGTGCTGCGTATCGTGACTACGATAGCAATCAGTTAGATATGCTTGCAAAATTTGAATATCGTTTGGATGATAATAATACTGGCGATGACGCTTACCAAAAAGACACTATGGTTTGGTCATGGAATGGTAATTACCATCCTACGCGTCCTTTAACGTTGTCTGGACGTTATGCTGGTAAGTATACAGAATACGAAGCAGACAGCTTAACCAGCGATAATACGGCTCACGCTGTTTATGGCCGCGGTCTTTATGACATCAGTGAGCGCTGGGATATTGGTTTACAAGCAGGTACTTATTGGAATGATCAGGCTAATGACTTGGCTTATATGCTTGGTGCAGAAGTGGGTTATAGCCCAATGACCAATCTTTGGTTATCACTTGGTTATAACTTCATGGGCTTTGAAGATGAAGATATTGCTTATGATGACAGTACTCAGCAAGGTGCTTACTTTAGATTGCGCTTTAAGTTCGATGAAGATTTATTCAAACGTGAAGACCCACGTAAGAACCAACGTCTGAGCAGCAATTCTGCATTTTAATTGTTTGATACTAATGATACTGTCGTAAGTACCTCCTTATGACAGTATTATGATTGTCTTATGATGAATTATTTTATCATTCAATAAACAATTAAGTCAGCCCTAGCAATGGTAAATAATACCAACGTTTATTACCTTAACATAAGGTTTATACCATGTTTGATTCAGCCATCAAAGCAGCTCCTTTCAAGCGCTCAGTATGCGTTACACTGTCAGCTTTATTCTCGTTAACCTTTATGCAGCCAGCTTTAGCTAAGAGTGAGACTGTCCAAGTGGCTCACTCAACTAGCATGGCTGAATATTGCCGCGATGATAGTCAGACCCAAGCACACTCTTATAGATATCAAAGTGAACAACAGCGCCTATTAAATTGTATGGTCGCGCAGTTAAAACCCTATCAACAAAAAGACAAGACAGCAGCTCAACAGTATTTCGCTTACAAAGCGCAAGCGTGGTTGAACTATGCTATTCATCAAGACAGTATGAATAGCCGCTCATCCGCTGGTCAAGTTGCGTTAGAAATGGCAGAGCCTATATTGCAAGCGCTAGATAATGACACGGTACAAGACTTGGGCTTGCATCAAGATATTCCGTCTACCTCTGCCTTGATGCGCCCTGATCTATGGGCAACTTTAAGCGCACTTAAAGACGGTGATGGCATAGCGTCAGCACCACGTGAGATGGCTTTTAGTGAAGTGGCTTTAATTTGGGCAGCAACCAATCAATGCGCACGAGGCTGGCGCGAATCTGGTATGCATTTTCGTATGGCCGATCGCTGGCTTGAACAAGCCCGCGAAGCTTACGTCAATGCCAATGACTCACAGACCAATGTAGCGCTAGAGAAGTCAATAGTCAGTTATCATAAGCAGTACTCGCCTTTAGATGCGAGCGATGATACTTGCCGTGGACAAGATTTGACTTCTAACCGTTAGAATAGTCGCTGTTTTATTGGAGATATTAATCTCTATTACTTCAAATCTTATACTAAAAATTAGACGCGAAAAAGCCGACATATTTGTCGGCTTTTTTATGTTTAAAGTAAGCTCAATTATCGGTTTTTACGTGGCAACTTTTCTGGTAGGTAACAACGTAAATAAGCAATAAATGCTGTATTTGCTTCTTGGATATACTCTTCAGTAATACTCTGATGACGGCGATAAGACAACGTAAAGATAGCATTTACGATGCTATAAGCAATCAACAAGGTATCTTGGATATCATGGAAGTTTGGCATCTCATAACGCTCTGACAAACGCTTATAGACCAGATCAACAATTTGATGATCCATATCTTCACCAAAACTGTCACCTTCAAAATCGGGTGTATTGGTGTCATAGATAAGCTTGGCTTTGGTCTCATCATTATGGAATATCGTAATACAACGATCGATAAGCGCCGTTAAATACCCTTGCCATCTGTCATAGTTGCCAATATCAACCGTCTCTACCATCTCTAATATTTCAATCGCATTCAAAAAACGCAATGCTAAAAATATTGCTTCAATATTAGGGAAAAAATGGTAAGCAGACGCTCTTGGTATGCCTGCTTCTTCACACACAGCTGCTAACGTAATATCGTTAATAGCATGCGTTTCGCTCAATTTTTTGGCACCAGCCAATAGTTTTTGACGACGTGCACGGCCTTGCTGGCTAGTAAACTTAAACTTATTAGGTACAAGCTTCTTTGCCAATTCCGAATCTACCAACACATCTTCAATCTTTTCGTCTTTGTTATCACTCATTGTGAATCTCTTAATGTTGCGCCCTATTTTATAAATATAATCTTCATTGAATAGTATTTATCCTCAGATAAAGGATGGTTGACTGTTGGCTAAAATACAAAGCCTATATGGTCACTACTATGTTCAATGTAGAGGCATCATAAACGCTTGCACATTATCAAGCAAGGGACATGAATAGGTTGAAAAATAATACTACGATCAGCAATTTAATAGAGCTAACCGTCTAATTTTATAAAGTTAATCATTGAGTTTTATTTTCGCCCTTATAATACCATGATCAGTGACTCTATCGGCATAGTCCCACTTCAAATGATCATTAAAATAATCAACTCGTTCGACATAACCGAGCGAAAATTTACTATCGGGCAAAAACTCTTCTGAGACAAACAGCTGGTCGATAACTTCTGGCATACCTTGATATATATGGGTATAGGCAACATCCTTCATCCAGCCATATCGTGCTTGAATACGAGCAGCATCAAAAAGTGCAACATCACGCATACTTTTATCGTAATTAACCTCCCCAGTTTCTGTCATCAACTGAGTAGTCACGCTACCTGTGACATCATTCATATCGCCCAATAGAATCAATGGTTCACGGGTATGTTGCAATCGCTCTATAATAGACATACGGATAGAGGCCGCTTCTGCCGCGCGCATACATAAACTACGAAGCTTGGCGCGAACTCGAATATTCGGATCGTCCATGTCTTCTAATAGGTCACCATTTTCGTCGCGTAAGAAAAAAGCACGTTTGCTTTTTAGGTGCGCTGTAATAATTGTAATGGGCTGCCCGTACGCGTCAACACGTAACACTAATGGAGGACGGTTGAAGCGTTGATAAGGACCAATATCAGGTACATCAATAATGGCTTTTGGTGCTATATCTTTTAGCAAACTGGTTTCTAACTGCTCAAATCGGCTGATAATACCGACAGCAGGTGTATTCTGTGCACCCATGCCTTTGGTGTATATACTGGCGCTATCATTACTAGCAAGTGGAATGACCGCATGCTCGGGCTTGAAACCTAGTGAAACAGCCAGCGCTTCTAATGCATCACTATCCCAAACCTCTTGTACTGCGATAATGTCAGCATGCGCTTTAGCCAATAAATCTGTAAGACCTCGCAGCTTATGTTCATAGGCTTTATCGTTATAAGCTGGCGCATTTTCATAATAAGTTCGATTAGGGTTCGCAAAGTTCAGCAAGTTTGCCGTTGCGATATAAAACTGTTTATTGCCTTCAGTGTTATTACTCATATATTCCCCATCGTTCTCATTATTATAGTACATAATATTCACGTATGTGTATACGCTGCAAATTTTATGCCTAAAAAAACTCCCAAAGTTAAGCCTTGGAAGTTTTAAAATAGCATAAATGTTGATAAGTAGATTTACTAATAGAACTAGACATACAATTAATCTATTTTAGGTAATGGTATAGCAACCTCTAATGTTAGCTAATTACTAAATGCATTGGCTGCCAAGATGTTTGCCTAACCATTCTATTAGTTACCTAAAATTTCTTATGATACGCGGTTCCATGCATCACGTGATGCTTGACGCGCTTCGTTCCATTCCATACGAGACTCACCTTTTACTTCGTGCCATGAACGCTCTAGATCTGCTTCATGATCTTCAAAACGAGCATCTACTGGATAACGAGCACGGTTCGCATAACCGACTGCATATGCTGGATGCAAGTCACGGTCGAAATCGTATTCTTCTCTATGATAATCTGCATTTGCATACTCTGCACGCCAGTACGCTTCTTCGTGAGTTGGGTCAATAGCTTCTGCTGCTGCATGACCTGCGCCGCCACCAACGATAGCACCAATAGCACCACCGATTAGCGTACCTAGTGGACCTGCCATCGTACCAATAGCTGCACCTGCTGCTGCACCGCCTACACCGCCGATACCTGTACCTACTGGATGCGAGCCTGGCTCACCGGTAATAATGTCTGCGTTTAAATCTTCTTTTGTCTCTTTTGACATATGTTTTACTTCACTGCGATCGATAGCATCATGGTTACTCATAGTATTGTCCTTAAATTATTTATTATTTATTGAATTATTTATCTGCTAAAAACTAGCGGTCTTACTAAATCCAATTGAAGTATAAAAATTTATAGGTAAAGACAGATAGGCCGATTTTGTAAACTGTGTCCGTATTGCGATTATCTTGCGTTACAGCCTGTATCTTTATCACACTTGTGTACGGCAGCCTCATACTTTGAGTAATTATAAATGTAGGATCACAATAAATTTACTAAGTAAATCAATCTTATAACGGCATCAGGGACCTTTTGATAGCCTGTTGCCATTTAACAAGATGTCGCTCACGAGTATCAGTCGACATACTTGGTTCAAACACGCGATCTACCTGCCATGAAGCTTTCATGGTCGATTCGTCATATAGCCCAGTTTTCAGTCCTGCGAGGAGTGCTGCGCCCTTTGCCGTAATCTCTGTATCTCTAGGACGTAATACTGGAACACCTAACAAATCTGCTTGGAACTGCATGAGTAAATCATTATTTGCAGCGCCGCCATCTACTCTCAGCTCAGTCAAAGGATGAGGGCTGTCTTTTTGCATAGCGATAAGCACATCATAGGTTTGATAAGCAACGGCCTCCAATGCAGCGCGTGCAATATGAGCTTTGGTAGTACCGCGGCTCATACCAGTGATGCTAGCGCTGATATCAGAACGCCAATAAGGCGCGCCCAATCCAGTAAAAGCAGGTAATAGAACGACATCTTCGCTACTGTTTACTTGACGGGCTAAGTCTTCGACGTCACTACTCTGCTGAATCATACCCAAATTATCACGCAGCCATTGAACGATAGCCCCTGCCATAAAGACACTGCCCTCTAGGGCATAAGTGACTTCCTTTTTAGGTGGCTGTAGCATGCGTTTGCCTGATTGTACGATTTGGTCAAATGATAAACTGTCCGGACGAATTGGTGACGTTTTACGTTGCCACGCGATGGTGGTTAGCAGCTTATGCTCACTCAGTTTTGGCTGTTGGCCAATATTCATTAGCATAAAGCAGCCTGTACCATAAGTGTTTTTGGCCATGCCTGCATCAAGACAACCTTGTCCAAAGAGCGCTGCTTGCTGATCACCCAATACCGCTTGAATGGGTATTTGCTTTGCAAACAGGCCTTTTTTGGTTTTGCCAAAATCGCCGTCGGACGGTAGTACTTTAGGCAATATATGCATAGGTATAGCAAAACGGTCACAAAGTGTCTCTGACCATGCCAGCTTATGGATATCAAATAGCAATGTACGAGAAGCATTGGTCACATCAATGACATGTTCCCCGCCTGTGAGCTTATAAATCAGCCAACTATCAATCGTGCCGACCGCTATCTCACCTCTGCTGGCTCGTACACTCAGCTTCGGGTTGTTTTCGAGTAACCAAGCAATCTTACTGGCACTAAAATACGGATCTAAACGCAGACCTGTAATACGCTGTACTTCATGTGCCATATTGACACTATCAATGCTCTGATGCACAGGGTCATTCATGCTATTGGTAGCGCTTTCAGTAGCGAGTGTCTTGCAGTAATTTGCGGTACGCCTATCCTGCCAAATGATGGCGGGAGCCAGTGGCTTACCAGTTTGCTTATCCCACATCACAATCGACTCACGCTGATTGGTAATCGCGATACTGGTAACGTCAGTGGCAAGCAACCCTGCCCGATTAATAACATCATGTGCACAGCTAATCTGAGTTTGCCAGATCTGCTGTGCATCTTGTTCAACGAATCCAGCTCTTGGTGTTTGCAGCGTCGTTGGCTGTTGTACCATTTTGATAGGACGCGCATGATCATCGTACAATATCGCTCGACTCGATGTGGTCCCTTGATCCAACGCTAAAATATACCCTGCCATGACACATCCTCTGCTAATATTGTTTATTCTGTTTGATAGCCATTTAGTGACTATTCATTGACTGATTCTTATTAATTGCTACTTATTGACTAATGCTTATTGAGCATTTTTTATTTTGTTAATTACTGCCTAAATGCTTTCATAATGAGATTAAAAACAAAATCTATTTAAAAATAAATCGCTTGTATCTAAAACGTCTTGTTGGCTATGTTGTTACTTATAAACAGATATTTAAAAATTAAATCAATCCTCTATCATACCGCTACTGGTCGCACAATAGAAAACGGCAAAATACTGAGCATTGACCCGTCACCATTGTGGCTCTACAGTGTACCTCTTATGACGAATGACCGCTTGTTAGCACTTTTAATATAGACGTATTTTTATATTAGAATATGAATGGTTTATTTAAGCATCATTCTTTCGCTAGCTAGCTAGCAAATAGTCTATAATAGTTCAGCAACTTTATATCCTGAGCAATGAAACCTATCGGTGCTGTTCCTTATTTTATAATACCTTACATTCTAATTAATGGCTTATGTGACTTATGAAATTCATTTTATCAGCGCTACCGACTGCTATGATGACAGTTGCAGTCATGAGCGTGCCTGTCATGACTTACGCAAGCACTGACGCTGACAGTATAGAAGTGTCAGATGATGTTACACCAGTGGCTGTGACACAAATCATAGATGCTAATAGTCTGACTGAGAATGATAAACCAGCTGTCGCGCCTTTTCTTACAGTACCAAACCCTAATAAGGCTAAATCGCAGGCACTGTCTACGCTTGTGGACCCTATTACACATAAAACAGTCGATAACAGCTACGCACTAGACGTCTCAAGCTTTTTGAGTTTAGAGCAAGCGCAGAAGCTGCTGGTACAAGTATCACCTAAAATCGCTGCCAATCAAGCAGCGATTGCCGCTAGCGAATACCAAACTGACGCGCTCAGAACCATCGACAATCCGCTCGTATTTGCTCGAGTATCTGCCAGTGCCTATCATTTAGATGAGGATATAGATTTATCTTCTCTCAGAAGTGGTATCGTCAACGAAGTAAACAATGGGGTAGATAACATAGTCCCTCCGACAGCAGACTTACCAGACTTTGGTGAGCTGGTCGGTGAGCGTATTCCCGACTCCTATAACCTAAAGCGCTCAGGCTCTACGTCGGGTGCAGGTCTTGGTGTCGTTTGGCCTATTTATACTGCTGGGCGTACAGACGCATTGACTGGCGCCTCGGATGCACGTACACAAGAAGCGATGGCTGATAGCGTACTGGATAAAAATGAGCTTTATAATACGTTAATTGAGCGTTATTTTAAGGCACAGCTAGCGATTATCGCTGCTTACTTACGAGAAGACGCTTACGATACATTGCAACAGACCGACCATATGGCCGAGCGTCTGTTTGAAGAAGGTTTTATCTCACGTGTCGATAGACTAGAAGCACAGTCAGCGCTTGCGGATGCCAAGAGTGAATCCGTCAATGCGAATAATGACGCGCGCCTAGCCATGATTGCGCTACAGCGTCTACTACGTACCGACTACCGTATTAAACCGACCACGCCATTGTTTGTCTCTAGTCGCCCTCTACCAGATGTGAGCTATTTTCAGGACTTGGCACTAAACAACCATCCCGGACTGCAAAAAGTTGCAGCCAAGCGGGCACAGGCTCAGCAGTTACATGCGCTATCAGATACGGGCTACAAACCTACGGTATTACTATACGGTTATGGTCAGGTAGAGAAAGATCCAAGCTGGGTCGCTGGTATATCTGCCAGTTGGAAACTATGGGGCGGACTCGATAAAGCCGCATCGCTAGCATCCAGTAGTGCCAAAATACGTCAGGCCGATCTCTCTGAGATTGAAGTTAGTGACAATTTATTGCTACTGGTAGAAAAAAACTGGCACGATGTCAATAATGCTCAATCACGCTATCAAGCATTACAAAGTAATGTTGATTTGGCAGCAGAAGTATTACGACTACGTCGCTTAGGATTACAAGAAGGTGTAAATACTACCGTTGACGTGGTGCAAGCACAAACGCAATCACTTAAGGCACGCACCGAGCAAGCACAGGCTGCTAATGACTATGTACAGTCACTGGCTGCCCTTATGCAAAGCTGTGGTACGCCACTTGCTTTTAATGCTTATCTCAATGCCGCTGACATTCAATTGCCTACTTTATATACTGAGCAATGATGTGATGTGAGAAGCCTTAAGTCGTGCTGTTAAACGCTTTGTATTACCATAAAGTCGACATCAAAAATACTATTACCAACCCTATTACGAACAGCTGCTTTTATGAAAGAATTGACCTCTAAATCGATAAAAAACTGGCTACAGACGTTACTAGAAACGTGGCGTATTGCCAATAATTCTAACGTTTGGGCGCATTGCGCAAGCGTAGGTTTCTTTGGATTCTTATCAATTTTTCCAGTGATGGCTGTGTTTGTACTGCTTTATGGTCTTGCGTTTTCTCCTGCCGAGATGCAAGAGCAAATCGCGCTTTTGAGTCAATTTATACCTGATACAGTATATGAAGTACTCAACTCCCGTCTGAGCGAGTTGGTTTCTACGACTACGTCTGCCCTGACTTTCAGCTTGCTTATATCGTCCTTGCTCGCACTTTATGCGGGCTCCAAAGGTATCAAATCTTTAATTATTCTTATTAATCTTGCGTTTCATATAACTCAGGAGCGTAGTTTTGTACAAAGCACGATTCGCGCAGTTGGTTTGACCTTTGCAGCAGTAGTCGTATTGATTATCGCGGTCTCCTCTATTGCCATTATTCCTTTGGGGGCGGCCTACTTCCCTTTCCCTCGAATAGCTAAGACGATTGCGCTTTGGAGCAGGTGGCCCATATTGACAGGTATCATATTCTTAAGCTTTTTGGGTCTTTATCGTCTAGCCCCAAATCGTGATGCCGTCGCCCTCAAAAAATTAGTGCCGGGCGCTGCGCTGGCAACGGTTTTATGGATTATATTGTCCATCTTATTTTCGATTTATGTGCAAAATTTTAATAACTATAGTGTTGAGTTTGGCGCGCTTTCAGCTGCTGTGGTTATTATGCTATGGCTCTATTATTCAGCATTTATCGTCGCTCTTGGTGCTATTTTTAATTCTGAAACCATAGACAACGCCAAGCCTTATGCGTTTCGAGTGTACTAGTAATAAACCCCTTAATTTCAACTTTGTTGCTTTAGGAATCTCATTGTCATGACAGAATTACCACGCGAATCAGACGACTCAAATAAATCAGCTGATGCAACCGAGTCAGTGACCTCTCAAGATACACAAAATTCAGTCGATCCTGTAGAAGACGTGTCTGATATTGAACCAGAGCAACCGACACCTGCTTATAATCGTAACGCCTCTAAAACTGACAAATCTGCGCGTATAAAAAAAGGATTACTTGCCCTATTCATACTGATTGTCCTTGGTACGATTGCGTATGGCCTATACAAAAGTAATGCGCATAGCGAGCCAGAAGTTATTACGCTACAAGGGCAAATGCAAATGCAGCAAACGTCTATCGCTGCAAAAGTGCCAGGGCGTATTGCCCAAATTATGGTAACAGAGGGTGATACGGTAACGGCAGGTCAGCAACTGGTTGAGATGGATTCGCCTGAGATTAATGCCAAGATTAATCAAGCACGTGCTGGTAAGCAAATCGCACAAAGTCAATTAGATAAAGCAGAAAACGGTGCGCGCCCGCAAGAAATCGCCCAAGCAAAAGCCGCTTGGCAAGCCAATAAAGCGGCGTCTGACTTAGCAGAAAACACCTATCAGCGTGTCAATCGCCTTTACGAAGAAGGTTTGATGGCGCGACAAAAGCGCGATGAGGCGTATGCGCAATATCTTGCTACTCAAGACCAAACCGAAGCAGCCCGCTTACAATATGATTTGGCACTAGAAGGCGCGCGTACTGAAGATAAGTCAGCGGCCACTGCACAAGTCGCACAGGTCGATGCAAAACTTGATGAGGCGTTAGTAGCAAAGGAGGAAGCGAACCTAAGAAGTCCTATCGCTGGTATCGTTGATAATGTCATCGTGAGTGCTGGAGAAGTCATCGGTCAAGGGGTTCCGCTCCTGACGTTGGTGGATACCAATGACCAATGGGTGGTACTTAACGTCACTGAGTCTTACTTAAATCAATTTGCTATTGGTCAGACATTTACGGGTACTATCCCAGCACTGTCATCAGCGGATAAGCCTTATACAAAACAGTTTAGCGTCTATGCGACATCGACCTTATCAGACTTTGCCACTTGGCGTCCGACCAACAACGATGATGGTTTTGATGTGCGTACTTTTGAGGTGAAAGCACGACCATCTAAGCCCGATGCCCGTATCCGCTCAGGTATGAGTGTGGTCGTACGTATCAATCCTACTCCTGTCAATCAGAACCAAGAGTAAGCCATGCACTTGACTAAGTTAAGTGAGGCTTTTTTACGCAGTGCAGCCTACGAGCGCCGTTTTTTGGCAAAAAATCATTGGGACTTTAGCATGGTGGTATGGATACCACTGGCAACGGTGCTGCTAATATGGTGGATATTTTCACAGACTCAAATTACCGATTTGCCTATCGGAGTCATCGATCAAGACAACAGCGCTGTTGCCAATACTGCCGTCCGTTACTTAGAGGCCAGTCCTACTTTGACAGTCAGACAGCTTTATTACTCTCAAGCGGATGCAGAGGCTGCGATTTTACAGCGCGATATTTACGCTGTCGTCATTATCCCAGAGGACTTTTCTCGTAATATATTATCGAGCCAGCCTGCTCCGTTGACTCTACAAGTTAATGCACAGTACGGTACGCACTCTGGTATTATTCAGGCAGGTGTCCAAGCGGTCGCTAGTACATTATCCGCAGGTGTAGAGATCAAACGTTTGGTCAAACAAGGCGTAGCGCCATCACAAGCGATGACGGCTTACGCGCCTATCAGTGTGCAGCGTATTAGCTTATTCAATGCTGCGACCAATTATCAGCAGTTTTTGGCTTCGACCGTCATACCTGCCTTATTGCATATATTAGCAATGGTTATTGGCGCAACCACGATTGGCCGCGAGTTACGTGATAAGAATATCGGTCGCTGGTACCGTTTTATTGATACAGGAAAGCCTAATCTAACGTTATCCAGAGCCTCAGAAACATCATCTTCGCTATCAACCAAACAAAATAGCAGCTATAACAAAGCATCATTGAATGCAAAAATGCCTAACTCGGTCAGCCTATCAGTATTGGTCTTTGGTTTATTGGGTAAATACTTTTGGCCAATACTGGCATATAGCTTGTGGTCGGCGTTGATATTGTGGCTAGCAACGTCCAATCAGAATATCAACATCATGTCTCTTCTGGCAGTCTACGCTGGGTTTTTGTGCCTAATGGCATTGTCGTTTTGGCTGGGTGCTATTTTTACTTTGAATTCTTTTTCATTACGTATGGGTCTATCGACTACGGGATTTATTTCAGCGCCTTCTTACGCCTTTGCCGGTGTTACCTTTCCATATATTGCGATTAGTGATAGTGCACAATATTGGTCAAATGCTCTGCCGCTAACGCATTATCTCAAACTCCATATTGCACAGTTACAAATGCAAGCACCGATCGCCATATCGCTACCTATCGTTTATGGCCTCATGCTTGCGGTCATAATAGCGCTAATACTTGCGGCACTATTAACCAAACGCGCATTGGCGCATCCTGAACGTTGGGGAGCACGCTAATGTCTGCACAATTAAATAATACACACTCAAAAACTACATCAACGGTCATTCCGGCTTCACAAAGTTTTTGGACCAGCTTTATTCAAACTTTCAAAGACGTCTTTGGCGATAAGGGCGTGCTTTTGATGTTGATTATCGCCCCTATCATCTATGGGTTTTTCTATCCTTGGCCTTACTCGTCTGAAGTAGTCAATCATGTGCCAGTAGGTATCATTGATCATGACAACAGCAGCTTATCGCGTACTCTCGTTCACTATGCGAGTGCTAGTCCATATCTAAATACTGAACGATTTATCAATGAGCAGGCTGCCAAAGAAGCCATATGGTCAGATCAAATTGCAGGCTATATGGTGATTCCAACT
This sequence comes from Psychrobacter sp. Pi2-52, assembly GCF_904846705.1. Taxonomy (GTDB): domain Bacteria; phylum Pseudomonadota; class Gammaproteobacteria; order Pseudomonadales; family Moraxellaceae; genus Psychrobacter. Next base: position 119,951 of record NZ_CAJHBS010000003.1, read on the forward strand.
GGTCTTGAAGAACAAGTTCAGTCCGGAGAGCAAGCGCACGTCAGCGTACTGGGTAACGGCGGTTATTTTATTTTAAATAAAAACGTCCAATTAGGGTTCTCTCAAGCAGTGGGTACGGTATCGGCTGGTATCAAGGTAAAGAAAAGCATTGCGAAAGGCGCTTATGCACCTACCGCAGCACAGAACACGCAAGCTGTACCGCTACGGATTATGCCACTGTATAACCAAACCGAAGGCTATGGTGCTTATGTCGTACCTGCTGTCTCTGTTATTATCTTACAGCAGACACTTTTAATGGCGACAGCAATGCTGATTGGTACATGGTATGAGCAGCGCCGTCACAGTACCAGTGTACGTGGCTGGCTAGGACGTATTGGGGCGCTAAGCTCACTTAGCTTTATCGTTGGCTGCTTTTACTACGGGTGGGCGTTTGAGCTACATCATTATCCACGTGGACAAAACATGCTTGGCACACTGCTATTTTTGGCACTGTTTTGTCCGACAGTCGCAACGCTCGGCTGCGTGCTCGGATTATGGTTCCGGCAGCGTGAGCGCAGTATGCAGATCTTAATTTTTATCTCCTTACCGATATTTTTCTTAAGCGGCTACCCTTGGCCAGCAGACCAATTGCCTCAAGTATTGCAAGTAATACGTTGGCTGGTACCAACCACCCCTGCAATCAACACCTCTGTGCAGCTTAACCAAATGGGTGCCAGTATCTCTCAAGTCGCTATAGGGTTTTATGCGTTGGCTGGCTTGTGGTTGCTCTATTTTGTTTTATTGCTATTCTTACGCAAGCGTATTCCACAGCGAAAAGCCTACTTGTAAATCCTCAAATTAATGAAACCTATGAGCATAAAAAAAGCGCCTGCACTATTAATAATATAGTAGTAGGCGCTCTTTTTATTTATACGATATCAATAGCGGTGGTTTAAAACACCCGGTTCAAACCATTCAATGCTGCCACACGATAGGCTTCTGCCATCGTTGGATAGTTGAAAGTCGTATTTACAAAGTACTCAAGCGTATTGTTGCTCTTACACTTCATCACGGCTTGACCGATGTGAATAATCTCTGAAGCGTGGTTACCGTAGCAATGGATGCCTAGAATCTCTAACGTATCACGATGGAACAATATCTTTAATACGCCCGAACGTTCACCAATGATTTGAGCACGTGCCAGATGTTTAAAGAACGCCTGACCAACTTCATACGGGACTTTTTCATCCGTGAGCTCTTGCTCTGTCTTACCGATACAAGAGATTTCAGGAATCGTATAGATACCCGTCGGTACACTAGATACTGGCTCAGCATCACTATCACCAACCATAAAGGCAGCGGCACAGCGACCTTGGTCGTAGGCGGCAGAGGCTAGTGACGGCCAACCGATTACGTCGCCAGCAGCATAGATATTGTCGACGTCCGTACAGTAAGTATCATCTACTTTTAGCTGACCACGGCCGTTTGCTTTTAGCCCAATGGCTTCTAAATTCAGGCCTTCTGTATTACCTGAGCGACCATTTGACCAAAGAATGGCGTCAGATTTGATGCGCTTACCACTCTTTAAGTGTAAAACCACATAATCATCATGAGTCTCAAGATGATCAATCTCTTCGTTACTACGGATAAGCACACCAAACTGTCTAAAGTCATGCGCGATGGCATCACTGATTTCGCTGTCTAAGTAATTAAGCAATTGATCTTGGTTATTGATTAAATCAACTTTGTAGCCAAGACCAGTAAAGATAGACGCGTACTCACAGCCAATTACCCCTGCACCATAAATGATGATTTTTTTGACCACATAATCCATTTGCAAGATTTTGTCAGAGTCAAAAACGCGTGGATGGTTAAAGTCTAAAATCTCAGGACGGTAAGGACGGCTACCGACAGTGATGATGGCTTTATTGAAAGTGATGGTTTCGTACACATTTTCATCGACTTCAATACGTAGCGTATGAGCGTCAATGAAACTTGCCCAGCCTTGGATGACTTCGATACGGTTGCGCTCATAAAAACGTGTGTGGGTACTGACTTGACGACGAATAACTTGACGCGCTTTGGCGAGTACTTCATTTAGCGGTACTTGCTTATATTCCATCGCCTTGGTAAACATTGGATCACGGCGGAAATTAATCAAGTTAAATACAGATTGGCGCAGTGCTTTACTTGGAATCGTACCGACGTGAGTAGAGTTACCGCCTACTTGATCACGTGGATCGACGACGACAACTCTTTTACCAGACTTGGTAAATTTCATAGCAGCGGCTTCACCAGCAGGGCCCGCGCCTAAAACAACGGCATCATACTCATACTCATGATCGTCACTTTTTAGACGGCGAGAGTCTTTGGTAAAACCAGATTTAATATCGATTCGTGTATCATCAAGCGGATTCACTAAGTCAGGATGATGCATGACATCATCAGTCACTTGCTCGTGAGTCTGCTCTATCTTTTCTTTTTTGTTCTTACCTTCGGTATGTTCAGGGCTTGGCACGTGTCCGCTAGATTTATTTGATACTTCGGTATGAATATCTTTACCAGTATCGTTGGTCTCGTCGCTTGCACTTTTACTTACCATGATGTCCTCTTTATATTTATTTATCGAGTAAATGTTTGAGATATAAATGAATCAATATGTAGATGAGTTAGTATCATGTAGATAAATGAATACTGCCCTACTGAGGCATACTCACCATACGTTGTGACAATATATTTTGCAATGTCCAGTGACCAGTAGCGCTCTGTTGCCCTTCATCAATCTGCGGGCGGGCGCTAATGATGTACTCTGTACCAAGGGTTGGTTTGAAATCGTCGATCCAGTCATAAGGAATCTGGAATACGCTACCGTCTTTAGACTTAGCAAGTAGGCACTGCATTGGCAGTTCTGAGGCACAGGCCACACGGTTTGGCATGACGGTCAGTGTCTGTGCTTCTCCCAATACGATACTTGGAATATATCGCGGCTCAGGTACTGGATCCTTTGCAAATGGTGATGTTTGACAAGCACTCAGTAAAGTCGCTGCACTGATTAAACCTGCCATCAACAACGATGGCTTTATAGATTGATAGGCTGAAATCATAGTATTCTCTATATGATAATTATCTAGGATGAAATGATGTATGTTAATTAGTGTTTTTTACGCATTGATTAAAGCTGCCTGAACACTTATTGATACCGATTGAACAGAGACTGTTTAAGCTGACATTCATTATCCAATACGGCGTTTGAGACCTGTCATCTGCAAAATACGCGTGGCAATCTCTTCAACAGACATCTCTGATACATCTAAGCTCGGAATACCATGCGTGATATAGATACCCTGAATCGCGCGCTGCTCTTGCTGGCATTGCTGATAGCTTGAGTAACGACTGCCTGCACGGCGCTCTTGACGGATTTTTACTAAGCGATCAGTATCAATAAGCAAACCAAATAGTTTGTCTTTGTGCTCACGTAATGCTTTCGGCAACTGATTATCGTACAAATCATCTTCGGTCAAAGGATAGTTAGCCGCTCGAATACCGAATTGTAATGCTAAGTATAAAGAAGTCGGCGTCTTACCAGAGCGCGATACACCCACCAAAATAATATCTGCGGCATTATAGTGGCGAGTACGCGCGCCATCGTCATTGTCTAAAGCAAAGTGCACTGCATCGATACGCTCTTTATAGGTTTCAGAGTCAACATCATCATGTGCATGCCCTGAATGACCATCTGGCTCTACGCCAGTCTCTTCTGCAACACGGCCAATCAGACCTTCATACATATCTAAATTACAGCTATGTGCTGAGTTTATCTTTTCACGAATCTCAGGATTGACGATCGTATCAAACACCAATGGCAACGACCCATCGCGCTGATACGCCATATTGATTTGCTCAACCGCATCTTCCGCACGCTCTAAGCTATCGACGTATGGCAATACTCTTGTCTCAAAAGGAACTGAGGCAAACTGACTCAAAATAGCACGTCCAAGTGTCTCAGCCGTAATCGCTGTACCATCTGAGATGAAAAACGCCGTTCTAATGGCCTGTGAGCTGTCCAAGTTTAGCGCATGGCGATTTTGGATAGTGGACTTAACTTGTTCAGATGGATTACTTGAGTACATATCGTTGACACCTCGGTTGAAAACTCAATAGTGACCTTCATTTAGTTTTTGGTATAGATCTTAGTAATAATTCAGACTTAGCAAACGTTTAGCAGTTATTGACTATTAATAACGTGACTTTTACTCGGCTTTTTATAGTTGCCTTTATAACTAGTATAACTAGGTTCTATAACCGCCTTCTTAAAACAAGCATTTTTCAGCATCTTTACCGCACATTTAGTATGCAATGTGCATCAACTATCTATGCGCTACATTATACGCATATTAGCCTCTTAATAGAAATCAATGTTACAGGCGTATACTTAGCACCAACATTGTTTTTCATCTTGTCGTCACAGTTAATTCACCTATCATTGAGATATTTCTTTATGCTTCTTCTATTATGATTTGTTTATACAGATATATAAGATTGAAACATAAATTATAGAAATACTCTAAATATGGCTTATTTGAATACGTCTATTTTATGCAGTAATTGGCTTTTGAAAGCGCATAACATCGTCACTAGCAATGAGATTTTTCATCTGAGTAAATACGAAACCTGATGGGACTGGCCCTAATTTATGTAGCAAACCCCACAATTTGTATATTTTTAACAAGTTTTTTGGTTAAAACCCTCGAAATTGTCCTAATATGGCGGTATAATTCACCGTTATAATCTTTACTAAATAACCTTATTTTCTGGAGTTATCATGGCAGCGCAATCTACAGCACTTGTAATCAATCTTGATCAGCTAGGAAAAGACGACATCGAAATGGTTGGTGGTAAGAACGCTTCGCTTGGCGAAATGATCAGCCATCTTTCTGATTTAGGCGTTAGTGTTCCAGGCGGCTTTGCCACCACTTCAAATGCATTTAACCGCTTTTTGACTGAAACGGGCTTGCTTGACAAAATCAACAGCGAGCTAAAAACACTAGACGTAAATGATGTTAATAAGCTTGCGGCTACTGGTAAAAAGATTCGTACTTGGATTATTGAACAAGAACTGCCAAAAGATCTTGAGCAAGAAGTACGTCAGTCATTTGAAACCATGAGTGGCGGCGAAGACATCGCTGTTGCTGTACGTTCTTCTGCCACTGCTGAAGATTTGCCAGATGCGTCATTTGCCGGCCAACAAGAAACCTTCTTGAACATTCGCGGTATTGATAACGTCCTAATTGCTATTAAAGAAGTATTTGCTTCTCTATATAACGACCGTGCAATCTCTTACCGTGTACACAAAGGTTTTGAGCACGAAGGCGTTGCACTATCTGCTGCCGTACAGCGTATGGTACGTTCAGAGACTGGTGCTGCTGGTGTTATGTTCACGCTAGATACCGAAAGTGGCTTTGATCAAGTGGTATTCATCACCTCAAGCTATGGTCTAGGTGAAATGGTTGTACAGGGTGCAGTTAACCCAGATGAGTTCTATATCTCTAAGAAATTGCTAGCCAACGGTAAGCCATCAGTTATCCGCCGTAACCTAGGTAGCAAGCATAAGAAAATGGTTTATGGTGATGAAGGCAGCACTGCTAAATCAGTTAAAACCGTTGATGTTGAAAAACAAGATCGCATGCAGTTCTCGTTATCTACTGAAGAGCTAACCTCACTTGCCAAGCAAGCGGTAACGATCGAACAGCATTATGGCCAAGCGATGGATATCGAGTGGGCAAAAGACGGTGATACTAACGAAATCTTTATCGTTCAAGCACGTCCTGAGACTGTTAAGAGCCGTCAAGACAGCAACGTGATGGAACGTTATGTCATCGACACGACTGGCGCAAAAGTATTGTGTGAAGGTCGTTCAATCGGTCAGCGTATCGGTTCAGGTAAAGTGCGTATCGTTAGCAACCTAAACGAGATGGATAAAGTAGAAGAAGGCGACGTACTCGTATCAGACATGACTGATCCGGATTGGGAGCCAGTTATGAAGCGCGCTTCTGCTATCATCACCAACCGTGGTGGTCGTACCTGTCACGCTGCAATTATCGCGCGTGAGCTAGGTGTGCCAGCTATCGTTGGTTGTGGTAACGCAACTGAGCTATTAGTTGATGGTCAAGACGTAACTGCTTCTTGTGCTGAAGGTGATACTGGTTTCATTTATGAAAGCCAGATTGATTTTGAAGTACAGACTAACTCTGTTGAATCTATGCCAGAGCTAGCATTCAAAGTTATGATGAACGTTGGTAACCCAGATCGTGCATTCTCATTTACCCAAATGCCAAACGAAGGTATTGGTCTTGCACGTCTAGAGTTCATCATCAACCGTATGATTGGTGTGCATCCAAAAGCCTTGCTAAACATGAACAGCTTGCCACGTGAAATTGCGCAAGCAATCCAAGAGCGTATCGCAGGCTATGCGTCACCTGTTGACTTCTATGTTGATAAATTGGTTGAAGGTATCTCAACCCTAGCTGTTGCCTTTATGGATCAGCCAGTTATCGTTCGTATGTCAGATTTCAAATCAAACGAATACGCTAACCTGCTTGGTGGTAAGTTATACGAGCCATCAGAAGAGAACCCAATGCTTGGTTTCCGCGGTGCTAGCCGTTATGTGTCTGATAACTTCCGTGACTGTTTTGAGCTTGAGTGTAAAGCACTAAAACGTGTACGTGATGACATGGGCTTGACCAACGTTGAGATCATGATTCCATTCGTACGTACTGTCGGCGAAGCCAAAGAAGTCATCGAGTTACTTGAGAAAAACGGTCTAAAACGTGGCGAAAATGGTCTACGCGTCATCATGATGTGTGAGCTACCAACCAACGCCCTATTGGCAGAAGAGTTCCTAGAGCATTTCGATGGTTTCTCAATCGGTTCTAACGATTTGACTCAGTTAACGCTTGGTCTTGACCGTGACTCAGGTATCGTCTCACATCTATTTGATGAGCGTGATCCTGCTGTTAAGAAGCTATTGTCTATGGCTATCGAAGCTTGCCGCAAGCAAAATAAATACGTCGGCATCTGTGGTCAAGGTCCATCAGACCATCCAGATCTAGCATTCTGGCTAATGGAGCAAGGTATCAGCTCAGTGTCATTGAACCCTGACTCAGTACTAGATACTTGGTTCTTCTTAGCTGGTGAAGAAGCAAAGTAAACCGCTACCTTTAGTCACAGCGGTCATTCACACAGTCATTAAAGATACCGCTATTAGGGTCTATTTGATTTTTTCAAATAGACCCTAATATAATGTCTTAAGACATGACTAACTATGCAGGCAATTATGCAGATTTTCCTTGCTCGAAATAACGTACAAGCTGGCCCATATCAGTTGGAGCAGCTGAATATTATGCTGGCATCTGGTGAAGTATTGCTTGATGATTTGATGTGGCATGAAGGCTTAGCTCAGTGGCAGCGCGTAGGTGATCTTACCAATAACCAAACGGTTTATCGCCCGACCAGTGCTAACACGCCTGAAGTAAACGACTCTATCATCAATAACGTGACCGTCTTCCCTGAAGATACCAATAAAGCGAAAGATGATAAGTCAGTATCGTTAGATAGACTATATGGCAAGCCTGAACGTCCTAAAAACGTAAAAGCCGACATGACGACCAATCGTCATCAAACGCCGCACAACAATGTCTCACTGAATAAGTCTACTCTCAAAAAGGCTGTTGCAGACAATGATAAAGTCGTCGGCAACGTGGTACTTGCGCCAATCATGTCACGCGTATTGGCGACTGCATTGAATGGCCTACTTTATATATTGGCCATACTGCCGCTAGTAATGGCATTGACTAAGATGGATGTGGACTATACCAAGTTCCAAAACATTCAAGATATGGACGCCGCCTATCAATACTCAATGACGCTAATGGAAAGTCTTCCTAGTAGCACATTGATGATGTCACAGGTGATGATCTTTGGACTATTTGCCTTACAATTGGTATTTATTACCATGCGTGGTCAATCGCTAGGCAAGCTGATCACTGGTGTTCGTGTTGTGGACCAAACCACGCATCGCCTACCTTCATTTATTAAGCTTATCGGTACACGTACGTTACTGTTATTTATTATCTATAACTTACTGTTTTCGTTTACCAGCTTTTTAGGCTTTGTGATTATTGCTATTCATTATTACATGGCGTCTAAAAGCCCTGAAAACATTGGTTGGCATGACAAACTTGCCAAAACCTTAGTGGTCAAAGCAGACAGTAGCCAACTGGTAAAGAAGTCAAAATCTGAATAACAGTATTTTGGTTTGGTTATTGGTTTTATAGCTCGTTACACTCAAAAAAGCTGCGTACTATCGCGGCTTTTTTATTTAGCAAAGCTTATTTAGCCTCTTTTTATATTTTATTGGCAGTAGCTTGGTGATTAACCTTTGTGTTAGTTGCCGAGTACTGTTATAATACGGCGCTTTATAAACTAAGCTTATTCTTGATTGTTTTTATAAAATATGATTAGAATTGGGCTTACCTTATAAATCTCCTTGCTATTAACATAGGGTTAATAGCTACTAATCCGTAAGGAGTCATAATGCGACATTACGAACTGGTGTTACTTGTACACCCAGACCAAAGCGACCAAGTGGTCGGCATGGTTGAGCGCTACATCAAGTTAGTTCAAGACAACAACGGTGTTATCCATCGTCTAGAAGATTGGGGCCGTCGTCAACTGGCTTATCCAATCAACAAGATTCACAAAGCTCATTACGTTCTTTTCAACATTGAAACTGACGGTGAAACTTTAGCTGAACTTGAAGAATTATTCCGTTATAACGACGCGATCATTCGTAGTCTAGTTATGCGCCGTGACGAAGCTGTCACTGAAGAGTCGCAGTTAGCCAAGAATGCCGATGAAAAACGCGCACGCAAAGCAACTACTCGTCGTCCAGACAATCGTGAAAACGATAATGACGACAACGACAACAGTGAAGACTAATTAAAGGAGAATACTCATGGCACGTTTCTATCGCCGTCGCAAATTCTGCCGTTTCACTGCTGAAGGCATCACTCACATCGACTATAAAGATGTTGAATTGCTAAAACAGTACATTAGTGATAATGGTAAAATCGTACCAAGCCGTATTACTGGTACATCTACTAAATATCAGCGTCAATTAGCGACTGCTATCAAGCAAGCTCGTTACTTATCGCTACTTCCATACACTGATAACCATCAAGGTTAACCGCTAACTAGGAATGACTCATGCAAATTATTTTGTTACAGCGTATCGTCAACCTTGGTAAACTCGGTGAAACTGTCGATGTAAAACCAGGTTACGGACGTAACTTTCTTATCCCTCAGGGCAAAGCGCTACCTGCTACTAAAGCTAACATTGAAAAGTTCGAAGCACGTCGTGCTGAACTTGAAGCTGAAGAAGCAAAAGAGATCGCTGTTGCTCAAGAGCGTGCTGATGCATTGACTGACGTTAATGTTATCATGCGTGCTAAATCAGGTGACGAAGGCAAGCTATTCGGCTCTATCGGTACTCGCGATATCGCTGAAGCATTGACTAACTCAGGTCTAGAAGTAGACCGTGCTGAAATCAAGCTACCTGAAGGCACTCTACGTCAAGTTGGCGAATACAATGTTGATATTCAGCTACATCATGACGTTACTGCTAGCATCTTAGTTACTATTCTTTCTGAAGATGGTAACAATGAAGATTCAGCTGACGAAGAAGCTGCTGAAGAAGACTATTCTGAAGAGTAATCTTCTATATAGTTAGACTCAGTCTGTAAAAAGCCAGCAACTTAGGTTGCTGGCTTTTTTACGTGCATCATTTTTGACATTAGAGTTTATGTATTTAGATTATTTATATCACTAACTTACACTCCTTTATCTCGATAAATTAGGATTTTATATATTCCTAAACAGCTTAGGATTCTCAAAAAATCTATTGCTATGATAGCGGTGTTATCTATGCAATGTTGTAGTAACTAAATGCAACAACTACCTTAAAAATGCTATACCAAACAACAAGATACTGCCTATATAATCATCTTTATTACTATTAGCAGAATTGATAATCTACTGCTATCTAATGTACTAATAGGGCGCAAGAACATGAAAGAAAATAATAACATCCATACCAATGACAAGCTTATCTGTACCCAAGGTAATGCATACTACTCCGAAGGAGAGGTGTATACAGTTGGCAGAATAGTCAATGACAAATACTTTCAGCTACTAACCAGTGGTAACGACGATCATTGGTATGCCACGTTGGATGATCAAGGTATTTATGTCAGCTTTGATACTGCAACTACTACCAATAACAAAGCTTTTTTTGATAAGATTGCCTAGCTGTCAATAAGGGCGCTTCTTAGAATACTTACCTTAAAAATAATTATTACTCAGGTAGGTAAATATTGTTTAGACAAAAACTGGTCATTATAAATGGCCAGTTTTTTTGGTTTGAAGTATTAGCAATTGCTAGTTATAAAAGTATTTCCACACACCTCTTCGACGTTTTCTTACTAATTACCCTCATTTCAAAATTAAGTCTCTCTCAATTTTTTGTCAACAGCGCCAACTATTTAACGAATCTATTTCCTAGCGGCGTCTATTTGCTATAAAATATGCCCCTTTAAAATTTTGTATCGTTAGTGATGCAGATAGTTGGTTCGATATCGTTTAAATGTAGACATGGTAAAAGCCTGTGAAAGTACTACGCAAAGTAGACTTAGCACGCTATATACCATGTTTAATGTCGATATAATTGGCTGTATTGCATTGGTAATCAATTAAGATATAAACCATATTGAGACAGTGATGATTGTATTTTGGCTTGTGCTGACCATTCTTTTTATTATTTTCGCTACCGCAAAATTAAAGTGGCATCCTTTTTTAGTGTTGATTCTGTCCGCTTTCTTGGTCGCGCTATTTTATCAAGTACCACTTAACACGGTCGCCAAAACGATCTCTGATGGTTTCGGTGGTATCTTAGGCTATATCGGTCTTGTGATTGTATTTGGTACGATTATTGGCTTAATCCTTGAAAAAACGGGTGCGGCTATCGTAATGGCAGAGTCAGTCATCAAAGTATTGGGGCCACGCTTCCCTACTTTGACCATGTCTATCGTCGGTGCAGTCGTTTCGATCCCTGTATTTTGTGACTCTGGCTATATTATCTTGAACTCTCTAAAAGAGTCTTTGGCTGAGCGCTTACATGTATCAAGTGTCGCGATGAGTATTGCCTTGGCCACTGGTCTATACGCTACCCATACCTTTGTCCCGCCCACGCCAGGCCCAATCGCAGCGGCAGGTAACTTAGGTCTAGAGTCAAATTTAGGTTTGGTCATCATGGTCGGTGTGGTCGTAACAGCCGTTGCGGTACTGGCTGGCTGGTGGTGGTCTAATCGCTTCCTTAACGCTACTCCTGACAATATCAATGCGGCAGATGCTCCAGCAGCAATGCCTGAAGGAATGAAGACTCGTGATGATTACAGCCATTTGCCTTCAGCGACAATGGCTTTCCTACCGATTATCGTGCCTATCATATTAATCTGTCTGTCTTCTGTTGCTAACTTTCCAAGCGCACCATTTGGCAGTAGCATGGTAGCGGAAATTTTGATATTCATTGGTAATCCGCTTACTGCACTACTTATCGGTTTATTCTTATCGTTTTTCTTGATTAAATCAAGCCAAAAAACGCAAGAAATCAGCGATAGTATCTCGCAAGGTTTGGTAGTAGCAGCCCCTATCCTACTAATTACTGGAGCTGGTGGCGCGTTTGGTGCCATGCTGAAAGTGACGCCGATTGGCGATTACTTAGGTTCGACGCTATCGGCCTTGGGTTTAGGCATCTTCATGCCATTTATCGTCTCTGCAGCGCTAAAAACAGCACAAGGCTCAACCACAGTCGCATTGGTTACGACCTCTGCTATGGTTGCCCCACTATTGAGTCAGATTGGCCTAGACAGCGAACTTGGACGCGTGTTCTGCGTGATGGCAATCGGTGCCGGTGCCATGACCATTTCTCACGCCAATGACAGCTTCTTTTGGATTGTTAGCCAGTTTAGTCGCATGAGCGTGGCACAAGCGTACAAAGCCCATTCAATGGCCACTGGTATCCAAGGTGTGACTAGCATCGTATTTATCTGGTTATTGACCCTAGTGTTTATCTAGTTCATGAAGTTGGGTATTTCTACAGACGTTTATTTGATTATTACTAAGTAAACGTTTTAAAACATGACACTATCGCAATGATCGTGTCATTAAGATATTCAAAGAGAGCCGTATGAAAATTTTGATCGCCCCTGACTCGTTTAAAGAAAGTTTAGAAGCACTGGACGTGTGCCATGCCATTCAATCTGGCTTTAGCGCAGTGTTTCCAGATGCTGACTATAAGCTGTTGCCAATGGCCGATGGCGGTGAAGGTACCTCTGCGGTATTGTCTTATGTATTGGGCGGGCGCTGGAAAGAAGTCAGAGTACATGACCCATTGATGAGACCGATTACGGCAAAGTATCTGTTATTGCCTGACGCGACTGCTGTTATCGAAGTGGCTCAAGCGTGCGGATTGCACCTGCTGACAGCTGATGAGCGTAATCCCGTTATTGCGAGTAGTTATGGTGTTGGGGAGCTGATCGAAGATGCGCTAGAAGAAGGTGCTAAGCGTATCGTTATCGGTCTAGGTGGTAGCGCAACCAATGATGCAGGCCTTGGCATGTTAATGGCGCTAGGCATAACATTTCATGACATCAATGATAGCCTGCTCACTCATGGTGGTGGCGCACTTGCCAGCCTACATAAGCTCGATAATACTAGCCTGCATGCAAAGATATCAGACACGGTATTTGAGGTTGCTTGTGATGTGACCAATCCATTATGCGGTTTGCTAGGTGCAAGCGCAGTATTTGGCCCTCAAAAAGGCGCTTGCCCAGGGCAAGTCAATACCTTGGACAAGGCACTCAGTCACTTTGCGACCATATGTGGACAGCATGGCTATGAAGACTGTCAATACGTTGAAGGTGCTGGCGCTGCTGGTGGTCTTGGCTATGCGATGATGACGTTCTTCCAAGCTCAGCTAAAGTCAGGCTTTGATACGGTTGCCGAAGTGGCTCACCTGTCACAGCATATCGCAGAGGCAGATCTTGTCATCACTGGCGAAGGCAAGCTCGATGCACAAACAGCCATGGGTAAAGTGGCAGGCGGTATCAGCCAAATCGCTAACGCCAGCCGTACACCTGTTATCGCTATCTGCGGCAGCGTCGATGGGCTAAAACCTGCTCAGACCAGCCAGTTCGATGTGGTCATGCCGAGTATCCAAAAAGTAGACACGATTGATAACGTATTAGGCTCTGCTTACAACAATATTGAGACTACTGCTGCTAATATCGCTGCAAGTATCAAACTTGGGCAGACTTTAAAATAGCCGCAATCTATCAATGAACCTCTTCTGTTAAATGCACAGCTATCGAGCCTTTTATTAACTTTTTGTCAGCTGTGCATTTATCATTCTCAAAGTACCTATAGCCATTTTTTTACTTCATCAATGACCGTATGCATTCTATTAGAGAGTGCCTGCTGGCGTCTGACAGCAAGATATAGCGTTTCGCTAACGGCAACTGGTAAATGATGACTGCTAATCAGTTCAGGCTTCGGATAGGCAGCCACGGCATGTGCTGGCAAAACAGTAAAGCCGATTCCCCTGCTGACGGGCTCTAAAATTAACCCTATCTGATTCGAAAAGCCTTTTTTCTCAAAATCATTGATATGCTGAAATTGCTCATAATTGGCAGTTAGTAGCATGCCTGCGTGATGGGCGCCATCTGGATGATCGATAAATCCAAGTTCGATAAGCTGCTCCCAGCTAGGCTCTACTGTAGCCGAAGGGGTTACTAGTATTAATGCTTCTTGCGCCATAGGCTTGCAGCTAACCGTTTCATCATCTGAGATATCCGTCATAAAGCCTATATCAATCTCGTGATTTGCCAGCGCCCGCTCAATATCAGAATTGGGTGCAAAACGGTAATCAATCACTAGTTTTGAATGCTGCTGCTGTAGTGTTAAAAGTTGTGGATACAGCTTAAGTCCCACACTACCTGGTGACATCAACCGTACAAATCCTTCATAAGGCGGATCTTCACCGATGCGCTGTTCTAAATTCGATAATCGCTGCAATATCTCGCCTGCTTCTTTATAAAGCTGCTCACCTGCATTGGTCAATGAAAACTGCTTTCCTTGTCGAATCAACAAGTCCGTATCTAGTTGCTCCTCTAACTTACTTATGTGTTGGCTCACTCCAGACTGCGTCATATATAGACGTTCAGCGGTACGAGTAAAGTGCCCAACTTCAGCAAGCGTACAAAAGGTGCGTAACCATGTAATATTAATCATTACGTTTTATACTTATTTATATAATATTTGATAATTTTACATAATGACGGTGCATTTGTATACTGGTCTCACGTTAAACAAGAGTACAGCAAACAGGAGCACAAGCTATGAACAACGTTTATCCAAGAAGCTTTTCGCACATCGGTCTATCAGTCCCTGACTTAGATGCCGCCGTAAAATTTTATACTGAAGTGATGGGTTGGTATACCATCATGGAACCAACTGAGATTGTCGAAGATGATAGCCCGATTGGTGAGATGTGTACTGAAGTATTCGGTGCAGGTTGGGGCAGCTTCCGTATCGCTCACCTATCTACTGGTGACCGTATCGGTGTTGAGATTTTTGAATTCAAAAATCAAGAAAACCCTGAAAACAACTTCGAATACTGGAAAACAGGTATCTTTCACTTCTGCGTCCAAGATCCAAACGTTGAAGAACTGGCTGAGCGTATGGTTGCAGCAGGTGGTAAAAAGCGTATGGAAAAACCACGCTACTACTACCCTGGCGAAAAACCTTACCGTATGATTTATATGGAAGACCCGTTCGGTAACATCGTTGAGATATATAGCCACAGCTACGAGCTTATCTATAGTGAAGGCGCATACTAAGTTCAGTATAAATTTAGCTTAGTATAAATTTAAATTAGTATAGAGTTAGCTTATAGTCAAGTCTATATAAATCCGCTACAGCGTCATCCTCGCTAAGCATACTAATGTATAACTTGCACTCGGTTTCCTTGTATCGAAATTATATTGAACTGACTATATATCTGACTGAAAAACCAATAGCGTACTCATCATCTGAGTGCGCTATTTTTTTCGTGCGCTTTCTATGTGCTCCATCTATTGTATAGAATATGAGCCATGCTACTATTTAAAACGCTTGATATAAATTCATAGATAGCAGCATTTGCCAAACCAAACAACCCATTATCAAGGATGATAAATGACACAGTCTGACATTACTCTAGACCTAGATGACCTTCTGGTTATTAGAGAAGACAATAAAGAAAGTGGCGTTGTCACGCTCACCTTAAACCGACCAAAGCAATTCAATGCCTTATCCGTTGAGCTACTCTCTGCGCTACAAGCGGAACTGGACAGTATCGCTCAAGACGATACGATCAGAGTCATGGTTATTCAAGCGACAGGCAAGGCATTCTGTGCTGGTCACAATCTAAAACAAATGCGTGCACACTCAGATGCAGCGTTTCATCGTGCCCTATTCCAACAATGTAGTAAAATGATGCTTACCATTAACCGTATGCCGCAAGTCGTCATTGCAAAAGTACAAGGCATTGCCACAGCCGCAGGATGTCAGCTGGTCGCCGCTTGTGACTTGGCCGTTGCCGCTGATAGTGCAAGATTTGCTACTTCTGGGATAAACGTTGGACTGTTCTGCTCCACACCTGCTGTAGCCGTCAGTCGCAATTTACCCCGCAAGCAGGCATTTGAGATGCTAATTACAGGTGAGTTTATCGATCCACACACTGCCTTGCAATATGGCTTGATCAATCGAGTATCAGCAGCAGAGCAACTCGATCAAACACTACAGTCACTGATAACAGCAATCACTGCCAAATCTCCGGTAGCAGTAAGAACTGGCAAAGATATGTTTTATAAGCAGCTGAGCATGAACATCGAAGATGCGTATGATTATGCTAGTGAAGTTATGACGGGCAATATGATGGTAGACGATGTGGGTGAAGGGATTGATGCTTTTATTGAGAAGCGCCAAGCAGTATGGAAAGGGTGTTAGTACCTATGACACTAATGACTGTATCGTTTAGCTGACGTCATATAGCGTAGGCTTTATCTAGAAAGCTAGCACGCCCTTTTTCAATAATTAAATTTGCTTATTGCCAAGCATAAAAAAGGCCACGATATCATTATCATGGCCTTTTTTATTTCTATTTGATACGGATGCTATAGGTACTATGAGCAGTCTTTACTCAGCAGCGATGGCGATCATCTCAACCAATAGCTCAGGACGTGCCAAAGCTGACTCGCCACAAGCGCGAGCCGGTGGCTGAACACCTTCAAACCACTGGTCATAAACTTCATTCATAGCAGCAAAATCAGCCATGTCTTTGATCCAAACCGTGACTGATAGTAGCTTTGATTTATCACTACCTACCTCTTCTAGCAACGTTTGAATTTTTTCTAGACAAGTCAATGTTTGCGCTTTGATATCGTCTTCTGCATTACCTACCTGACCACACAAATAGATCGTCTGGTTATGGATTACGGTTTTGCTCATACGTTGATTGCTGTGTAGCTTCTTAATCATGTCTATACCTTTTATTTATTAATTTAATTCTGTGCTAACTATAGTCAATCCACTATAAAAGCGTTACAGCGTTAACCTCGCTTGAAGTATGACATATACATCTGCACTCGGTTGCCTTGTACCGCTCTTAAATTGGATCAACTATATATCAGATACGCGCTTAGTTAGAAAAACGCTGGGCACTAAATGGTGCAAGATCGACCAATGTAGGCTTATCGTGAATCATTTCTTCAACCAGACGCCCTGTCATTGGCCCTAAGGTAAAGCCTTGATGGCTGTGACCAAATGCGAACCATAGTTTGTCATGCTTGTCAGCAGGACCGATTACTGGCTTCATATCAGGCATACAAGGACGAGAGCCTGCCCATGCTTCACTCTCAACCGCATCTTCTAGTGGCAAGATTTTTTTAGCCAGCTTCAATACAGTTTTTAACTGACCAAAGTTCTTTGGCGCATTCATCGTGGTCATCTCAGCACCAGTAGTGATACGGATACCCTGCTGCATCGGCCCCATCACAAAACCTTTGTCCATATCAAACATACTGTGATTGATCGTGTTCTTTTCTGTCACTTTGAAATGCTGATGATAACCGCGCATTGGGAACAATGGCAAGTTATAGCCAAGTGGTCTGATCAAATCATTAGACCATGGGCCTGCTGCGATAACCAATTTGTCACTATAGTAGGTATCGTTATCCGTGATAACTTTCCAGCCTTCGCCATCTTGAACGATTTCTTTCACATCGCTTTCTTTAATCGTACCCTGCATATCTTGGAAGTTTTTCGCATACGCTTTGACTAGCGAACTTGGGTTCGATACTTGCCAAGAGTTTTTCCAATGAATCGCGCCAACGAAACCTTCAAAATTGGCACTCGGCTCCATGGCTTTTAGTTCTGTAAGGTTTAACACATTATGCTCAACACCTTGGTTACGTGCGTCGATGGCTGATACTTGTGCTTCTTTAAACGTCTCTTCCGAGCGATGCAATTGCAACCAACCATCACGAGTAATGAGCTCGTCAGCACCAGAAGCTTCAATCATGGTTTGGTGCTCACTGGTACAATGCTCAATCAGCGTCTGCCATTCTGATTCAATCTTTTTGACTGAAGCTGGCGTAGAGTATTTCCAGTACTGAAGCAGGGCTTGGTGATAACGCAAAATGGCCGGAATACGATAGCGAATATCGGTACCTTGGTTTGGTAACACTCTGATCATTTCTGTCAGCTGACGAGGAAAAGGATGTGTATGAATGGCTTCGCGCTGAATCAATCCTGCATTGCCATATGAGGTCTCTGACCCTGGCAATTTTTTGTCTAACAATAATACATTTGAGTTATTTTTTTGTAGATGCCACGCGATTGACGTGCCAACCATACCTGCACCGATAACGATAACTTCGTAGCGCATAACCTATCCTTTTCTTAGGGTGTTAATACAGAGTATCAAATATAAGGGTCTAACAGAATTAGGTGGTAATAGTAACGCATTAGGATAAATTTGAAACCCTTATCTGAGAAATATTTTCGCGTCACATACTTTTGGTTATGGGGTTTTTGAGAAGGTATTTTTGATAGGAATAATACTAGTTCTGAGCAATAATCTAGCAATAAATTTGATGAAAATATCGTCAAATTATCCCATTTTTTTGACCATGAAACTTTCGACTATTCGAAAGCTCATTTATCTATATTACTGCATAGCCTTATTAGCTTATGTTTAATTGATTGGATAATCAACTAAACATGGGTATTACCACCAAATGGGATCATCGTCTTCTATCATGGTCCGCCTTGTCGTCTCAACCGTTACCTCTTCCGCAGATAGCTCAGCGATAAAACGTGACGGCTTATCAAAGTATCCAGAATAACTAGAAAAGTAATTTGGCGCGGTCAAATATAACTGCGTCTTTGCACGACTACAGGCAACATAAAAAAGCTTACGTTCTTCTTCTAACGCTTCAAAGTCATCTAAAGAACGGTGATGCGGCGTGATGCCATCTACCAATGAGTTAACAAACACTACTGACCACTCAAGGCCTTTAGCGCTATGAATGGTCGAGATAGTGACTTTGTCATTGCTACTGTCTTGTCCATTATTCGAATTGCCCATGACAGCAACCGAATCATTGGGTGGGTCTAAAGCGAGATTTTCTAAAAAGCTATCAAGGCTTGTGTGCTCTGTCGCTAGGTTCTTTAGCACCCGAAAATCTTCGGTACGCTCACGCCAATTATCTTCAATCAGCTTTAACACTGGAATATAAAACTCAAGAATATGTTCAATAGCTGTCTCGACTGACTCAGCTTGCTGTGCCTTGATAAGCGCATGATATAGAGGCTCTAGCTGATCACTTTTTTTCGCAAAGGGCGCGGCCAGTAAAGATTCAAACGCATTATTGTCAGCAGTAATAGCTTGGGTTAAGCGCGTCGCCGTCACTGCACCCACCCCTTTAAACAAGGTTAAAATACGATGCCAAGCAATCGTGTCATTTGGGTTATAGAGTATTTTGACAAAGGCCAATACATCTTTGATATGACGTCTTTCAATGAACTTGATACCGCCCACCACGATAAAGGGAATATTGCGCGCCATAAACTCTAGCTGTACGTAATTGGACTGAAAAGACGTACGGCATAATACCGCAAAGTCGTTGTAGTCATACTCTGGCTTTAGCGCGACAATCTTATCAGTGATATAGCCCGCTTCTTTTGGCTCATCACTGAGTCGTCGAAATACTGGCTTGTGTCCTTCTATTGGCGCATCAGAATACAGCTGCTTTTGATAGCCTAGCGTGATTTGCGCGGATAACGCATTGATATAATTTAAAACGGATGGCGAGCTACGATAATTTTGCTCAAGCTTAATAAGTTTGGCTTGAGGATAAGTCTCACCGAACAGAAGAATGTTTTCATAATTGGCACCGCGAAACGCGTAAATACTTTGATTGTCGTCACCAACTACCATCAGCGATACCGAGTCAGGCTCACATATTAAGTCGATTAGCTGCTTTTGCGGAATATTGGTGTCTTGGTATTCATCAACCATAATGTAACGATATTGGCTTTGCAGCAGCTGTCGAAAGGTGTCATTGGTTTTTAAATGATGCACTACTTGGCTAATTATGTCATCAAAATCATATAAGTGATTGGCGCGCTTATACTCATGAAAGTCAACTGCCAGCTGCTCGATGATAGGAATATGCACGGCAATATCTGGGTAGTTACTTTCGATTAAGTCACGAATTTGTATACGTCTATTTCTAGACGTCGAGATGATATTTTGCAGCGTTTTTTTACGCGGAAAGGCTTGTGCCTTGGTTTGAGCAGGATACTTTTTTTCTTTATGCACCAAGTCGATAGCGTCCTCACTATCGCCAGTATCCAAAATGGTAAACCTTGGATTGATACCGAGTAGCCCTGAATATTGACGTAGTAACATATTACAAAACGAGTGAAAAGTACCACTAGTGATGCTATTTAATGCTTTATCAGTTGGCAGCTTATCCTCAGCCAACTCTTCATCTGATAGTTCTTGATTTGAAAGACTGCTAGCTAGCAAGGATTTAGCTCGATCTTTTATTTCATTTGCCGCTTTACGCGTAAAGGTCAGTAGCAAAATCTCTTTAGGCGACACCCCGTTTTCCAATAGATAACTGGTGCGATAGGTCAAAGTTTTGGTCTTGCCCGAACCTGCACCAGCAATGACTAATACTTTGCCTTCGATCGTAGTCGCGGCCATTAACTGATCGGGATTTAACTCTCTAGCATAATCGACTTTTAATCCCAATCCACTATCTAGCCTCTGCTTTAATAACTTGAGGTTCTTCGTCTCATCAGTATCAATTAAATTTGCCTCTAGTTTTTTAATAGCCTGTTCAAGCCGAGTCAGTTTAGGCTTCATCTCAAGGAAGTTCTGCGGGTATTTATAGTGGCGTGTGTCAAAAATCGAGGTTGTCATTGTCTAAAATTGCCTTACATTTTATTTTGGCGATATTATCAGCGTATGTCTGACTGTTTATAGCTTTAGAATAAGTATGATTTGCTAAAATTGACAGAATATATGTGCTGAATTTACGTGAAGTTCAAGCCCTTATCTATGCGTGACAGTTTAGCATATTAAAAAATAGGATTTATTAGCCCACATAAGCTATGCGTCACTCTTATTGATTCGCCTTATTCATTTTTAAGCCTCTAATATGACCTGCTTTTATCATAAAGTTGCTTATCATTATCAGGTAAAAACCTGAGCATATACCGTAACAACCTCACCCCTATTCAGGTAAATTTGCTACAATGTGCCCAATTTTGATTTATCATTTAACCAAACTTTATACCAACTGATTTTATTAATACATTGAGAGAATGTTATGGGTTTTAATTGCGGCATCGTCGGCCTACCAAACGTGGGTAAATCCACCTTGTTTAATGCGTTGACCAAAGCGGGTATCGCCGCTGAAAACTTTCCATTTTGTACCAAAGATCCCAACACGGGTATCGTGCCAGTACCAGACCCACGCCTAAAGCAACTGGCTGATATCGTCAATCCTGAACGCGTTCTACCAACGACCATGGAGTTTGTTGATATCGCAGGTTTGGTCGCAGGCGCGTCGAAAGGCGAAGGCATGGGTAACCAGTTCCTAGCCAACATCCGTGAGACCGATGCGATTGCTCATGTTGTACGCTGTTTTGATGATGACAATGTGGTGCACGTTGATGGTCGCGTTAGCCCGATTGATGATATCGAAACCATCAACACTGAACTGGCACTTGCTGATTTAGAAGCTGTTGAGCGCGCAATCCACAACCAAACCAAAAAGGCTAAAGGTGGTGATAAGGACGCGCAAGCATTGCTTGATGTGTTCAAAAAAGTTGAACCATTATTAGCAGAAGGTAAAGCGGCTCGTGCAGCTAATCTAGACGCTGATGAGAAAAAACTGATCAGAAGCTATGGTTTAATTACGCTAAAGCCGACCATGTATATCGCTAACGTCTCTGAAGATGGTTTTGAAAACAACCCATATCTTGACGCTGTTCGTGACTATGCCACTGGTGAAGATTCTATCGTCATCGCGCTATGCAATCAGATCGAATCTGAAATTGCACAGCTCGATGAAGATGATAAAAAAGACTTCCTAGCTGAAATGGATATGGAAGAAGCCGGTCTTGACCAAGTAATCCGTGGTGGCTATGACTTACTTGATATGCAGACTTACTTTACCGCTGGCGTAAAAGAAGTACGTGCTTGGACTGTCGCTATTGGTGCGACAGCGCCGCAAGCAGCTGGCGTGATTCATACTGATTTTGAGCGTGGTTTTATTCGTGCTGAAGTCATTGCGTATGATGACTTTATCGAATACAACGGTGAAAAAGGCGCTGCTGCTGCTGGTAAATCGCGTTTAGAAGGTAAAACTTACATCGTACAAGATGGCGATGTGATGCACTTTAGATTTAACGTGTAACTTTAAATAGTATAGCTTGTTTAAAGTTAATTAGCCGATGTTGGATATTCTCCATCATCGGCTTTATTTTGTCATTATATTGTTATATTATAACATATCTTTATTTTGCTTATTTGAGGAATTATATTATGGCGGCTTATTTTTCTAAACTTGCAGGTATTACTATACTAGGTAGTGTGATGGCTGGCTCTTTACTGGGCTGTCAGCCGAACAACGATACCGATGCAGTGGTATCTGAAGAAGCACCAGTAGATAATCACGTCGAGCATGAACAAGATCATGAGATGCATGATGATAAAGAGCATGAAGAGCACGACCACGAAGAACATACGCACGCAGGTCACGATCATGAAGCACACGCCAGCAACAGCACTCCTTTCTCTTGTGAGCCTACTGCTACTATCGGCGTTTCTTATCATAGCGACAGTACACCACAGACAGCGCATTTGCTCATCGATGGTATCGAATACGATTTAACAGCTGCCGCTAATAGTGAAACTGATGCTGATAAGGGCATCTATACAAGCGATATTGGATTAGACGATACCCACGGCATCATATGGCAAGTAAATGGAGACAAAGCCACATTGCTTAATAAAACACTGGACAGCGATGTCGCTATCGACAAGGAAGACGTACTTTTTAGCTGTCAAAAGTCTTAATATAGTTAATTCAATATAATTTGAATACAAGCAAGGCGAGTGAAAGCACTACCAATAGTAGGTTAAGTAAAACTGGCACCGTATCCAATTTATAGGGCATTAACTCTAGTCAAAGAAGTCAAACGGGTACAAGCCCGCCGACTGCAGATTGTACAAATAGTAGCTCTAAGGAAGGTAACGCCGTAGCCGTTTAGTAGTTCCCTGACTATATAGCTGAACCAAGGGCGCTATTTTGCTATGCTAGAGGCTCCCTTGGTTCCGGATGTTTAATATGCTAAGTACACAAACCTCTTTGCCGTCCCCTACCACACAATGGTCACATCTCCTTAATTCACAACGTCTTGGTGCTTCCAAAAAATTTAACGCCAATACCAGTACTCGCTCTCAGTTTCACAAAGACTATGACAGACTGGTATTTTCTCACTCTTTTCGCCAGTTAAATCAAAAAACCCAAGTCCATCCATTGACCAATCAGCTCGGTATTCATACGCGCCTGACTCACTCGCTAGAAGTTTCTTCTATTGGTCGCTCTTTGGGAATGATGGCTGCCGAAAAAATTCATGATGCACTACGTAGCGGCCTACCAGCAGGAGTTTCACCAGCAGACGTCGGCGTGATCGTACAAGCAGCTTGTCTCGCTCATGATATTGGCAATCCACCTTTTGGCCACGCTGGAGAGTATGCGATTCGTGATTGGTTTAGACAGCCTGAACCGCAAGCAGTTTTGGAAAATTTAAGCAGCAACGAGCGATTAGACTTACTGGCATACGAGGGTAATGCTCAAGGGTTTCGCCTATTGGCACGTAATGAGCATCATCCTGACAAGGGTGGTATGCGGCTCACCTGTGCCACGCTAGGCGCCTTTATGAAGTATCCGTGGTTGGCAACTCACAGTAACGATGTCAATGAAAACCATTATAATGTGCAGAAATTTGGCTGCTTTTATAGTGAGGCCTCTCAACTAGAAGAGTTAGCTGCGTGTTTACATTTACCACGCTCGGAGCAACACGATGGCTTTGCGCGCCATCCATTGGCTTACTTATTGGAAGCGGCAGATGATATCTGTTATGCGCTAATCGATTTAGAAGATGGCATCAATCTGAATATGCTAACCTATGGCGAAGTTGCCACGATATTTTATGAGCTGATTGGTGAACGTCCGAGCAGCGTAAACCTGCCAGCGCATATGTCTGTCAGACAAAGCCTAGCTTCCCTACGGGCACGAGCCATGATGCGTTTGGTCAATACCGTCACCGATGCTTTTGTAGCCAACAGTGATGCATTGCTAGCTGGCACGCTGCAAGGTAGCCTATTTGCCCATTGCGATACCAGTGTACAAAATGGTATCAATCAAGCTAAGCAACTAGCACGCGAAAAAATATTTAATCATCCGAGCAAAGTAAGAATGGAGCTGATGGCCAATCAGTGCTTGCATAGCCTATTGAATGCCTTTATGCCACTCGCTTGGACAGGGTCGCAATCTGCTACTATGCAGCCGCCGATGTCTTTTGAGCAGCAACGTCTGTTAAGATTGCTACAGCCTCATCTTGACGAACATCGCCGCATATTGTCTGACGATATCTATCATAATATCTTAAATATTTTGGATTTTATTACAGGTATGAATGACCATGAAGCTTATCGATTGGCGCAAGAATTGCAGGGTCATTGGGGCACAGTGGTTTAAAAGACCAGTACAGGTTTAGTAAATTAACACGAATGGCGTATTTCAGTCGTATTTATGCGTTGAAATGAGTATGATAAACACCTACCGGACAATTTTGAAATATTATGAGCAGTCGCGAACAAAAAAAACTTCAAACTCGGCACGCCTTTTTTAATGCTGTGCTCGATCTATGTATGACAGGGCAATCTTTTAGCTCTATCAGTCTCAGACAAGTAACACGCGAGGTTGGCGTTGTGCCGACTGCGTTTTATCGCCATTTTGATGATATGGAGTCACTCGGGCGCGCTTTGGTCATTGAGGAATTAGGCGGTACGTTAGCCACGTTAAGTGATAGCCTGCAGATTGGACGTAAACGTAGTTTCGATCGTCAAATCGCAAAAAGCATTCAGCTATTCTTGTACATGGTCAGCGATCAGCCTTATTACTGGCAGTTCTTGGTCAGTGAGCGTTATGGTGGGTCAGAAGCAGTACGCAAAGCCATCAATGAGTTGATTAAGATACATGCTCAAGGGTTGGCCGACGACTTAGCGTTGCAGCCAGCGTTTACCCATATCAACGCTTATGACCGTCGTCTATTGGCTGAGGCTGGTGTGAATATGTTCTTCTCTTGGATTATTGATTGGCTAGAGCTGACCTACACGGAAGATCATGATGATGAGATTGATCTAAACGAAATCGAAGAAAACAAACAGCTGATGCTGCATAACTGTACTCGTCAAGCACAGATGCTTTTTTACGGGGCTTATAATTGGAAGTCTAGCGAAGAAACACGCCTCAAAGACTAAATACGATCTCAATACCATCTGCTAAAAGCTCGGACGAAATGCCCATAGTCGCTGTGTCACTACTTTGACTTCCTTGGGCATTTTACTGTCTACCTCACTACTGTTACTCGCCTGATTATTACTAGCTGTCTGACTACTATTAACTGCTTGATTATTATCAACGACAGTTTTACTAATCAAAACAGTGGCAAAACGCTCTCTCGCCTGACCGACAGTTGCATTATCAGTCGCTGTGATAAGCGCCATAAATGCTTTGCTATCAACGGCAAGCATGGGTGTTAAGGCTTTTCGTTGCTCATCATTTAGACTGCCGAATATCGGTAATTGCCATGCTGCATCAATAGACGTCAGGGCCTGCTGTGCGCGCATATCTACCAGTGCTTGCATCTGTTGGCTGTTAGCACCATCAATTAGTGCTGCCAACAATGCAGGACTGGCAGTATTGATATTAATAGGCACATAATAAGGCACTGCTGTAAGATAAGGCCGTAATACTGCTAATGTTTCAGCGCTCACCCCTGTCACTTCTAGTAGCTGATCGATACTGACAAAAGGCTGATTTGGCAGAGCATCTGTTGCTACAGCATTTGACTGGTGCGCATATACCGTACTTTCATCACCGCCATCTTGATATACCTCACCGTCTGCATCTTGCCAATCAAGTATAGCAATAGCGATATCAGGCTCTAGATTTAGTTGCGTGAGGAGTCGTTGGAATATTTCTAAAGCAGCGGTATTGGCCGACCCATCTTGATACAAATTATTAATGTTAAAACGACCAGACTCATCGCGTAGCTCGATGCTGACACTATGATTGGCCAATGTATAAGGTGGTATAGGCTGCGCCCAGATATCTTGCGCACTATCCGTATCATTGAGGTTGCTATCAGCGCGAAGCATCGTCACTGCTAACTGCTGACCTGCATCGATATCTTGCAGCAACTGATTTTGATCGAACAACAGACCACTACGCCTAATTGCAATTTTTTGGCTAGCAAGCATCGATCCTGCAACCACAGTAATACTGACTACCAGTAATAAGATAGTCAGCAGCGCAACACCGCGTTGAGAGTTTGCAGTCATCGACATACATAGCCTTTGTTATTGAGCAATTGATGCATTTTAACTACTACCTTCTCAATTATTCGTTCCTACATTGCTATTATCCGCACTACTATTATTGTCACTACCGTCACTACCGCTGTTGTCATTATTAGCATTATCATTGCTGCTACTATCTGTGTTATTGGTCATGCTTTGACTATTGCTATGCGATATCGGTTGCGGGGCGAGTGCCCATTGCCAAGTGATTGGCATGTCTTGGTATGTAAAGCTAACCGCGACTCCTTTCGGCAATAAAACAGCTGTGGGCTTAGGGCTCGCTGTATTCGCTGATTGTCTCACCGCTGTATTCGTACTATTACTTTTAGCGTCATCGCTCGGAAACTTGGTACTTAGCTCTGGTAAATAAGCTTGCCAACTCCCTGCTGTGACACCTTCGAGCAATACGCTGTCTAGGCTGACGCTGTCACGCCCGCCTTCCATACTGGCATATTGGCGACGTATCAAACGCTCATCCGCAAAAATATATTCGATACGTTGAATGCTATTGCTACTCTGATATCGTGGATCAGGATCGGCAAAGCGTACAAAGCTAACATATTCACTATCTAAGCTCATAAAGGGCTCAGGCGCTATTTTATTTATTTGTCCGTTTATTTGCTCGCTTGATTGAGGTTTGTTGTTCGTATTACTACTATCGCTTGGACTGTTATTCGCCGCACTGACACTTTGAGTAGTCGACGCTTGATAAGGGATAATTTGACCCATGTCTTGCTGTAACTGTAAATAGGCGTACTGCAGGACAGCAAGATTGTCAGCATGAAATTGCGCGCGCTCACGAGCACGGTTGACCCCATCAAACACTTGCCAGCCTGCAACGGCTAGCATCGCAAATATTGCCATCGCAACCATTAACTCAAGCAGTGTAAAACCACGCTGATGCTTCATAGACCGCCCCCGGCCTGCTCGCTATTACCTGCTATGCTTAGACCACTTAAATCCAAACTGTTCGTATCTTGCTCAGCATTACTTAGCATCACAGTGATATCAGTGACCGATGTGCGTGTCTGTCCATCTATAATAGGCGAAACTGCGATATTTACTTCTTTTAAGGCAGGTGTGATGGCGTCACCGACTGTCATTGCTATTTGCCAATCACGTCCTTGAGCATTAACGGTTTGGGTGCGGTTGGCTGTCAGCCACGTCTCTTGAATACGTAAATCAGCGGCGGCATTTTGAGCGACGAAGTGAGCAAGCGTACGAGTACGCAATATATCAACTGAGCTCAGATATGCACTACTGGCACGGCTCGCCGCGACTGCTACCACTGCCAAAATAGCCAGAGCAACCATCACTTCGATAAGGGTAAAGCCGCTCTCACGCCTAGGCTTGAGTGATATAGATTTTGATGACATAGGCTGGCTTGTCATAGGAGGTTTATATAATTTAGTCACTCTAACCCCTGTCCGATTCGCATGCTACCATCTGGCATTATGGTAATCACCTCGCCCACTAAACGCGAATCGTGAAGTACTTCAATGGTGACAGGCGTTGCTTGTCCCGTACCAAACCACAATACCTGCGGTACATTTTGATCGCTAAACCAAGGCTGTAACGTTTGGGTTCGTCCCGTACTCTGTAAACCGCTAGAATCCAAACTTTGAACTCTAATACTCACGCCAGTGGGCAGTTCAGGCAAATTGATATCCGACTCGACTTCCCAACTTGGCGTTGGTTTTTGCTCATCAGTAGAGCCTGATAGACCAGCAACCTCTGCCGACAGCTCCATAGCATTCTTAGGCTGACTGTCGGCGCTATCTGACATCATCTCTGTTGTCTGGTACGCGACATATGGATTTGATAATGTAACGATGACCGGCTCTACCTGCCCCTGCTTATCTGCCTGCATACGCAAACCCATCGGCTGCATACGTTCAGCCGACAATAGGCGAACGTAACTCAATGAATCGGTCAGATGCTCATAAAAAGCGCGGTTTTTGCGGGATTCACTGCTACCGACAGATAAACTCATTATGCCAGCAAATATAGACAAGATAACCACTACCACCACGATTTCTACCAATGTAAAACCAGCCTGTGTCCGACTGTTTATTGATGAGAATGATGATAAGTGATGGATATCAGTTGATATGGAGAAGCAGCTTCGACAACGGTCTGTAGGTCTTGTATCTAAGCAGTTTGACTGAGACGTTTGACTAATTAAAGTGAAAGAGCAAGTAGCCGCTGAACTGGACTGAGTCTTGACAGTGACCGGCATATTGCACCTATAAGCCCAATTTTAATTGTCGCAGAATGAGAAAAAGTTTTTGAAGAATATTAAAATATATATGAATTCGTGCTGCAATAGTAAGCATTACAACACGATTTATTAAAACCAAGAAAGGTTCACAACCCAAAAATTACTTGCTAGTTTATTAATAATTACTTTACTAAGGGTTACTTTATCAATAACTACTTTAGTAGTTGGTATTGCGGTGCTCTTCTGATTCAGTATCGATTTGCTCTACCAGCTCTTGCATATCCTCATCCATGACCTCTTCATCATCAGCAGGATAATGGCTTGGCAACTCTAGCACTTGCTGAACAAAAGCATAACGCAGCGTATCACGGCGACCTAAATAGCGTTGGTAAAAGCTTGAGTTTAAGAGCCCTGCACCGCCCTGACCAATCGCCCAAATAGACGATAGATAATCACGAGTACTCAAATTACTGTGCTCATCTTTTAGGTATGCGCTAATAATATCAATCAAACGCTTCATGCGCTGGCGACGGATATCATATAACTCACCAAACAAACGATTGAGCCCAGTCACTGATGCTGCCAGACGCTCTTCAATTTGGTTCAATAGCATGGCTTTTTGCGGATTGAATAACTGCTGAAAAATCATACGGGCGACACCTGCCGACGGGCAGTCATCAATACGGTTAATCTCAAACAATTGCTCTTCGTAACGAATAATAATACGCAGATAAAGCTCATCTTTACTGGAGAAATGCTTGTACAGGGTGCCTTTAGCCAAATCGAGCTGATCTGCCAAACTGTCTAAAGTGATATCACCATCGCCTGACTCAAGTAGCAATTGTTCTGCCATCGCTAAGATGTTCTCTTCTCGTGCCTTGAACTGGTGCTGACGACTCATAATCTCTCCTAAAACATGACAAGATTAAGCATATGACCATCAATTATGTGCGTACATTTGGCAATGAGCGTATAAAACTATACAAGAACTGCTGAAATACCATAAAAGGGATATGCTTATATTTACAAATAGTCATTAATAATCAGATAGTTACATTTAGTAATTCAAATACTAAAGGGGATTGAACTATACGACTATCACATAAATGACTGACTGGTCATAGCATAACCATTTTAGCGATACTGTGCCAGTAAATTTTCAAAGTTTTTTGCGGTTAATTCTCCGACCTCGTTACTATCACAACCATACATATCTGCGATGAAGCTGGCGACATAAGGTACGTAGGCGGGCTCATTGGGACGACCACGCTTAGGTACAGGCGCCAAATATGGGCTGTCGGTCTCAATCAAGATTCTGTCTTTAGGCATGTGCCTTGCAGCATCTTGGATATTTTGGGCACTTTTAAAGCTAACAATGCCTGAGAAAGAGATATAAAATCCCAAATCTAAAGCACGTTTTGCGGTCTCCCAGTCTTCAGTGAAACAATGGATAATACCATGCTCAGCGCCTTCACTCTTTAAGACATCGATCGTATCTTCTTTTGCATCGCGCATGTGTATGACAAGCGGTTTTTTTAGTTGCTGACTGGCATGGATATGACGTGCAAGACTGGCTTGCTGCTCTTTTTTATTTTCTGTAGACCAGTAGTAATCTAGCCCTGTCTCGCCTATTGCCCATACATGCTCTTTATCAGCAGTCTCGATTAGACGCTCAACCGTCGCTGATTTCAGTATATCGATATCCTCACAAGGATGAATCCCTACACTCATCCCTAGATTTAGCGTCTCGTCACCATAGGTGCTCACAATATTGGCAATCTCGTCATACTCCGCAAAATCACACATGATTGCCATTGCACGGGTAACATTGGCAGTTTTCATGGCGTCAATCGCGCCAGATAATTTACCATCATACTTCGTCAAATCTAAACGGTTAAGGTGACAATGAGTATCTGTAAACATAAATAATCTCGTTGTTAAAAACTTTCTCAATTAAAAGTCTGGGAATTAAAAATTGGAATTTTCATTATATTGATTGCTGTGAGGTGCGCTGTTTTCAAGTGGCATCGTATTTCCTATTTTTAAAATAATATCCACTAATGCACGTCCTAATACATGAGACTAATTAAGAGGCACAACTCTCATCACCTCTTCTATGGTTGTCACGCCTTCACTAATACGTTTTGCACCTGATAAACGTAACGGCTGTAGACCTTCACGATACGCTTGTTGTTTGAGCACATCTAAGTTTGTATCAGCTGCGACCAGTTTTTTTAATTCGTTAGACAACGGCATAATCTCGTATAGGCCGACTCGTCCCTGATAACCAGTGTGTCGACAATGTTCGCAGCCTTGAGCCATATAAATTTGTGCTGGGGCAGGTGCGCGCCAAGGTTGTACCAACTCCTGCCATTGAATGGCAATCTCACTGTCTGGCACAACGTCTACTGCTTTTTTGCAATGCGGGCATAGCGTACGTAACAAGCGCTGTGCCATTACACCTAAGATAGTTGCTGATGTCAAAAATGGCTGAATCCCCAAATCATGCAAACGAGTGATTGAACTTGGCGCATCGTTAGTATGTAGTGTCGAGAGCACCAAATGCCCTGTCAATGAGGCTTGTACTGCCATATTGGCTGTTTCAGCATCACGAATCTCCCCCACCATAATGATGTCAGGATCTTGACGCATCAAAGAGCGAATGCCGTCTGCAAAGTTTAAATCAACGCCTGGATTTACTTGCATTTGGTTAAATGCAGGTTCAATCATTTCAATAGGATCTTCAATGGTACAGACATTGACTTGTTCAGTCGCTAACTGCTTGAGGGTACTATACAAGGTCGTGGTCTTACCCGAACCTGTAGGCCCAGTGACCAAAATAATCCCGTTTGGATGAGCCGTCAATTCATGCCATGTTTCAAGCTGCTTACCCGATAGACCAAGCTGAGCAAAGGAACGTACCAGTACTTCAGGATCAAATACCCGCATGACCAACTTTTCACCGAAGGCGGTTGGCATAGTCGATAAACGAAGTTCTGTCTCTAACCCCTTCGGCGTTCGCGTCTTTAAACGACCATCTTGCGGTTTACGCTTTTCTGCGACATTTAGTCGCCCTAGAATTTTAATACGTGCGGTTACCGCGACGATGATTGCCAATGGCATCTCATACACCGTATGTAGCACACCATCGATACGGAAACGAACCTTACCTGTCTCACGACGTGGCTCTAAATGGATATCACTGGCTCGTTGCTCAAAGGCATATTGCAACAGCCAATCAACGACTCTGACGATATGCTGGTCATTGGCATCAGGGTTGGTATTGTCACCCAATTGCAATAATGCTTCGACATTGGTCACATCGGCAGCTGCACGCTTATGGACACTATTTGCGCCTGCAATCGCTTGGGTGACTTGATAGAACTCCTGCCGATAGCGTTTGATCTGCTCAGGATTGATATAGACCGTACGATAGCTTTTTGATTTGATTAACTTTTCAATACTTGAGTGCCAGTCAGTATAAAAAGGCTGATCCGTTCCGATAACCACTTCGTCTACAGCGACCTCAATCGGTAGAATATGCTGTGAACGTGCATATTCAAACGACATCAATTGTGTGACTGCAGGGACATCGACTTTTAGAGGGTCAATACGAACGAGAGTCATATCTGCTTTAGCCGCCAACCACTGATTGAGCCAAGCCAAAGTTAATTTATTTTCAGCGCTATTGTCCGTCGCATGGCCATTAGGCAAACCAAATTCACTAATCGTTAGTAGAGGGTGCTGAGCTTTGTCGCGACGGCTAGTAATAACTAGGTTATAGCCGCGTTGGTCAATCACTTTATCTGCCAATAGCTCATCTAAACACCAACGCAAATCAATCACTATCGAGTACTGTTGAGCAGACATATCTCTCTTCTTCTATTGTTTTACAATGTGTTGTCAAAAACGATACCAATGCAAGCTAGCTACACCGTAACCACAGCGATTATCTGTAGCTGTC
The DNA here is from genome assembly GCF_904846705.1 of Psychrobacter sp. Pi2-52. GTDB lineage: Bacteria > Pseudomonadota > Gammaproteobacteria > Pseudomonadales > Moraxellaceae > Psychrobacter. Next base: position 152,498 of record NZ_CAJHBS010000003.1, read on the forward strand.
CTGATTCTATCAACTGAAAACTCACATCAACGGATTTATAACGCATAACAAATGGCGTAGCGATCTCTGTCCGTCGATAAGCTGGACGCGGGTCTTGGGCAATTAGCTCTTTAATAATGCTCATATCTGAGGCTATCAATTGATTTTGTATACGATGAATCGTAGACGCAACTGTCGCACTATTCGATCCAATGTTTGCGTCTTTGATATTTGTATCATTGTTATTAGCATCACTAGGCTCGCCTGCGCTTACTAGCATCATAAACTGTTCGTTAGCAGCATCGGTCACGGTTACATTTAATAATTCTGGAGCGGTTGGCGCAAATCCATTTTCCGTCTGTGTCAGCGCATCACTATAGGCCACATATGGCTTTATATCGATGATTGGCGTGCCATCTATCATATCAGCACCTTTGATAATCAATAATACACGACCTTGAACTATTTTGACTTGTTCGAGCTTGACGACAGACAAACCTAACCCTGAAGGACGGTACATACTGCGACTGGCAAACACCCCTATTTTTTGATTACCACCCAATCTTGGCGGGCGTACTTGAGCGCGAAAGCCACTACTGGTTTCATTGTTGTTTTTATATCGATAATTATGATGAAACTGCCAACTCACCCATATATGACTAAACTTATCCAAGCCATCAAATGCAGCTGGCGTATCATATGGCGCTAACATCTCAATGACACTAGTCAGAGCGACTAAGTTTGGCTGGCGCGGCGCACCGAATTTTTGTGACAGCGGGGCACGATGATAGCCAATAACAGGAGCTTGATGGTAGTTATCTAACAGGGGATTATCATCAAGCATAGACCAACTCCAGTAATACAAAACTACCTTGATAAAGCAGTTTTGCCAAATGATACAAAATTACTCACTAACGATATTCCATTTTATCATGCTAGACAATCACTGCTAGACGGATTTTTATTTTAAAGTTTGATATTATGAGCAAGAAATTTGATGAGAGTCATTTACATTTGGATGATATGACCAGTAATGCTGTCATCGTTGACGCAAATTCACTATGTCTAATGACGTAATAGCTGGCTATATATAAGCTGATAAACCAATTCTATTACGCTTACTCATCATTTACTCGTTCATAAAAATAGCAGTTTCGACAACGCTTAAAAGACTGATACGTTTTTATAATGTTCAATTTAACATTGAAAATTCTGATTTAATACTTATTCAAACTTAACACACAAATAACAACTTATTAACGAGGACTTTATGTCAAAACTTCGCACCGAAACGGTCACAGAGGTTCATCACTGGAATGACTCTCTATTTAGTATCAAAACCACTCGTGACGATGGCTTGCGCTTTCGTAATGGCGAATTTGCGATGATTGGACTTGTTGTTGATGGCAAGCCACTATTACGCGCTTATTCAATCGCCAGCCCTAACTATGAAGATCATTTAGAATTTTTCTCTATTAAAGTTCAAGATGGTCCATTAACTTCGCGCTTGCAACATATCAAAGTAGGCGACGAGCTGTTAGTCAGTAAAAAACCAACGGGTACACTAGTATTGGACGATCTGCTACCAGGTAAGAACCTTTACATGCTCTCTACTGGTACTGGTCTTGCTCCCTTCTTGTCACTAGCACGTGACCCTGAAGTGTATGAGCGTTTTGATAAAATTATCTTAGTACATGGCGTACGTCATGTTCATGATTTGGCTTATCGCGAGATGTTCGAAAACGAGCTACCTAATGATGAAATCTTTGGTGAATGGTATCGCGAAAAATTCATCTATTATCCAACGGTTACGCGTGAAGAATTCAGAAATCAAGGACGTGTCACTGATTTGATGAAGTCAGGCAAATTGTTCGAAGATATTGGTTTACCACCAATGAATAAAGACGACGACCGTGTCATGCTTTGTGGCAGTATGCCGTTTAATGCTGAGGTTTCTGCTATTTTAGATGACTTTGGCTTGACTGTTTCACCACGTATGGGTGTGCAGGCAGATTACGCAGTTGAGCGTGCCTTTGTCGGTTAGAATGATGCTATTTAGCATTAGTAGAATAAATGAAAATTTGTATAAAATAATGCTTGACGCATGTAAATAGGCTGCTATAATACGCAGCCTATACAGTCAACACTGTAGCCCAATTCGGTAATATTTAGTCAATAACTATTATCACCTAACATGCCAGTGTGATGGAATTGGTAGACATGACGGATTCAAAATCCGTTGCCTTTAAAAGCGTGTCGGTTCGAGTCCGACCACTGGTACCAATATCTTAAGTTAAGTGTTTGTTTGCTAAATGATTAATTAGTATTTTCTCTTTAGCGTGTACATCACAGTGTACACTTTGATAAAACCTTAACTTGATAAATCAACCTCCTTAATCGGAGGTTTTTTTATGTCCTAAGATAATTATTTTGATCACCTATTTTTCTACATAGTCAAATCTGATTGTAGTTGTTACTTTAGTTTATAATCCGATAATTATTGCAACTTTCTTGATCACCATTCTGACAAGCTTTGCCAAACCATTCTTTAGCTAGAACTTTATTTCGAAGCACGCCTATACCGTTTTTATACATCATGCCAATGTTGAATTGAGAATTAATATGTCCTTGATGAGCAGATTTTTGATACCACTCGAATGCCTTTGCATAATCCAGAGGCACTCCTTCGCCATTATTATACATTGAGCCAAGATTAAATTGAGATATCGCTTCTCCTTTATTCGCTGCTTTCTCAAACCAGTATTTCGTCTTTGCATAATCTTGACGTACACCCTCGCCCTTTCGGTACTTTGCTCCAAGATTGGTTTGAGCATTTACAAATCCTTGTGTAGCTGCTTTTCGATACCACTCAACGGCTTTAATATGATTTTGAGGCACGCCATTACCTTGATCATATATTAAGCCAAGGTTGTACTGAGATGCAGCTTCTCCCTTATTAGCTGCTTTCTCAAACCAGTATTTTGCTCGAATATAGTTCTGAAACATTCCTCCACTTTTATAGTATATTGTGCCAAGGTTAGACTGAGCTGCAGTAAAGTCTTTATTAGCGGCTATCTGATACCATTCAACGGCTTTGATATCGTTTTGATGTACGCCTTCTCCCATGTGATATAAATAACCCATGTTGTATTGAGCCTGTGTATCACCCTGATTAGCAGCTTTTTCAAACCAATATTTTGCTTTTGCATAATCTTGATTCACACCTTCACCTGTATGATACATTACACCAAGATAGGATTGTGCTTCAGCCTTACCTTGGCTTGCCGCTTTCTCAAACCAATATCTTGCTTGAATATAATCCCGATGCACACCATCGCCTGTCACATACATATATCCAAGATTGTGTTGTTCTACAGCATCACCTTGATGCGCTAAATATTGGGTATTGTTAAAATCTAATGCCATGGCTGGTAGGGATAGCATTATAGATACTAAAAAAATAATCAAATTACTTGTAGCTGGATGTTCGAAAATACTCATGAGGCATCTCTACTAGTTTATCCTAAGACTTATTATTCTATAAGCGGATTCAACCCATGCTTGCTCACTAGAATAACCGTGTAATAAGGGGTCAAAGTCCAAGCTATTATTTTCGAAAACTGTTGTCGCTAGATCATTTGCTAGTATATATTCAAGGTCTTGAACTAAGCTATTTAATATCTTTATATTTTCATTACTCGCGAAACGTACGAGTACTTCTTTATCACTAACTCTAGGGTCAGAGTACTCTGTCCACCACTCTTGATAGAAGTAGGCATTCATTAGATATGTAAATGTATTACTCATAACGTCCCATAGTCCATTATCTTTGTAATCGTCACTTTCGTCACGCTTCCATGTTTATATCGTCACTTTATGATTTTACCTAATCAGTAGTATATGCATAAGTATTTGTATTGTATGATTAAATTTTCAATAAATAGCTTTTTTATATGCGTAAAACAGGCCTCTAGGGGTGACGAAAAATGACGAAAACACCGTTATATAAGGATAAGGCACTATGAATAGTATCTATGCTATCTTTATATTGATTTGATTTTTATCAACAACACCTGCCATGTCTGTAACTCACCTTTAAATCTGATATAGTTTTCAGTATCATACTGAACATTTATTTATTCTAGCTCTTTATAGTAGCATTCAATCTTGCCCAACAAACAATAAGACAACTCCATGACCAAAAATTTCTCTCAAACAGCGGCTTTCATCTGGTCTGTCGCTGACCTATTGCGCGGTGACTTTAAGCAGTCTCAATACGGTCGCATCATTTTGCCATTCACACTATTGCGCCGTTTAGAGTGCGTATTATCAGAGACCAAAGACGCTGTGGTTGCTGAGAGCCAACGTATCGCTGATATGGGTCTGCCAGAGGAAGCGCAAGAGAAGTTCTTGATACGTGCCAGCAAGCGACCTTTTTACAATACCTCGCCGATGGATCTGAGCAAAATGGGTCAAAGCGATATCAAAGATAATCTAAATACTTACGTGCAATCCTTCTCTAAAGACGCGCGCGAGATATTTGAGCACTTTAAGTTTGAAGAGTTTGTCGGACAGCTGGCCGATGCCAATTTGCTCTATAAAGTGGTGCAGAAGTTCGCCACTACTGATCTTAGCCCTGACGCTATCTCTAACCATGAAATGGGCTTTGTGTTTGAAGAGCTGATCCGCCGCTTTGCTGAAAGCTCAAACGAGACCGCAGGGGAACATTTCACCCCGCGCGATATCGTGCGCTTGACCACGTCACTGGTATTTATGGAAGATGATGATGCGTTGACCAAAGACGGCATTATTCGCACTATTTATGACCCTACAGCGGGCACAGGTGGCTTCTTATCCTCTGGTATGGAGTACGTGCTAGAGCTGAACCCTGACGCGGTCATGCGTACCTATGGGCAAGAGCTAAACCCTGAGTCTTATGCCATCTGTAAAGCCGATATGCTGATCAAAGGGCAAGAGGTGAATAACATTAAGCTGGGCAATACTTTGTCTAGTGATCAGCTGGTCGCTGAGAAGTTTGACTACATGCTATCGAATCCACCGTTTGGGGTAGATTGGAAAAAGATATCAGGTGAGATCAAAGACGAGCACGAGCAAAAGGGCTTTGACGGTCGGTTTGGGGCTGGCTTGCCGCGCGTGTCTGATGGATCGCTATTGTTCCTGATGCATCTGATTAGCAAAATGCGTCCGATTGTCAGTAACGAGCAGGGTAGTGACCAAGAGGCTAGTAATGGTCAACATAGCAATCAAGGCAGCCGTATCGGTATTATCTTAAATGGGTCGCCGCTATTCACAGGTGGCGCAGGGAGTGGCGAGAGTGAGATTCGCCGTTATATCCTTGAGGCTGATTTACTAGAGGCCATCATCGCCCTGCCTACTGATATGTTTTACAACACGGGTATCGCTACCTATGTATGGGTATTGAGCAATAAGAAAGCGCCTGAGCGTAAAGGTCACGTGCAATTGATCGATGGCAGTAACCTATATGGCAAGATGCGTAAGTCACTTGGCTCTAAGCGTAATGAGATGAGCGATGATGATATCAAGACCATTATCCGTAGCTTTGGTGACTTTGAGGTGGTTGATGCGCGTGTGCTAGATAAGCCTGAAGAGGTGAAGTCTAACCGTGGTCGTCAGTCTGCCAATCCTAAAACTGAGCCTGCTAAGACCTTTACCAGTAAGATATTTGCCACTCATGAGTTTGGCTATCGCCGTATCACCATTGAGCGTCCGCTACGTCTATCGGCCCAATTATCTGATGATGCGATAGAAACCCTACGTTATGCACCGAAACCATTTGATATGGTCATGCCAGCGCTGTATGAGGCATTTGGTAGTGAGTGGACGACTGACAGCTACGGCGACTTGTCAGCGGTTACGACTGAGGCGCGTGCGATGATTAAGGCGGATTTTAGCGAGCTAAAAGAAAAGCAAATCAAAGATGTGCTCGACTCTACAATATGGCAGGATCAGCTTAAGATCATGAATAAAGCCAAAGCGTTGCAAGCGGCAATCGGTAAAGATCAATTCGATGACTATAACGAGTTTGAAAAAGTGTTTAAGCAAGCGTTAAAAGACGCTGAGGTTAGCTTAGACACCAAAGAGAAAAAGCAGCTGATGGATGCGATCACTTGGAAGAACCCTGAGGCAGAACCCGTCATCAAAAAAGCGGTCAAAGTTGCCAATCCGCTTTATGGTGCATTTAGCTATAAACCCACTAATTCCAACAAGCCAGCCAAAATAGTAGAGTTCCAAACAGACAGCGACCTACGCGATTATGAAAACGTACCGCTCAATCCTGACGTGACGACCACTGAGCTGATTGAAAGCTACTTCACCCGTGAAGTACAGCCGCATGTGCCTGATGCGTGGATAAATAGCGACAAGACTGATGCTATTGATGAAGAGGTTGGCATTGTGGGCTTTGAGATACCCTTTAACCGTCATTTCTATGTGTATGAGCCACCACGTTCGCTGGCTGAGATTGATGCGGACTTGGATGCGGTTAGTAGCGAGATTATGCAGTTATTGGGTGAGGTGCATTCATAATGGCGAAGTATAAGCAATATGATGAGTATAAGGATTCTGGGGTTGAGTGGTTGGGGGAAGTTCCTAGCCATTGGGAAGCTAAGAGACTGGGGCAATTCTTCAAAGAACGTCGTGAAAAAGTTAGTGATAAAGACTATGCGGCGCTGTCAGTTACTATGAAAGGAATTGTTCCTCAATTAGAAAATGCTGCAAAAAGTGATGCTGGAGATAATCGAAAATTAGTTCTAAAAAATGACTTCGTTATAAATAGTCGTTCAGATAGAAAAGGTTCGTCTGGTACATCGCCGTTCGATGGTTCTGTATCGTTAATTAGTATTGTTTTAGAGCCTAGAGATATCTCGCCTAGCTTTGTACATCATTTACTTAGGAGTTATCCATTTCAAGAAGAGTTCTATCGTTATGGAAAAGGTATCGTTGCTGATTTATGGAGTACAAATTCATCTGAAATGAAAAATATATTAATACCTAATATACCTATAGATGAACAAACCCAAATCGCCAGCTTCCTCGACTATGAAACCGCCCAAATCGATACCCTAATCGAAAAGCAACAAAATCTTATCCAACTGTTAAAAGAAAAGCGCCAAGCGGTCATCAGTCATGCGGTGACTAAAGGCTTAAACCCTGACGCATTGATGAAAGATTCTGGTGTTGAATGGTTGGGGGAAGTGCCTGAGCATTGGGATATCGTAAAGCTTAAATGGAAAGCTAGCACGACGAGTGGAGGTACTCCAACTACTTCAAAGTATGAGGATTATTATGAAGATGGTGATATACCTTGGATTCGTACTACTGACTTAAATAATGACAAGCTAAATGAAACGCCAATTATGATTACACCAAAAGCAGTTAGAGATAGCGCATGCTCTCTATTGCCTAAAGATAGTGTGTTGATAGCTATGTATGGTGGTGCTGGCTCTATTGGGAAACATTCATTATTAAATTTTGAATCTACTATTAATCAGGCTGTTTGCGGTGTGTTGCCGAGTGAAGCTTTTGTACCTGATTACTTACATCGCTTCTATGAGTTTTATCGTCCTTTTTGGATGATCGGTGCAGCGGGAACAAGAAAAGATCCCAACATCGGTCAAGATAATATTAAAGAAGCTAGAGTTCCGATACCACCATTAAGTGAACAGCACCAAATAGCTGATTACCTCGATAAGATGCAAAGTCATTTTGATGCCTTAACTGAAAGTGCAGAAAAAGGCATTCAACTGATGCAAGAACGCCGCACCGCTTTAATATCAGCCGCTGTTACGGGTAAGATTGATGTGCGGGGCTGGCGGGCGGCTGAGTAGCTGTAAATAGAGATTAAGCGCATATTGCGTTTGATAAACAAGAAAATCAATAAAAGGAGTTATATGATGAAAGCAGTTACCGTAGCAGCTCTATTGGCATCAATGGCCGTGACCACCATCGCCCAAGCACAGACCTATAAATGGCAAGATGATTTTTGCAGTATGCAGGGTGACTTTGATAGTAAAAAATATACCGCTAAGCAAATCAAGAATTCACATTTAGTATTAGAAAGCTTAACCAGATCAAATCTAGATAGCTTTTTTCCACCGATGGATATTGATGCGCTAGACAAGTTATCGATGAAAGACTTAGACAAGCTTACTGAAGAATATATAAAAGTTAAGAATAATATTGAACGACTTGATGTGGTGCCTGAAGCAAAAGGTTATAAGCAAGAGTTGGTCAAGTCTATTGACGGCGAATATAAACAAAATAAATTGACGATTTTGGGATATCTGAATCCCAGTGAGGCACTCAAGCAAAGCCCGCAAATGTGTAAAACTTATATTGAGCCGTTATTAAAGAATGAAACGGCTGTGCAAAATAGATGGAAGCAGTTTGTTGAAGAGCAAATTCAAGAACAAGCAGATATCACAGACGATGGTGGTAAGTATTACCGCAGTTTGGCTACCAAGCGCTATCAGGAAGAAAAATCCAGCAACCCTACTAAGTACGCCAAGATAAACTTGGTTACTTTTGGTTTTGGTAATTGCGTCAATGAGCAGGTCTATCATGCTGACTCTGATGAAGTGTTTAAAAATCAGCAAAAGCTCAATAAAACGTTATTTGGTAAAAGCTTTAAGCAGGTGTGTGATGAGCCTTAAAATTTGGATTACGTTTTTTAATGAAGCCTAATAAACCGCCCAACTCGTGCAAGTATGCCGCACCGCTCTAATATCTGCTGCTGTCACGGGTAAGATTGATGTGAGGGGTTGGGTTGCGCCCAAAAGCCGTTAAAATAAATACAGAAAACAATAAAAGGAATTATAGGGTGAAAAAGTTTACCGTAGCAGCTTTATTAGGCGCAATAGCGGTTACCACTAGCGCCCAAGCCGAAGTCTATCACTGGCAAGATGAGCTATGCGATAACCGAGGCGAGTTTGATAATACAAAGTATAGCGCTAAGCAAATCGAAAACTCACATTTTGTCTTCGACCATTTAAATAGCTCAAATCTAAATAGCTTTTTTCCACCGATGGATATTAATGACTTAGATACGCTATCTATGACCGACCTAGAAACACTGACTGAAGAGTATAAACAAGTTAAGCATAATGTTGAACGACTGGACGTGGTACCCGAAGCACAGCGCTACAAGCAACAGCTCATTAAGTCTATTGATGGGGAGTATAAACACAATAAGCTAACTATTTTGGCTTATTTAGAACCCATACAAGCTATGCGGCAGAGTCCATTGATGTGCAAGCAATACATCGAACCCTTTTTTCGTAACGAAACCGCCGTACAGGATAAATGGCAGCAGCTGGTTGAAAAACGCGCGTTAACAAATAGCTATGCCATGTCCCGTTATCAAGATGAGAAAGCCAGTAATCCTGCCAAGTATGCCAAAATTGACTTGATTACCTTTGGCTTTGGCAATTGCGTCAATGATCAGGTCTATCATGCCGACTCCGAAAAAACCTATATCTATCGGCAACAACTGAATAAAATAGTGTTTGGTGAGAGTTTGACCAAGGTTTGTGCTGAGCCTTAGTTTGCGTAGGCTGCGGCTTTAGCCCAGCAGTCAGGTTTTTTGCTAGGCTAAAGCCTAGTAGAGTGCATGTCATGCACCCACAAGATATAGGCTAAAAGTAAGATGAATCCTAATCAACAACTTAGTCAAAATTAAATACCGTATTGACGAGGCTTATCTAAAAGTTCGGTGCTTAAAAACCCTCTACACCAATAAACTAATAATAAGAACCATGCCATGACTCAAACTAGCACTGCTACTAACGCACACAACGTCACTTACGAATCTGTCTTCCAAGCCGATATCGTCAACCAAATGCAAGCGCAAGGCTGGCAAGTAGGTCATGCCAGCGGCTATACGGCTGAGACCGCACTATATGAGCAAGACGTGCTGGATTTTGTGCAGACAACTCAGCCGCAAGAGTGGCAGAAGTTTTGCCGTACTCATCCTATCGATTCTGAGCGTCACTTTATCGCTGCATTGGTTAAGCAGCTGAATAAAGCGGATGAGAATGCCACCGATAAAGCCTCGCGCACCTATGGCACCTTGGGCGTACTGCGTCATGATCTCAAGATCCGTAACGCGCGCTTCTCTCTGTGTCAGTTCAAGCCTGAGCACAACCTAAACCCTGAGACTATGGCACGCTACAAGGCCAATATCTGTAGAATTGTCCCTGAGGTCGTGTATAGCCCACATGCCAGCGTAAAGGGCAGTCCAAAAGGCGAAACAGATAGTAAAGTCGCCAAGCGTAACCGTATCGATATCGTGCTATTCGTCAATGGCATACCCGTTGCGACAATGGAGCTAAAGTCTGAATTTAAGCAGTCGGTTGATAATGCGATTAGCCAGTATAAGAAGACCCGCCTGCCAAAAGACCCCGATACGGGCAAGCCTGAGCCGCTACTGACGTTTAAGCGTGGCGCACTGGTTCACTTCGCGGTCAGTCAGTATGAAGTCTATATGACCACACGGCTAGCAGGAGACAGTACTTATTTCTTACCGTTTAACAAAGGCACCAGTAATGGTGGCGCAGGTAATGATATCCCTGACGATATCAGCCAATATGCCACTGACTATCTATGGAATGAAGTGCTCACGCCAGAGAACTTACTCGCCATCCTCGGCCACTTCATGCATTTGCAGATCGATGAGGAAGAGGACGCGATTGGCCGCAAGTCCAAAAAGGAGACCATGATGTTCCCGCGCTATCATCAGTGGGATGTGGTGACCAAGTTGGTTAATGCTGCTGTGTCTGAAGGCGCTGGACAAAAGTACCTCATTCAACATAGTGCAGGCTCGGGCAAGTCTAACTCTATCGCATGGACAGCGCACCAGCTCTCCACCTTATATAATGATCAAGGCGATAAGCAGTTTCACTCTGTCATTGTCATCACTGACCGTACCGTACTTGATGACCAATTGCAGGACACCATCTATCAGTTTGAACATGCTGATGGCGTGGTCGGTAAGATCAATAGAAAAGAGAGTGACGGCTCAAAGTCTGAACAGCTTGCCAGCGCACTGGTCAACTCACAGCCGATTATTATCGTCACTATTCAAACCTTCCCCTTTGTACTCAAAGCGATTGAAGATTCTAGCGTTTTAAAATCACGCCGCTATGCCATTATTGCCGATGAAGCACACTCTTCACAGACAGGCTCTACCGCACGCCAGCTCAAAGAAGTGTTGGTCTCAGGTGATACAGAGAATAATGCTGCCGAGAATGATGCACCGCTATCTAGCGAAGACATATTGGACGCCACATTAGCAGCACGCCGTAGCAGTCCTAACCTCAGCTACTATGCTTTTACCGCCACGCCTAAGCCAAAAACCATTGAGCTGTTTGGAAGGCTGCCCAATCCTGACTTGCCAGCCTCTAAAGATAATCTGCCAGCCGCTTATCATGTCTATTCTATGCGCCAAGCGATTGAAGAAGGCTTTATTCTAGATGTGCTTAAAAACTACACCAACTACAAAGTGGTCTATCAGCTCAAGCAAAAGCTGGCCGCCGCTGATGATGAAGTCGATGCTCGCCATGCCAAGATTAAGCTCAATAACTGGGTGCGACTCCATGAGCACAATATCGCCCAGAAGGTTAAGATCATCATTGAGCATTTTAATGACAATATTAAAGGCTTATTAGGTGGCCAAGCCAAAGCGATGGTCGTGACAGGCTCACGTAAAGAAGCGGTACGCTATAAGATCGCCTTTGATAACTATATCGCAGAGAATGGCTATCATCGTATCAACGCCATGGTCGCCTTCTCAGGTGAAGTTACTTTCAATGATAATGATCCTGATAGCGGCGCATTACTTGGCGAGAAGTTCACCGAGCACAATATGAATATTGGGTTAAAAGGCCGCGATCTGCGTAAAGCTTTTGACAGTGATGACTACCAAGTGATGCTGGTGGCTAACAAGTTCCAGACAGGCTTTGACCAACCCAAACTGTGCGCCATGTACGTGGATAAGAAACTGACGGGCGTGGACTGCGTACAGACCCTCTCACGGCTCAACCGTACCTATAAGGGCAAAGCAGAGAGTGGTACGTTTGTACTCGACTTCTTTAATGACCCACAAGATATCCTTGAAGCCTTCCAGCCATACTATGAGACTGCAACCTTAGCAGATGTCTCTGACCCTGATCAGGTGTTTGACCTTTACGAGAAACTGCGTGCCAGCGGTATCTTCTTATGGCATGAAGTTGAGCAATTTGTTGAAGCATTCTATAGCAAGAATAAGTCTAATGCCGCTATCAGTAATATCTGCAAGCCAGCGGTTGAGCGTTGGCAGAAACGCTATAGTCAAGCACGTGAACAAGCCAAGTACGCCAAGGACATGCTTGAGCGTACCAAAGCCACAGGCGATGTGGTCCTAATGACCAATGCTGAGAATGACTACAAAGGTTTTAAAGCCGATCAAGACGCGCTAGAAATCTTTAAAAAGGATTTAGGCACCTTTACCCGTCAATATGAGTTTATGTCACAAATCGTGGACTATGATGACAAAGAGTTAGAGAAGCTGAGCCTATACGCGCGTAACCTACAGCCGATGCTACGTGAAAGCGTGGACAACGAAGATGACGTCGATCTAAGTAACATCGTCATGAGTCATTACCGTGTCTCAAAGCTGCACCAGCAAGACCTAAAACTACAAGAAGGTAGTGGCGAGCTAGAAACTGGCGGCGGTGCTGGCACGGCCACGCCTAAGGACAAACAAGAAGCGCTACTGTCTCAGATTATTGATAGATTAAATGAAGTTTTTGCTGGTGAGGACTTTACCGATAAGGACAAAGTGAACTTTATGAATACCATTTGGGATAAAGTCACTGAGAACGAGATCGTGGTTAAGCAGTTCACCAATAACAGTGTTGATCAGATTATGCTGGGCGGTTATCCCAATGCTGCCGAGGACGCTATGTTTGATGCCAAGGGTACATTTGAAGACATGACCATGCATCTACTGTCTAACCCGAATCAGTTTAAGCAGTTTATTCGATTGATGCTTGATACGAAGTTGGGTGCTGAGGTTTCAGGATAGGTTATACAGAGAATAAAGGTACATAGTATGACAGATAAAAACATTAATCTTTGCGACACTGAGGATAAGAAGCAGCGTTATGCTTTTAACATGCTGCCGACTTATTTCATTACTCAAATGGGATTTGATTTCCAAAATATAATAAAAGATCTTACTACAAACTTGTCAAAAGACCCCAGTAAACAGCGGTTTCAGATAGCAAAGATATTTAACGACCTGATAACTACATCAGTAGACCATTATATAAATATACAAGACATTAACCTTGATAAAGAGGAAATATCAGCTGATTCTTATCAGATGCTACTACGGATTATGGGTGTAATGCCTGATAGCAAACTGTATGAACATGCAGAGATCATTGATGCTTGCTCTAGTCAAAAATTGTGTCATACAGTAATAAATCAGTTCAAAGATTATTTGTACTACGAGTTTAGTTATGAAAGTGATGATCTTCATGTAGGCATGAACGCAGAGAGTTTTTATACGCATTTATTACTGAGTTTTATAGCACATATCGACGCTTATTTTTATCATGATGAATGTTCATTATCAGTCAATCCAATTAGTTTGGGTTATCTTTTTCAAAAGAAGCCAGATCCGAGTAAATTACAGTATGACTCAGAAACTCATAAGTTTGTTTCATTCGGCAAAAAAGGTAGTCTATTTACCCGTACATCTCGTACTTTTTTACAATGGATGCAAACTTGGTTTTATTTCAAGCAACGACAAGAGATGCCAAAAAGTCTAAAAGGTATAACTAACGAGATCAAATGGCTGGCTGATGACCCAGAGGGTAAGCTTGAATACTATATTCGCCGAACCAGTGAAGGTAAATGGATTACTTTGAAGGATTTATATTGGTTATCAGGTATTAAGGATAAGGCTGATGAGGAGGTTCGTGACTCGCTTAGTACTTGGCAAAATGGTATTGTTAAATATCTCAAAAATGGTGCAGTTGATAGCTTAGCAGTATTAGACCATAACATTGTTGGGCTAGTCTGGTTAGTCTATGCTTTTTTTCAAACGCTGTATGAGAAAAGTGAAAAATCTGATAGTAATAGCTATATTTCCTATGATTGTTATTACGATTTATGGGAACCCATAACAGCTCACTACGAAAAAAATATTGACGAAAAAAAGAAAATATCGCGTGTTGAATGGCCAGACTTCATAAAGAAACAAGCCACATGTAATGAACACGTGGCCTGAATATAGCTGATAATTATGATCTAATTACCTATTTACCTGCTGGGTTATTGTCACGACCACCACCCGACGGGTTGCCTGTTGTACTCGGCCAGCCTGCACCTTGATTATTCTGACAGCAACAACGGCAGCAACAGCAGTGAAGACGATTTCTCATAATAATTACTCCATTAAATTTATAGTTTGGTTTGTATAGCCAGCTACTCACTGTCTATGATTAACATCATAATGGTTAATAACAATCAGATCTCCCACCGATCGGAGGTTTTTGGTCAAAAATCATACAGTCAGTTCGGTTATTAGTTAAAGTATTGAATACCAACAAAAAATTTACATTAGTAGGTATATCTATAGTTAAAGGAAGATGTGACTCAATAACCAATTTCTGCTTCCTCTTGATTCCTTTTTTCTTCTCTGATTCCGCTGTACCCATTATGAGTTAAGCGATAGGCTTGATCCCAATATTTAAAAAAGATCGTTTTTTAATTCCTAATTCGCTTGATTCTCTAGTTTTAATTTAACTATATCAGGTAGTATCAAACAGGAAGTACAGATATATACTTAAATGCAAATATTTTTAATACTCTAAACTTATCATTAATATAAGGACAGACATATGGAAAACTCGAAATCAGACATGCTAGAAACTGAAGTAAATACTCAGGCGCGACTGATAGACGATTCGGATATTGTGAGCCATGGTCACAACAAAGGTATGCCCCATCAAGTTGCTAATCTAATTCATAATGAATTTGTAAGAAACCCTAGCTATGACTTTTTAGATATGGAATTCCAGAATATGCCGAGAGAGAGGTCGCTAAGAACGAACAATTTTTATTTTAATGGTTATAGAGTCTCCCAAGATTACTATGGTCATGGGCCTTCTATTTATGCGGATAAAACAATATTAAGTCTGCCAGTCATGCTTCGTTTTTTTAACGTGACTCTTGATGTTGAAATTTTTGTATCATTAATGATGAATATGCTTAATCTTGAGAAATCTTTCGATGTTCCTACTATTATTAAAAATAGTGGTGACCCTATATGGTGCTTTACAGATGATGATTTTGCTAATTATGATAGAGAGATAATTAACGAGGAGGTTTTAATTCAGACTACAGCTCAATCTGAAAGTGAAATAACCGAAATGATTACAACTTATTGTCAGAACTACTCTATTGATAAGCATCACGACAACCCAGACCCAAACTATAACTGTGTAAAGCTTTTTGGAGCTGATGCTGAAGCATTTCGTTCGATACTTTCAGGCTATCTAAACTTTGAGGCTTGTCTCATTAATGGAGAAGATACGCAAAATAGATGGACTTATGAAAAGGTAGAAAATCTGGGGTATGCAATAAAACAGAAAATACTCTCTATTCATGAAAAGAACGAAGTATAAGAAGACTTGAATGTATGAAGTTAAAGGAGGTAAATAATAACTCGTTTATCTCCTTTTTACATATATTTTTATCTACCATAAAATACTTTATTAGTTATTGGTCTGTAGCCGTCCCTATTCTCTTATGCTGTTTAGGACATTTAGAACATGATAAGCAACCATTCATTCAAATTCTCGACTTGTTGAAAAACACTACGATGAGTAGGCATATTTAATACTAATTAAAATTGTAACTCAACAACCAGTTTCTGCTTCTTCTTGCTTCTATTTCCTTCCTCTGATTCCGCTGTATCTATTATCAGTTAAGCGACTGCCATGATTCATATATTATGAAAAAGACAATTTTTGCTTCCTAATTTCTTTGCTTCCATGGTTTTAATTCCAAATATACAGTGTTAAAGATAGTAAATGATGACAGTTAGAAGGGGTAATCCAAGTTTGGATTAGGGTCTGATTCTCAATAAGTTTGTATGCTGATAAATATACTGCTCTCAAGAGAAAAGGCAGACGATAAACGCCTGCCTTTTATAGTTTTCATGCATTAGATAGTAATCAGATTCGCCAGCTTTTTGAATTAACAATCAAAGATCTACTATGATACTGACAAAACTGACGATACTATAAGATCTGCATAAAAAAAAGACGCTATTTTTTAATAATGCCAGAATACAGCACTGACAAAACCGACGATACTATAAAAGCTCACTTATTCGGGGATTAATATAGTAGCGCTCTGTTGGTCGACCTCCTTTACCAGTACTTGGCACTACCTGCCAGCTTAGCCAATTATTTTCGATCAATACTTCAAGCGAATTGAGTACGTCATCAGCATCATTTAGACCTTTCCAACCTTTGCGGATTAGTTGCCTAGCCGTAAAGCCGTGACTGATCCAATCGGTTGTGTCGGTTTTGTCAGCTCCCTTTTTGACCATTTTCATTATTTTATCGGCTAAATAAGAGGCTTTGATATTAGCGCTATCGGTGACAGTGCTATATATTCTCATCATGTGACTTTCTAACACCTCACACCATGCTAGCGCTGCTCTGAGTGCGTTCATGTTGACTGCACCTGAAGACGTACCATGTTCGATACAATCGACTAGATGAAACACTAGCGCTAATGACGGCACTGTTTTAGCATATTTGATAAGATGCTCAGCTATGATGCTATGTTCAGCGTCACCAGCTCTGAGTTTAAGCGCATCATACCAACTCATAAACAATTGATAGGCATCATCAGCAAAGCGGTAATAAGGGCGCTTGTGATAGTCATCAATCGGGTTTGCACCATAGCGCATGAAGTCGCCTAGCTGCATACTGTCGATGGTTTCAAACAAATTATAGATAGCATCACGACTCTGCTTGTCAGGTGGCAAGTCACGCTCTTTACTGTTTGACAGTGGGTCAGGATAAACCATCAGCTGAAAGCGTTGAATAAGCCCATCATTGCCTAAACCTTTCATCGTTTTAGATAAATAATACTCAAGTTTATCAGGCTGAATACCGCCTATAACCGATAGACAATGAGTGTCGATAAAAACTGAGCCTCTGCCTATTCTATCGACTTGAAAACTACCTAAGCCATTAAAGCCCTCAAGATAGAATGATCGCGCTTGTTGATTGCTCTCACTCTCTAATGAAGCAAACCATGCTGTTAGCTCGTCACGCTTCACCAGCATACCGTTTTTGTGTTTGCTCTCAAGCTCTCCTATACCCTCAATCGTACCGTCATCAGTCAAGTAACGCTTAATCTCAGGTATCAGCTCATCACTTTGTTTGGCTTCTGCCAGCTCTTGCGCTTTGACCTTTAGGTCGTCTTGGCTGATTTCAGCATCGTCATCAGTTTGGTTAGCTAACTTCTTAGCAAGGTCACTGAGTTGCTTCTCAGCTGCTTTTGTCATGTGCTTGTTTAGCTCTTTTTGGGTGTCATGCTCGAGCTTGTCCTCCTTGTACTTGTCTGAAGCCAGTGCGACTAAATGCGATATAGGCTTCAATCCATCAGATAATGACGGTGATTTCTTACTTGATGGGTTACCAATGATTGCACCATAAAAGTTCGGTACTACCTCCCAGTTATCGTACATCTTAGGGTAGATGCTCAATTTTGAGCCTATCAAGCTGCCTAACGATACCATCAAAGGCATGAGTACATATTCAATCGGTACGCTCAAGCGCTCAGCACTGTTTGACGCATAATCCCATAGCAGTTTTGGCATCATGTCGCTTGTCAGCGTCTTAACTGGTGGTAAGGTTTGGCTAATCGGTTTGGGCTTTGGTTTGCCTAATGCTTGCAAGTCGATAACCTCAGCATCAGCGATCAAGTCATCATAATCAGCATCAAACTCAAGCGCGTCATAAATGAGCGTATGCTCACAAATAATGGCTTCAACATTCACGCCTTTAAGCGGTGTTATGACTTTGGCCTTGTGCTGTGAAGTGGTCATGATGGTTACTTGCTGCACCTCTGCAAAATGTTTCACCGTCTGATTAAATAAACTAGGTATAAGACAAGTGAGTACCGTCACATCAATCTCTAGCTTGCGATAAGCGTTATAACATCGCACTGCCTCAGCCAAGTCAGCTATGACTATCCATTTACTCTCTTTACTCATTGAGCCAATGACAAACGCGCTTGATGTATTGGTATCACAGATGAAAGTGCGTCCGTTGTGCTCAAGCGGTATGCTGGCAAGATTAATTTGCTCAGCTTGGTTATTGAGCATAACCAGCCCTATCGTATTGGTTGTATAGAGCTGTTTTACTCCTGCCAGCGATCCCGTAAATATGGTAATATCTCTATCTAGATAAATGACTGAGTTTAATGATCCATTGCTTAGTATGCTTTCTAATGCGTCATGACCTGCTACATCTGCAAATGTGGCGAGTCTAATATCTGCAATATATTGAGACAGGCCTGTGTTAATAGCATGGGTTTTGTTGTCTTTAAGCATCGTCATTTATATAGCCTCCTGCATCATCAAGCTCATATGCATTATCAAAGTTAAAGCTAAGCTGTATCTTCTTAAGTGTGACATCAATCTGCTTTTTTAATTCAGGCTTTATCTGCTTACCCAAAATATTCAGATATCGACCTGCATTACTTGCGCCCTCAGATGCTCTTGTAAAATCAGTACATAATTGACTGAGTTTTATATCAAGTTGACTCTGCTCAATACTCATAGAGTGAAATGCACGAATAACTATCAAAGCAAATTTTGCATTTATCCATATTGCATAACTATAAACAAGCTCAAAGCAAACATAAGTACCTTGAGTATTCATCTTATAAGCGTTGCCAGTTCGACCGCTCACCACATCTGGTGAACGCTCTATTTCTTTTATCAAAGCTTTTGTGCTTGTAAGTCGCATAAACCTAAAAGGTGAGTACTTATTCTCACCTCCGCTAGCTCTGTGTAAGTCATTTAGTGAATATAAGCTGTCTATCATACGTATTTCATTATTTAGGATAATCAACATGATTACACCTCACTATCATTGGCAGCGCTCTGAGCTTCAAGCCACAAAATCACGTCTTTGTTACGCCATGCGGTGATACCACCAGTGACACGGATGGGCTTCGGAAACTGCCCACTTTTAGCAAACTTCCATAAGCTGGCGCGTCCGAATGGTAGTAGAGGCAAAATATCTTTGGCACGTGATAAGCCTTGCGGCGGTAGGATGTGATTTTGTTCTAAATTTTTATCTTTCATGGGGTGACTCTCTTAATATAATTTAATAACTTACGTGCCAGCCACAAATAAAAAGGTATAAGAGACCTACTCCGCCTCGATATGATTGAAGCAGAATAAAGGTAAACCGATATTTTTTGTAAGCGACTGAACGCCATATTGGACGTATGATTACGTCATTAAGAGAGGGGAAATGATACCTATTAGGGATATTTAGCAGTTGCCAAAGAGAAACTGTCTTGGCATTATAGGTGTGTATTTATTATAAATAAATAATAAATACCTAAACCTACTAAAGACAAATCCCTGATATAGCTCTTCCCTCTCTTTTTTGGTGATTGGTTATGTCATGGTTTTACTCCTCTTTGTTGGTTCTCATAAAATAGGTGGGCGGTAAGTTGCTCTCTAGTCGCCAAACTTATCAAGCGACTTATCCGCTCCACTCTATTCACTTTTCAATACCTATATCTATTCATACTATGCATGAATATTCATAAGAATAGCGCCCTGTACTAATTAAGACTAATTTACATTGTTTTAGGCTAAATTTCTATTGTACTCAAGGTAGTAACTCACTCCAAATTATCGAAACTCTATATGCAGTAAGCATTAGGCAAGCAAAAAAATATGAAAAATAATTTTTTCGGTGTTTGAAAAGTAATTTTTATCATACATTTTTGATATCATTTTGCTTGAGTTTAGATATTGTTATCAGGTTATCTGCTTCACCAGTGCCAGCAGAAAGAGTATTTATATAATCTGCCCAATGCTGCATCATTGCTACTCGCTCCTCTATAAACTCCCATCTATCATAAGCAGTACCGTTTGGGTCTCTAGTGATATGTCCTAATGCCTGTTCGATTACATCTAAATTATATTTAAGCTTATGCCTAAGCATTGTTCTAGCAGATGCTCTAAAGCCATGAGCGCAATGCTTACCTTGGTAGCCCAGAGACTTTAGTGCGTCGTTAGCGGCATTCTCATTTATTATATGGTGCTTAGTTGCCGTATCGCTATAAAACACATAATCTGTATGGCCTGTGATTTTTTCTTGCTCTTTAAATATTTGCACCGCTTGACGTGACAAAGGAACTATCATATCTTTAACCATTCTTAGCTTACTAGCGCCGTGTCCTTTCATTGGTGTTAACTCTATTTGAGCAGTAATTAAGTCCACTTCACCCCATTTTAAGCGCCGCAAGTCACCGTTACGTATAAATAGCAGTGATAACAGCTTGATGGAGTTCAGAACACTGTCATGAATATTCCCCTCTAAACTATCAATATCCCGCATCAGCTGACCGAACTCTGATGGTGTGGTAATAGATGGACGGTTGCCGTATCTGTAGCTATCTAGCATCGGTTTGACTAGTCTTGCTGGATCACTAGCAGCATAACCTTGTATGATTGCGTGATTAAATATATCGCTTGCAATAACAGCACACCTATCTGCTTTGTCAGTTGGTGTGCCATCATCTTTGAGTGAGTTCGCTTGAATGTCTTTAAGTACCTCAAGCATCTGTAATGGCTCAATATCTCCGATAGGCTTATCACCCAGGTATGAGCACAACAGTTCATAGCGCCCATGCTTGCGCTTTAATGTGGTGGCTTTTTGTTTGTTTTTAAGTTGCTCGAAGTGTTGCCACGCCATTTTTCCAAAGGTACTGACTAGGCTTTTTTGTTCGTTTCTGATTTGCTGCTCACGATGGGCTTTTGGATCGATACCTTGCTGTAACAGCTGCTCATACTCTAAACGCATCGCAGTAGCTTGCGCTAAAGTGACACTTGGATAATTGCCCAAAGATAATTTGTGTTTGGTTTTAAGTATAGGATGGGTGTAGCGATACAGCCAAAGCTTTGAGCCTGCGGCGTTCACTCTCAAAAATAACTTAGGATTGCCTGCGACTTTACACAGTATTTCGCCCTTATCAGGCGCAACTATGCTTTGAATGGTTCTATTTGACTTGATAGTAACTGATGTGGTTGTCATGCTGAAATGTGCCCCCAAGCTTGTCGTGTACATCGGAGTGTACACCATGACGTTAGCTTGGGACGTATTTATTTGGACTGATTTAGACAGCAGCCAATTAAAAATAACCTTGAAAACCTTGATAATAAAGACTTCCAGTCTATATTTTAGATTGTTACAGATTGTTATGGACAATTAGTCGATATATATATGGTTCCGACCACTGGTACCATTATTTAGTACAAACTAGCCTCCTTTATCGGAGGTTTTTTTGTGCTTATTATATTCGCCCTATCAAACTCTTAATTTATTTATATCGATACTTCAAATGGCATGACAGCGCTTATCTTAATCGGTACCGCATAACTCCATGGCATGCCAGCACTACAATAAAAATATCCATCATTAAACGACACAATATAGGCTGTAAAATCATTACCACACTGATCCATCATCGCTTGTTCATCGCTTTCATCACACACTGCGCACCATATTTTTTTATCACCCCGCGCTAGCATTGCTCGTGTCAAATCGCTCCCTTTTAATTCATGACTCATCATCAGCTCCTTAATTATCTTGAACTTTCTCATTACTATTTTTTTAGAAAGTTAATTTACCAGTACTCAATTCATAAGTTTGGTATGAGCTATAAACAATGTCTTATCAGGTAAATAAAATTCCTATAAAAAACTATTTATTACTTTCATAACTATTGATTATCGTGGTTAATATATTGTAAAACGATAGCATTAGAACTGTAACATACAACTATAATATTCATGATGGAAGGCTATTATATTCAGACAGGCGGTATGGAAAATCTGAAAAACTTAAGGTATGTACCATACAGAACATCTATTAGTAAACATATGTTAACTATATTTAATTTATTAGTATTTTAACGCCATATATATCTGACTATTAACCTTACACTATATTTAATTATTGATATATAAATTATTCGCATATTGCCATATTTTTATGGTTCTATATTCGAAAAACCCCTTTACCGTTTAATAATCGATACTGAAATAAAAGTATTGAGTGATGTAAAATATTAATAATGAAAACTCTTACAGCATCCAATCCACGTAAAATCATTCATATAGATATGGATGCGTTTTATGCCAGTGTAGAACAACGTGACTTCCCAGAATTACGGGGCAAGCCACTAGTGGTTGGTGGAGATCCAAATGGTCGCGGTGTTGTAGCAGCGGCTAGCTATGAGGTACGTCAGTTTGGGGTGCGCTCAGCCATGTCTTGTTATGAGGCTCGCAAACGTTGTCCAGAAGTCATATTTGTCAGACCACGTTTTGAAGTATATCGAGCTGTTAGCAGCGATATTCGCAATATCATGTACAGCTTAACGCCTCATGTTGAGCCATTATCGCTAGATGAGGCTTATCTCGAAGTCACTGGTCTCACCGTACATAAAGGCTCAGCGACATTAATGGCCAATTGGTTAAGAGCACAAATATTGCAACATACAGGATTGACTGCTTCTGCTGGCGTGTCCTTTAACAAGATGTTGGCTAAGATTGCCTCTGATATTAATAAGCCTAACGGCACCGCTATTATCACGCCAGAAGACGCTGATGCTTTTATCAGTACGCTACCTATTGAACGATTTCATGGGATAGGTAAAGCAACGGCAAGACGATTACATGCGATGGGCGTGACTAACGGTGCTGATCTACGCCGTATGTCAGCCGAAGTCTTGATTAATGAGTTTGGTAAGCGAGGACAGTTTTATCATGATATCGCTCATGGTCGGGATGAACGCGCTGTCAAATCTGAGCGCCTGCATAAGTCTGTTGGTTCGGAGACTACTTTTAGAGAAAACCTAAACGATGACACGGCGTTACGTGTACAAATCTATGAACAAAATGCGGATGCCTTCGCGCAACTGCACAAAAAAAATCTCATCGCTCATACTATAACGCTCAAGGTTAAGTATGCCGACTTTACTCAGATTACCCGTACGTACACGCTAACCACCGCTTTTAGTAGTGCTGAATCTGCTCATTACTGGTTAGACAAGTTATTCTTAGATATTCCGCGCCAGCTTCCTATTCGATTAGTCGGGGTCACTTTTTCGTCATTGACACCTGCAACCCAATTATTGCCCCAATTAAATTTATTTGAGTAAAATAAGCAAAGACTAATGTAACAAACATTAGGACAGTTAAAAATAATTGCTTAGGCTATTTAAGTGATTCAAATAAGTTTTGTGCACGGTGACTACTTAGTAAACCAACCTTTTATAGCAGTATTTCTGCTACAATTATGCCAAAATTTCTATCCATTTAAAGACTGATTATGATCAACGCTCACACTGCATCTTCCGATTCTAATACTCCGCTTGATACCGATAACAATAGTGACGTCTTAGATTATCTAAGCGTGGAAGATTACGACTATGACCTACCAGATCGTTTGATTGCGCGATATCCATTGGCACAGCGTTCTGCTTCAAAACTTTTGTACTTACCTGCTCACACTGACACGAATGCTACGCCTGTAAAGGACTGTTTGTTTTCTGAATTGCCTGATTTATTAGACGCTGGAGACCTGATTGTCTTTAATGATACAAAGGTAATGAAGGCACGCCTATTTGGTCAAAAAGACACTGGCGGTAAACTTGAGGTTTTGATTGAGCGATTGGTTACTGTCTCAGACTTAGATGTAGCAACACTGCATTTAGAAGATTCAGATAATGAGTCAGTCAATCAAGAATATATTGCCCTTTGCCATGTTAAAGCCAGTAAAGCACTGAAACTTGGTCAACGTTTTCAACTGGCTGATGGTCATATGAGTGGCGCGATGATTGGTCGTCAGGACAACTTGTTTATTTTAGCCTTTGATGCGCCAATATTGCCTGATTTAGAACTCTACGGTGAGTTACCTATCCCGCCTTACTTTGAACGTCATGCCGATGACACTGATAATACTCGTTATCAAACGGTGTTTCATGATCCCGCTAAGCTTGCAAGTGTCGCTGCACCGACAGCAAGTTTGCATTTCGATGAATTGGTGCTCAATAAATTGGCAGAAAAAGGCATCAATACTGCTTTTGTGACATTGCATGTTGGCGCTGGTACTTTTGCGCCAGTTAAAACAGACAACTTACTCAATCATACTATGCACAGTGAGTATGCACATCTGCCACAAGCAACTGCTGAGCTGATTAATCAGACGCATGCAAACGGTAATAAGGTTATTGCTATTGGTACTACGGTGACTCGCGTCCTTGAAACGGCGTATCAAAAAACAGCTATTAATGGACAAGCACTCTCTAGCTGGTCAGGGGACACGGACATCTTTATTTATCCAGGGTTTAAATTCGGTGTCATTGATCGACTGTTAACAAACTTTCATTTACCCAAATCGACTTTGCTAATGTTGGTATCAGCTTTTTCTGGAAAAGCATCGATTGAACATGCCTATCAACATGCTATTGAAAAAGAATATCGATTCTTTAGCTATGGCGATGCGATGTTACTTGACAAGAAAACAAGCTGAACATTAAATAAACATTTATGCATTGGACGCAACAGTTGTGAAATAAACTGGTAAACTAAACCGTACTTTGTTATAACAGCAAAGATAACTTATTTTGTAAAGGACTGCTCATGTCTTGTCATTTATCTCGTCGCTTGACTCCTGTACATCGCGCGGTATCGATGGCATTACTTTATTCTGTAGGTTTGGCCGCTATTATTCCAAGCGCACAAGCGGCAACTATCGGTAAGACAGTGGTTAGCTCAGCTCAGCATGAACCGTTGAGCGCAAGTATCGTGGTCACCGACATACGAGCGGCTGATTTTTCAGCGAGCTTGGCCAATCCAGTTATCTATCAGCAGATGGGATTAACGCCGACCGATTCAATGCAAGTGCGCTTTCAAGCAACTTCAGCGACCAGTGGTCAGGTATTAATCAGCACATCGCAGCCTGTGTCCAAGCCCTTTGCTGATTTGGTGTTATCGATCAATGATAATGGGCAGCAAAATGTCGTACCAAAAACATTATTAATGCCGTTAAGCGATAGTCTACCGATTAATAAGACTCCAGAAAACATTGTCAAAGGTACAAAAAAACCTAATTTACCTAGTGTTTCTGCAAGCACAGTTAAACCGTTAACCGTAAGAAAAGGTGCACCGCCGCCGCTAATATCAGTATCTAACGCTGCTGCAAATAAACCAGCTCTAGCAAACATAGCAACAGTTGACTCTTCTATTTCTAGATCAGTGTCTAACATACAAGCTCCGACAGTGACAGCTACTTCGCAGACTAGCAACCTTACTTACGCGCCTAGTCGTCTTGATAATGGGCTCTTAAATAGCGACTCTGATATAAAAAATGCTAGCAGTAATGCAAAGAAAACTGATAACGGCCTTAGTTCAGCGAACCGTTTAGATAGCAGTTTCTTAAATGCAAATAACAACACTGAAACTACGAAAGCTGTCATCAATGACAGCGATAAGGCAAGTATTAAAAATACTCTAATCTTAGATAAAGTATTGATTGATAAACCACTCGATACTCTAAATATTCAAGTCACACGGCAGATACAGCCGAGTCGTAAAAAAACAGATGCTGACACATCACCCGTATCTACTCCGACTACTAGCATCATCGCAAGCAATACTGAGAAAAATGATACTAGCGTCTTGGCGGCTTCTATTGACAATACAACGTCGAGAACTCCTAACAGCGCTACCAATAATGTACCTTCAAATGATAGAGCAACAGATAGCTCGACAATCAATCAATACCAAGTACAACGTAACGATAGCCTATGGATTATTGCTCAGCAGATCGCGCAAGAAAACAATCTAGATACTTCCATCGTGATGAAGCAAATTCAATCACAAAACCCTGATGCTTTTATCAATAAAGACGCAGATCAATTAAAAGCAGATGCTAAGCTTATTTTGCCTAGTTATGATGTTATACCATCACAGAAAAATCTAGAAGCGGCCATCGATGCACAAAGACAGTATATTCGCAGAGCAAATACAGCGGCGGTGCAAAAAACAGCTCAAAGACCTTTTAAAAAACCTTCTATAAGTACGCAAGCGGCCAAACGCCCTGAAAAAGCCACGACAACTAAAACACAAACCTTATCAAAAGCACAATTTTCTGTGCTTGCGCCCGGGCGAGATGGCAATGCAGATGGCACTCAAGCAAAAGCGGCATCAAACACAGGGAATGGTTTGAGTACAGATATATTAGCGACACTCAAAGCATCGCGGCAACAAGCAGCATCACAGGCCCAACGTTTATCAAGTACCAGTAGCACTCTTAGTAGTTATACTAAAAAAATTCAATTACAAAACCAAAAATTGGCTGAGCTGCAGGCTCGTCTCGAAAAATTACGCAATCAATAATTGCCTAACTGATTCATACATTAGATTGTGATCACAGGCGTAGGAATAACTATGGACAATATGCTATATATCATCGCCGGATTGGCGCTTATTCTGTTAGTGGCTGCTTTATTCTTGCGCAAAAATAAGGCGCAGAAATCGTCATCACCTTCGCCTATTAATGCAAGAAAAGATACGCCTACTCCATCACCAAAAGTAGATTATGGTACTCCTACCCACACTAATATCAGCAATAGCCATAAATTTGACCATATCACTATTGCTCAGCGTTTTATGGATCAGCAGCGCTATGACAAGGCGATCGAAACCATTAAACGTGGTCTAAGTGAAAAACCTCATAACAGTGCATTGTCTCTTAAACTACTCAGCATATACGCGACGATAAATCAGCCAGAAGATTTTAATAATATTTATGAGTCTATAAGAAATCATAACGACAGTCAGACTATCGCTCAAGCAGACGAGATAAGAAATCTATCGTTTGATGAATTAGAACCTGCCGCTGCGCAAACACTGGCAACGGACAATGCCAAAGATGATTTTGACGCTATCGACTTCGATTTGCCTATTAGTCAGAATGATAGTACTAATACAGTAGATCACCAGTCAATTGAAGAAAGTAATAACGATACTGCAATAAATGAACCTATCGACAGCTTAGAGTTATCAGACAAAGTCGATAATGTTAGTTCTATTACCGAAAATCCGAATGATAGCTTTGATCTGACTCTCAGCGATTTAGAGAACGATTTCGCTGCGCCTAATATGACAAGTGAAACGCCTGTCATACCGTTAGACAATGTAGATAACGACGTTTTAGAGAGCTCTGCTAACGATAATGTTAGTAATAACGAAGATAACGATCTTAGTGACTTTGAGTTTGATTCATTTGATGATACTTCGAATGAATCATCTATAGACACTAACCTCTCACATGATGACCATGAGAAAGCAGTACCAGAAGAAGATTTTATCTTAGATTTCGATGATTTAGCAGCCGATACAGACAAAGACAACGTCGTCACTAATGACATATCTATGAATTCAGAACCACACTCTATTGATACTATTCAAAACAGTGAAGATGACTTTACTTTATCTTTGGGCAGTCTAGATACATCAGATGACATCGATAATGTTTCTAATGATGACCTATCTACGACTGAAAACGACAATGATTTCGACAATTTTATTCTGGAAAATGCTGATTTTGGAAACAATACTCCTGAGAGCATGACCCTTGAAGAAGGCAACTTTGCAAATATTAATCTCGAGGAACCATTACTCAATGATGATATCGAGGTTAAGGATGTTAGCGTTGTTGAAGAATCGAATATCGCACCTGCTGCACCATTGAGATTTGACGACAATACACTGATAGACGATGATTTTAATATTGACGATGCTGATTCTCTATTTGACACTCCGTCGACCACTACCCCAGTCTCTACAGCTGCACCAGTTGAGAGTGACACTCCTATTACGCCTCAAGAGACTGAGTCAGCAGAAGATTTCTCATCACGTTTCGCAGCAGATTTTGATTTCGTAAAGTCATTAGACAGTAATCAAGTGACGTTAGACTTGGCAGATCAATATCTGCAACTGGGTGAATATGACAGTGCAAAGCGTCTACTCAATGAGGTGATAGCTCAAGGTAATAGTGAACAGAAACAGCAAGCACAGTTACTACTTGAACGTACTGCGTAGTTAATAGTCTAGTCTCTTATCAGCAAGTACTTCCTAATCACGGGATGCTTGCTGATTTTTTTGCATTTAACTCTAATACTATCTATTATTGAACCCTTTAGCCATCGTTGCTCCATCCTCTAGCACCTCTTTTCTTCCATACTTGTTTACTGTGTTGATACTATGCCATCTTCTGTTATGCTCAAAAATCTATCCGATCCTATTCAACTGATTTATGCTGGTGGTACCTTTGGTAGCTACGGCAGACCTTTAGCGCCATTATCAGCAGAAGTGTTTTTGCCTACTCTACAGAATCTTTTGTCTGCACAAGACAGTACGAATAACTTACCGACAGTCTCATGGTTAGAAAACACCCTGATCAAAGACAGCAGCCAACTTACTCCTAGCGACTTTACCCATTTCTATCAACTACTACTGAATGCTTATACCAAAGGTGATAGAAGGTTTTTACTCATCACTGGCACGGATACGTTGAGTTACTTAGGCGCATTTTTAGCAGAAGCGTTTGCAGGTAGTGATATTTGTATTGTTCTGACCGCAAGTATGCGTCCATTATTAGACAGTGAGATATTGCATTCCTATAACGTCGACGAACATAGCGATGCTTGGGGCAATCTAAACGACTCGTTAAAACTAGCCGCTGCTGGTGAATCAGGCGTGAAGGTTAGTTTTGGCGGGGAAGCATGGCCTGCTCAAACGGTACAAAAAATTCACAGCCATGATCTGATGGCATTTACTGGTCATTTTCGCGCCGCTTATCCAGCCAATAGCTATATAAAAAACCTACCTGACACGCGTAGGCAACATTGGCTTGATGATCAACAAGACTTGCTATCCAGTATTCAAACACGCGCTGAAAACGCGAGTGTTCATGCGCTGTATTGCCTACCTAACGATGTTTCAATAATAAACGACCAGCTACAAGCTTTATTGTCGCAGCCACCATGTGGCATTATTCTATTAGGGTTTGGCGCCGGTAACATCCCTTATTCAGCTGTACTAGTAGAGACACTGACCCTTGCACATGAGCGTGGACATATGGTGATATCAGCCAGTCAATGCCCGTTTGGCGGCGTCAGCGATAGTTATGCGGCAGGTAGTTGGCAGTACGCGCATCATGTCATTGCTGGTGGACGTTTGACCATACCTGCTATTTATGCCCGGTTACTATGGTTGCTACTTCGCTATGATAGTCCTGCCAGACGCAGACAGCGTTGGTTGAATAATGTCAATCAAACTGGTACTAGCATCAAAAAGCGATAAGCGGCTTTTAATTAATCCCCATTTTATAAGTTTAGAAACCCTAATGTCTGAGACTGAAATTATCGAAACTGAACCAACCTACACTTTAGCGATTGCTATTGAGTTCTTAGGAACTCATTATCATGGCTGGCAACGGCAACGAGAGGTTTTGGGTGTACAAGAAGCCTTAGAGACAGCTATCGGCAAAGTTGCCAATGAGCCTGTAGAGGTCATCGCAGCTGGGCGTACTGATGCTAGCGTCCATGCAAGCAATATGATTGCCCATTTTACGACTCATGCGTATCGCCCAACTCATAACTGGTTACGCGGTGTAAATAGCCTACTTCCCGATGATATTGCTCTACGCTGGATACAACCCATGCCAGCTGACTTTCATGCGCGTTTTGGTGCTATTGCTCGTCGCTATCGTTATATTACGCTCAACCAAGCACAGCGCCCCGCCATACTAAATCATCAAGTAACTCATATCTATGAGCCGCTTGATTTGAAAGCCATGCAGCAAGCAGCAGCTGATATCGTCGGTACACACGATTTTAGCAGTTATCGTGCTGCGGCCTGTCAATCTAATCAGCCAGTGCGCACGATTAGCCATGCTAACCTTTTTGCTCATGGTCAATTTATCGTTTTTGATATACAAGCAGATGGGTTTTTACATCATATGGTTCGCAATTTGATGGGCACATTGTATGCCATTGGTAGACACGAGCTAGAGCCAGCAGATTTCTTAAATATTCTACATAAAAAAGATCGAACGATTGCACCGCCCACCGCTTCAGGTGATGGATTGTATTTTATCAATGCCTATTATCCTGAACGTTTTCAAAGCTTATTACCAGATGCACCATTAACGCCTGTCTGGTTAAATCTACCTGATTAAATCAATATCATTTGGCATACATATCACTTACATGCTGTCAAGTCAAAAGCAGGTTCGTATTGCTTTAATCCGCTAACTTACGTATAATATGGGCTTATTTTTTAATTGATTGATACAAATTATGGCAAAAGACGATATTATTGAATTTGAAGGCGAAGTCATTGATACCCTTCCTAATACTTTGTTCAAAGTTCGTTTAGAAAACGGGCACGAAATCATCGCGCATATCTCTGGTAAGATGCGTAAGCATTATATTCGTATCTTGACAGGTGATAAGGTTAAAGTTGAAATGACACCTTATGACTTATCTAAAGGCCGTATTACCTACCGTGGTAAAAACTAAATACTGACTGACCAATATGGTTATGAAAGTATTAGCATTGGTAAAATACAGTCAATAACTGAATAGCTACGTTATCGCTGATAGCTGATATGACGCTTGGGTAGTGAAACTGATAATAATAATGAAAATGCTAATCTGCTCATTATTGCCTATCAATATTTTAGTTATTTAGTATTGACTGTTTCTAATTACCACAAAAAATACCGCTAGATTTTAGCGGTATTTTTTTGTCCGTTTTTTATGACTTAAAACTATCGCATTTAACTAAATTCGACAGTTGCGCCGTTTTTTATAACTCCGAGCAAACTAAGCGCATCCCAATTGGTCAAACGCACACAACCTGCTGATGCCTGACGACTGATACGAGCAGGATCTGGCGATCCGTGAATGCCATAAGTTGGTTTGCTAAGTCCGATCCATACTGAGCCTACTGGATTGTTAGGACCTGGTGGAATGATAGACTTGCTACCGTCATTGGCCGTGTAAGTATAGTTGGGCTCGTGCACCTTTACCTTGACAGTATGCGTACCTGTTGGTGATGGTGTCGCTGTACTACCCACTGTCGTCGGATAGCTAGCAATCAAGTTATTGTTCTCATCATATGCGTAGAGTGTTTCAGTGGCTTTATCAGCGACAACGCGATGCACAGGCTTGGTATTAGGATTACCAGGGTTATATACCGTGATAATTTCACCTGCAGTAAAACTGGTATCAGGATTAAGCGATTTTAAATATTTTTCACTAATATGAAACTTCTCTGCCAACGCCTCAGTAAGACTTTCGTAGTACATTCCCTCAAGCTTGGATTTGGCAACAGAATCAGCAGGTATGGTTGTGGTTTTGACATTCACGTCTGCTTCAGTGAGCTGATAACTGACTAGTACTGGTTGAGTCGTGAGCTTCTCATTCTTGGTCAGCGCTTGCCACGTTTCAGCATTTAGCGTATCGGTTATATCTAAACCATTTGCTCTTTGAAACGCCTGCATGGCTTTGCGAGTATTCTTGCCCCAGTACCCATCAACAGGCCCTACTCCGTTATGATGCCAGTTTAATAGAGCCTGCAGCTTTGTTCCTATATTACGATCAATATCTGCATCTGCCGTCCAAGTGACATTGTTTATCTTTTTTGCATTGTCAGATAGGTTCTCAGTTGTGTATTTAATCGTAGGCAATAGCTTATTCAATGAAGTCGCAGCTTTACTATCTCCTGTTAACTTTTGACTTACGCCATTAGTCACTGGACTCACTTCAGCCGGAGACTTGATGCTATTACTTGCGTTCACACTATCCGTCGTTCCTGCTGCGATGCTTTGTCCCATGAGTAATAAGCTAGAGAGACTAACCACTTTCAATGCCTTACTGATTTTTGTTAGTTGATACATATAACACTCCTCATTTAAAGAATTCTATTATTATTTTCAATTTTCAAATACTACAGTTTTTTAGATTTTAGAACTTGCCTTTGGCATCTAGATTTTGGATATTTTACTTTTGCTAAAAGCGAAATATTTTAGCTCCTTTATAAGCTACTAATATTGTCATATTACCTTGTGAGCATATAACAGCTTTGTGTTAAAAGGAGCTTTGTTGTACAGCGTCTCTGTTAATAAGGCGCTTATAAATAAGCTTTGCTAACAGATAAACGATAAAAAACCCATAAGCCATTTAGGAGCTTATGGGTATATAACACGCAAAATGAGACTGTAGAAAATGCTATATAGGAATAGCCTTTAAACGCAAATTAACTTATATCAGTTTGGCCAAGACCGCCTGACCCATTTCCTTACAGCCTACCTGCTTAAGTCCAGCTTCGCTGCTATCTAAAATATCTAGCGTACGTAGACCATCATCAAGCACATCACTGACTGCTTGCTCAATTGCTTGTGCCGCTTCTTCTTGCTTAAAGGTATAACGCAGCATCATAGCAACAGATAAGATAGTCGCTAACGGGTTGGCTTTATCTTGTCCTGCGATGTCAGGCGCTGAACCATGACACGGCTCGTACATACCCTTACCTGACTCATCTAAACTCGCTGATGG
The DNA here is from genome assembly GCF_904846705.1 of Psychrobacter sp. Pi2-52. Classification (GTDB taxonomy): domain Bacteria; phylum Pseudomonadota; class Gammaproteobacteria; order Pseudomonadales; family Moraxellaceae; genus Psychrobacter. The sequence continues at coordinate 185,468 of NZ_CAJHBS010000003.1, forward strand.
CAACATACCGATAGAGCCTGTCAACATCGCAGCTTCATCAGATAGGATATCGCCAAACATATTACCTGTCACCATAACATCGAACTGCTTAGGATCTTTAATCAACTGCATGCAAGCGTTGTCAGCATACATATGTGATAACGCCACATCGCTATAGTCAGCCTGCTGCATCTCGATCATCGTCTGTTTCCACAGCTCGGTGACTTCTAATACATTGGCTTTATCAACTGAACATACCTTAGCTGCTGTACCTGCTGCTTGCGCACGCGTTTTTGCCAATTCAAAGGCAACTTTACCAATACGCTGAATCTCACTTGTGCTATACACCATCGTGTTATAGCCCTGCTGCTCACCGTTTTCTAGTGTACGAATACCACGAGGCTCGCCAAAATAGATACCGCCTGTCAGCTCACGAACGATCAATAGATCTAAGCCTGAGATAATTTCAGGTTTAATACTTGAGGCATTAGCCAACTGTGGATAGAGCTTGGCTACGCGTAGATTAGCAAATAAACCAAGCTCACCGCGTATCTTAAGTAGACCGCGCTCAGGGCGTTTACTACGCTCGATCGCATCCCATTTAGGACCACCAACTGCACCTAGCAATACGGCATCTGCGGCGCGAGCACGAGCCAATGTCTCATCTGGTAAAGGTTCACCAGTTGCATCAATAGCTACACCGCCAATCAATCCAGACTCAAGCGTTAAATCAAGTGAAAACTTATCATTGACAGCCTTAAGCACGTCAATGGCTTGGGTCATGATTTCAGGGCCAATACCATCACCCGCTAATGTTAAAATCGTTGCCATACTGATCCTTTTGGAAATATTTTTATTGGTTGATTATATTTTCGAGCTTTTTATACTCATATTTTATACTGCCATTTTTTTGGCGTTAGGTGCTGATGTTACTGCTTTGGCCATACCAGTCTCTACAAACTCGCCTTGATGTTCAGCGTCTAGTTGCTTACAGAATCGGCGCTGTACTTGAGTGCCTTGCAATAGCTCAATACATAAGGGCTCAGGTGATGCTGTGTCTAATAGACTGCCTGATTTTTCGCTGTTCTTCTTTTGATAAGCACGTAACTGATAGGTACCTGCTTCAGTAAAGTCATGAATCATCGCAAAACGCTCAACATAGCCCATGTTATTTTCTGGATAAAAATTCACATGGACCTCGTGTTTGGCAGGCATGACCCGTGCATAGTAGTTGGTCAATCCTAGCATACTCGAAGGCGCTAACGGCACAACTTTTATGGCATTTTTATTGACGAGTGGTGTCATATCCATATTCATTGATGTTTTCGCTATACCTTCTTGACGTGGTAAGGTTGTCATAATCTGAGGATTGATTGGCTCGTGACTGTTGGGCGCAATAATGAGCGTTTTATCTATCTGCACAATTTCGCAATGATATGTACCCACACATGCAATATTTACTTCACCAGCGATAGGTTTAATTTTACCTACCCATGCCTCGGCACTCTCTGCTTCATTTATTTTTTGATAGCCCGTCAATAGCTGACAGCCTGACAATAATAAGCTTGCAGCAACAATTGTACTTGTCCATAGAGCATAACGTTTTGTATTCATAATGGCGGCTACTATTCAAGAGAGATAATAAAATGTAGTGAAAAACTATTCTTCATTTTAGACAGTTCACCGCCATAACTCAACGCTGCGTTGCGACTACTCATATTTTATTAGCAGTAGATTATAGAATGACCTTCTACGCTCGTACGTCGTTAAATATCCACGGTGTTTTTTGCATCATTTGTTGCTCATAATCTTTGATAGCATCACTTTGCTGCAAGGTTAGACCAATATCATCCAGTCCGTTTAATAGGCAATGTTTGCGAAAAGCATCTACTTCAAAGGCATACTCTTCACCTGTTGGTGTGATAACGACCTGACGTTCAAGATCCGCGGTCAACTCATAGCCTTCGTTTTCAAAAGTCGCCTTCATTAACGTATCTACAATCGCTTCATCCAACACAATCGGCAACATGCCATTTTTGAAACAGTTATTGTAAAATATATCTGCAAAACTAGGCGCAATTACCGTACGGAAACCATACTCTGATAACGCCCAAGGCGCATGCTCACGACTAGAGCCACAACCAAAGTTTCTACGTGCTAGTAAGATAGTAGCACCTTGATAACGCGGTTTATTCAATACAAAGTCTGGATTGATAACTCGTGTGCTGTTGTCTTGACCAGGATAGCCTTCATCAAGATAGCGCCAATCGTCAAATAGATTCACGCCAAAACCTGTACGTTTAATAGACTTTAAAAACTGTTTTGCGATAATTTGGTCGGTATCGACGTTTGCGCGATCTAACGGGCAAACGATACCTGTTTGGGTGTTATAAGCTTGCATAAAATTTCCTATCAATTATATTTTTGCTGGCTGATGATCTTGATAAGCGTATTAAATAGTAAATAAGTTTTTACCATCTTTGACAGCATGCTCATATATTTATCGTTAATACAAGCATGATATCAGCTACTTATTATCAGTCTTAAAACGTACGAACGTCTACAAAATGACCTGCCAACGCGGCGGCAGCTGCCATTGCTGGGCTTACCAAATGCGTACGACCACCATTGCCCTGACGACCCTCGAAATTACGATTAGACGTTGAAGCACAATGCTCTTGCGGCTCAAGTTTGTCTGCATTCATCGCAAGACACATTGAGCAGCCCGGCTCACGCCATTCAAAACCAGCTTCAGTAAACAACGTATCCAAGCCTTCAGCCTCTGCTTGCAGTTTCACTTGTCCAGAACCTGCAACAACGATCGCTTCTTTTACGTTATCAGCAACTTTGCGACCTTTGATTACCGCTGCCGCATCACGTAAATCTTCGATACGTGAATTGGTACATGAACCGATAAATATACGGTCAAGTTGGATATCCGTAATTTTCTGACCAGCTTCTAGCCCCATATAAGTATAAGCACGTAACCAGCCTTCTTCTTGAGCTTCATCAATGGCTTGATCTGGTGTCGGTACAGATTGCGTGATATCTACAACCATCTCAGGCGATGTACCCCAAGATACTTGCGGTGCGATCTGACTACCATCGATTTCTACCACAGTATCAAATACCGCGTCATCGTCTGAATATAATGTACGCCAATAGGCTTCCGCTTGTTCCCATTGTGCTTCGCTTGGCGCATATGGACGACCTTTGACATAATCAATTGTCGTGTCATCGACCGCAACCATACCAACACGTGCACCTGCTTCAATCGCCATGTTACAGACGGTCATACGGCCTTCCATACTCATGTCTTCGAACACTTGACCTGCAAATTCAATCGCGTGTCCTGTTCCACCTGCTGTACCAATCTTCGCAATAATAGCTAACACCACATCTTTTGAAGTGACGCCAGCACCAAGTTGACCAGTGACGCGAATCTGCATATTTTTTGATTTCTTTTGGATCAAACACTGCGTTGCCAGTACATGCTCAACTTCAGAAGTTCCGATACCATGAGCCAAGCAACCAAGTGCTCCGTGGGTCGCTGTATGCGAGTCGCCACAAACAACCGTCATACCTGGCAAGACCAAACCTTGCTCAGGACCGACCACGTGCAAAATACCTTGACGCGCATCATTGATAGTAAATTCAGCAATATCAAACTTAGTGCAATTATCGTCCAACGTGACAACCTGCAAGCGTGACACCTTGTCTTTAATCCCAGGCACTCCTTCTAGGCGCTCTTTAGTGACGGTCGGCACATTGTGATCTGGACTGGCAATGTTGGCCGATAGACGCCATGGCGCTCTGTTTGCCAACTCCAATCCTTCAAATGCTTGTGGACTCGTCACTTCATGCAACAGGTGGCGGTCGATATAAATCAGGCTCGAACCATCGTCGCGCTTAGTGACTTCGTGAGCATTCCAAAGTTTGTCATATAACGTTTGACCAGCCATGTTGCTATCCTTTATAGGTTACTAATTACTTAATTTTTTACTTACTTGCAAATTGCCAAGCTAAGACTCTATGTAAATGCTATGTCTATCTATAATGTTTAATAATTACGGTCGTATCTAAAATTTAAATACTATTTCTTTATGAGACCCAACATATGACTAAAATTAACGCTTAAAATACGTTTTAAATGGCAAATAGCCAATTTTTTAGAATAAATATGTCACAATACGCCTCGATGTCTTGTGATTATAGCAGGCAAATCCTATAATAATAATTGATGATTTTTAACCAGACGCAAACTTTTATTTCTAATACGTTGTGATTGGGTCAGCCAACTTTTATTTATAGCTCGTAAAGTAGCTAAGGACATTCGTTTGAACACCACAAACTTGACGACATTCGTTACCGTTATGCACACTGGCAGTATCTCAGGCGCCGCAGAAAAGCTGTTTATCACGCAGCCTGCTGTCAGTAAACGTATCAAAAACTTAGAAGACGAGTTTAACATTACCTTGTTTGATACGGTAGGACGTGGAATTGTACCTACTCAAGCTGCCAGTGAAATGCTACCTCATGCCAAGCGTTGGCTGGAAGACTATGAGAACTTTAAAATCAACTTGCAGCATTCTCAGCATATCGTTTCTGGCAAATTAGTCATTGGTACTAGCCATCATATTGGCCTACATCATTTAGCACCTGTCCTTAAACACTTTATTCAAGCTTATCCAGCTGTTCAGTTAGAAGTACACTTCGTAGATTCTGAAAAAGCTCATAAAGCAGTACTAGATGGTGATTTGTCTTTAGCCTTTGTTACGCTTCCACCTGTCTACGATAAGCGGCTAACCTATCACACGCTCTGGTCAGACCCTCTTTATTTTATGACGGGTACGCTATCACCTTTGGCTACTAAATCTAATGTGACGTTGGAGCAGTTAGCGCGCTATCCTGCCATTTTGCCTTCTGCCAATACCTTTACCAGTCAGATTACCTTGGCTGAGTTTGCCAAGCACAATCTGAAGCCTTATGCCACGATGAGCACCAACCCTCTTGAGTCTATCCGTATGCTGGTATCTGTTGGTCTTGGTTGGTCAGTACTACCACAAACGATGGTCAGTCAAGACTTGGAACGTATCGATATGGCTGACAATATTGAATTACAACGCTATTTAGGTGTGGTCATCAATCCAAAATTAACTCAATCTAGCAGCGTGACCGCCCTACTAGACTTACTTGCGCCTATTGAATAAAAAGAGCTCGCTATAACAGTCTAACTATTAAGCTATTCGCATTTGTGACTCTCATGCGTTATAATACGCTTGACGTTGTTTTTATAACAAAAATTTACCACAAGGACACTGATAGTCATATATTGAATACTTCTAGTAAGATATGATGGTTAACAGTAGGTTTAATGGTTTAGATTGATGATGTAGGTTGCTAATACTCATATACAAATAGCAGATGCGAGCAATAACAATAGATAAGTGGAATGCGAAATTCCCATTGTTCTCTATCTCTATATGAGTGCTAGCCATAGAACGACATCAATCATATATAACTACAGAAGATACTGAAAAAAGCCATTATGTCTCAATTAATGGCTTTTTTTGTCTTTAAATATTGTTTTGGACATCGCCTTGTAGGACCGAACTTTTATAGTTAAAAAATAATTACAGCCAACGATGTTGGTTAAGGACAATTTATATGAACGGAGTTTCTAGTGGCGTGCTGATATCACTCGGCGCCTATTTCTTAGTGATGATTGGGATTGGTGTTTACGCTTATTTTAAGCAAGCCAATGATACTGAAGGCTATATGTTAGGGGGTCGTAACTTAGGCCCAGCAGTAACCGCACTTTCTGCAGGTGCATCAGATATGTCAGGTTGGTTACTACTTGGCTTACCTGGTTATATGTTTGCCGATGGTGTGGTCAGTATTTGGATTGCGCTAGGTTTGACATTAGGTGCATTATTAAACTATCTCATCGTAGCACCTCGCCTTCGTGTTTATACCGAAGTGGCTGACAACGCTATCACCCTACCTGATTATTTCGCCAACCGTTTTGAAGACAAGTCGCACATGCTACGCGTCATCTCAGCCGTGGTCATCATTCTATTCTTTACCGTCTATACCGCTGCAAGTCTTGTAGGTGGTGGTAAACTCTTCGAAAGCTCACTTAACCTATCGTATAGCACTGGCCTATGGGTTACTGCTGGTGTGGTTGTGGCTTATACGCTATTCGGTGGTTTCTTAGCAGTATCTATGACCGATTTCGTACAGGGCGTCATCATGCTGTTTGCCATGGTAATCGTACCTGTCGTTGCCTTTACTGATCTTGGTGGTATTTCAGCCACTACAGAAGCGGTTAGAAACATCGACCCTACCCTTTTAGACGTTACTAGCGGTATGAGTGTCATCGGTATTATCTCACTCATGGCATGGGGCTTAGGTTACTTTGGCCAACCGCATATTATCGTACGTTTTATGGCGATTCGTTCAGTGAGAGATGTACCGACTGCACGTAATATCGGTATGAGCTGGATGGTTGTGAGCCTTGTTGGTTCACTAATGACTGGTTTTGCTGGTCGTGCTTATGTACAAAAAACTGCGATGACGCTAGACGATCCTGAAACTATCTTCTTAGTATTCACTCAGTTCTTGTTCCATCCATTGGTTTCAGGTTTCCTATTAGCAGCTATTTTAGCAGCAATTATGAGTACTATCTCATCGCAGCTATTGGTTGTATCAAGCTCTCTAACCAAAGATGTATACAAACTATTCTTTGATAAAGACGCACCAGAAGCTCGCCAGGTATTGGTTGGTCGTATCTCAGTTATCATTGTCGCTATTGTTGCCATTATGCTAGCGTCTAACCCAGATAGCTCAGTATTGAACCTAGTTTCTAATGCATGGGCAGGATTCGGTGCAGCGTTTGGTCCATTGGTTATCTTCAGCCTTACATGGCGTGGTATGAACCGTAATGGTGCTGTTGCTGGTATGGTTGTTGGTGCGTTGACTGTTATCCTATGGATCTATGGTCCTTTCCAAGTAGATGGTATGGCACTAAATAGCTGGTTATATGCTATCGTTCCAGGCTTTATCTTAAGTACTATCGCTATCTTTGCCGTTAGTATCATGACTGGTGGCCCAAGACCTTCAGTTTCTGCTAAGTACAAAGAGATGGAGCTAAACTTAAACAAATAAGTTTACGTAAAATCTTAAGATTATTGTTATAAAAAAACCTCGTCATTATTGGCGAGGTTTTTTTTATGAGTAACGATTTAGTATATGCAATCTACTACAGTATCAAACCATGAGAACTTATGACAAATGAGACAGTTGTATGGACAAAGATAGTAGTATCTGATAACTCTGTGATGGATGTACTACGCTAGATTGTCCTAGCCTATTTGGCAGTCCAACTGCTGCTCACTTCTACGAAGTAGACCTTATTAATGCAACTACTTCTCTTTAGCATTGTATTTTACTATCTTCTCATACGTATACATCGTTGTATACCTTGAGTATATTATGCTGTTATTAACAGCTTACTTACTAAATATTCGATAAGATATAAGTACGTATCTGCTCTTGATCCAAAGGATATGCGTTATACATGGATACGGAGCTAAACTAAGCAAATGAAATATAGCTATGCTATATGAATTAGTACTATAAAGATTATCTTTGCTGTTCTACTTAGATATAAATATGAATAATCAAATATTTTTTAGAAGTTGCATAAAAAAGCGACCCATCATAGGTCGCTTTTTTATTATTTAACAATTATATAAGAAGATTATTTCGCTTGATAAGAAAGCTTCACACCAGCGATATAGCCATCATTGTCTTGGAAATCGCCAACGATTTTTCCTGTTGGCAGTTGCCCTTTAGCATCACCGAACCACAAGTATTTACCACCGGCTGATACTGCCCAGTTCTCAGTCACGTTGTACTTGGCACCAAGACCGACACTATAGTAGCCATCAATAGGACCTAATGATGTTGTTGGATCACCAGCACCACTGTCCCAACCAACCGTACCGCTGATCGCAAGTGCTGGTGCGACACGCTTGGCCAGACCAAGCTCTACTTGCCACTGGTCATCATCATACTCAACCAAGTTTAGACCATTAGGAGGATAACGTCCTTGACTGGCTTCGTTATATAAAGGCGGAGTCAAGACGAAATCACTCCACGGTACCCAGCGTACTTTTGCGGTTGCTAATGTTGTGGGGTTAATACCGGTTTGAAAATCAAAGTTGACTGACTTAGGTGTGGTGACTTCAATTTTCCCAGTTCGAGACGCCGGAAGAGTACCAGCACTTAGAACTGGTGCTGCAGGATATGACTCGAATGTGTCAGCATCGTGATCGATCTCAGAACGATAAGTCAACGCAGCTTTCAATGCAATTTCAGGCTTACTATATGCGATACCTGCGATATAACCATAGTCCATATCAGGGCTCATATGCGAGGTATAGCCAGTAGCAGGTCCATATGCTGTACCACGTAATGCTGTATCAGCTTGAATACGTTGTGCTACTGGACCACCATATACTTGGAAGTTTTTATTAGCACCAAACTTCATACCAAGAATAGCCGTTAAACTTTCACTACGCACTTCTACTTTAGTATTTTCACCAGCAGTATCGAATTCTGCTTGTGCAATTGCGACTGCTGGAGCTAATGCTGTTAATGTACCTTGTTGTGTAGGTGTTAATGTACCGCCGTTTGCAACTAAAGTCTGAAGGTTATTTACTGTCGTTGCTGCTGATGCAAAATCTTCAGCGGCAGTCCCAAATGGTCCGCCTGGTCCAATAGCTCCACCTGAAATAGCTGAGATCGTGGCATCACGGTCATTCTGCGCTACGAAATTGCTTTGAGTATACTCAGCAGAAGCGCCAAAAGGCTCATCATATAGGACACCAATACTAAATGTGTCATTGATATCAGTTTTTACGCCATAACGGAAAAAATCATAGGATTCAGCGATATCACCTGTTTTCTCGCCACGCACATAGGTATTGCTAGTCGGAACATCATTAGCACTATCGTAGCCACTTACATCGGCATCGATATAGGTATAAACGGCTTCAGCATAGGTTCCATCTTGGAAAAAAGCGGTGACATCCTGACCTGAACGATCAAGACCAGCAGCATTAGTCATGCTAGCGACAGAGAGAGTAGCGATTGCTACTGCAAGGGTTTTCAAGTGAAAGGTAGTGCGCATTATGTATCTCCAACGGTCCTTGTTGTATTACTACTTTAATAATCAGTATTTAGCATTAATTTACCAAACATTGGAACTATTAAAGTCGTGTCCTAAGTTGAATACTAATGCCTTTTTGACACTAAAACAACAATTAAAGTGCTTTATTTCTCAATTATGACTGAACAGTACAAATAAGATATAAATCAAACAATGTCGTTTACTTCTACTTTTAAATGTGAATTTTCTGAAATATATATTTATAGGAGAATTTTTCTTTGAGATAAAACGGGTTCACTATGACTGTAATACTGCCTATAAAAAAAGCGACCCATAAAGGATCGCTCTTTTATCAATAACATCTAAAAAATTTGCTGTATAGCTAAGTTGTGAATTACTGAGCTTGGTAAGAAACCTTTACACCAAGTACAAAGCCATCGTTGCTGTCAAAGTCACTCACAACTGTTTTGCTTGGGATTTGTCCTTCTGCATCACCAAGCCATAGATACTTACCACCAGCTGATATCGCCCAGTTTTCAGTGACATTATATTTAGCACCTAGACCCGCGCTATAGTAACCTTCAGTAGGACCTAATGATGTCACAGGGTTGCCAGCACCACTATCCCAACCGACAGTACCACTTACTGCTAGTGCTGGCGCTAGGCGTTTAGCAAGCCCTAGCTCTACTTGCCACTGATCATCGTCATAGCTGACTAAATCCAAACCTTCAGCAGGAATGCCAGCACCTAAAGGTGAAGCTGCTAGTGCTTGGCTAACACCATTATATGACGATGGAGTAATAGCAAAATCGCTCCATGGTACCCAGCGTACTTTAGCAGTCGCTAAAGTTGTAGCATTAATACCAGTTTGGAAGTCAAAGTTTACTGATTCAGGTGTAGTAATCTCAATACTATCAACACTATTTGTTGGAAGACTAAAAATATCAGCATTTGGATAACTTTCAGAAGCTTGAGCATTATGTTCAATCTCAGAACGATACGTTAACGCCGCTTTTAATGCAATTTCAGGCTTACTATAAGCAACACCAGCTAACCAGCCATAATCTTGGTCAGCATTGATATGTGTACTATAACCATCTGCTATAGAATAAGCTTGTCCACGTAGTTTTACATCAGCTTGGACGCGTTGAGCAACGGGGCCACCATATACTTGGAAGTTCTTATTTTCACCGAATTTTGCACCTATGATACCCGTAATACTTTCAGTTCTTACTTCTACGTTAGTACCTTCACCGTTTGCATCTACAAAGTTATTGTTACCAGTATAATCAGCGGCAGCACCAAAAGGCTCATCATATAAGATACCAACACTAAATGTATCGTTGATATCTGTTTTTACACCATAACGGAAAAAGTCATAAGACTCTGCAATATCATTAATCTTATTTCTGTCAACTGATGTATCCTCACCAGTCACATCAGCATCGATATAGGTATAAACAGCTTCTGCATAGGTACCATCTTGTAGGAATGCGGTGATATCTTGACCTGAGCGATCAAGGCCAGCAGCACTAGCGACGCTAGCAACAGAAAAAGTAGCAACAGCTACTGCAAGAGTTTTTAAATGAAAGGTGTGGCGCATTTTATATCTCCAAACATCCGCATTGTTTTACTGTTTTACCTAGTTTTAATAGGCAATCAGCATCCGAGGTGGAAGATAGTAAAGACTTTTTAATACTAAAACAACTACAAAAACACATTATTTCTATGTTATGACCACATAGTCATCAGACAGTATCTATATATAAAAATACGTATATATCTTCCGCTATTAGATGCTTTCTTTCCAAATTCTACTCATTAATAATGTGGCGGTCTGTCTGCCATTACATCAAATGGTGCAATACCGCTTTCCGTATCTTGACCTTCAATCTGTTTATAAATCAGCTGTAGTTGACGTTGCAGCGTATGAATATCTCTGTCTTGTCGCGTGATTACGTCATCCAGTCGTTCGACGGTCACTTCAAGATGCGCGAGGCTCATTTGCAAATCGATTACTTGGGCTTGCAGATCATCTTGCACTGTAGAAGTATCGGTTGTAGTTTTAGATTGGTTCATATTTTTCTCTAGATCATAGTAAGTATTAAAGTGAAAGAATGGATTATTAAGGGGTTCAAGGAGTACTGTAGATTAGAGATAAATCTATAATAATAGTCGTTAAATAGCATCCATTAGTAAAAGCAATAAATAGTACTGATAAAACTATTTACTCCCACTACAGTGATGCGGTGGCATGTTATACTGCAGGCAATTTTGCAACAACCCCTACCTCACTATTATATAAGCTTAAGATACTCTATGGCACTGATTCATTTAAAAGACATTCACTTAGCCTTTGGCGTCGCGCCTGTTCTTGATGGTATTGATTTTTCTATCAATACAGGCGAGCGTGTGTGCTTGATTGGCCGCAACGGCGAAGGTAAATCCACTTTGTTTAAACTGATCAATGGCTCATTGCAGCCTGACAGTGGCGAGATTATTACCAACAGTAGCATGCGTGTAGCGATGCTAGAGCAAGACGTTCCCGAGACCAGCGGTCGCATATTAGACATCGTTATGGGCGGTAGTCGTCGTACGGCTGATTTGCTCATTAACTATAATAAGCAAGTCGATATGTGCGCGAATGGCGATATGGATGCCTGTGAGCACATGGCGACCCTACAGCATGATATCGATGCGGTGCATGGTTGGGACTTGGAGCGCGATGCCATGCGTCTGATTACGACCATGGGCCTTAATCCAGAAGATGACTTATCATCTCTATCTGGTGGTCGTAAACGCCGCGTGTTACTTGCTCGGGCGCTAGTTACTAAGCCTGATGTGCTACTACTAGATGAGCCAACCAACCATTTGGATGTTGAAAGTATCGAATGGTTAGAGCGCTTTTTGCTTGACTGGCAAGGCCTGACGTTGTTGTTCGTGACTCATGATAGAGCATTCGTCAATAAACTATCGACTCGCATTATTGAGCTTGACCGTGGCCAATTGACCAGCTATGACGTGACACAAGGCGAAGGTGGCTACGCGCGCTATCAAGAGCTAAAAGAGCTACAGTTACAAGCTGAAGAAAAGAACAATGCCAACTTTGATAAAAAACTGGCACAAGAAGAAGTTTGGATTCGTCAAGGTATCAAAGCCCGTCGTACCCGTAACGAAGGCCGTGTACGTGAACTAAAGGCCTTACGTGAAGAGCGCAGCGATCGCCGTGAGCAAGTGGGCAATGTAAACATCACCATGGGCCAAGGCGAGAAAAGCGGCAAGCTTGTCTGTAAAGTCAAAAACTTACATCTTGAATATGACGGCAACGTCTTGGTAGATGATTTTACGACTACTATTATGCGTGGCGATAAGATTGGTATTGTCGGCCCTAACGGTGCCGGCAAAACTACGCTTATTAAAGCCCTACTCGACATGTCTGATGACGAAGTCACTAAGTCTGGTAGTGTCGAATTAGGTACTAATCTGAAAATTGCATTCTTCGATCAGTTGCGTGATCAATTGGATCTTGAAGCGAGCGTTGCGCAAAACGTTTCGGAAGGCTCTGACTTTGTCGAAGTTGGTGGCCGTAAGACGCACATCATGAGCTACTTGCAAGATTTCTTATTTGCACCAGAGCGTGCACGTACACCTGTCAAAGCACTGTCTGGTGGTGAGCGTAACCGAGTACTACTTGCCAAGCAGTTATTAAAACCTGCCAATATTTTGGTACTCGATGAGCCAACCAACGATTTGGATATGGCAACACTTGAGCTATTAGAAGAGTCAGTCGCCAGCTTTGGTGGTACGATTTTGCTGATCAGTCATGATCGCTCATTCATGGACAACGTCGTTACCTCTACGTGGGTGTTTGGCGAAGATGAAGATGGCAAAGGCACTGTTAGTGAGTATGTAGGTGGTTATCAAGAGTACCTCGTACAAAAGAACCGCGAAGAAGCATCCCGTGCCGCCAAAGCACCTGCCAACAATGCAGCTAGTAATAAAGCGACAAACAAGTCTGGCGCAGCAGCGAAGCCAAATAAGGCAGCCAAAAAGCTAAATTATAATGATCAACGCGAACTGGATAACTTGCCAAAAGAAATCGCTGCACTCGAAGCAGAACAAGCTCAATTGCAAGAAAAGCTGGCCGATGGCTCTTGGTTCAATACTGACTTTGATGCGGCGACAGCTGCTAGTGAGCGTCTCCTAACCATTGAAGATGAGATGATGCACAAGCTTGAACGTTGGAGTGAGCTTGAAGGCTAATAATGGCAGTTCTCTAGCCACATTTATTAGAATATCGCATATGTACTTTGCATTGCGTATTTCGATAAACTAGTTTCTGATAGTCTGACAAAACATTATTAATTATTATGAAGACATCACCACTTTATTATATAGAGTGGTGATATTTGTTTTACAGCAACTTACAAAGTAGTTAGATGGTGAAAGTTAGTGAACATTACCTTAATTTCAAGTATCATTCGCTATTGCTGAAAATCCTTATTATTTATAAGGTCATCACATCATAATCCTTGTTAAAGCAAAGTTAGCGTTAAACGTTGATAATCCAACTGTTTTGGTTTGATTATCATATTCAACCTTCTAATATGTCCTATTGAGGTTGCTTTATTTTTAACACAATAATTTATTTTATCACCGAAATAGCTTAGAATAGCAACAATTAGCAAAATTAGGCACAGCTAAAGTGGCTTGATATTGTATATTTTCTAAGCCACAAACCCAGTGTGGGATAATCCCATTTCATTCACCTGGAGGAAGTATTAATGAGCCAAGCCGAAGGCGTTAATGTACAACGCCGTAGAGTTCTTATTGCCTCAACTGCCGCGATTGGTGCAGCTGGGGTAGCTGCCGTGGCGACACCTTTTGTCCGTTCTTGGTACCCAAGCGCTAAAGCTGAGGCTGCAGGGGCTGCAGTGACCCAAGATATTGGTTCTATCGAAGATGGACAAATGATCGTCGTCAAATACCGTGGTAAACCTATTTATGTGGTTAAGCGCACCGAAGACATGGTTGCAGGACTAGAGTCAGTTAAACCTCTATTATCTGATCCTGAGTCTGATGCGTCTCTACAACCTGAATATTGCAAAAATCCTACTCGCTCTTTAGATCCAACCGTATTGGTTGTCGAAGGCGTTTGCACACATTTGGGCTGTGCACCAAACTACCGTCCTGATGTGGGCGCGGTGGATTTAGGTGGTAATGATTGGTACGGCGGATTTTTCTGTCCGTGTCACGGGTCAAAATATGACTTAGCAGGTCGCGTGTATAGCGGCGTCCCTGCACCACTTAATTTACCCGTTCCAGAATATGGTATGGATGGTACCATCTTGACGGTTGGGGAGGCTTAATATGAGTATGGGTAAAAAGTTAATGCATTGGGTGGACGCGCGTTTTCCAGCGACCGAAACCTATGAATACCATATGTCAAAGTACTACGCACCAAAGAACTTTAACTTTTGGTACTTCTTTGGCGTGCTATCAATGATTGTACTGGTTAACCAATTGGTGACTGGTATATGGCTTACGATGATGTACAACCCAAGTGCCGAAGGGGCATTTGCGTCTGTTGAATACATCATGCGTGACGTAAAAGGTGGTTGGCTCATTCGCTATATGCACTCAACCGGCGCATCTGCGTTTTTCGTCGTTGTATACCTGCATATGTTCCGCGCCTTGCTATACGGTTCATACCAAAAACCTCGTGAGCTTATCTGGCTCATCGGTATGGGTATCTACCTAGCACTTATGGCAGAAGGTTTCTTCGGTTACCTACTACCTTGGGGCAACATGTCATTCTGGGGTGCACAGGTTATCTTGAACTTACCTGCAGCGCTACCTGTTATTGGTGATGGCCTTGCTGAATGGGTACGTGGTGACTATATCATCTCTGGTATTACTCTAAACCGTTTCTTTGCTCTACACGTTGTTGCTATTCCATTAGTACTCGTGGGCCTAGTATTTATGCATATTGTGGCGTTGCACCATGTGGGTTCGAACAACCCTGATGGCATCGACATCAAAAAGCTAAAAGACAAAAATGGTGTGCCTTTAGACGGTATCGAATTCCATCCGTACTACACCGTGCATGACATGGTTGGTATCGTAGTATTCTTTATCTGTTTCTTTGCAGTGGTATTCTTCTTCCCAGAAGGCGGCGGTTTCTTCCTTGAGCCACCAAACTTTGAGACAGCGAACTCACTGAAAACACCAGCGCATATTGCACCAGTATGGTACTACACGCCTTTCTACGCTATCTTGCGTGCTGTTCCTGATAAGCTTGGTGGTGTTATCGCAATGGGTGCTGCAATTGCTGTATTGTTCTTGATTCCATGGCTTGATAGATCGCCTGTACGCTCTATGCGTTACAAAGGTATCTTGTCTAAAATCGCGCTTACTGTATTTGCTATTAGCTTTGTTGTATTGGGCTACTTGGGTGCGACACCTGCTACCCCAACGGCAACTATCATGGCTCGTGTATTCACGATTCTATATTTCTTGTTTTTCTTACTGATGCCGTTCTACACTGCCATTGAGAAGTGTAAACAGCCACCAGAACGCGTTACCGGAGGTCACTAATGAGCACGCTAATTAAATCCCTAGCTGGTCTAGGCTTAGGCGCGGCATTGACGTTGACTGCTGGTACGGCAATGGCAGCTGGTGGTGGTGGATGTGGTACGTTTACCAACGCTGAAGGTGTTGACGAGCATTTGGCTTGTAGTACTGCCCCTATTGATTTTACCAATAAGGGCTCGCTACAAAACGGTGCAAAAATCTTTATGAACTACTGTGCTGGATGTCACTCAGCTAAGTATGTTCGTCACTCACGCATTGCGAAAGATTTAGAGATACCGCCTGAGTTGGTTGAAAAGTATTTGATGGTTACTACCGATCAAATCGGTGACCACATTACTGCTGAAATCGATCCTGAGATTCAAGCGTCTTGGTTTGGCGCAGCGCCTCCTGATCTATCACTTGAGACACGTCTACGTGGCGATGATTGGGTATATACTTACCTACTATCGTTCTATGAAGATCCAAGCCGTCCTTGGGGTGCAAACAACTTAGTACTGGCCAATGCAGCGATGCCTCACGTATTGCATAATATGCAAGAAGAGTTGAGCCAAGAAGAGTTTGAATCTGAAGTTGGTGACTTGGTTAACTTCATGGCGTGGATGGGTGAACCTGCTCGTCATGACCGTCAAGTAATTGGTTTCTTTGTAATTCTATTCTTATTAGTACTGCTCATCCCAGTTTACTTATTGAATAAAGAATTCTGGAAAGATGTCAAATAAGTCATAGTCAGCAGTTAGTTTTTAGAAATAAAAAAGGCACTACTTCGGTAGTGCTTTTTTATTGCCTTAAGCATTTGATTTAAATAGATTTAAAAATAATACGAATTGATTTGGTAGCCGTTTTGGTAGCCAATAGTTTTAATTTTTGGGTATTGGTAGCCGCTA
Source organism: Psychrobacter sp. Pi2-52 (assembly GCF_904846705.1). Taxonomy (GTDB): domain Bacteria; phylum Pseudomonadota; class Gammaproteobacteria; order Pseudomonadales; family Moraxellaceae; genus Psychrobacter. The sequence continues at coordinate 202,100 of NZ_CAJHBS010000003.1, forward strand.
ATTATTTTATTTCATGTACGGTTTTGTCAGGTTTTAACATGTCCAAAAACTAACACACCCTGTCAGGCTTGCGAGCGTCAACCGTTTGAATAATAATTTTAACTGGCTGCACATCATTACCAGTATCATTATTGCCTTTATCTAGCCCCAGCAATTTAGCTTTGCTCATTGTCGCTGTTACCATAGCAGACGCTTGCCCATTGGCTTTGGCGGTCAATCTAGCATCATCTAATTCTGTCATCAGGTCGTCAATACTCATTCTCTACCCCATAATATTTTTATAGGTTATTGCTGCTTGCTCAGATGACAAATCATTCATCAGGTCGCTAATTGACTGCACGTCATCAGCATTAACGTCTTTAATCACTGGCTTATCGAGTCCTAGTAGCTTTGCTGTCGTAACAGTGGCTTGTATCATGGCGGTGGGCTTGCGTTCCTCTATCGCCATTTGCCGTGCCTGTTCTAACTGTTCGAGTAAGTCATCAAGTGTTAAATCAATCATAATCTATAACCTTTTGCGCTTTGATCGTGATTGCTTGTAGCTGTCGCAATTCATCATCACTCAGTTTTGAATAATCCATTATTGGCTCAGGTTCTCTATTATAAAAATGTCCTAAGCCTGACTTAACCTCATGGTTTGGCGTAACGTCTTTGATCGGCTTATCGAGTCCTAGTAACTTAGCTTGTGCGATTGTGGCAATAACTAAAGCGTTTGGGTTTTGGTCATTGATTGCCATTTGTTTAGCGAGCTGTAAATCTTGCATTAAGTCGTTTAAGTCAGGTAATCGCATTTACTCACCTCTTATCTTGTGCAATTTAGTTTATCAAGGGTTGATTGCCATACCTCAGCACTAAGTCGGTCATGCTCATTTACCAACCTATCAAACGTCTTTAAGTGCATGTAGCGAGGCTTTACACCTATGCCATGAATAACGCCTTGCTGCCACCCTAAACGTGCTCTAATCGCTGCTATGCGACTGAATACACGGTCAATGGGTTGCTGCAACTGACTGCCATAATTCGCCCCTATGCAATGTCTGCAGACGTAAGCACCAGCGCAATATAATACTGATACTCGCTTGCTGCATGATGGAAAACTGAACCAATAACGTGAGCCACCGTAATGGGTCGCTGTAGTGGTTAGCTGCACAGTGTAGCGGTATGACTTGCCACGATATGAATATGCAAGGTCAATCTTGTTTGCTTTCTCTGTCTGCCTCAACTGTTCACGATAGCTAGTTATACTCAGTCTAGGATAGTTATTTAAGCTGTGAGTTGTAGCAAGTGCTGGCATGTTTAATCTCTAACTGTTATCTAAATCATTAGCTAAATTCATCTTTATGATAATAGCATGAATAAATATAATCTTATGCTTTGTTAGTTTTGACTGCAGTAGTAGATTAAATAATTATGAGAATGGCATGAGTGGGGAAAATGGGGAAAGTAGGAAAGTAGATTGTTAAAGCCTTGGTATGTATGGCTTATAGTGTTTTCCCCTTATAAAGTTAAAAAGGCAAATAAGGAAAGTTAGCAGCTGGTTAGCCGTTCACTTTCCCCACTTGCCTAGTGAGTTGATAATTAGGAAAGCTGGCTAGTGCATGCATGGTAAGCGTTCTAGCTGTCGTTTTCCTATTTTCCTAGCTTTCCCTTATCTAGCCTCTAATAACTCAGGTCTTACCTGTATGGTTCTAGCCCTGCCATTGGCTATGATCTTGATATAACCCTCGCTTTCTAATACCTCAGCTATCAACTCAAAGTTATGCTTTTGCCGTAAGTGCTTAGGGGTAACCTTGCTTTGAGCCGTTGAATAAGCCAGACATTTAACAGACTGCCTATTGCAGTAATTCACCAGCCAGCTGATTAGCTTTTGAGTGTCATTATCACCAGCTTGGGGCTTGTCAGTGTATCGCATACGCTCGCTTATAGAATAGTCAGTCAATTTTGATGCTCTATGTATGTCATCAGCTGATATAAAGCGTCTGCCATTAAAGTAAGCGAGTATTGAGGCGATACGGCTGGTGTTCTCATGCAAGCGTCTGGCATAACTGGCATATTTCTCTAACTTACCGCCTTTGCATAACTGGCTTTCTTTATCGGTTTGATAGTTGGCTAGTGCTTGCCTTGCCTGCCTATCCTTAAAGGGCATATTAAAGCGGATAATATTACCCTCGCTATCTCTATCTATACTATCAGCAATAGGGTCTAGCAGTGTTCGGCATCGTTGCCAGTAAGCCTGCAATCTTGGGTCATTGTCTGGCTTAGCATCTAACCTTTCATCAGTGTTATAAACGATTTGACCGTTCATATTGTCAGGAAAGGCAAACAGAAAACGAGGTAGTAAGCCTTGACCATTCATAGCCTCATCATTTAACGCTGGTGCGATAACTGGTGGCTGCCCTTGCAAGTCTAAAGTGAACCTAACCCCATTCATGCTGTTTTGCTCTATGGTGTCATATCGAGGTGATAGCAGTCTATCAAATGAGCCGTCACTCCATATATCACATAGCTGGCTAATGTTACTTTTAGCGGTGTCACTGGTTAAGCTATGACCGCTTAAAAATAGGGCTGCCTCAGCTGTTGACCATGCTATATCAGTGGTATTACCGATCAGCATATTGTCTAAAAAGCCTTGGATCGTGCCAGACTTAACCAAAAGTATCGTTTGCTTAGGCTTGGGGTTTTCCAGTAACCATAGCTCTAAATCTTTTTTTGGCATGCTGGCTTTTTGTGCAAGCCATTCATCTAGCAAGGTTCTGTATTCTTTGCGCTTGTCGTTTTGATAAGTAAATAGCTCTTTATGAGTAAAGCCTACCGTCCGACTTTTACCGCTGCCACTGTCGCCCTCAGTGAGTAAAAATAGCGATACTGGCATAAACTTATCACCTAAAGCATAAGGGGCGTTTATATATTGCTGAATAATAGTACCTAAAGCCCCTAGCATGCATTGACCTGCCATTGCTGGCTGCACTTGTGCATGATAGGTGATAGCCGTTAAAGCCTCTCTTAGTATTTGCCCCTCGTTTCCCCATGCCTCTACTGGGTAGGGGGTTGCTTTACTGGATTGGTCTGCAATATCGCCTAATTGCCCCCATGCCTCAGCTAGTAAGTCTATGATGATCGTGTCAGGCTCGCTCAAAACATCATTAAGCGTCTGGTGATTATCAAACGATAGCAGCAAGTCAAAAGTAGTAATAATAGCTTTGACGTTTACCCCTAGCAGTGGCTTTGTGATCTCATCTTTTTTATCTATGGTAGCAGTAACGATAACTTGCTTAACCTCAGCAAAATGCTTGACCATATTATTAAAATGAAAAGGGTTAATACTCACTAGGATAGTGACGTTTAGCCCTTGGCTGCCTAGCTGCCTATATAGTTCTATCCCCTCAGTAAGGCTCTTTACTGCATACCAGTCGCTATCTAGGTTAAGACTGCCAATAATAAAAGCACTGGGCTGGTTTGGGTCTGTTACCTCTATAGGTTTATCACTGTTAGGCGTGTAAATGCCTATGTTGGCTGGCTGGTGCATATTGTCACTTAGTATCATAGCCACCTTGCCAGCGGTGTTAATAAATTCACCTGCTACACTAAAAGTATCATCAAACTGTCTTATTCTATCGCCTTGACCTAGTGCTATAAGACTGGTTAATACCTCATCATTTGCTATAATCTTATCTGTAGTTTGCTTTGTACTGCCTAGTAAAGTGTGAAGCCCCTTGTCATCAGCTTGGGGCTTTTCTTTGTCTGTGTTACTCATCATTGCCCCCTTGCTGCTCTTTAATATCATCAATTATTTGTACAGTGCAAGCCAGCGGTGATAGTAATAAACCGATGACTATAACCCATGATATAAACTTCATAAATCTAAATAGTAAGCTAAGTTTGTGGGGCTGGCTGTCGCTGTGCTGCCCGTGGTTGGCTCTTAGGTTGGCTTTGTTATCTTTGCTCATCTCTTACCCCCTCAACGTTAAAAGCTATTTCTGCTATACGTGTGGATAGCCCTTTCAGTGAGTCCACTTGTCGGCTGCCTGTCGGTATTGCACAGCGTAAAGCTAGTAGTTTATTTTCTACTTCTACTATCTCAATCAGGCTATTAATGGCTGTCACATTGGCGTGTAAGGTAATGATTAAATGGTCTATAAAGTCATCAGTTATCATTAAATAACCTTGCTCTTTTAGACTGTTCATTACTTCATTTATAAGATCGTCTTTACTCATGGCTGGTCACCTCATTGTCAATATCAATCCAATAGACGTTCCAGTGTTTGCCGTCTTTATCTACTCGCTTGCGCTGTATGGTTAGGCCTTTATTTTCTAACTGATTTATTCGAGTGGGTAGCGTGGCTATTCTATAAAGTTCGATAGCTTGCCAGCGTGTGATTGATTGACCAGTCAAAAGATGATCTTTGATTATTTGGTTTTGGCTGCGTTTTAGCTTATCCATGATTAAGCCCCCTCATTAGTAGCGTTTAGATAGTCCACAATGTCGCTACCTTTGAAGTAGTAAACGCCATTGATAGATAACGGCTTTGTTATCGTGCCAGCTTTGATCCAGCGTCTAATCGTTTCGGGGTGTTTTTGGAATACATCGGCTATTTGCTTAACCTGATAAAGCTCTTTTGGGTTCGCTAATAGATAAGCTAGATTTAGCTTGTTGGTGGGTGCTGCGTGGGTAGTGTTAGGCATTGCCTTAACTCCTTAACGGTTATGGATTGAAGTCGTTAAGGACATGCTATTGTAGGTAGGCGTTGTAAGGAATATTTATGCGTGTATAGCGCATGGTATGCCTGCATAGCGTGTTGTATGCCTGCATACCACAGTATGATAGGTTATGAAAAATCGCCTTTGCTGGCTTGGCTTAACCATCGTTTGATAGTGTCATAAGATGGGGTTTTTTCTGTTTCAATGTTCTGTTTTATATATTCGGCTGTGTCTGCAAAAGTAGTGAAGTTCTGTTCGTCCATGATCTGTAGATATCGTTTCTTTTTTTCAGGTCTAGTTTGATTGTGCTTTGACCAGCGGTTATTGGCTTTCTCTTTATTCTGTATAGATATTTTAGACTCTATAAGCCAGTCAAAATCTGCATCTCCAATATAAAGTAATTTGTTATACCCTTTTGAAAATATATTTAATGCTGCAGAGCCAGTAGGAATTAATACATCGTTTTTAAAGCATAAAAGACCGAATAGTAAAATAATCATATCTTGAACCATGTATTTCAACGCATAAGGTTCAGGTATGTTTTTCTCTAATTCATCAAAAGCGTATATTACTGAATTAGAAGTAATGTCATGAAGTAAATTTGCTATATCTTGACCGGTAGTTGTGCCAGATTTCATAAGGTCTATAAGAGCATTGTTAATCTCAGTATCTAAATCATCATCTAAACCGTCATAAAAATCATTGATTAACATATTTAAAGATTTAGTAAAAATAATCTCAACGTTTTCTTTATGCTTTTTTTCTAATCTGTCAATCGTACCTAGATAAAGCTTATGGTATTGAAACGAGTCTGATACATAACTTATGACTAATGACCATGCATTAAAACCAATACTCATTTCAGGAATATTATCTTTAATAATTTTGTAATACCCATCTATATTTACTCTACTACGATATTTCATCGTCATGCCTTACCTGTCATTCATACCTTAATAAAAATAGGTGCAAGGCATGCCAGCCTAAGGCATGAAATGGCTGGCGTTCGGGTAATTAGTCCTAGCCTTGCATGGTCATTGTAGCAGCGTCTTAGCCCTGCTTTTGTGCTTGTTGTTTAAAATCAGCATGAATAACATTATCAAACTTGCCAGCTTTTATGTCGTCTAGGTAGTTTGCCCAGTCGTCCATCATTGCAGCTCTTTGATCTAGTCCAGTCATACGATTGTATGCAGTGCCATAAGCGTTAAGCATGCGGTGACCTAGTGCCAGTTCGGTGATTAGTTCGTCATAGCCTAGCCGTTCCATTAGCATAGTTTTTGCTGTACTTCTAAAACCGTGGGGGCTATGAATGCCTTTATAGCCTTGTCCGTCATTCATCAAGTCACTGTTTAATACTTTGTTGATTGCTTGCGTATGATGGTAAGGCTCTTTTTTGCGTCTTGGGTTATGAAATACATAATCGCTATCACCTGTTAAAGGTTGCATCTGCTCTAATATGGCTATGGCTTGCGGTGCTAGTGGTATTACTAGACTTGCTACCATGTCGCCCCTATTGCCTGCCTTTTGTGGCTTAAACTGCCATTGCTTTTTGAGCCAATTAATATCAGTCCATCGCATCGCGCATAGATCGCCTACTCGAGTAAAGGTTAAAGCCAATAGCTGTAAGACACGCTTGTTAAATAACTGGGTTGCATCGTCTAACTGGTCAATATCGTTTAGCAGTTTGGCAAAAGCGGTGACATCATTACTGAGCGCTGGGCGATGTTTAGCCTTATGTGCTTTGAGCGTTCCAACTAGATCACTTGCTGGGTTATATTCGATCACCATATGAGCCTTAGCAATCTGTAAGATACTCTTTAATAACGTTCTTACCCTCAATCCTTTATAGGTGTTGGTTTTTTGAATGTTATTAATAAACTTGATGACTAGACTGGGGGTTATGTCTGTTACTTTCATCTGCCCTAATTGGCTTTCAATCGGTCTTACTAACTCCTCAAGATTTTTGATAGTACGTTTATTTAGGTTTTTGCTGGCTTGAATATCGCGCCATTCGTTGATGAAATAGTTTAAGGTGTTTTGGCGGTCGGTTATCTGCTTTTGTTTTTCACTTTCTCTATGCTCTATTGGGTCTATATCTTTAGCTAGCAATTGCATGTTGTCGCTGTGATATTGTCTAGCATCAGCAAGGCTTAACGCTGGGTATTGTCCTAGCGTCATGTAAGGGCGTTTGCTGGTGATAGGGTGAGTGTAACGGTGTCTAAAATCGGCGGTAGCGTCTGCACCTTCTTTATGCGGTCTTATGCGTATCTCTAAGCCTTTATAGCCAGCTATAGGGTAACTAACTGCTTTGTCAGCTTGCACGGCTTCTTTGATTGCCCGTTTGATCTGGGTATCGGTGCTAACCTCCTTTCTAACCATTTTCCTATCCCTTAATCTGGTAGCCACCTTGGTAGCCATTTGGAATGTTTTATATTATAGAATAATGTTGTACGTTGTAGTACATCATATATCTAAAATCGCTATACATCAATAAAATAAAGGGTTTTAGGGATAATTTTGTTGTCTATCGTTTTATCAAGTTAAACCATGCATTATGAAAATAGCATTACTTCGGTAGTGCTTTTTTGTGCCTTGATATAGAGTGTAAATACTAGATAATCCGGAAAATAAGTCGCTCAGCGCTAATGTTTACGTACTCTACCTTGATAAACGTTGCGAGTTTGTTTACGATGACAACCTTCACTATTAACATTAGGCTTTCATGATTGATGCGAATGACATTCCAAGTAGTCAGCTAATTTTGTATGCTGATGACGGCTACGACAGTCATGTGGTACGCCTATTACTTGAAGAAAAAAAGCTCGCTTACTATTTGTCTCGCTTACATTCTGAGCGCCCTGAAGATTTGACTGAGCTAAACCCTTATCACACCTTGCCTGTATTACAACAGCGTGAGATTGCGCTTTATGAGATTAACGTCATTTTTGAGTATCTTGAAGAGCGCTATCATACAAATAAACTGCTCCCTGAGACACCGCAAGAGCGTGCACAGTTTCGCCAACTGGCTTGGCGCATTCAGCGTGATTGGTTAGTACTTGGCAAGCGCTTGCTGACGCATCCAGACAGCTTTAACAAAGCACAGGCTGCCGTTGCCAAAAAACAGCTTAGTGATTCGTTGATTACTCTATCACCGCTGTTCGCTCATAAGCCTTATTTTATGGCTGATGAGTTTGGCTGGTGTGACGTGTTATTAGCGCCACTATTATGGCGATTAGACGAGATGGGGATTGAGCTGCCGCGTGCCATTAGCCGTCCATTGTTTGAATACCAAACGAGAGTGTTTGAGCGTAGTAGCTTCCAAAAAAGCGTGCGTTGATTAGACAAGTATCAAAAGCTGTCCTAAAATAAAGTATAAATAAGATAGACGTTAATTAGCATCTGTCATTTGATAAATTGCTAAACGAGATATTTTTCATTATTAAAAATTATTAGTATAGGAAATCATTAGATGAGCGAAACCACCTCTATTACACCTACCCGTCCTTATATGGTACGCGCACTATATCAATGGATAGAAGACAACGCTCTAACACCATACTTGATGGTCGATGCTACCGCTGACAATGTGCAAATACCAACCGAGCATGTGCAAGACGGTCGTATCGTATTAAATATCGCCAGCCGTGCTACTGGTAACATGAGTATGGAAAATGACTATATTCATTTTAGTGCGCGCTTCGGTGGTGTATCACAAGAAATCTGGGTACCACTTACTGCGGTGATGGGGATTTATGCTAAAGAGAACTCGCAAGGGATGTTCTTTGATCCAAAAGAGTATGACAACTATCAGCCAGAAGACGACTCAGCACCAATGTCTAACAACAGTCCTGCTAAAGCACCTAAACCAAAGCGCGATAATAAAGCGGGTTTAAAGGTCCTAAAATAAAAATTCTGGAAGTAAATAGAACCTTAGACCAGTTCTCTTTAACACAATAAAAAAGCTAGCCATATTTAATATGACTAGCTTTTTTTATTGTCTGTCTAAGGGCTTATCAGCTTTAGATGACTTATAAGCTCTTTCCAAGCCCTTACTGATTAGGTTCTTGGCAGTGTCACACCGCGTTGACCTTGGTATTTGCCACCGCGGTCTTTATAACTGGTTTCACAGACATCATCAGCATCACTTTGGAAGAACAGCATTTGTGCCACACCTTCGCCAGCATAAATACGAGCTGGCAGATTGGTGGTATTACTAAATTCTAAAGTGACGTGCCCTTCCCACTCAGGCTCAAGCGGTGTCACGTTGACAATAATACCGCAGCGCGCGTAAGTCGATTTACCTAGGCAAATAGTCAATACATCACGCGGAATACGGAAGTACTCCATAGTACGAGCTAAAGCAAACGAGTTCGGTGGAATAATGCACTCATCACCAACGATATCAATAAAACTTTTATCATCGAAGTTTTTAGGATCAACGACCACTGAATGTACGTTGGTAAAAACTTTAAATTCAGGAGCACAGCGCACATCATAACCGTAGCTTGAGGTGCCGTAGCTAACCAAACGCTCGCCTGCATCATTAAAGCGTACTTGACCTGGCTCATACGGTTCAATCATGCCGTGCTCTTCGGCCATTTTACGAATCCAGCGGTCAGACTTAATAGACATTGTTGTTCCTTAGCAAATATTTAATAGCGACGATTATACGGAATTGATGGCTAGATTTATAGAGGAGCGGCTACTTAAAACTGAATACAGCCATTAATCTCATTTATTCCCATGTTATGTCTTAGAAGCTACCATTTGGCAAAATGATCTTCTGCGAGCCCCATGACATTATCAAGCCTAATAACTTCATCTCTTATTCGAATTTCACCACTATAAAAACCTATCCACTGCTCAAAGATACTGGCTATCACACCAAAATTATCGGTCTTTTTATAGACGATAATCGGTGTAAAGCTCAAATCAATATCGACATTGCTCCAACCAAGATTTTGATGATAGATACGCCATGGCTCTGAAATGCTAGCGTCAGTTTCTACGCCTTCTATACTTGGCTTAAGACTATTTGGCTGATTTGATCGAATACTTGAACCCTCACGAGCAAACATAACGGGTGGTAAATAGAATATCTGCCCGTCAAGCCAGCAAGCATTTTCACTGACTCCTGTCTCATTGACACCCATAGACAGATTGAGCAAAAAGTGACGACCATCTGACAAATAGCTAGTGATACAGCTCCAAAACCAATTGGTCTCATGACGCATATAGCCGAGCGTCCAATCTAGATTGGCAATAGTAGCATCGGTGAAAGTTATTTTTTGAGGTTGAGCATCAGGAGCATCAGTATGAAATTTCGACTTGGCTTTAATGAGCAAATGCCCAGATAGTGCGGTCAACGGCTCTTTTTGCGTAAACGTCCAGCCACGCCTACCAGTCGGCGTACATATGGCTAACGGTTGTGCGCTTCGTGCTAACGCTGCCGTTATTGCAACATACTGACTGTCGAGCGCAATATTTATCTGAGCAGGACTAAAATCCAAGGTGACGCTGAGCTTTGTATGTGTAAATGCCATCTGCCCTTGATAACCATCACCGTCTAAGTGCGTATGATGCGTCAAAGGCTGTAGCGCCTCACAGACTTCCAGCTGCTGAGTATCCTCATTATAAATGTAAACGAAAGCACTAGTCGCAAGCTTAATCGTTGCGAGCGCGAGGCACACTCGATACGGGGGTTGGAGTATCTGAATGAAGCAGAATTGGTTGGCTTTTAGTTCTTTACGCCAGTTAGGTAAGGATTTTTGTGAAATGAGATGGCTGTGATAGTCCAAATAATTGATATTTTTGACGTGAGCAAAGATGCCAAAAATAGGCTGACCATATTGGATAAGATATTCGAGATTTGCCAGTTTTAAGTTGGCGGCAGTATACGGTTTATCGTGGCTTTTATTCATGATATCGGCATCCTAGCCAAATTTTTCTAAAGGTACTATCTGTCCTTGATAGCTCACGGTGCTATGTGAAATCCTTCTTCTTGCCTGTACAGCACCCACAAAAAATGCTTCAGTTATCACCTTAACTTCAATATTGGTTAATCCATCTGCTAGTGTTTCTGTAACATTGATTGATGCAAGCGCACTCACCCATAAAAAGTGTCTTGGACACTTTTTTAACAGCTCAGCGAGAGCTTTTGTGAATTTGTTAAAATCGGCAATTACCATTCGGCGATTGCTAAAGTCAGCATTAATCTGATAGCGTTTGCTACTGCCATCTTTATAGTAGCAAACGGCAATCAACTGATTGTTTGAGAGTTCAATGATGTATATCGGTGGGCGAAATAATCGTAAGACTCTATACTGCTTGGGAGTATTGTCTAAATGGCTTTGATAAATAGATAAGTTCAAGATATCCTCTTTTTAGACAATACATTCACTTTAAAAGTCGCCAGCTTAGGCTACTTCTCCATCATCAAAAAATCCGCTTATCATCGACAGGCTTTGCAAATTTATTGATATTGGTTTCGATGTTTTTGGCAATATCTAGATAATACTGTGCAAACTCATCATCAGCTAAGACGCTTGGCACACCTTTATCAACTTGTGCACGAATGCCACTGGCAAGTGGTAGCTGACCCAATAGCGGTACCTGATACTGCTCAGCGATAAACTCACCGCCACCCGTACCAAAGATTGCTTCGGTATGATTACAGTTGCTACACGTATGTAGCGCCATGTTTTCAACCACGCCAAGCACAGGAATATTGGTCTTGTTAAACATCTCAACGCCTTTTTGCGCATCGAGTAAGGCAACATGCTGCGGTGTCGTGACAATGACAGCACCTGTGACTGGAATACGCTGCGCCAATGTCAGCTGTATATCACCCGTACCTGGTGGCATATCAATCACTAGATAGTCTAGCTGCGGCCAGTTGGTTTGATTGTATAGCTGCATCAATGCACCTGTGGCTTTTGGTCCACGCCATGCAACCGGCGTATTATCTCCATCAAGTAAGCTACCGATAGAAAGCATTGCCATACCATGAGCATCAACTGGCACGAACTGCTCGTTTTCTAGTTGCGGCTTCACATCAGCAACGCCTAGCATCGTTGGCATACTAGGACCATAGATATCGGCATCCAGCACACCAACTCGGTTGCCAAGCTTTTGTAGTGCTAAAGCGATATTGACCGTCGTTGTCGATTTACCAACACCGCCTTTACCTGATGCCACGACAATAATATGACGAATACGAGGATGCGCTGCTAGCGATGCTTGTGTCGGTGCCGCTTTAGTAATCGGTGGCTCAACGTTAGTGCTACTAGCGTTGTTATTAGCGCCAGATGAAGGTTGGGAGTCCATCGCATTGGTTGTCTTTGGCATCTGCTTTGGTAAGCTTGAGCCTGAACCCTTTTCTGGCGCAGGCAGACGCACGTTCATATGAATCGTGGTAATACCGTGTGGATGTAGCAACTGTCCAAGCTCCTGCTGGATAACTTCAGGATTGCTATCTTTTGGCAAACGCAGGTCTAACGTAAGTGCTTCGCCATCACGCTCAAGCCCTGTGACCATCGTGGCAATACTGACGGCACCTATCTCATATCCAAGTAAGACTTTGTCGACGGCACTATCACGCTCTGCCTGCTGCTGAGGCGTTTCGGTTTTTGTGGTTTTTTTCTTCATAAAGTTAAACATAGCTACTATTATGGCCTATACAAGTGGGTAGATCTGGCAAATCGCTCAAGTCGTCTCATTGCGTATCTTACAGCTGATAGCGTTAATGAGTATATTAGCCAAACCTTCTATCGTGACAGTGTAGCTGAATTGGACGCATAAAAAAACCACAACGCCAGTAGGTCTGACGCTGTGGTATATGCAAATGGCATATATATTAATTCATAAACCAACCATGACTGGCAACGATAGATTGTCCAGTGAATACATTGGTTGGGAAAGCCGCTAAAAATAGCGCCAATTGGGCAATATCTTCTACTGTCGTAAACTCTTTATCTACGGTATTGACCAGCATAATATCGTTAATAACCGACTCTTCACTGATGCCCTTTTCAGCTGCTTGCTCTGGGATTTGTTTTTCTACCAATGGCGTTTTGACAAATCCTGGGCAAATCACATGCGAACGTACCTTGTGCGCTGCACCTTCTTTGGCTAACACACGGCACAGTCCTAGTAGTCCATGCTTAGCAGTCACGTAAGGGGCTTTGTATAATGAGGCCTCATGCGAGTGCGCAGAGCCCATATAAATAACTGTGCCGCCCTTATCGCCTTTATACATGTGCTTAATCGCTGCTTTAGTGGTCAAAAAAGCGCCATCTAAGTGGATATTAAGCATTTTTTTCCAATCGCTAAACGCCATTTTATCAATAGGGTCGATGATCTGAATACCAGCATTAGAAACCAAAATATCAATACTGCCAAAAGTATCAACTAGCTGTTGTACACCATCGTTTACCGCATCTTCTGAGGTAACATCCATAGCAATCGCCAGAGCACGCCCACCAGCAGCTTCAATAGCATCAACCGTCTTTTGTGCTACTTCGAGATTAATATCAGCAATACCAACCGCTGCGCCTGCTTTTGCATAAGTTTCAGCGATGTCACGTCCGATACCACTTGCAGAGCCAGTGACCAATGCTACTTTGCCTGTCAAATCCTGCTGTAATTGGGTGGCCATATAGGTTCCTTATTATGATCTATAAATATCAGAAGATAAATCCTATTGAGCAATACTGACTGGCGTTTTTTCTTGTAACTCGTCAAAGCTAACACCATCTGCTAATTCAACCAATTTTAGGCCACTGTCAGTAACATCTAATACGGCAAGCTCAGTAATGATACGATCAACCACGCCTTTGCCCGTCAATGGTAGCTCACAGTTGGCTAAGATTTTTGGATCGCCATGCTTATTGACCTGTTCCATCAATACAATCACGCGCTGTACGCCTGCGACCAAATCCATCGCACCGCCCATACCTTTGACCATTTTTTTGGGAATCATCCAGTTAGCAAGGTCACCTTTTTCTGAGACTTCCATCGCGCCCAATATCGCCAAGTTGACATGACCGCCGCGAATCATCGAAAAGGACTCTGAACTACTAAAATAACTGGCCCCTGCTTCTGCAGTCACGGTTTGCTTGCCCGCATTAATCAAGTCTGCATCGACGGCATCTGCTGTAGGGAACTCACCAATACCCAACAAGCCATTCTCTGATTGTAGCCATACGTCTACGCCTTCAGGAATATAGTTAGCGACTAGCGTTGGTAGACCAATGCCCAAGTTGACGTAATAGCCGTCTTGTAGCTCTTTTGCCGCGCGCTGCGCCATTTGTTCTCTTGTCCATGCCATGCTGATTTCCTTATTTTTTGCGATATTCTATTTTTATTCGTTTAGACAGCCAGTTATCGAATCAATTGACTGTCTAAACTATTATCCATCTAAAATTAACTATTGATTTCACGTACGATTAAGCGTCAACCACGTTTTTATTTACGCGCCTTCTACAGCTTTAGTCGTGGTCTTTTCGATACGTTTCTCAGGGCTAGCATTCAATACAATACGCTGAACGAAGATACCCGGTAAATGCACTTCATCTGGATCAAATGTACCCGTCTCTACAATCTCTTCGACTTCAACGATCGTGATTTTACCGGCCATCGCGCAGTCTGGGTTGAAGTTGCGAGCGGTCTTATTAAATATCAAGTTACCGGCTTTATCAGCCTTCTGTGCTTTGATGAGTGCCACATCCGCACGCAGTGAATGCTCTAATACATAAGTACGACCATCAAAATCACGCGTTTCTTTACCTTCGGCAACTAATGTGCCCACACCAGTCGCTGTATAGAATGCAGGAATACCCGCACCACCTGAGCGTAGCTTTTCGGCCAATGTACCTTGCGGGGTTAGCTCAACTTCTAACTCGCCTGCCAAGTACTGGCGTTCGAACTCTTTGTTTTCGCCCACATACGATGAAATCATTTTTTTGATTTGGCGGGTCTGTAGTAGCAGACCAAGGCCGAAGTCATCGACACCAGCGTTATTACTGATACAAGTCAGCTCTTTAACTTTGCTATCACGCAGGGCTTCGATTAATGCTTCTGGAATACCGCATAGACCGAAGCCACCGATTGCGAGCGTTTGCCCATCACTAACGACGCCTTTTAGCGCTTCTTCGGCACTGCTATATACTTTTGATTGACTCATGCTTGTCTCCTATGACTGTTATTTATATTTTTAATCCGTGCATAACCTAATGCTGAATTAAGTGTCTCAATTATCCGTTTGATTGTTGCTTTTAATAAAACTCAACAGCAAAAACTCATTATGCTTGTTTTTCTTTTGCGCGTTATAACCTTGTATAGTCAATTCAATTTAAAAATAGTACAAGGCAACTGAGTGTAGATGTATATTAAATTCTTCAAGCGAGGTTAACGCAGTAATACTTTTATAGTGGAATGACTATACCAATAGCCAAAACACGCTCATGATAATGGCACCAGATACAGCTAACACTATCAGACAGTAACCCATAATGGCTCGCGCATCCAAACCTGCGATACCTAACAATGGCAGAGCCCAAAATGGTTGAATCATGTTGGTCCATGCGTCACCCCACGCAATCGCCATCGCAGTAATGGCTGGACTGACACCTAGCTCAATACCAGCAGGAATCATAACAGGGCCCTGTACTGCAAACTGTCCACCGCCCGACGGCACAAAGACGTTGACCAAGCCAGCACTTAAAAATGCAAAGATCGGAAAGCTGTCTGCGGAAGCGGAATTGACAAAAAATTCGGTCACTTGGGTACTGATAGAGATGCCATCCGCATTTGCTCCCGTCATGATGCCCATGATGCCGCCGTAGAACGGGAACAATAACACAATACCTGTGATGCCACCGATACCTGAGTGTACAGCACGATAATAACGCTCTAGCGTGCCATGCGATAGCAAACCTATGAACAAGAATAGCCCAATGACAATATTCAGCCCTAAGTTAAAACCGTTACTACCAAACTCGCTGATATAGTACATCAGTGCTAAGGCCAATAAGATGACAGCGATAATACGGCTATCATCTAGCTTTTGTGCAGGCGTATCTCTTTGGGGCGCGACGTAAATCTCTTCTTTGATCAATTTAGGATCAATAACTGTAGGGTTTTTAGGATGCATAAAGCGATTGACGAGTGGCAAAATAACGATAAGCAAACCTACTAGCAGCATGTTGTAGCCTGCAAATACCGTCTGTGATAAAGGCACCGCTTCGGTCATAGTGTTGCCTGACAGTGTCAGTAGCGTATCACCGCCAGAGCTGAGCGTCAGTGGTATCGAACCTGAAAAACCGCCATGCCAAATCACAAAGCCTGAATACGCGGCAGCGACCAATAGCGGATAGTCGACGTTGGCCACTTTTTTTGCCAGTGCCTTTGCAAAGATAGCCCCGATGATCAGACCGAAACCCCAGTTTATCCATGAACCAACCAATCCCACCAATGTTGATACGATAATGGCGGTCGTAGGAGAGTGAACACGACTAGCCAGATTGTCCAATAAGCGTTGAATGAATGGCGCACTGGCAAAGGCATAGCCTGTCACTAGGACCAACGCCATTTGCATGGCAAAGCTATGCAGTGACCACAGTCCATTGCCCCAATGCCCTGCCATCGCAATCATATCTTGGCCAGTAATAGCCAGTCCCACCGCAAACGCGATAAGGGTTAAAACGATCGAAAATACGAATGGGGATGGTAGATAGCGGTTAACTAACTGCACGCTTATATTGGTGATGGCACTAAACATATTCACATTCCTTGTAAATTTAATGTTTGGTTTTAAAAATTATAGTTAGAGCTATGTTGAACGATTATCATATTTGAGAGCAATTACTGTTTACTGCACCTAATAAATGGAAAACATTGTATTTTATATTGTCACCCATAACAATACATTTTATATCGCTATATCATGCATGAAACACTTGTGCTAACTTAACATATTATTTTCGTAGCGACTAGAAAATAACCATCAGCGCATGTGAGTCAACGCTGTGCAGTATATAGATCGGTAAGATATTAATGATGGATAGCGCATGAGTCTAGATTTATGTTTGATAAAACAGACGAAATAGACCTGTTTTGATTAATTTTATTGACCTATATGGATAAGCACGGCATACTCGCTGCCTTATTTTTTTTGCCAAGGAGGGCTATCATGTTTAGTACATTTGCGATTGTCATCACCCTATTATTACTCATGTTTTTTGCTTATCGCGGTTACTCTGTGCTGATTTTAGCACCGATTATGGCGACGCTAGCAGTCTTACTATCAGGTGACTTCTTAAATACCATCCCCGCTTATACCGATGTCTTTATGGGCGCGTTAAGTGGATTCTTACTCAAGTTTTTTCCTATATTCTTGCTAGGGGCATTGTTTGGGCGTTTGATGGCTGACTCTGGCGCAGCAACTGCCATTGCCAATACCGTCGTCGAAAAGCTCGGTGCCAGCAAAGCCATACTTGCGGTGATTTTAGTCTGTGCCATTTTGACTTATGGTGGCGTCTCGTTGTTCGTTGTGGCTTTTGCTATTTATCCAATCGCCAAAGACTTGTTTAGAGCAGCCGATATCCCAAAACGTTTGATTCCAGCAGCGATTGCCCTAGGGTCATTTACGTTTACGATGACTGCATTACCGGGCACGCCAGCCATTCAGAACGCTATTCCCATTCCTTACTACAACACCAACGTATTTGCCGCGCCTATTTTGGGTATCATTGGCGGTACGATCATGTTTATCTGTGGTTGGTTGTGGCTTCAGTCACGTGCGAGGAAAGCAAATGCAGCGGGCGAAGGCTATGGTCAGCATGATGAAGAGGATGTAGGCGGCGTTGGAGCGGCTGCAAAAGACGTTGAGGTATTAAGCACGCATCAAACTTCCTTTACCGTTGCGATGATTCCGCTGGTATTGGTCATTGGTTTGAACGCTATATTGACCTATGTGGTATTCCCGTCGATAGATTTCAGCAGTCTACAAACTCAGTTCCCAGAATTGAATATCGCAGGCTCACTTGGGTTATGGTCAATTATTATCTCGTTGGTCGTGGCTTGTGTGGTGTTAATTCTGCTGCGTATCGGACATTGGAATAATCTACAAAAAACCATTAACCGTGGTACTTATGATTCGATGTTGCCTATTTTTAACACGGCATCAGAAGTGGGT
Organism: Psychrobacter sp. Pi2-52; assembly: GCF_904846705.1. GTDB lineage: Bacteria > Pseudomonadota > Gammaproteobacteria > Pseudomonadales > Moraxellaceae > Psychrobacter. Next base: position 219,993 of record NZ_CAJHBS010000003.1, read on the forward strand.
TACGGTGCAGTTATCGCGTCGCTCGCAGGCTTCCTTATCATTCGTGATAGCATTTTAAACCTTACCCCTGACAACCCTCTGATCTCAGAAGCCGTCGCGATGACCACGCTTGCTGGTATCACAGGCTCATCGTCTGGCGGTTTGAGTATTGCGCTGTCGACATTAGGTGAAGACTATCTGCGCATGGCCGTCAATGCGGGTATCGACCCTGAGCTGATGCACCGCGTAGCCGTTATGGCGGCAGGTGGTCTTGATACGCTTCCGCACAGTGGCGCGGTCATCACCTTGCTAGCGATTTGTGGTCTGACCCATAAGCAATCTTATTTAAATTTGGCGATGGTTACGATGGTCATTCCATTGGTCGCTGTAGTCGCTGTGATTATTTTAGGTACGATGTTCGGTTCATTCTAAGCTAGCTTAGCCATTTAGCCATTTATTGTGACTAACCACTGGTATCTAAGCGAATAATAGATAAATAAAAAACCCACTTAGCATACTGCTCGGTGGGTTTTTTCATGGCTGATTGATAACTAATCTATAATGACCAGATTCAATGCAAGGCTATTGTTTGTGGTTAATTAGTGCTTGCCAAATGAGAAGTAATTACCAAGGAATATCACAAATTTATTTGATTTACGGTATCATAGGCACACTTTTTGAATTTTTATTATTTTTAGAAGTTTTTAGCATTAACGATGTCGCATCGATGAGCGATGAACCGCTTGAGATGTTCGATAACTAACCCGTTTATATAAAAATATAGGTGATTTTGTGCGTGAGATTCTAGTAACCAGTGCGCTGCCCTACGCCAATGGCTATATCCATTTGGGGCATCTTGTAGAATATATTCAGACTGACATTTGGGTACGTGCGATGAAAGCGCAAGGCCATCAGGTCACCTATGTCTGCGCGGATGATGCACACGGTACGGCAATCATGCTCAAAGCAGAGGCCAATGGCGTAACGCCAGAAGAGCAAATTGCCTCAGTTAAAGCCTCACATGAAGCGGATTTTTCAAAGTTCCTTATCAACTTTGATAACTACCACAGCACCCATTCAGAAGAAAACAAACAGTTCTCTGAGCTGATTTATCGTCGTTTAAATGATGCTGGTCATATCAGCACAAAAGATGTCGAGCAGCTGTTTGATCCTGAAAAGCAATTGTTTCTAGCCGATCGATTTGTCAAAGGTACTTGTCCAGAGTGTGATTCACCAGACCAGTACGGCGATAACTGTGAAGTATGTGGCACCACTTACGATGCAACGGATCTAAAAGACCCGCATTCGACACTGTCTAATGCAACGCCTGTACTCAAAACCTCTAAGCACTATTTCTTTGATTTGCCAGAGTTTGAACAGTTCCTAAAAGACTGGACGCGCAGTGACAACCGTTTGCAAACGTCAGTGGCTAATAAATTGCAAGAATGGTTTGAGGCAGGACTTGCCAGCTGGGATATCTCACGCGATGCGCCCTACTTCGGCTTTCAAATTCCAGATACCCCAAGCGATGAGCCAGACAAATACTTTTATGTGTGGCTCGATGCGCCAGTTGGCTACATGGCAAGCTTTAAAAACCTCTGTGATAAGCGTGCAGGAACAGACCAAGCGCTTGATTTTGACCGCTACTGGGCACAAGAAAACGAGCACAAAACTGAAGTTTATCACTTTATCGGCAAAGACATCGTTTACTTCCATGCCTTGTTTTGGCCAGCCATGTTAGCTGGTAGTGAGTTACGCACGCCAACTGGCGTCTTTGCCCATGGTTTCTTGATGGTCAATGGCGAAAAAATGAGTAAGTCACGCGGTACTTTTATCAAAGCCGAGACGTATGCTGAGCACTTACATCCTGAATATCTGCGTTATTACTTTGCCAGCAAACTGTCTGATAAAGTTGAAGACATTAACTTAGACTTAGAAGACTTTATGCAAAAGGTCAACTCTGACTTGGTTGGTAAAGTCGTCAATATCGCCAGTCGTAGTGCAGGGTTCTTGGTTAAGAAGTACGACGGCATGCTGTCAGAAATTTGCGTCGAGTCAGAGCTATTAGAAGACATTACCAAAACGGGCGATGAGATTGCTGCTGCCTATGAGAATCGTGAATTCTCGCGTGCTATGCGTTTAATCATGCAATGTGCGGACAAAGCCAACGAATATATCGATGCCAAAAAACCATGGTCACTAGCGAAGTTGGAGGGTACTGAGCAAGAGGTTCAAGACGTCTGCTCGGTCGCTATCAATATCTTCCGTCAATTGATGGTCTATCTAGCACCAGTATTGCCTGAGCTAACTAATAATGCTAAAGCGTTCTTAAATCTTGATGATTTAAGCTTTGCCAGTCGTAATGAGTGGTTACTAGGTCATAAAATCAATAAATTCAAACCACTAATGCAACGTATCGAAGAAAAAGATATTGAAGCGATGGTAGAAGATTCTAAAGCATCATTAACTCAAGCAGATGCTCCTGCTGCGACTGAAAGTAGCAAGCCTGCCGCAAAAGACAAAACACCTGCAACAGACGCTAATACTGATGCCGAGCAAATTGACTATATTGGTATCGAAGACTTTGCCAAAGTTGAGATGAAAGTCGCACACGTCTTAGAGTGTAACCATGTAGAAGGTGCTGATAAGCTACTACAGTTCACGCTCGATGTTGGTGAAGATAAGCCACGTAACGTATTTAGCGGAATTCGTAAGTTCTATGAGCCTGAGCAATTGATTAATAAGAAAGTCATTTGCGTGACCAACCTTGCTCCGCGTAAGATGAAATTTGGCGTATCAGAAGGCATGGTATTGTCAACTGGCGAGCCAAAGACAGGCTTAACAGTCGTTACCTTGCCAGATGCTTGTGTTGTTGGCGACGTACTCGCCTAATACTAGAAGGATGTAAACTTGTCAAAGTTCTATACAGTTGATCGCTCAAATAATATAGATCAAAATATGGTCTTTTCGCTTCAAAAAAACTATTCTGACCATAAAATATGGACTGTTCAAGATATATATGATGAAGAAGATGCAATCGCTAGAATAGAACAGCTTTACCCTGAAGGTTTATCATTTCATGGTATACAATATTTAATCAAAGAGTGTCTAGTTATTTTTAAAAATATGACAAGGGAACCTTTACCATTAGCTCCCACAACACCAATGATTGAAGCCGTATTTGAGCTTGTCCGTCGAAATGAGTTTCCTCAACTTCCTTCTCGCCTGCAGTCAATGTTTGCATGGTGTAACTTAGATGATGCAAGAGAATTTAATTCGTTTTTAGGCGATAAACATTCTATATTCGAGGTAGAAATCGAAAATGCTTTTATAGCAGATCAAAAACTACTTTACTTAGGCGGCTCTGTTATTGGTACGTATGAAATGGCTCGTAAATATTGGTCAGGTGACAAAAGCAATAACTGTAAACTAGAAGCTGTTATACCTTTGCCTGCAGTTATTGGTAACAAAGTCTAGATATTATCATTAACATCATTTCAAAAAAGATGCCCTAAGTGGCATCTTTTTTTATGACTGATTTAGCAAATGGCTAAAAACCAAGCCTGATACTTATCTACTCAAAATATCGATAATCTGCAATGTATCATTAATCACCGTCACAATGTTATTTTCTGGCGTACGAATACGAACGTAACGGTCATCATAACGATCTAAAACGATAGAGCGGTCATAATCCCTTCTATCAATCTTGCCGACTACTCTATAACCGTATCTATCAAGATCACGCTTAAACGAAGCATTCGGGCTGGCATTGCGATAAGCGTTAATACTTGGGTAGGCGTTGCCACTATGCTTATAGTTTTTACTAACATGGGCAGAGTTACCTTTGCTATTACCGTGCCCGTTTCCATGACCATCTTTTGCCATAGCAGGCAATCCAATCAAAGAAGTAGCAGTGATACCGGCGATGGTTAATAATTTAAGATTAGCAGTGTTCATAATATTATCCTCAAAATAGTCATTCGAAAAATGGTCATTTGAAAAAGTTAGATAAATGATAGAGTCTATTTCATATCCACTATTCAGCACAATGTCATCCAAATGACTGGATTATCTCTAGAATTATCATGTTTCTCGTATGAAAATTAGCTTACGTTAATTATGAAGTGAGTACGTAATAGGTGCGTTGCTAGGATGTAAGCCTTTTGCATATGGTTTGAGCAAACAAAAGTACCCTAGCGGCTTCTGTTATATTAGATATACATAAGAGCTTCAATACATCACGCGTCTTAATAAGATAAAAAGAAGTGATGATTTTTTTATTATCCATCACCATGACCGCCACAAAACAATTTTTTATTGCGATAACTTACATTACTGTCATAATATGAACATAATAATCGATGGAACGATTACTTTATTTAACTGTTAGCCTGCTATCTCAGCATCAATATAGCATTGACTTGGCTAATCTGCATTCTTCAATATCATGGCAAAAAACCAAAGTACACCAAACAGATGAGCAAAATGACTACTATATAAGTTAGTAGGCTCAGTCAGTCTGGCGATATCCATTTGGTTTTCGCGATTGATATAACCTATGAGTTAACCTAATAATGACTATCGCTTCTACTCTACGCTTAAGCCTATATGGCGTTGCTCTTAGTGCCATTAGCACACTTGGACTAATCGGCTGCTCAAACTCCTCTACCGAGACCGCAGCGACTGCTGAAAATAGCACGGCTACAGACAAACCTGCCAAATCAATTGCCATTACTCAAATCGTTGAGCATCCATCATTAGATGATATGCGCCGCGGTATTATTGATGAATTGGCAGATAATGGTTATGTCGAAGGTCAAAATCTAACTGTTAACTTTCAAAGTGCGCAAGGTAACACAGCGACTGCTGGACAGATTGCCAAGCAATTTGCAGGAGACAACCCTGATGCGATCGTAGCAATCTCAACGCCTTCTGCGCAGTCAGTAGTAGCCGCGACCACCACTATCCCTATTATCTACACCGCTGTATCAGATCCATTGGGTGCCAAGCTCATTACGGCAGATAGCAAGCCTTTTCAAAGCAACTTGACTGGACTATCAAGCCAATTACCACTAGAGCCGCAGTTGGATTTGTTGCAGCAGATAAAACCTGACTTAAAGACCATCGGTTATGTCTATAGCCCAGGGGAAGCAAACTCAGTGTCATTGCGTGAGAACCTAAAACAAGCGCTGCCAGCACGAGGTCTGTCACTATTAGACATTCCTGCCAATCGTCCAACGGATATCGGTATGGCGACACGCAGCTTGCAAGGACGCGCAGATATTATTTATACCTCATTTGACAATAATGTTGCGTCTGCCTTTGAGGCCATGACTCAAGCAGCAAATGAGCTCAAGTTACCAATTATCGCGTCTGACGAATTCAGTGTAAAACGCGGCGCGACTGCTGCGCTTGGTGTTAATGACTATGACTTTGGTCGTACCACTGGCAAGATGGTATATCGCGTATTAAACGGCGAAGCGGTCAACACCATCAAACCTGAAGTCATGAATGATCTGACCCTATATGTCAGTCCTAAGCATGCCAAAACACAAGGTGTCAGCTTGCCAGCAGAGTTACTAAAAAACGCCATCAATGTTGATATTGATGCCGAAACCAAATAAAAAGTAGTAAGCTATCTATTAGCTCGTCAATTATTTATATAGTGTACGGACACACTATTATTTTAGGAGTAAGACCCATGTTGTCTCAAAATCGTTTTGGTCGTTTTAATTTTGGTAAGGCTTTATTATTAGGCGGTGTATGTACTGCTATCTTGACTGGTTGTAACCAATCAGCGCAAGATGATGGCTCCACGGATGCTGCCGCTAGTGGTGACGCAGCGACAGCTATGAAGACCGTTGCTATTACCGCTATCGTCGAACATCCGGCGCTTGATGATGTACGTAAAGGTGTTATCGACGAGCTAAACGAAGCAGGCTTCAAGGACGGTGAAAACTTAACGGTTAACTTCCAAAGCGCGCAAGGAAACACTGCTACTGCTGGTCAGATTGCTAAGCAATTTGTCGCTGATGCACCAGACGTTATCGTCGCTATTGCAACACCATCTGCGCAGTCTGTTGCCGCTTCTACTAGCAGCATTCCGTTGGTATTCTCAGCAGTTACTGATCCAGTAGCCGCAAAACTGGTACCTAAGCTAGATGGCTCTGGCACCAACGTCACAGGCGCATCAGATGCCCTACCGTATGAGCCACAGATTGATTTGATGCGTCAAATCATTCCATCATTAAAGAACGTCGGTTATGTCTATAGCCCAGGTGAAGTCAACTCAACGATTATCTTAAAAAATCTAAAAGAGAAGCTAACACCACTCGGTATCAATGTATTAGAAGCGCCTGCACAGCGTAGTAACGACATCGCGATGGCAGCCCGTAGTCTCGAAGGTAAGGTCGATATGATCTATACTTCAACTGACAACAACGTGGTATCAGCGTACGAGTCACTTTATCAAATCGCCAAACAAAGTAAGATTCCTCTCATTGCCTCAGACACTAGCTCAGTTGAGCGCGGTGCTGTTGCTGCTCTAGGCGTGAACTACTATGAGCTTGGCCGTGAAACTGGTAAAATTGTCGTACGTATCTTAAACGGTGAAAAAGCAGGTGCTATCCCTGTTTACACTCCACAAGCGCTTGATCTATACGTCAGTCCAAAACACGCTAAAGAAGAAGGCATCACGTTGCCACAAGCGGTTATCGATAAAGCTAAAGAAGTGGTAGAATAACGCACCTTTGTATTTGGCTCACAATAGCAGGTATAAATAGGAAAGCGACACTACTTGATACTGTGTTGTATACCTTAAATATACAGCTAATGATTAAATAAGAAACCCAGCTATGAGTCATTAGGCTGGGCTTCTTGTCTAAACAGAGTCTTTTTTTTGCAAGCGTGCTTAATAGTACTGTATTTGTCTGGCCATTTATCTGATACTTGTTGAGTAGAGGATAGGTCTATTGATTACATTGCAGTGCCTTGAACCATCGCTTCAAACCAAGGTAGCTTATGATCGCTGTTAATCGTGATATGTTTTGGTTTACCCTAACCGCAGATTGCTTAATCTGTTAAATTCACCGCTTAGCTGTTTAGCAGGTAGATGATTTTGGCAATTGCCATTTAATTATCTTGGTACCATACGCTAGACACTTGGTTATGACTTACTGATCTCTTATGTCTTTAATTGCTTTTTTTGGTGCGCTTGAAAGTGGTCTGATTTATGGCCTAGTAGCACTCGGTGTGCTTATCTCATTTCGTACGCTCGACTTCCCTGATTTGACCGCTGACGGTAGTTTTCCGTTAGGGGGCGCAGTCGCTGGTATTTCTATCATCGCTGGTATCAACCCATGGTTGGCCTGTGCTTTTGGGATGTTAGCAGGTTCAGTCGCTGGTATCGTCACGGCATGGTTGCATGTCAAACTTGGCATTTTGCAGCTGCTTGCCAGTATCTTGGTCATGGTTGCCTTATATTCTGTCAACCTACGCATCATGGGCGCGCCAAACCTACCCCTGCTTGGTGAAACCACAGTGTTTAGCACCTTGGTGACTGATGGTAATGGTTATTGGATGCGTTGCTTGATTATCGGTGTCGTTGTCGCAGCTGCTATGTTATTTTTGAACTGGTTCTATAGCACTGAGACAGGTCTGTCGATGCGCGCTACTGGCTCAAACCTAAGAATGGCACAGGCGCAAGGTATCAATACTTCGTGGATGACCATCATCGGTATGGCGATTTCCAACGGTTTGATTGCCCTAGCAGGTGCGCTGTTCGTCCAGACTCAGGGCGGCGCGGACATCTCGATTGGTATCGGTACGATCGTCATTGGTCTAGCAGCAGTCATCATCGGTGAGACGATCATTCCTGCCAAGCGTATTTGGCTGATCACCTTTGCCGTTGTTGTCGGCGCGGTATTGTACAAACTGTTTATTCAGGTCGCACTATCAAGCGATACGCTACGTAGTATCGGCTTTGGTCCACAGGATTTGAACTTGATTACTGCACTGCTCGTGGTACTAGCCTTGGTATTGCCAAAAGCGAAAACCAAGTTTTTATCACGCAAAGTTCGCGCCTAATGACAGTCAAAGCAGGTGTTTATAACACTTGCTTCGCTTGAAGAGATAATAAGGAATAACGATTATGATGCAAGCCACCGATTTACGGCTGACCTTTAACCCAGGCACGCCTATCGAAAACCCTGCCCTACGTGGTATCAGCTTAAACATTGCTGATGGTGAATTTGTCACTGTCATCGGTACCAATGGCGCAGGTAAATCTACTTTTTTGAACGCCGTAAGCGGTACGACGCGCGTCGATAGTGGCTCAATCTTGCTAAATGGCATTGATGTAACTAAGAAATCTGCTCATCAACGCGCGCATTGGGTTGCTCGTGTCTTTCAGGATCCGATGGCGGGGACTTGTGAAGCGCTCACGATTGAAGAAAATATGGCTTTGGCCTACAAACGCGGCGGTAATCGCGGTCTGAAGTTTGCATTGAACCAGAATAACCGTGATTTGTTCCGAGAAAAACTATCCGTTTTAAAGTTAGGTTTAGAAAATCGTCTAACCGATCGTATGGGTCTACTCTCTGGTGGTCAACGTCAGGCAGTAAGTCTGCTAATGGCATCATTGCAGCCTTCTAAAATCTTGCTACTTGATGAGCATACTGCAGCTCTCGATCCAAAGACTGCGGCGTTTGTCTTAGAATTGACTGATAAGATTGTCACGGACAATAAGCTGACTACGATGATGGTCACCCACTCAATGCAACAAGCATTGGCACATGGTACACGCACCGTTATGCTGCATCAGGGTCAAGTCGTGTTAGATGTGGCTGGTGACATTCGCAAAGGCATGACTGTACATGACCTACTTGATATGTTCGAGCAAACACGTGGCGAAAAAGTTGAGGATGACAGTTTGATTTTAAGCTAAGTTTTGAGCTAATACTGCTAATGACTTACGACTTATAAATTTGTACCTGTCGGATACAACCATTTTCGACAACCTCAAAAACCTTCAAGAAAATTGATTTTTCTTGGAGGTTTTTTGTTATCTATAGTTAATGATCATATGAACTTTTTACTGACCATTATATAGTTGTCGTCTATCAAAGCTTCGCTGTTGTCACTTACTATATGAGGTCTGTCATGCGCAAAATTCCTATCTACTCCCACCCTGCTGCTGGTTGGCCTGCGCTGATCTCCTCTACCCAAAAGCTAATGGACTATAAGACATTTTTGCGCGGCGGTATAAGTGTATTTAAAAGTAATCAGCCCCAAGGCGGATTTGACTGCCCAGGCTGTGCTTGGCCTGACCATAAGTCACACAAAGCCATCGATGTCTGTGAAAACGGCATTAAAGTCATTGCCAGTGAGACCATGACCCACAAAGCAGATGCCGAGTTTTTTGCGAGACATACCGTCACTGAGCTACAGGGCTGGACTGGTTACGAGCTGGAGCATAGTGGTCGTTTATCAGAGCCGATGTATTACGATGCGGCGCAAGATCGCTATGTTCCTATCCCTTGGGAAGCTGCTTACAGCATAATCGCTGAACAGTTAGGACAGCTAGATTCACCGGATGAGGCATTATTTTATACATCAGGCCGTGTGACCAATGAGCCCGCCTTCTTATTTCAGTTATTCGTACGCTGCTTTGGTACCAATAATTTGCCTGATTGCTCAAACATGTGTCACGAGCCAACCTCAGTAATGCTAAGCAGACAGCTAGGTATTGGTAAAGCGACTGTGATGCTAGAAGACTTTGAGCAGGCCAAGTTGATATTAATGTTTGGGCAAAACCCAGCGACTAACCATCCACGTATGCTAGAGATGCTCGCCCATGCGCATGAGCAAGGCTGTCGAATCATCTCAATCAACCCGATGCGTGAGCAAGGCCTGAGTAAGTTTAGAAATCCGCAAAAACCAACTCACATGGCAGCTGGTCAAAGCGCTGACATGGTCGATGATGTTGTTCAAATTCAAATCGGCGGTGATGCAGCGCTATTGACTGGCATTGCCAAGTGGTTAATCGAAAACGATAAAATAAATCATGAGTTTATTACCACTCATACTTCAGGCTTTGAACCTCTAAAACAGTGGCTAACAGAGCAATCATGGTCAGATATCACACTTGGCTGCGGTATTTCTCAGACAGATATTATCAATCTCGCTGAGCTGGTAGCTGATAGTCCAGCAACGATTTGCACTTGGGGCATGGGCATTACTCAGCATGTACAGGGTGATGACAATGTGGCGATGATTACCAACTTGCTCCTGCTGATGGGTATGATTGGTATCGACGGCGCTGGTGCATCCCCAGTACGTGGGCACTCCAACGTACAGGGCGATCGCACTATGGGTATCCATGAGCGTCCTAGCAAAAGCTTACTAGACAGTTTAGAGCGTGTGTTTAAGCACCCTATGCCACAAGAACATGGCTACGATGTCGTCACAGGTGCCAAGGCTCTTATCGCAGGTAAATTGAAAGTCTTTATGGGCATGGGTGGTAACTACGCAGTGGCTGCCCCTGATACCAGCGCTATTGAGCAAGCCTTAACCACTACTCAGCTTAATATATTTGTCGGTACTAAGCTCAATGAGACCATGCTATACCCCGGTGCTAATAATTTGATCCTACCTTGCTTAGGCCGTACCGAGCGTATTGTCACAACAAAGGGTGAGCAATTTGCCACTATCGAAGACTCTATGTGTCAGATCGTACCTACTCAAGGTAAGCTCAAACCTGTTAGTGATACTCTAAAATCTGAAGCGCAAATCGTAGCGGATATCGCGACTCATGTACTCGGCGCCGACTCGTCTATTCCTTGGTTGGCGATGAGTGAGGATTTCGATATTATTCGAGACTATATCGCTCAAGCTATTAACGGATTTGAAGACTTTAATCAGCGTATTCGCACCTCTGAGCGTGGCTTTCATTTGTATCATGCGGCGCGTCATCGTGTATGGAATACCGAGAGCGGCAAAGCTCAGTTTGAAGTACCGCAATATCCGATTACTTTTGTCGCAGCACAAATGGCAGCCGCAAACGATATCGATGAGCATGCAGATACAGCACAAAAAGTTTGGCAGTTGACCAGTGTCCGTAGCCATGACCAATTCAACACTATGATTTTTGGGTTTAAAGACCGCTATCGTCAGACGGATCGCCGTGATGTGCTATTCATGCACCCTGATGAAATAAGTCGTTTAGGTTGGCAAAAAGGTGACCGTGTTATGGTCACTCGCCAGCGTGCCAAAGACAGCCTAGAGCAACCGCGCGTATTAGGCCCATTGGTATTGAGCGAGATGGATATTGCCTCTAACGCTGTCGCTGCTTACTATCCTGAGTGCAACGACCTCTTTGATTTAGAGACACATGCGCCAGACTCTCATATCCCAGCGTACAAATCGACGACCGTCGTTTTAGAGCGCGTAGAGGCAAATACATCGATAGCTACGCCTGCGTAAATCATACTGCGGAGAGCTAATGAGAATGACTTTTTCATTGGCTCTACCTCTATATGACTATAAGCACACTCATAATTTTAGGCCATAATAAATCGTGATAACCATTGAAAATAATGCTGAACAAAGTGAGGCTCTTATCGGCCCCGCTATGATAGATAACTCAACCGACATTAAGAGAGTTGTACCTAAATCACCTAACGATAATAGGTTGTCAGAGACACCAATTGCTCGTAGTCACTTAGCACAAAAGCATCATTACCCGTCAGTTATTAGCAACCCTAATAATGACTCTCACCTTCAAATCGAATCTCAGACCACCAGCTTAGCAGTCGAAGCTGCGGTCTCTATCATTATTAATGGGATTCATTATGCTGTGCTGATGGCTAGTCCTCATCAGTTAGAGTATTTGGCTGTTGGGTTCTTATTTAGCGAAGGATTAATTCAATACAGTCACGAGTTACTCGACTGGGAAGTGACTCACCTTGCAGATATCGCTAGCTACCAGAAGTTCGTTCAAGATTCGAGTGACGAAGATCTTGACTCAGTATCAATTGAGCAAAGCTTAGAACGATTTCAAGATTACGATATCTATGTCGTGGAGTTGGTATTGAGCCAACGCTGCCATCAACGTATACAGGCACAAAAGCGGCAGCTCGCAGGGCGTACAGGCTGCGGTATGTGCGGTATTACTGGACTAACGCAAGCTTTGCCTGATTTAAGTACTTACTCACAAGACCATTTACACCATGAACATAACCGACAGACAGGTATAAATGGCATTCAAACGAGCGCACCAAGTCTTGACTCCCTATTGGCACTGCGTCAACAAGTGGATGCCGCGCAACATACGCATCAACTGACAGGTGCGGTACATGCCGCAGCGACGATACATAATCAGCAGCTACATTTATTCGAAGATGTAGGCCGCCATAATGCACTTGATAAACTCATCGGTTGGCAATTACGCCAAAAAGCAGACGTTAGCTGTGTGCTTATGACTTCGCGTCTCTCTATTGAACTGGTTCAAAAGTCTATTCGAAGTCAAATCCCATGGCTAGTTGGCATGTCAGCACCCACCAGTACAGCCGTGCGCGTGGCTGAGCGTTATGGTCTTGGATTGGCTGGATTTTTACGTGATAACCGAGTCACTTACTACACCAAACAAGATAATATATAAAAATTCACGTCTACTTGTTCATTGAGAGCACCCATCTATCGCCCATCATCTATTTCTTTCTAATGAAAACTTCAGCTAATCATTCATAGGTGAAATTTTGCTCATAATGATATATCACTTGATGCTGCTCATAATAAAGTCCTATTTTTTCAATGGCTTATTAAAAATATCATTGAATCTCTTTAAACAAATACTTATATGTCATCTGCGGTCATTGTCTGGTAAATATCGGATAATGTTTGAGGTTAGTGACATAATAGGTTACTCTTATCGCGCAAATATGTTACAGGCACTTAACAAATATGTAGTTTTATTTATTAATGCCGCTTAGTAACACATCAATCGCAATAGATGAGTAGAGATTTCTCAGCTATTGTTTATTACAGCTAATAAGGCTGTCTAAATCGAGTTCGGGTCATTTTATCATGGCTTAGTGCTTATTCGTAATTCCGCTATAGACACTCATCACATGAGTTTTCTTTAGCATGTAGCTACCTTTGTGTATGCCTATTAATAGCGTGATGGTTTACCCATTAACTGACGCCTATTGAAAGTAGTCCCTGTCTTTTTGATTTGACAGTATCTGTCTCATTAAGATTTGGGCGTAACACTTAGCATTTGCTTACCACTGCAGTTGGTATTTTCGCTATTTATATTAGCCACATACGTTCGGTATGAGGACTGTGTAGGCTATGCTGTATTCCTAATGGTTTGGTATCTTTCATTTTTGCTGAACTTTATTCATCAACTAACAATTGCGAGGTCTGAGTTTGAAAACTGAGTCATTGTTCCAATTTTCATCATTAACGATTATTTTATTATTATTAGCATTTTATGGCGGCACCTATTTACTGTCCTTATTAATCAAAAAAGATAAAGAGACAACTTCTGGATTTATGGTCGCAGGTCACGGTGTTGGCTTTGGTATGGGTGCAGCCAGCATGACCGCCACTTGGATTTGGGCAGCCTCATTTTACGCTGCGGCCACCTCTGGCTATAAGTACGGCGTATCAGGGCCGATACATTATGGCTTTTGGGGTGCATTGATGATTTTATTCATCTACCCTTTTGGTATGCGCTTTCGTGAATTGGCACCAGATGGCCATACACTAGGTGAACTGATTCATGCCCGCCACGGTTCATCAAGCCAATTAATCTTAGCCATATCCAATATTATGGGCAGTTTAATTAGCTTGATGGTCAACTTTACCGCTGCTGGGGCATTGGTGTCAGTCCTGTCGCCATTATCGTTCCAAACAGGGGTAATGATCGCAGGTATCGGTGTCCTGAGTTATACATTGACATCAGGGTTTCGAGCATCTGTCTTTACGGATTTCGCCCAGTTGGTCGCTCTAATGGCCATTGGCATTGTCATTATTCCCGCCGTGTTATTTGGCATGGGTGGCCCTGAGGTTATGGTCAGCGGGCTGTCGAACCTGACGTTAGAGCAGCAGAACTTTTTCTCCTCTGAGGCATTCTTTCAACAAGGTGCGCCTTACTTCGTCGCTGTATTAGCATATGCTATCGGTAATCAAACCATCACTCAGCGCCTATTTGCGATTGATAAAACTAAGATTAAAGCGACGTTTATCACTGCTACAGTCGGCTATGCTGGTATCGTTATTGGTCTTGGAATGATTGGACTAATGGCTGTGACGATTGGCGTGGAGCCACTCGATGGCAATATGAATAACCTCATTCCTCAAATGGTCAGTACTTATCTGCATCCTGTCTTTATCGCCTTATTCTTTATCTTAGTGATTGGGTCGTTGTCCTCGACCGCTGACTCAGATTTATCAGCGCTATCAACCATTATGATGGCTGATGTCTACGGTAAAAATATCGCCAAAAAAGGCCATGTTAAACCTAAAACAATGATGCTAATTGGTCGCGGCACGATGATTGTTGCGACAGCAGCTGGACTAATTTTTGCGAGCTTTAAGCTTGATATTCTCGTCATGCTAGTATTTGTTGGTGCACTATGGGGGGCTATTGTCTTCCCTGTTATCGCCAGTGTGTTTTGGAATCGCGTCACCAATACTGCCTTTACCTCAGCAGTTATCGTCGGACTACTCTTATTTTGCGTTGCCCGTTTCGAATTACTCCCAATCACTGGTGTCACCGCCCTATTCTTTGAAATACTGGCCAGTGTCGGTGCAGCCGTCGTTATTGGGCTAATGGTCTTTGGATTCTTAGGTCGTAAGATTGGCATGGTCGCCGCAGTTATCACGCTAGTGCTGATGCTTATCTTCGCTACTGGCTTCTTACGTCAATATATGGTCCTGCTAGCCTCTCTAACAGCTTACGGCGCTAGTACCGTCGTCTGTGTGATTATCAGCCTGATGGGAGACGAACACTTCGACTTCGACTTAATTAAGCAGCGTGTGGGCAATTACGATAAAAAGTCGGAAATCCCATCGTCACTTAAATCTTAAATCAAAGTCGCTTTATCCAAGTGCCGATTGGCCAGAAGTATTTGGCTAATCGCTACTTACTTAGCGATATTATAAGGAGATATCATGGACAACGTTTTTATCTACGGCTTATATATCTTAATTTGGCCCGCCATTACTCTTGGCGTACTCGTATTAATTTGCACGGCCACTTATCGTGATGTGAAAAGTGCCAAACGTAACAATAAAGATATAGTTTAGCGCACTATATCTTAAACCATCATCATTAAACACTGGTTTACTAATAGTTTGAAAAAGCCTATTAACAGTATAAACGCTTCTAAATTGGGGCTAAATATAGATAAGATAATAAATAAGCTGTTTTTAATGAAAAAAGGACTTGTAATTTACTATATTTTTGCTAATATAGGCGACCTTGATTGGCTGGATGGCAGAGTGGTCATGCAGCGGACTGCAACTCCGTTAACGCCGGTTCGATTCCGACTCCAGCCTCCAATTATTTATTAACTTTACGTTAATTTTGGCTTGCATTATTATCACAACCGATTATAATAGCGACCACTTATCTAGTAACTAGATGGTCTATCAGCTAGTTTACATGTTAGATAAAACAAGTTTTGCCCGGGTGGTGAAATTGGTAGACACAAGGGATTTAAAATCCCTCGCTAGCAATAGCGTGCCGGTTCAAGTCCGGCTCCGGGTACCATTACATAGTCCTATACTATCTTATAGAACAGCTAAAGCCCCTGATATCAGGGGCTTTGTTGTATCTGGCGTTCCATACTGTCCTGCTCTATCTATCCCAATCCATGCATCTGATGTACATGAATCTCTTAGTGCTCATTTAAAATAATCATGACGAGCGATATAGATGACGAGCATCTCAAACGCCCTACTCACCTATACCACTATTCTTAGAGAAATCTAACTAGACTACACACTTGGTTTGGCAAGTAGCATTGTCAATTTTTGCTTTTAACAGCTAAATCAGCTATCCAACAATACGTTGCCATAGTCATCACGCAAATCCTTTTTGACCATTTTCCCAGCGCCATTCAGCACAATGTTATCTACAAATATGACTTTATCTGGTATTTGCCAGCTGGCGATTTTACCTTCGTAAAAGCTCAGTACTTGCGACTCTTCAATTTCTGAATCTGGCTCCTTCACCACAATCAGTACTGGACGTTCGCTCCATTTTTTATGTTTTGCAGCAATAGCGGCCGCCATTCTTACCTGCGGATGGGCGACTGCGATGTTTTCTAGCTCTACTGACGATATCCACTCTCCACCAGATTTAATCAAATCTTTTGAGCGATCCCGAATATTCATATAGCCATCGGCATCAATGGTTGCAATATCACCTGTGTCGAACCAACCGTCTTCAGTTATCGCATCAGGATTCTCTGTGTAATAATCATTGATGATCCAGTGCCCTTTAATCTGTAGGCGACCTTGAGACATACCATCTTCTTCGACTCGCTGTAGCGGCTCATCAGTATCTATGAGGCGTAGCTGAACGCCATAAGGTGGGCGACCTTGAGAGTTGCGTAATTCGTTAATCTCATCTTTACTCAGTGATTTATGCTTGGCCTTTATTTGATTCATCGTGCCAAGTGGACTGGTTTCTGTCATACCCCAGCCGTGTACCGCATCACAATTAAAATCTTCTCTGAAGGTTTTGATTACCGATGGTGGGCAAGCTGCTCCACCCACGATGGTACGGGTCATACTATCAAGCTTGCTACCTCTGGCTTTGGCAGCGGTCAATAGACTTTGCCAAATCGTTGGAACGCCTAAAGCAACCGTGACATGACAATCATCGATGAGAGATACTAAGCTATCACCATCGAGATTTGGACCAGGAAGTATGAGAGAGCAACCAGTCAAGGCAGCTGCATAAGGTGTGCCCCACGCATTGACATGGAACATCGGTACTACTGGCAGTAAAACATCTTGTGCAGAGAGCGCGGAGACATCAGGCATGCATAACGCCATCGCATGTAGCACAGAAGAGCGATGC
>NZ_CAJHBS010000004.1 GCF_904846705.1 Psychrobacter sp. Pi2-52
AGGTTGGATGGAGAATAATCTACCTAAACTATTTCATAATATGGGTTGTACTTCTTTTATTTTGGATTGACTATAGAGAGTCGTATACAGCAACATTAAAGTTAGACATTTTAACTAGTTGATTGTTCTTACTTTTGAACTTAGCAAATGGCAGATCAATATTTGAATTATCAATTATTTTGAATGTATCTATGAAATATTTTTTCATATAACTAAGTTGATCAGGTTCAAGTTCATTAAAATCTATCATCTTTTGAGTGAGGAAGTTTTTAAATGAACCTTTATATTGTGTATAACCGTTTCTATAAGATAAAGCAAAGAATCTTAGAACTAATTCTTCATCTTCCATCTTTTTTACTTTGCCTTCCGAGAGGTTCGTTGCAGATACAAAAAACTTATTCTTTACTAATTCTTTAATCAGTTTTTTAAAAGGTCCTCTGCATGTAGCATTTCTAAGCTCTTGTGGCTCTAGTTTTACAGAACCTGAATTTAATCGTTCAAAAATATCGTATTTAACTTGATTGTCTATTGTCGAATCAATGCGTAAACAACGTATTGTCCTTTCTTCTAATCTTCTTATTAAGAAAGGGGGTAGTTGGTTATATTTAAGACCATTCAATTCTTCTAATACTTCTAATCCAACTAATACAAGCTGGTTCTTCAAAAACTCATAAATCGCAGTTAGTCTTTGTTGACCATCTATAACAGAATAGCGAGCTATTCCTTCGTCAACTTCATCATCTACGTCTACATCTTGTGATATATAAATTAGAGGTACTGGTATGTTTAGAATCAGACTCTCAATTAGTCTGGAAGAGTACTCTGGAGTCCATCTATGCTTTCGTTGATAATCAGGATTTAATTTTATAATTCTTTTATCTATTTTTTTCACTAAAGTTTCTAGATCATATTCAATGTTTTGAGTTTTAACTGTTCGCTCTTTAGCCTTATTTTGTATGTCTTTTAAGTTGTCTACAAGCATGATGTTTACCTAGTATTAAAATTTATTTGTTAATATGGATATAGTAGCAAATAACATCTTTAATGTAATAAGTGAAATCAAAATTCTAATCTAATAAAATAATGCTAATTGTACTAAGGAAAACCATGAACTATCTCACCGTCGGACAACGCGCGCCTTTAGGCAATCTTACTATTGACGATACCGTACCCATCACGCTTAAGTTCACTCGCCAAAGTCCGATAGAGATTGATATCAGCTGCTTTGCCTTAGACGCAGCGGGCAAACTGATCAATGATGATTACATGGTGTTTTATAATCAGCCAACCTCACCGTGCGGGCAAATCAAGCTCACCCATTACGAGTCGCAGCCAACAGCGAGTAAAGGCATCCAAGCCGAGTTTGAGGTGAATTTATCCAAACTGGCGACTAATATAGACAGCTTTTTTTTTGTGTTATCAGCCGACACACCGCTCAATCAAATTCAATCGTTAGAGATTGGCATTTGGCAGCAATCGCAAAAGGCGCAGGCAGAATATCAAGCAGCAGACTTTGCCCAGCAGCAAGCCAGTATGCTGATGCAGCTTTATCGTAAGAGTGGTGTGTGGCGGGTATCTAACGTCGCGCAAGGTTTTAATGGTGGACTTGCTGCCATCGTGCAGCATTTTGGTGGTGATGTAGAAGAGAGTAGTCCACAAGCAGCAGAGACGACCGCCACGCCAATGCAAGCAAAACCATCGCTAGAAAAGGTCATGCTAGACAAAGCCCCAAAACTGGTCAATCTGGCTAAAAAAGCCACGATATCGCTTGAGAAACGCCAATTACAACAATTAACGGCAAAAGTGGCGTTGGTGCTAGACGCCTCAGGCTCAATGAATAGACAGTACAAAAAAGGCCGCGTGCAAGAAGTAGTCAATCGCATATTACCATTGGCAGTGAACTTCGATGACGACCAAGCGCTAGACTGCTGGGCATTTGCCCGAGATCCGCAGTATTTGGGCGAGATTGGACTGAGCAATTATGACGGTTTCATTAACAACGCTCATGGCGGCTGGCGCAAATGGGCACTTGGCCCGCGCATTAATAACGAAGCAGAGGTCATGAAAGCTGTGACGGAGTTTTATCAAAAGGACGGCTTGGATGTGCCTGTCTACGTGCTATTTATCAGTGATGGCGGGGTGAATGACAATCGCGGTATCACGAGAGTCATGACGGAAGCCGCGAAACTGCCGATATTTTGGCAATTTGTGGGCTTAGGTGGTCGTGTTTATGGCATCCTAAAAAAACTAGACGACATGACAGGGCGCGTGATTGATAATTGCGACTTTTTTGAACTCGATGACTTGGATGATATCAGCGAAGAAGCGTTGTATGAAAACATGCTAGAAGAGTTTCCAATGTGGCTAAAAGAAGCCAAGCAACTTGGTATAGTCACTTCACTATAAAAGTATGACTGCGTTAACCTCATTATTCGATTACAGCTCAATAAAAAACCGCCACAGTAAACACTATGGCGGTTTTTTGTTATTTAAAATATCTTAACTTATAGAATACCTATAGCGCCCACAGCGACTGATACTGCTCATCAGTCAAGGTCACGATATCGATCTCGGCTAGCATCTCACGCAGTTCTTCCCATTTGCTCGCACTTGGCGTAATCGGCGTGACTAATCTACCCAGCGTATTATCAATGATGGCATCCATCAGAGTATCCGCTTCGGTTTTACTATAGTCGTAGTACATACGGTGGGCAGTCTCTGGCTCGTTTTTGCACAGTTCCGTCATTTGGTTGGTCACTTGGATAAAGGTATCTATCGCATCTTTTTTCGCGCTATAGATCTCATCCGTTGTCAGAATCTCTAACGCCGAAAAGTTAGGATAAGGTGACAGATGCTGATCGATAAACTCAAACTCTAAACCCTCATGAGTTGCTTCAACGCCTTCAAAGTTATAAAAGCATAGCCATGCACCATCTAGGCTTGGGTCTTCTTGCAGATTTTTTATATGATAAAAGTCTTTTTGTACAAAGCTCACATTATCACGGCTGATACTAAAGCCGTTTTTCTTTGTATAGCGAGCCAATATCTCAAAGCCAATACGATTGGTTTTTTCTTCAGCGGCAGGGGTGCAGATGCGAATCGGCTGATTGTTTTTTAATTTATCCATGCTAGCGCGTTGCATCAATATGCCGCCATCGGTCTCAAAAAAGCAGCCTAGTGCGCGTAGATTAGGCGCGTAATGCTCAAACAGGTGGATAGGCTCATTGACATGTAGATCGATACTTTGGTTCTGTAATTCGGCAAAGCCATCATAGTGATCATCTGGCTCGATAATGGTGATATCAAGCCCTGCCTGCTCATATGCGCCCGTGGTCACACCAGCGATAAAGGGCAGATGATCAGGGTTTAAAAACCATTCGAGGGTCAGAGTAAGTTTGGTGGTCGGCTGCATGGTTGTTCCCTTTTAAGTATAGAAAACAATCAGACTGATACGATTAAGTAAAACAAGAAAGGCCAAATAAGAAAAGTGAAGTCTCGATGCTAACTGTCAGATGCTCGGTATTTGATATGGTCAACACTATCAGTACGTCATCTATAGACTGCTCTTATTTATAGACCTCTGAGGGCGTGTCACGCTTGTTTCCTACGTCAGTGCTAACTGCTTCAGGTTCACGGGTGTGTCTCAGCGATGATGTGGGCTGTGTCTACAGCGTTAAATCAAAGCACCCCGACAAGATTGATTGGTATTGCATTATTTTCGATCAGTACCGCTAATGAATCCGTACTGCGAAAGGCTATTATCGATAGCTACTGCGTCATCATAGACGACCTGTGAGAGTTAATGCAAGATTTTGGACAGGTCAGTAAACTGACTACACATGACTAAAAGAAGCACGTGAAACAGAATTGATAAAAAAATAACCGTATCAAACGATTACTGCTAACAGAGAAACCGCTTACAGTGTGACTGTGAGCGGTTTTTTATGATCTAGTGTTTACAGACAATTAGATAATTATTCGGCATATAAAGGATCAAGCATTTTCGGCAAAACGTAGCTATTATCGACTGGCATTTTGAAGATATTACCCTCGATGTCACCAACCTTGCTCCATTTAAGTTGATTGGTCTCCAAATCAATCAGATAAATGCCGTAATTCTGTGATTTGACTAGGATATCCATATTAGAGATTCCAGTTATCATACCTAACATGCCTATTGCACCAGTCGCTACTCTTGCACCTACTGAAGGTTGCGCACCATCAGCCAATACGACAAATATCTTGTTCGCACCTTCGATTTTTTTGATGATTTGCAGGCTCTTACTATCTAAGAGTAAGTCTGGATAATCTATAGGATCATCATTAGCTGCTTTTCTACTGACTATTAAAGCCTTGTACAGATCTTGATAAGCTTTATTGGTTACTGAGTCAAAGGTATTGATTGAGCTCAAGACAGGATAGTCAGTATTAGGTTGCTCTTCGGCACCGTCGGTTAATACAATATCCATCTTGGTCAATATCTCTTTAGTACGTGCTCCGCATATAAAAGGGGATGAAATATGATTAACTTTGACCCCTTTTTCTACTAGTTTAGATTTGACAGTTTGCGCCATAGCACGAGAAGCACTATCCGACTGTTGGAACATGATGTCATTATTACCATTTTCTATGCGGATAACGCAACCATCACTAATAATACTGACAGGCTCAGATTTTAAAGACTGCTGAGTTTGGTCGTAAGCTGAGCGCACCTCTGGGTTAGTAGTAGTTGCACAACCACTAAAGATTGCGGTGACTGCTAAAGCAAGAGATAGGGTAGCTGTTTTTGTAGAAAGTTGAATCATAACAATCCTAATAAGTAGTACAGATATGAGAAGAGGCAGTCATAAACAGTGATTAAATAAACAGCAAGCAAAGAGGCATTTTAAGAGATAACGCTTAAGGAGATAACCCTGAGATACTCTTAATACTTAGCTATAAATAAAAATCTAATGAAATGTACATTCATAATAAGTTACATAAAGACACTATTTAGAAACTTTATAGATTATGTATTTATATCAAACAAATATCTACTAAATAAATAGATCATTAATGATTATTGATATATGGCGAAATCTTATACATGACACAAAAGACAAACTAAAAACGCAAAAGTAATCTTGTTTGTATATAAGGTCTAATGCATGATAAATGCTTAATTTGGACTGATATTAATAGCGTTTATCGATATTGCTCCTCGTATTTCACTTACTAAAAACATGATACGACCTTCATGACCGACAATAAAAAAACGTTCTATTACCGACCCAAGACCGATCAATCCAACAGCCCAATGCTGCGTTGGACCTTTGTGACGCTTGGTTGGTTGTTTTTTATCTTAGGTATTATCGGTATATTGTTGCCAGTGATGCCTACCGCGCCTTTTATCTTGCTAGCAGCAGGTTGCTGGGCACGCAGTTCTCGACGTTTTCATTTTTGGCTGATTAATCATAAATACTTTGGTAAATTCGTCCGTGACTGGGAAGAAAATCATGCTGTTCCGCTTTATGCCAAGTGTTTAGCGACGATTATGATGGCAGCATCGACAATTATGTTATTTTATCGTTTGCCTGCCGATATGATGTGGATGGCATGGGCGGTAGCCGCTGTCTGTAGTGGGGTGGCGATATATTTGTTCCGTTTACCAAATGCTTAAATCCGTTGCAATTTGCGCCAAAATCAGCCAATAAACGGCTCTGGTTACACGAAACATGAGATAAGACTTGCGATACTGGGATGTACCCCTTATAATACGCCCAAGCTTAAGAGCAGTTCTGCACCAAATCATTACCTCGTAGTATTAGTTATAATCCTTCGTTTTAATATTTATCGTTCAGTAGCTATTTGCAAGCGTTACCGGTCACTAGACCATTAATAAATTTAAAAGTAGGATTATACTATGTCAGACGTTCAAAAAGGTACAGTTAAGTGGTTCAACGAAGCTAAAGGCTTTGGTTTCATCGCTCCAGAAACTGGCGCAGACGTTTTTGCTCATTACAGCGAAATCACTGGTTCAGGTTTCAAAACTTTGGCTGAAGGCCAAGAAGTTGAGTTCACTGTAACTCAAGGCCAAAAAGGCCCACAAGCACATAACATCGTTGCTATCTAATTTGTCTTTATAGACAGATAGATGAATAGATGTAGAAAAGCGAACCTTCGGGTTCGTTTTTTTTCGTCTGCGATTTGGTATTTAAGATATGAGTACTTAAGCGAGTAGAGGTCTTATTCGAAAGATTTTAACTAATCATATTAGACCGCGACCAATGCAAAAAGGCCTCTAGCTATTTATAACTAGAGGCCTTTTATGTTGTGCAATGAAGTAATAAGCTAAAAATGAACAGTCGAATTATTATATAAAGCTAATGCCGATATTGATCAGACCACCGCCCAGTATCAACCAACCAAACATAATAGCACCCAAGATAAGCGGTCTAACGCCAGCTTGCTTAATTGCACTTAGATGAGTGGTCAGACCTAGCGCAAACATAGCCATCGTCAGTAACACATCATCTAGCATCACCATACTGCGTACGATACTCTCAGACATTGGCACCCACGTATGTATCAACACAATGCCGATAAAGATAAACGCAAACCATGGCACTTTGACTTGTTTGACACGGGTCATAAATGACGCTGTCTCGTCTTTATTATCTTCTTCTACAGCTGCACTATCTACGGTGCGATCTTTGGTTAGCGCAAACGATAACACAAGCAGGAAAGGCGCGAGCATCATGACGCGTATCATTTTGGTCACGACCGCGGTATCACCAATCTCGGTATTGATTGCATTACCTGCGACTACGACTTGCGCTACTTCATGGACGGTTGAGCCAGTGTACATGCCGTACTGCTGGGCGCTGAGCCAAGGCTGTAACCAACCAAGATGATATAAAAAAGGATAGAGCAGCATCGCGATAGTACCAAACACCACCACAGTTGCCACGGCGATAGTGACTTTATGAGCTTGCGCGTTGACCACTGGCTCTGCGGCAATGACGGCAGCAGCACCGCAAATACTTGCCCCTGAGCCAATCAAAATCACCGTTTCTTTATCGACTTTTAACCACCTAGTACCTAACCAATAGGTCAGCAAAAAAGTTGATGTCAGTACCAGTGCATCCGTCATAATCGCTGGCATACCGACGCTCGCAACTTGCGTCATGGTTAGCTTAAACCCATAAAACATAATTGCAAGTCGCAGTATCTGACCTTTGGAAAAGCAAACGCCGCTGTTTAAACGTTCAGTGAATTTGGGATAGATAGTATTGCCTAAGATCATACCTAGCAAAATTGCTAGCGTTAAAGAGGATAGTCCAACGATATGCCCGTTTGACCAGATATCCAAACTGCTGTCCAACCATAAGCAAAACAAACTACCAATCAGAACGACTACCAATCCCGCCAAGTGAAGGTGATTAGGGGTATAGTTATGAACGGAGTTGCTGACTGATTGGACGAGTGTGTGCATGACGCGGCATCCTATTACTTATATTAAGATAAGCATAAGCTTATGAATAGACATTATATGCCTGCTATATTTATAATAAAAACAGATTAATAAGATATAAGCTATCGATTTTTTAGGTTAAAGTTTATGATAGAAGTCGATGTACCGCGCATAAGCATCAAAAAAGACAAACGTCACGAATAAAACAGCGCAAAAACTGACATAAGGTATTATCAGTATCATGAAAAAATCTGTGCAGACAGTGCCAAAGATTACGCTTAAGCAGCTTGCTGTTTTTGTCAGTATTTATCAGACAGGTAGCACCAGTCGTGCCAGTGAGGAGCTGCATTTATCACAATCAGCGGTCAGTAGCGCACTGACAGAGCTGGAGTCTAGACTACAGATGCCGCTATTTGAGCGCGTCGGTCGCAGGCTTAATCAACACCCTAATGCCCATCCTATTTATATACAGGCACAGGCTATCTTGGGTCAGTCGCTCACGCTTGAGCATTATCATCAGTATCAAGCAGAACAGATTCATATCGGTGCCAGCACCACTATTGGCAATTACGTGCTGCCATCTTTACTTGGTAAGCTATATGAGGCGTTACCCGATGCCAATGTCGATATGTATATTGCCAATACTCAAGAGGTAGTTAGCGAGGTTGAGCAACTAAATATCGATATCGCGCTGGTAGAAGGAATGCCGCGTCCGGTAGATATGAAAGTTATTGAGCAGCACAAATGGCGTACCGATACGCTAATGATATTTGCCAAGCGTGATAGCAAGTGGCTAAAGGGTATAGCTACCTATAGCCAAGATAAGGACTGCTATCAGCTAAGTATCAATCAGCTAGCGCAGTTGCCGTTACTGGTGCGCGAGGCAGGGTCAGGCACACGGCAGATTATCGATGAGCAATTGCTTAAGTATCTACCTAATGCAGAAGTGGTGAAGGCGATACATCAATCCGAGGCCATCAAGCACATGGTGAGTGCAGATATTGGTCTTGGTTGTCTATCGCAGCATGTGATTGAGACGGAACTCTCGACAGGGACGTTGGTACAAGTGAACGTGGCGGGAATTGATTTATCAAGGACATGGTGGCTAGTCTGGCATAAAGCCCGTCACCAGAGTCCTATTTGGCAAACCTTTATAGATATTATTCAACAGGGTTAAGCAATGAGTTTGGATTAACCTAAAACCTATTAACCATAAAAAAGCGCAGCGTTAAAAGTTACGCTGCGCTTTCTTTTAGAGATTCTTTAATAATATAAGACAATCAAAGTATATTGTTATGCTGAAACAGGCTTGTCCAGTCGCACCACAAAGCTGTCGCAAGGTACATTGGGCAAGATATTATCCGCAGTTGCCCCACTGATCCATGCAGCTATACCCGTACGCTTATGACGTCCGATGACCAATAGATCGACATCATGTTTATGACAGTAGCTGACGATACCTTCACTGCTAGAGATAGCAGTCGTGACTTCTGACGTTGCTGCATTTAGCTGATTGCGTTCAAGGAATTGCGCTAGCTTTGCACGCGCTTCTTGGCAGCGTTCATCATCAATCTCATCGTATAGGCTAGAGGCAGGCACCAGCTCATAGCCGAAGCCAACCATGGTGTCTTTGACAATATGTAAAACAGATAGCTTAGAGCCTGGACGGTTTTCGACGATGCGCTTGGCCTTTTGGGCGACTATATCTGCATCAGAGAGTAAGTCGGTGACCAGTAAAATATGTTCGTAACTCATAGCGTCTTCCTCATGTCAGATAGTATTTACTATAGCACTACTCTAGGGCGCTGTTAAGTAAAGCTTGTCGTCTTTAGCAGCGGATGAGAGCAATGCCAATTATTCCAAGACAGGCTGATCAAGCTTCACCACTAAACTGTCGCAAGGCACATTTGGTAAGATACTGTCGGCAGTGGCTCCTACCAGCCAAGCGGCAATACCATGGCGCTCATGGCGTCCAATGATAAGTAAGTCGACGTCTTTTTCACGGCAATAGTTAATGATACCTTTGCTATTAGAGATAGCAGCGGTGACCTCAGAGTTGATTGCTTCTAGCCCGTTACGTGCCAAAAATTGCGCTAATTTCGCCCTTGCTTCTTGCCACTTCTCACTATCGACATCACCTGATAGGCTAGAGGCAGGCACGAGCTCGTAACCGAAGCGAACCATGTCATCTTTGACTATATGCAAGACAGACAGTCTGGCTTCAGGAGAGCCTGCGAGAATACGCTTGGCTTTTAGCGCCACTTTGTCCGCATCGGATAGCAAATCAGTGACCAGTAAAACGTGTTGGTAGCTCATAAAGTACTCCACTCCTGTTAATAGTTAACTTTATAGTAGCAGTGCAGGCTGTTTTTGTTAAGCAATAAATCCATAATAAAATTGTGGGTATTTATAAATTTGTAACTTTAAGGCTCTGATAGCTAAAGTTGATAGCTGCGTAGATTATGTGGTGGATTATTGCATGGCTGTTGCCTTGACTTATCCATGTCGCAGCCCCACTAATAGCGCTAAGCCAACTCTTTTTTAGCCAATTTATTACTCTATTTTCCCTGACAGTCAGGGCACTATACGCATAATAAGCGATAAGGATAACTATGACGGACACGCCATTTACTGCTGATTTAACCTTGCATCCAGCATTTGAGCTGATTGAGCATCGCCATATTGAGGCGCTATCGATGGATGTGCTGATCAGTCAGCATGTAAAAACAGGAGCGATGCATTATCATTTGGCACACCCAAGTGATGAAAATGCGTTTTTGGTCGGTTTTCGCACCCAGCCAATGGACTCAAAAGGCGAGGCGCATGTCTTAGAGCACGTGGCATTGTGTGGTTCGAACAAATTCCCAGTGCGTGATCCGTTCTTTTCAATGATTAAACGCTCGTTAAATACGTTTATGAATGCGATGACCGCCGCTGATTGGACGGCCTATCCCTATGCGACGCAAAACAAAAATGACTACTTTAACTTGCTTGCTGTCTATCTAGATGCGTCGTTTTTCCCGAATATCCATCCGCTCGATTTTGCCCAAGAAGGCATTCGCGTGGAGCTTGACGAAAATGATAAGCCGCAGTTTAAAGGTATCGTTTTTAATGAAATGAAAGGCGCGATGAGTGGCGAGATTGATCAGCTATATCATACGGTTGCTCATCATCTGTTCCCAACGACGACCTATCATTATAATTCAGGCGGTGATCCTGCTGATATCCCTGACTTGACGCACACTGAACTGACCGAATTTCACCAGAGCCATTATCATCCGTCAAACAGCGTCATCATGAGCTTCGGTAATATTCCTGTTGCCGAGACGCAAGCGAAAATACACGAAGATGCTCTGATTCAATTTGAAGCAGGCAAGAAGCATGTATCGCGTCCAGAGCAACGTTTGTCTGCACCAATCAGTGCGGTTGATACTTATACTGCTGACGAAGCAGGCCCAGATCAGACGCATCACGTGGTTGCTTGGTTACTACCATCGATTACCGATCCTAAGCAGCGCTTAGCATTGCGTCTATTAGAAGGCGTATTGATTGAGCATGCAGGCTCGCCATTGCGTGCTTATCTTGATAGCCATCCACTAGGTAAAGCGCCAAGTCCACTATTGGGTCTTGATGACAGTCATTATGAGATGGTCTTTTATACGGGACTGCGCGGTTCTAACCCTGAACATGCCGAAGCGGTAGAGCAGGGTATTATCGACTTACTGACCGAAGTAGCCAATTCACCAGTTGATGATGAGACAATCGAAACCATTCTGCATCAGATTGAGATTGATCAGCGTCACATTGGTGGCGATAGCATTCCTTATGGTCTGAACTTGATGCTAGAAGGGTTTAGTACTGCCATTCATGATGGCAACCCTATCGATGTTTGGGAAGTAGACGAGCACCTACAGTGGCTACGTGAGCAAGTCGTCGATCCACAGTGGCTACCGAACTTAATTAAAACGCATCTATTGGACAATCAGCATCGTGTACGCGTAACGATGACCCCTGATAGCGAAAAAACAGCCCGTTTGGCAGCAGCTGAGCAGACTCGTTTGGATACTATCGCGATGGATTTGACTGCTGATGACAAAGCTATTTTAAAGCAACAAGCCTTAGATTTGGCTGCACGTCAAGCTGCGCCAGATGATTTAAGCTTATTGCCAAAAGTTGGTTTAGAAGACGTGCCAACGGATATTAGCTTTAAAGAAGGCACGCAAAAGCAGGTGTGTTTGAGCGGGCAAGACAGCACGCTATTTGCGTATGAAGCGGGCACCAATGGCATCTATTACTATCAAGTTATCATACCGTTGACCGATGCGATTGGTAATGCGAACGCAGATGCGCTACCCGTCAATGATGTGATCAATCATCCATTGTTGCCTATTTATTTAAGTCTATTGTCTGAGCTAGGTACTGACTCGCTTAGTGCTCATGAGATGCAAGCTAAGCAAGCAGCGCATTCTTCTGGTGTGACCGCTCGTATCAGCCAGCGTACCAACGTCGATGATAGCCAAGCAATTAGCAGCTACTTTGTCGTGGCAACGCGTGCGCTAAATCGCAAACCTGAAGCGATTGATTTGCTCAAAGAAGTCATGGAGCACAGTATTTTTTCTGAGCATGACCGTATCAAAGAAATCTTGCAACAGCGTCAAGCGGGTTGGCAGTCAAACCTTGCAGGATCTGGTCACTCTTATGCCATGCAAACAGCTAGTCGTGGCATGAGTCGCCAAGCGCAGTTGGAATATGTGCGCAGCGGTCTACCAGCATTGAACGCGCTTAAGGATTTCTTGGCACATGCTAGTACAGATGATGCTCAGTGGGATCAACTGGCTACGAGCTTGATGGATTTACATCAACGTCTGATCAGTTTGCCTAAGCATGCCGTTATTATCTGTGAAGCAGAGCAAACCGAACGCTTAAGTAGTTTAATCGTTGATAGCTGGAAAGACAGCCAAGCGACGACCGCTTCTAATGATTTAACCAACGCAGCAGCAAATATCCCAAGTGAGTTTGCAAATCTGCAATTAGATAATGCATTGAATGGTGTGACTGATACAGTCAAAGCATTAGAAAACGGGGTAGCGCTTGATGTTGCAGATCTAGCATGGCTAGTACCAACCAACGTATATCACAATGCCAGTGCTTATACTGTACCTGCTGCTGACCATCCTGATACCCCTGCACTCATGGTATTAGCGCCTTACTTACGTAACGGTTATTTGCACAGTGCGATTCGTGAGCGCGGCGGTGCCTACGGTGGCGGTGCAGGTTACGATGCCAACGCTTGTGCCTTTAAATTCTTTAGCTATCGTGATCCACAATGTGCTGAGACCTTTGCTCACTTTGAAGCCAGTATCGAGTGGTTATTAAACGAGCCACAGACCGATGAGCAATTGGAAGAAGCTATTTTAGGTATTATCTCAGGCATGGATAAGCCAGGCTCTCCTGCAGGCGAAGCAATCAAAGCCTGCTTTGCAAATCTACATCATCGCGGTGTCGACTGGCAGCGCAAAATGCGTGCGTCAATATTGGCCGTGACAGTCGCTGATTTGCAGCGCGTTGCTAAGCAATATCTACAAGGGCAAAAGCATGTACGTGCAGTACTAGCGCCTTACGACAAAGAAGAGACGGTAAAAGGTCTTGGTTTTGAGGTTTGTAGAATAAAGAGCTAAGACAATTAGGTTTATTTTTGATTAAAAGTTAAGCACAGAAAAGCCAAGCATCATGCTTGGCTTTTTGCGGTTAGGTAATTGACTAATATCGTTTGATACTCAAATCTTTGCCAATTTTGTCTTGATGAATCGGAAATTCTGACAACTCGTTATACTGCTTACGATCAGCAAAGTAGCTTTTTAGAGTACGGCGAATGGCTTCAAATGCAAGTTTATCCCATGGGATGTCTTCTTCGCTAAACAGTGCACAGTCGAGACTTTCTGAGCCAATACCATACGCGCCATCTTTTAGATCGGCCAGATAAATAGAGTAGATCTGCCCAATATCTGGCAAATCATAAATGCAGTATAGATGCGGATTTAGTACGATAGCATCAGCTTCTTCGTAGCTCTCGCGCGCAGCACCCTCAGCCATGGTCTCACCATTTTCCATAAAACCTGCAGGTATCGTCCATAGCCCATATTGTGGCTCAATGGCACGGCGGCAGAGTAGTACTCTATTTTCGTGTACGACTAGCGAACCACAAATAACTTTTGGGTTTTCGTAGTGGATATAGTGGCAATTGGGGCATACCAAACGCGGCATATTGTCCGTAGGTGGGATTTTTCGTTCTGCTTCATGACCGCATTGGAGGCAATAGCGCATATCAACTACCTTGTTATAAAAGTTATTGTGTATGATGTTTTTTATAGGCTATAAGACCTATATTCTGCAGTGCTGCTGTCATCGTTTCGAGATACGTTAGATACAAGGATGATGAGACAATTGCTACAGGCAGCAAATGGCGTAGAACTGACAATAAACCTAACTTAAATGCATCTGATTTAAACGTACCTGACTTATATAAGATCGACTATATAAGATATTACTCTAAAGAGCAGCTATCGTCTTAAGATAGCACATATTATCGACGGACAGAATCACGATAACAGTAACGCATCATTTCACAGATAGGCTGACTATGATCTATTGAGAGTGCCGTTATTGAGAACTGATAAGCAATGAATTAGTCACATAAATAATATGCAGCCATTATTATATTACGCTAGTCTAGTGAGTGTTCAGTAGTTATTAAGAACGCTTAATAATGATAAAAATATAGGGCAATTATAATGTTATTCCCACCGGAGGCTGTAAGCTTCGATAACCTGTCAGTTGCTGTACCTACTTTTATTCGTCATCCGACGCTTCGTCAATTAGCTGAACGAGTGCAACATGAGACCTTAAATGCGCTGACAAGTCCGGCGATGTACGAGGCACATAATGCCTCTCATAGTAGCCGTGTATTAGACAGCCTATATCAGACACCGATTGCTGATGCCTCAATACTGGTCGCTATTACTCATGAGCGCAGGCCTAAACTACTACTAACACGCCGCGCCGCCCATATGAACAGTCATGCGGGTGAAGTGTCTTGTGTGGGTGGTAAACATGATCGAGGCGATGGTAATAATGTCGTTACTGCATTGCGTGAAGCCTGTGAAGAAACAGCGCTACCACCCAATAAAGTCCAATTGCTTGGTCAGCTACCGATCCAAACTTCAAAAAGTGGTATGAGCGTACGTCCAATCGTGGCACTCATCGCCCCAGGTCTAGTGCTAGTTCCTGAAGCGGGAGAAATATCACGTATCTTTTGGGCAGACTTAGAGTCGTTAGTCACTCAACCAACGGTAGAATATGAGATTGAGTATAAGATGCAAGAGCAAATGGCTACCATACTGACGCCGAGCTGGCAGGTCGATGGTGAGACAGTATGGGGGCTAACAGGACGGGTAATTGCTAACCTATTAGAAACAGGGTTTGATCGACAGCTAGAATGGTATTACCGCGTAGAAAACAAACGCTGATAAATGTCATCTATTTATAATATAGTCGATGCAATTTAAAAGTAGTACAAGGCAACCGAGTGTAGATGTATATGTAATACTTCAAACGAGGTTAACGCAGTAATGCTTTTATAGTGGAATGACTATGGTCATCTACTTATAATAATCATCGTTCTTTTTAAGCCACCAGTTCATATTGTCTTGGCGCTTGGCACGGAATGCTTCTAGCTTATGAGCAACGGACGCGTTATGCTGCCGTGCAGTATCGAGCGCAAAAAGAATCGGTACTGAAGACAATACACCAAAGCGTATCTTCGATTTTGGTAAGTCCAGCCCATCGCCTATATCATCACCGACCAAAGTCCGAGTGACACTTGCGTTGACCATTTCAACAAAACGTCCACGCCGATTGTCTTCACCCATCAGCTGACGCGGTAAATCATGCAATGCTTTTGCCAATGGCTGACCCATCTTAAAATCTAGCTGCTGTATCGATAGATAGGTATAGAGCCATTCCCAACACGCGGCCTCATCTTTTGGTAAACGATCTAGATCAACTCCCATCCAATAACTGGCAAGATTCCATAGATGCAGAATACCTTCAGCTTCTTCTGTACTAATACGTGCGCCTAGCAATCGTAGACCGCGCATAATCAGTAAGGAGAATTGTAAATGGGTGGCAATCATATCGGTTTGATTGATAGGGATGCCCCAATAGTCGGTATTCCAACTACCGTCAGGGTTATGATGTTGCTCGGCGTTTGGTATCACGCCTGTAGCAGCATTGCCTTTACCTTTGAGTAAGTTTTGCCGTACCAAAGTATGTATCTGACGTACTTGGATCGATTGGCGCCAGCCCTCAGAACCAATAGCTAATACTTGCTCGATAGGTTTGTTTTGATTAACTGCATTCACATTAGTTGAGGGGTGTTCAGACACGGCCAAGATATAAGCATAAGTACGCATCAGTCGCGGTAGTGCATCGTGCATCAGTGCACCCGTCTGAATGAGTGGTAGCGAGAGAGCAGGAATGCTATAGCCAGCCATTAGAGCAACATTACGCAGTAGCCAAATGAGCATCAATGGATAGCGCCGATAGGCAACCGCACCTATCCGAGCAAGCTTTGGGTCGAACCAATCAGGATGGCTGCTAAATTGCTCAGTGAGCGCGTTAAATGATGGGTTGGTTGCAAGGTCCTTGTTTACAAGGTCTTTGTTCGCAGGATTATTGTTTGAACTATCGCCAAGAATATTATGCTGTAAAGGCTTCGCAAATTTTATGCTTTGAGCGGCTAGCGCGTCTGCAATCGGATCGCCAATATCATAACCTGCCACTATCTCATTTAGCAGAGCAGACGATATCGTAAAGTCTTTCGGTAATAGATAACGTTTAATGCGTTTTAAAACCTGCAAATCACTATGGTCATCGATAGCAGTAGTACGTCCATGACGCTGATAAACGTTCGATGATTGAGCATTCGATGACTGAAAGTCAGGTTTGTCAGTTGGAGTACTTGCCGTATTGATGATTTTCTTATCCATAGTTATCAAGTACCATTTTCGGAGTGAGGACATGCCTTAGAACGTAAAACTTGCATTGCGATAGCTTCGCATCCCAGTCATTCGTAAAAATTACTGGATTGGTTCAATGAATCCAATTGCTGCTGTGTTATTCGGATACGGCGTTTAGTATCACGAATCTCATCAGATAGAGATAGCAGCCGTGCACGAGCTTCTTTTTCATTAGCAAAATCTAGCATGTCACCATTTTCCAGCTTATCGAATTCTGATTGATAAGTATCTAAGAGGCGATTATCTTTGTCTAATTGACTGTCTAAGGCGTAATAATCTAGCCCTTTTTGATTAGCCGCTTGCAATGTATTGACCATAGTGATCGGGCAAACGTTGTTCAACTGACGACCACGTCTACCGATGTTATAGGCATTATTGATAGTGCAGTATTGTTGCAGGCCAAGTTTACGGCCTCGCTCCCATGCCTGATAGTCAGGCGCGACGCTAGCTTTGGCACAGGCTTTTGTATGAGAGGCTAAGCGGTCTGAATGATAACCTGCCACGCCATCGTTATAGCCGATAGCTTGCCAGTCACCGATGAGACATTCTTGCTTGGAGAGTGTTGCACAGCCTGCTAGCAGATAGACACTACCGAACACAGATAATCCTAATGCCAGTTGACGTACAGCATGGTATATAGGTTGGTACATGGTTAGCTCCGATAGCTGTGATAACTATGATAACGATAATAACTACGAACACAAATAAATGATGCTAGCAATCAATCACATTATGCAGACTTGTCATTAATTGCTAAGTCACTTATAAATATCTCGATAACGCATATATAAATAAAATAGAGCAGCTTATAAGTGGGATCAATATTAAGCAATACCACCATAAGCTACTCTATATCTCAAGGGTATTCATTAATGCGGGCGAGTCAAGTCGACCGATGTACCACTAGCATTGTCTTTTAAGCTCATTTTTAGCATGATGTAACCAGCAATACCAGAGACGATTGAACCCATGATAATACCCAAGCGCTCATCAAACATAGTGGTGTCGCCAGCGAACGCCAAGCCACCAATGAACAAACTCATGGTAAAACCAACACCACACAATAGAGCTGCACCGTAGATTTGCTTATAGTCCATACCTTTTGGCATGGTTGAGATACCAAGCTTAAAGATTAACCAGCACATGAACATGACGCCTAACTGCTTACCAATAAACAAACCAGCAGCAATACCTAGCGGCACTGAGTGGAATAACTCAGCAAAACCTGCGCCTTCGAGAGAGATACCCGAGTTGGCAAAAGCAAAGATTGGCAAAATACCAAAGGCAACAGTATTGTGCAGATCATGCTCTAGCTCTTCAAGCGGAGAGTGCTCAGGATCAGTACGATCGAACATCGGGATAAATAGTGCTAATACCACCCCTGCCAATGTTGCATGGATACCAGACTTGAGTACAGCAATCCACATGACCAGACCGATGAGTAGATACGGCGTGATGTTGGTGACGTTACGGCGATTAAGAACATATAAGAACGGCAAACATAAACCAGCTACTGCCAATGACTCTAATGACAACTCACTGGTGTAAAACAAAGCGATAATCAGAATCGCGCCAATGTCATCAAAAATAGCAATAGAGACCAAAAACACTTTTAGCGAGTTTGGTACGCGATTACCTAAGAGACTCAAAATACCGAGTGCAAAGGCAATATCTGTCGCCGCAGGAATAGCCCAGCCTTTCCAAAACTCAGGCTCATTGTAGTTAAAGAGCAGATAGACAATCGCCGGCATAATCATACCGCCGAGTGCAGCCCCTGCAGGCAGTATTATTTGCTTGACGTTGGACAGCTCACCGATGAGTACTTCACGCTTAAGCTCTAATCCAACCAAGAAAAAGAAAACCGCCATCAGACCATCGTTGATCCAGTGATGAGCGTCTTTGGCAATCGCAAACTCACCGATCTGAATGGCGACTGGTGCATGAATAAAACCTTCATACCAAACATTAAGAGGGGAGTTGGCAATGATCATTGCAGCAATGGCAGCCAATGCTAAGACGATACCGCCTGCTGCCTCAAATTCAAAAAATGCCTTAATCCTTCGTATTGCCATATCATCCTCATTCGCTAAATACAATTTACTAAATAACCTCAAATATCCATCAATGTCTGCGCTACCTATCATTTTGAGGTAGCAAATAGACAGAAACAGTTTCTCATACTCTTATCAATATAGACAACAAAATACGTTGAGCCAGTGCCAACGGTCTACTTTTTTATATTCACAATAGCAATATTATAAAGAGGATTTGACGAGCACAATAGTTGTAAGTCGTTACATCTTTTTAATAAGTCGCTATTTGGTTGAACATATTCGGAATGTTATTAGACAAATTTAGCAGACTTTGTTACGTTTTTGGCTTTTTTTACGGTTTTATCTTTATAATGAGCAGCGCTGTGCGACGTGTCATTATTTCTTTTGCTAGCACTGGTAAGCTGTCAGATTATCGATAACGATATTTTAGCCTTATCTCATAACTCCTTTTTCTCTTCTTATAATATTTTGCAGGTCAGTGTCATGGACTTAACTTTCTCGTTAGAGATTATTTTAATGCTTACTGCGGTGGCCGCATTAGCAGGATTTATTGATGCTATCGCTGGCGGCGGCGGGTTATTGACTATCCCCGCTATGCTACTGGCCAATATCCCGCCAGTATTGACGCTCGGTACCAATAAACTGCAAGCGGCATCAGGCGCACTAGCGGCGTCTATTACTATGATTAGAAAAGGGGTCGTCAAACCGCAACGTATCAAAGTAGCCATCATCGCTGCTTTTATTGGTTCTGTTATTGGCACCATCGCTGTACAGATGTCACCACCTGACTTGCTCGAAAAGGTGATTCCGTTTTTAATCGCGGCTATCGGTATCTATACATTATTTGCCCCTAGGCTTGGCGAAGTAGAGGCTGCACCGCGTATCTCAGAGAGCAAATGGCAAAAAATCGTGGCACCGTTGATTGGTTTTTATGATGGTTATATTGGTCCAGGTACTGGTATGTTTTTTGCGCTTGGCAATGTGGCATTACGTGGTCGTCAAATTATCGAAGCAACAGGTGCGGCAAAAGTATTGAACTTATCGACCAATATTGGCTCTTTAATCTTCTTTATTTTGGGTGGCAACGTACTGTGGAAAGTGGGGCTAGCGATGATGGTTGGACAAACCATCGGCGCTTATTTTGGCTCGCATATGGTGGTTAAAGGCGGTAGTAAATTGATTCGTCCAGTAATTGTATTGGTCTGTCTGGCGATGTTGACCAAGTACGTGTTTGGCTAGTTAGTTGTTGATAGAACCGTATCAATCATTATTATTTACTGATTATTAATCATAAAAAAACCTCAGCCAACTTGACTGAGGTTTTTTATTTTATGCACTTCTATCTAACAGGAGTGGGTTAGCGGCGACGATCAACATCATCGTATTCACTACCCATGATGCCATCGCTAAAGACTTCAGAGAACTCACGCTCATTGTCTTCATCGATATGACCATCAAATACATCTTTTGCACCAGCGTTAGGATCGTTGTAAATAGCCAGATCCATTTTGCCTTCTGATTTTGCTACGATAGTAGTAACAGCAGCATCACCACCAACGTTTACAGCAGTACGTAACATATCAAGGATACGATCCACACCCAAGATTAGACCGATACCTTCGATTGGCAGACCCACTTGAGCAAATACCATAGACAGCATGATTAGACCAACACCAGGTACACCAGCCGTACCAACAGATGCTAGTACTGACATCAAGATCACGGTTAAGTATTCGGTCACGCCCAAATCAATGCCGTAAATGTTGGCAATAAATATGGTCGCAGTACCCTGCATGATAGCTGTACCATCCATATTGATAGTAGCACCAAAAGGAACAGTGAACGATGCAACTGAGTTGTTTACACCCATACGCTTGGTAACCGTACGCAAGGTAATAGGAATCGTCGCGTTCGAGCTTGAGGTACTAAAAGCAAAGATCTGTACTTCACGCATTTTTGCCAAGAACGTCTTGATAGACAGGCCTGAAGAGACCTTAAGTACAATCATCATGGTGACAAAGAAGTGGAAGGCCAATGAACCGACCAATACCGCGACATAGCCAAGTAGTGACCAAATCAAGTCTAAACCTAGCTCTGCCATTGCTTTGGTCAATAGCGCAAATACACCATATGGTGCAAGGTTCATGATGATCGTGACCATCTTTAAGATGACTTCGTTGATCAGCTCTAGGCTCTGCACTAAGCCTTTGGCAGGTTTACCTACCATCAAGATACTGACACCAATCAAAATAGCAAAGAAGATGATCGATAACATATCGCCATTTGCCATCGCGCTGATGGGGTTCGATGGGATAATGTTAGAGAACACATCAAGTAGAGGCGGCGCTGACGCAGCTTCAAACTCGGCTTCCGTTCCGATATTCATGCCTTTACCGATACCGAATAACGAGCCAAGACCAATCGCAGTCGCAATAGCGAGTGCAGTGGTTATCATATAAATAATGAACGTTTTGGTACCAATACGTCCAAGTAGGCGAATATCACCAATACCGCATACACCGCAAATCAGTGAGATAAGCACCAAAGGTACGACCAACATTTTTAGCGAGTTGACAAATAGTTTACCAACAATGGCAAGGAAGCCATTGGTGATGTACGTATTAACAAAGCCACCTTCGCCGTTCAATCCTGAGTAGTTTAGAAATAGGCCCAGTCCAATACCGAGCACCATGGCAACAATGATCTTGCCCGTCAGTCCCAAATTCTTCCACATAATTCATATCCTTTGTGTGCATAACAGCTTTATAGTAAGTGTTCATTAGCCAACATGATTGTACTTATCAGCCTTACTACAAAGCTTGTTATGACTATTAAGTTCCCGTGATTGTCGCTCGATGTCACATTTTCGTGGACAATATAAAAGAATAGCTAAGGGCACTGCAAGATTTTTTTCTGATTTTATTCTAAATGTACATTCCTCGTTACAACTATGTGCCCATAATATAGTCAATATTTATTCTAAACGGTTTGTTTCCCATATGAAACAAAATATTCATGAAAGAGTTTTTAGGGTAAGCGAATATGTCAAACTATTGATATCAAACCGTTGATTTTAAATTATCCAAATGCAAAGGAAAGAATATGATTAATTAAGCTTGAAATTTCTAATAGACCAAAAAAAGCCAGACTATCGTTTATAGATAGTCTGGCTAATGAAAAGTAAAAATTTTACTATAAAATCTAATAATACTCAGTTTCTAATACTAATATCAAAAACAGCATAGACTTTTAAACTTTATCGTCTTTTTCGCGTGATAAAGGTGATTGGCGTTCTAAAGGTTTGATGTCACTATCACTTGCTTCCGTATTGATCTCGTCAGGTGGTGCAATATGACGATTATGATTATTGCCCATACGCTCGTTAAGATGTGACTCAGCATCACGATGTCGATGATCGAGTGCCTCTATCTCAGGCTTTGACTCTTCAAAATCTGTCTGCGAATGTACTTCTTTGACAGTATCTTGCTCACTGACCAACTCTACATCGCCATCACTTTCATAACCATGATTAGGATTGGCATCGCCAGTATGATTGTCTGTGTTTGCAGGACTGTCTAGATCGTTAATAGTTAGTTCGTTAGTGGCTAGCTCATCAACGGCAGATGCATCGGTATCCACAGCGATACCATTTTTACTCTGCGCTTGTCTTTTTAGCTGTGCGTAATCAGTCAGTTGGTGAACCGCATTTTCGAGGGCATGAGGATTGTCACGTTCTAGCGCTTCCGATAGATGCTCGTCAAACGTATCGGTCAGTAATGAATCAAAACGCATGGCGTTATATTGAATCAGAACTTCTGCTTCTTCTTCGGTAATGCCGCCATTTTGACTGGCGTGTACCACATGGTCTTCAAAGGTTAGACCTTCAAAGCTGTCTTGATGCTCTGCCTTTTTGAACTTCTGCCACAATGGTTCGATTTCGACCAACGTCTGATAAGCATGTTCCATACGACCAGTCACATCGTCTGCATCTGTATTGTAATAAACCATGGTTTTCAGATAATCGCGGAACGGGTTGGCTGCAAAATCATCCATGAAAGTATCACCCAACTGGCGTTTTAACTCATCGCTTGCTGGAGTAAAGATACGTCCACTTGGGAAAGTTACAAAGCTAACCACATTGGCTGCCATACGATTTGGGAAGTTGGCGAAGAATGACACAAAGGCTTCTTGAATCGTATACAAGCTATTTTGTAGCGCAACTTCGGCATGTAAGCGCTCAGACTCTGACTTACTACCATGCTCATAAAATTGCAAAATAGCAGTCGCAATAAATAGATGACTATGAATATCTGCTAAGCGACCAGATAGCATCTCTTTACGCTTTAAGTCTCCTGCTAGTAGTCCTAATGCCATATCAGCAGTTAGGGCAAAGCTTGCACTTAAACGGTTGATATGTTTGTAATAGGGACGGGTAAAAGCATCTGCGAAACTCGGGGCCTTATCGCTACCACCAATATAACCTGCGACAAAGGCTTTAGCGCCACGGTTAAACGTGTAGCCTAAATGTTTGAAGAAAAGGGTATCAAATTTTTCAGTAGCAGCCGCTTTGTCTTCGCTTTGTAGTAACTGAAGCTCGTCGAATAAATAAGGATGACAACGCATCGCACCTTGACCAAAGATCATGAGTGAGCGGGTCAAAATGTTTGCGCCTTCGACCGTGATAGAGACAGGAATCGCTTGATAAGGTGTCGCTAAGAAATTGCGTGGACCCATTTGCACAGCACGACCACCGACCACATCCATACCGTCGTTAACGACGCTACGCATGGTTTCAGTCGCATAGTATTTGGCCATGGCAGTCATAACAGATGGCGTACCACCTTGGTTTAATCCGCAAGTAACCAAATGACGGAATGCTTCTAACATATAAGTGTTACTTGCCATACGGCTAGTAGCGTCCTGTACACCTTCAAATTTACCTACTGATATCTTGAACTGTTCGCGAACTTTGGCGAATGCACCGACAGATAGGTAAGTCATTTCACTGGCTGATGTCGATAGAGCTGGTAGAGAAATACCTCGGCCAACGCCCAAGCATTCCATCAGCATACGCCAGCCGCGACCAGCGTTCTCAACACCGCCTATAATGTAATCTAATGGAATAAAGACATCTTTACCATCGACTGTACCATTCATAAATGGTGAGCCAATTGGATTATGACGTGGCCCTGTTACCACACCTTCGTGATTAGCTGGAACGAGGGCACAGGTAATGCCGTAATCGGTTTTTTCAGGATTACCAAGCAGACCTTCAGGATCGTGCATTTTGAATGCTAAGCCAACCACAGTAGCGACAGGTGCTAGGGTAATCCAGCGCTTTGAGAAGTTCATGCGTAAGCCAAGCACTTGCTCGCCTTCGTGCATGCCGTAACAGACCACACCTGTATCAGGAATCGCACCTGCATCAGAGCCGGCTTCGGGCCCAGTCAAACCAAAGCAAGGTACTTCATCACCTTTCGCAAGACCTGGCAACCAGCGCTGCTTTTGCTCGTCCGTACCGTAATGCATCAATAGCTCACCAGGGCCAAGCGAGTTGGGAACCATACAAGTCACAGCGGCAGTTGGCGAGCGCGAAGCGATTTTACTCATTACGCGGCTTTGCGCATAAGAGCTAAATTCTAAGCCGCCAAATTCTTTTGGAATGATTAAACCTAAGAAACCATTACTTTTGATAAATTGCCATGCCTCAGGTGATAGGTCTTTATCTTTATGCTGGATTTGCCATTCATCAAGCATGGCACATAAGGTTTCTACTTCATTATCAATGAAGCTTTGCTCTTCTTCTGATAGTTTTGGGTAAGGGTAACTGGCAAAAGTATCCCAGTTTGGCGCACCCATGAATAGCTCTTTTTCCCACCAACTAGTACCCGCATCAAGTGCTTCACGCTCCGTATCACTCATACTCGGCATCGCACCGCCCAGCGCCTTATATACAGGTTTAGTGATTAACGATTGGCGAAGCGGTGCAATGAGTAAGACCAAGCACAGTAATGCCATTGGTATACCCAAAATGAGCGACCATGGGCTGATAATTGCGGTAACGATAACCGTAATCAGGGCGACGACGCTACCGGTGACCCGTGATAAGGACAACAAAAAGATGGCCAAGACCACGGCTAACTGAATGATGACTGCCAAAATAAACAAGCCAATTGCCATGACTATCTCCTTTAAAGCGCTGAATAAAAAATGCGAAAAGTACGTGAATGAAAGAGCTAACTATAATTGTTTTTCGTCTTGCCATTCACTGTCTTACAAGTAAATCGAATGATTTGTTAATCCATAAATGCTCGGTTTTACGTCTCTTAAGTACTAGTATTAACGGTCTAGTAAGTAATTGACAAATAAATGACAAGAATGGCTACTAATATGAAACAGTTGTCGATAACTATCAAGAGCCAAAATGCTACGCTCTGTCGATGATATGTATCAAACATAATTGTTTGCAGGTTAATCATATGTCTAGTTGGAACACGTAGCTAGCTATTATCGAAAACTAGCCAAAGAGCTAACCAAAAGGGGAAAGGCAGCTTTCGGCATAAGACAAAGTGTCGTTACGTCCGACGATAATGTGATCGACAAGCGAGATATCCAACAGGTCACAGGCTTTTTTTAGCTCGTAGGTCAATAAATTATCTGCCGTTGATGGTTTGGCATCGGTATGAGGATGATTGTGGGCGATGATAAGTTGGCTAGCAGCATGGCTTAGTGCATGTCGCAATACGTGCTTGATACAGACGGAACATGATGAGATACCACCCGTGAATAATATCTCAAAGTTTAAAAGGTTCAACGCATTATCCAGACAGAGTACCGCAAATACTTCACGGTGCTCACCGCGCAACTGGGTGCTGATATAGTCTTTGACTGCTTGTGAACGTCCTAGTGCTTGCCCAGTTTTGAGTTGGCTGTCCAGATAGCGCGTACCCATCTCAAGTGAAGCTAATATTTGGGCGTACTTTGCAGGTCCCATACCATGGCAGGCAAGAACCGTCTTTTGAGGGGCGGCTAATAGCTCGGCTAAGCTACCAAACTGATCAATCAAATGCCGCGCTAATTCAATCGCTGATTGAGACTGAGTACCCGTACGCAAAAATATGGCCAGTATCTCGGCATCAGACAAATGAGCTGCACCAAATTTTAAAAGTTTTTCGCGTGGCCTGTCATCCTCGTGCCAGTCTTTGATCGCCATTGTCACTCCTTGAAAATGGGTTGATACTCGTTATCTGAGATAGATACGGAAAATCTTACCCAATTTATCTCATAATTGTTACTATAAGCGCAATTTTATCTTTTCACTTTTTTGTTGATGCCACGCTTATGTCCAATATTGTGCTTGCTATTACTGGCGGTATCGCCGCTTATAAATCTGCTATATTTGCCCGCTTGTTAGTCAAGGCAGGCTTTGATGTGCGCGTTATCATGACGACAGGCGCACAAGCATTTATCACACCGCTGACGCTACAAGCGTTGACTGGTAACGAAGTGCATGTCTCGTTGCTCGATGAGCAAGCAGAGGCAGGCATGGGGCATATTGAGCTGGCTAAGTGGGCCGACTTAATCGTGATTGCACCTGCTTCAGCCAATACGCTTGCGCGTCTGGCCATGGGTATGGCTGATGATTTATTGACCACAGTGTGCCTTGCTACTACTGCGCCTGTCATTATTGCGCCTGCCATGAATCAGCAGATGTGGGCGCATCCAGCAGTCAATCTAAATGTGCAAACATTGCGCGATATGAATTATCAAATTATCCAGCCAGCTAGCGGTGAGCAAGCATGCGGTGATGTCGGAG
Organism: Psychrobacter sp. Pi2-52; assembly: GCF_904846705.1. GTDB lineage: Bacteria > Pseudomonadota > Gammaproteobacteria > Pseudomonadales > Moraxellaceae > Psychrobacter. The sequence continues at coordinate 26,401 of NZ_CAJHBS010000004.1, forward strand.
CAGGACGATTGCCTGAGCCTGAGCAATTATTGGATGAGGTGTTGCTGTTCATAGCGATGAATACGACGCCACAATTACTGGCAGGTAAAAGAGTAGTTATTACTGCAGGTCCAACAGTAGAGGCGATTGACCCTGTGCGTTATTTGTCTAATCACTCTTCAGGAAAAATGGGCTTTGCATTGGCACGTGCCTGTGTGGCTGCTGGTGCAGACGTTGTCTTAATCGCTGGTGGTAAAGTGGCATTGCCCACGCCGCTTAATGTCACACGAATCGATGTGCTGTCTGCCGAAGATATGCTGATAGCGGCGCAGCAATGTGTGGAAGGTACGCATAGCGAGCTTCAATTAGTCTTTGAAGATGAGCATGACCATTCTCATGAGCATATGCACGATCACTCTCATAACCATTCCCATTCTCACGAACATCATCATGGCGACTGTGGTTGCGGTAATGACGATGTAGGCGACCATAACCATAATGACAATCATGACTTGCTACAGTCTTATGATGACAACCAATTTGTAAAAGCAGATATCTTTATCGCCACCGCCGCCGTGGCAGATTATCGTACGGAAGAAGCTGCACCACAAAAAATTAAAAAGACACAAGATGCCATGACGCTCAGTTTGGTTAAAAACCCTGATATTCTAGCGGCAATTTCTCTTGCACATCCAGAGCTATTTGTCGTTGGCTTTGCAGCAGAGACGCAAGATGTTGAGCGTTATGCCCGTGGTAAGTTGGTAGCAAAAGATTTGGATATGATTGCTTGCAATGATGTCTCACGTGCAGATATCGGTTTTGCTAGTGATGACAATGCGATGCAGGTGTTTTTCTCTGAGCGCTATGAGCGTGACGCGGTAACACTTGAGAAGACCAGTAAAGATAAAATTGCTGAGCAACTAGCTAGCATTATTGGTCAAGCAATCGGTCAACGTAAAGATAGTTAGAGCTACAGGCGCTAAATCTGATAGCTAGCATGTAGATAGTGTGTAGATACAGACGCTGAGCCTAAAATGGTGTGACCGATATGATGAATATAGCTGGTAACGATAGCACTCAGATGCTAGTGCTGACGATCATTTTTGCGCTTGCTTCACTGCTACATGGTATTAGCGGACTTGGCGCAACGCTAGTAACGACCACTGCGCTTGCTAGTATGTACCCACTGCAACACGCCATTGTGTTAGTGATTTTCCCCTCGCTAGTCGTTAATGTGATGACATGGCTAGTAGGCGGTGAACGCACCATTTGGCAAAACTTTATCTACTACGGCAGATGCTATTGGTTGCTTGCGCTTACTAGCCTATTGGGTAGCATTTTAGGTGCGAAACTATTGCTATGGGTCGATAGCGCTTATATCCTCTTATTGTTGGCCGCGGTCATTGCCTTCTACGTCGTGAGTAGCTTACTCGGCAAACAAATCCGTCTACCAAACACCAAGCCTATGTTGATTGCCGTTGGTTTTGGTGCAGGCGTGATTGGCGGCTCGACCAATGCAATGTCGACCATCCTGATGATGTATTTACTGTCTGCCAGTGACGATAAAAACACCATCGCCAAAGTCGGTAACATGTGCTATTTCTTAGGAAAGATTGCTCAAATTATCGTGCTGCGTGAGCCTATCATGGCATTGAGCAGTGGTGAGTGGCAGCTGATTACTTTTTTGAGTGTGTTATCTATAGTGACTCTTTTGGTTGGAATCCGTTTGCGTCGCTATTTACCGCAAGCGCGTTTTCGTCAGCTTATTTTATTGATTTTAATCGTGCTTGGAATACGCGTTGGTTGGCAAGGCATTACGGCATTATTATAACTAGAGCATATGAGCCATTCCAACTCTGGAATCGTCTTCACCTTTCAGCGATATGTTATTAGACCAATTCTTCAAAAAATATCTGCTGCGCCAAACGAAAGGTATTGCAGTGCGCCTCGACCACATCTTCGATATCTTCTGAGTAGCCGCCACCCATCACGATAGCGACAGGGATATTGGCGGCTTTTGCTTGCTGCAGAACGTATTCATCACGCGCCTTGCATCCTGCTTGTGTCAAACCAAGTTTGCCGAGCTTATCGGTAGCGAGCACGTCGACAGCAGACTGATAAAAAATCATATCTGGCGCAACCTTAGCGATTAAGCGTGGCAGCGTATCTTCTAATATCTGTAAATACTCAGCATCGCCCGTATCATTGTCTAGCTCAATATCTAAGTCTGATACCTGCTTACGAAACGGGTAGTTCTTTGCCCCATGCATGCTAAAGACGAAAACGCGGGGCTCATCTACCATGATACTGGCATTGCCATTGCCTTGATGAACGTCCAAATCGATAACTAAAATTTTCTGTGCCTGTCCACGATTTAACAATAAATTGCTAGCGATACAAACATCATTAAATACGCAAAACCCTTCTCCATGACCAGCAAAAGAGTGATGGGTGCCGCCCGCGACGTTCATTGCCACGCCATATTGCTGAGCATATAGCGCGCACTCATACGTTGCATGGGCAATATAACGACCGCGCTCCACCAACTGCGGCGTCATCTCAAATCCGATCGCACGAGCAGCCTTGCGCGGCAGTGTTTGGGTTTTAAGCTGATACCAGTACTCTGCGGTATGGGTGGTCAAAACCTCATCTTCGCTCAAGCGAGCAGGGGCAAAGAAGTTATCTTGGCTAATAGTGCCTTCTGCCAGCAAACGCTCAGGAATCATAATGTATTTTTGCATAGGGAAGCGGTGCTTTTCTGGCACGGAGTAGCGAAAGACGTCAGAGTAGGCGATTTTTAGCATAAGATTTCTAGCTTAGTATTGATGGTTTTTTGGATAGAAAAATAAAGAGATAAGTATCCGCGATCGTAGATTATGGCTTGATTAAACAACCAGTTTATCGAATGAACTTAATTATCGAACGGACTGAACTATTGAACAAACTGAGTCGGTAAAAAGAACGTGCGCGCGTCTGACTGTTGACGTAGCTCGACAAGTAGCGTTTGCATGTCTTCAGCAGGTTCTTGATTATTAACCAAGTTGCCAAAAAGCTCGTTGGCGACCGTAGTCATCGCAACCACGCTTTGTAGTAAATGCTCAATAATCTCATTATCTATACCGACTGCTTCGACATCGATAGCATTTTTGTAGCGTATCTCACCATCGTTGACATCCATCTCTAGATTACCGACTAGCATGTCATAGTTGATTTGGGTGATGAGTAGCATCGCGGCACTTTGATGAGTTTCTGGTATCAAAAATGGCAAGATGCCGTAGATGGCTAATAGTTTGTTTTTTTCTTGCACCCGAAACAGATAGCCACAGTTTATTTGCTTATGACGCATTCTCAAGGATAAATGATGCGATTTTTGGCTGTCGTTGGTTTTGGGTCGATAATGCGTGTAGTGCCATTGTTTGTCATTGAAGTATTGCTTTAAGCAGTCGACGATAGGCGTGTTACTTTGGTTTTGAGGCTCTGCACTTGCGATATCGGTTTTTAAGTTATCGGTTTTGAGTTGAGATGTATTTGTTTGCGCTTGAGGGTTATTCTGTTCGCTGCCCTGATTCGCCTCTAACTCATGAGAGATATCAGAGACAGTAATATCAGTAGCTTGAGAACTGATATTAGAAATATCAGCCGACATATTTTTTGTATTATTAATCTCGCTATCAGCAAGTGATGCATGCCCTTGCTCGTTTGCACCATCAATGACTGACTGCGGTGCGGCAGAAGTCAGTAACCGTTTGATTTTTTGCCACAAGCTGAGTTTATTGCGTTGACTCATAATAGTATGCTGACAAGTAAGGGTTGTAAATTAATCGTGAGTGAATGCCAAGCCTTCTTTAATAGCAGGCTGTGCATAGAACGCTGCTAGCATTTCACGAATATGAGCTGTCAACCAAGGCGTCGCAATCGCATCGTACACGATAGGCAGTAGAGCGGTGCTACCTTGCTTCATCGCCTCTTCGTCAATGTGCAAACTCGCGGCGATGGTAGCCATCGTGTCAGACTGATGATTGGCATACCAAGTGTCGATGCTCGCTGATACCAAACTGTGCAGATATGGTGACAGTCGCAGGCGATTATAGCTTTGTTGGATACTGGCTTCGATATGGTCAATGCTACTATTACCGGGCTCATCGCTTAAATAGGTTTGTAGTTCACTAATTGGTTGGTCTTTGATACGATCCCAGCCCATTACCATCAGGCGTGCCACTTCTTCATTTGATAAGTGTTCTTGGGCATTGGCTTCGGCTTTGCGCGTCAAATCTTTGATATTGCGATGCAAGTAGGTTTGTAGTTTTTCATCGAGGTTTCTGTTGGTCGCCTTTTCGAAAGAGCTACGCCCAAGCTTCATCAATTTACCAACGCCACCTGCTTTATCGAGGGTGCTTTCCATAAAGTCGTTGATAGCGTGATAGAGTGTTTGGGTCAATAAATCCGCAAAGGTTTCGTTACCGACTAGCGTATGAATCAATATATTGCGCTGCTGCTCATGGCTACCGATATAGTTGGCCAGCGTTTCGACTTGGGCATCATCGACCAACTCAGACAAAGGCACGTTGTCATTGACTGGATGATAAATAATAGTGTGCAAAATATCACGGATGTCGGTACGCATCACCTCAGTCATCGGCTGATTTAACAGCCAGTCTTTCATCAGCTGCTGTAAATGATCGCAGGCAATATATTTGCTTAAAGGCTGCGCACCAAACCATTGCCAACCTTCCATCGCTAGTGGCTCAGCTTGATTGTGCAACCACTGCTGCATAAAGTTGACTTGAGCATCAATCAAGCCATCTACTGTCAAACGGCTGGCTGATGGCTCTTTTGAAAAGTTAGTTTCTGCGTTGTCATTTTTAGTTTCTGCAGCAGTATTAGGTTTTTGGCTATCTTGTGAAGTCGGCATAGGTTTTGAAGTCATATTTTAAAGTCGTATTTTTTTGAGGTCGTACTTTTTGAAGTCAGAGTAATCGACAATTTGTTATACTGTGTGTTTGTAGCGAGCATAGGGTATTATGCCACGAACATTGCCTGTGTTTGTGATGAATATTGATTGCTGCTTGATAAATAACCAGAGGTTTTGATGACGGTTTTGGATACGCCTTTACTTGCACTTGAGGAGCTGACGGTTCAGCGCGGTGAGATACCGCTGTGCGAAGGAGTTGCGTTGCAGCTATCTGCTGGTAGTATTTGCCATCTAATCGGGGCAAATGGGACGGGAAAGACCACGTTACTCATGCAGTTGGCTGGATTGTTACCTGTTTTGTCAGGTGAAGTTACTTATCAAGGACAATCGTGCTTGCCCATCCAGCCTTTATATGTCTCGCACCAGTTGGGCATTCATCCGAATTTGACAGTGGCACAAAACCTGACGTTTCTACTGAACCTATATGGTATTACGCCAAGCGCTGCTGATATTGACGATGCACTCACATGGGTTGGGCTACAAGGGTTTGAAACGATCAGCTCAAGTCATCTGTCCGCTGGGCAAACGCGCCGCATCACGCTGGCGCGATTGTACCTACTAACTCCTGATGTGACACCGCTCTGGTTACTTGATGAGCCTTTCACTGCGTTAGATGTCGATATGGTGGCACGTATGGAAGAGCGGTTATGCGAATTTGCACAGGCTGGCGGGTCGATACTAATGACCAGTCATCAGGCAGTCGGTGTCGCCAATCAGGTACTCGATTTATCAGATTATATGGTATAAGTTTGATTGCTATCAGTACCATCAGTATATGTGCAAGGACAAATAATGACAGACAGTCCAATACAAGTAGGATCTGTAGTAGCCATGAATAAAAGTCCAAATGCTATTGTCGCAGTGCCTCGCAGTATTGGCTTCCTGCAGCTATGGCGACGCGAATGGCAAGTCAAGCAGCAAGGAGCGGTACAGTGGTTGTACCCATTAGTGCTGTTCTTAGTGATTATTACTTTGTTTCCGTTGGCAGTTGGTAGTGAGCCTGCGCTATTGCAGCGTCTGGGCGTATCAGCAGTGTGGATTGCTGCGTTGCTGTCACTGGTAATGGGCGTTGATGGATTATTCAAGCCTGCGCTTGATAATGGTACGCTTGCGCAATTGGTCGTGGCCAAAGCGTCACTACCGCTATGGGTACTGATTAGACTGGTCATTCATTGGATTTTTAGCAGTGGTATTGTGGCAGCGCTTAGCTTGCTTGCCGTGCCGTTATTTCAGCTTAGTTGGTTTGAAGCGTGGATATTGATGGCTTCTATTGTGACAGGTAGCCCGATGCTCCTAATGCTATCCGCGATTGCCAGTAGTTTGACGCTATCATTGAAGAATGGGGCAGTATTGGTGCCTTTGATTGCTTTACCGATGCAGTTGCCAGTCTTGATTTTTGCTACAGGTGCAGTTGATTTATTTGCTTCTGGGCTGAACGGTTTGCCTATTTTAGCCTTATTACTAGCAGGAAGTATTGTTTCTGTCTTGGTCATGCCATGGGTGATTGCTACAACTTTAAAAATGTCATGGCTCAATTAAACGATTTGCTTGTTGCAATCCTAAAGTCCAGTTGTCGAAATTTGATTAGCTAAACCCATTTATCTCAACCTAGCCATCGAAATCTAGTTATCTGTATCACATGTATTAACATCGTGGTGAAAACTGGCAATTTTGCTATAATAGTCAATTGAATACGTAAACAGCTCTTTGTAGATTCTATCCAGTGTTTAACGCCAGCAGGTGAGTTGATAGTGGTGCTTTGGTAGACCGCATCCTTTATCGCCAGTAAGCTGTGTAATAGGTTTCTTCCCATGCCCAACCTGAATAACGTCTCATCCCCTAGCTTGTGGCAGCGCATTTGGCAGGGTTTCTTGACCACTGTGGGTACTAAGCAGTTTTTCCGTATCTTTAGCCCTTGGGTCAAGTGGTTAGCCATATTGGCCAGTCTCTGTTTGCTCATTGGTAGCGTATGGGGCCTTGCTTTTGCACCGCCTGATTATCTTCAGGGCAATAGCTATCGCATTATATTTATCCATGTTCCAGCGGCCAGTCTTGCCATTTCTATCTATTTTTCTCTTGCGGTTCTGGGAGTGATCTATTTGGTATGGAAGATTAAGACGGCCAGTTTGGTCGCGCAGGCACTTGCCCCAATGGGGTTTTTACTGTGTGTCATTAGTTTGCTTACAGGCTCTATCTGGGCAAAGCCAACATGGGGTACTTACTGGGTGTGGGATGCACGCCTTACATCAATGCTGATATTGGCGTTTCTATACGCAGGCGTGATGGCGTTGTTTGCCGCTTTTGAGCATACGGCCAATCGCGGTAAAGCGGCTGCTATTTTATCTATCGTGGGTGCAGTGAACCTGCCTATTATCAAGTACTCAGTAGAGTGGTGGAATACCTTGCATCAAGGCGCGACCTTTAGCTTGACCGCCGCACCGAAGATGTCGGCAGATATGTGGATGCCCTTGTTACTGATGATTATCGGCAGCTATTTACTGGTTGCGACATTAGCAATTTATCGTACCAACACGCTGATTTTATACCGTGATCAAGGCAAAGCGTGGGTCAAAGAATACATTCGTGGTCAACACAAATAACGGCTAGGAAAATACTATGCAGCCTTACTTTTATAGCGTATCTGAGTTTTTCGCCATGGGTAAGCATGGGGTTTTTGTGTGGTCGTGCTGGGCGATAACGATCGGCGTGATGTTGGCATTTATTATCTATAGCCGCAGACAGCGACAGTCACTTATCAAACAGCTGACCATCCAGCAAGCTCGTCAAGCACAACGCACCACCAAAACCTCAACGCCTGTAACCAAACAAGCTGAATAAAAATCATCTTAATATCAGGGCTTTAGCGTAAGAAGCCGTATCCTTACACTGACAAAAATATGACCTTATAGGCAGTGATGAGGCTTATTGATTTGTCTGAAAAATGCTACCATATAGCGATTAGAAGAGTACGATTAGAAAGACATTTTTAGAACGTTTTTCTAATGGTAGTTTCTTCAAATTTTTCTGTTTTATAGATTGATTATGGTTTATAAAACAGTGACTCATTAATGGGGTAGTGGTATGAATGCAGTTCGTCGGAAAAAACTGACGTGGGTTATGTTTACGCTGGTAGGTGCGGCAGTAGCAGTTATGTTGGTTATCTATGCCATCGGGCAGCAAACTGACTACTACTTTGATGCAACTGCGATTGCCCAAGGTGAAGCGCCTCAAGACAAACGTATTCGTGCTGGTGGTATGGTGGTTGCTGGTAGTGTGCAGCGTGCAGCAGACAACCCATTAAATGTTGAGTTTGCGATTACTGATTTTCAATCAACCGTGCCAGTGACTTACCAAGGTATCCTGCCAGATTTATTTGCTGAAAATTCAGGCGTCGTGGCTACGGGTAAAATGCAGGGCGATACTTTCGTTGCTGGGGAAGTACTGGCTAAGCATGACGAAAACTATATGCCACCAGAAGTTGCTAAATCTATGAAAGAAAATAATCGCAGCGGAGCGATACCTACTTCTGAACAGTATAATCCTGCTGAAAAGATTCATGAGACCGAAACGCTACAGCAGTAATGATTTTGAGCTTTCGTACCATATAAAAAAGCCACCGATAATCGGTGGCTTTTTATTTTGCTGCGTTTAGCTAATCAGTTAATCGTACTTATTAACCCTGTTAGTCATCCCATACTGGGCTATAGTCAGGGTGCTCAATTTTACGACCGTCAGAGCTGGCTAAGTTACCGATTTTTTCTAACTCATCTGCACTTAACTCAACCTTAATGGCATCTAGATTGCCTTGCAAGTGATCAGGGTTAGATGTTTTTGGAATAGCCACACGATGCTTGTCTGATAAGATCCAAGCTAGTGAGATTTGTGCTGGTGTGACGTTGTGCTTATTTGCAATCTCTTTAATCACTTCGTTATCAAATACATCACCACGCGCTAATGGCGAGTAGGCTTCTAGTAGAATATGATGATTATTCAAGAAGGTCTGCAATGTGTTTTGCTTAATAAACGGATGAAACTCTACTTGGTTCACGACGATAGGCACATCAGCATATTTCTTGGCTTCGATGATATTAGCGATATTGAAGTTTGAAACACCAATATGACGCGTCAAGCCTTGCTTTTGGAGTTCACACAGCGCAGGAATGGTCTCAGATAATGGCACGCGGTCATCAGGCCAGTGCAATAGCAACAGATCGACATAATCTGTACCCAAATCTTCCAAAGAGCGTTTTGCTGCTGCAACTAGTTTTTCTGGCTCAAACTTCATATCATCTGGGAAAATCTTGGTAGTCAAAAAGAACTTATCACGAGCCACGCCTGACTGTCTGATACCTTCGCCAACTTCTTTTTCATTACCATAAGCTTGAGCGGTATCGATATGCTCATAACCCATTTCTAACGCTTTTTTGACCACATCTACACAATCTTGCCCAGTTGACTGCCAAGTACCTAGGCCTAGGATTGGGATATTTGCTTGGCCAGCGGTACGAATATTATAGTTTTTAGCGCTCATATTATTATCCTTGTTATGTGTATTTTATAATTTTTCATTAGTTTTAAATGTCATCAATAGTATGGTCTAACGAGTAAATCACTATTGAGCCTGTCCACTATAGGAAAAACCAAGGACAAGTGGAAGCGTGAGTGACGGTTTCCTACAAAGGGCAAACAGGCTGTAACGTGATTTTTAATAGTTATTTGATACTCAGTTAGTCTTTTGATAACGGTATTGGAAGACAGCACTCCCAAAATTAAAGACAAAAAAACGCCCATCACTTTAAGTAATGGGCGTTTATATTAATCATAACACTTAAAAAACTAGGTACTTTTGATTTAAAGTCTTACTGAGCAGCAGCTTCTGCAGTTTCTGAAGCGTCAGCGCTTTCAGTTTTAGCAGTAGTGTCCATATTCGCGCTGTGGTCAGTACCCCAGATTTTTGGGTACTTGTAGCCAGGGAACGTTTCATGAGCGTACTTTTTGAAAGCTTCTGAGTTATAAGCGTTGGTCACATCTTCAACCCATTTTTTACCAGTATCAGCAGATTTGATCGCTGACCAGTTTACATAAGCAAAGCTTGGCTCTTGGAACAATGCTTCGGTCAATTTGATACCAGAGTCAGTAGCATAGTTACCGTTGATAACTGCGAAGTCAACTTCATCACGTGCGCGTGGTAATTGAGCAGCTTCTAGCTCAACGATTTCGATATCGTATTTGCTGTTGTCAGCAATATCAGCTTTTGACGCAGTCAATGGATCGATGTCGTCTTTTAGGGTAATCCAACCAAGATCATCCATCATTACCAAAGCACGAGCAAAGTTACTTGGATCGTTTGGTGCAGAAACACTCATACCTTTGAATGCAGCGTCAAGGCTAGTCTTTTTACCTGAGTAGATGCCAAGTGGAGCCGTTGGTACTTGGAATACTTCAACCAAATCAAGGTTGTTTTCTTTTTTGAAGGTATCAAGGTAAGGCTTATGTTGGAAGATGTTGATATCCAAATCGCCTTCAGCCAATGCAAGGTTAGGACGGACATAATCAGTAAAAGCAATCAACTCAACTTCATAACCTTGAGCTTCAAGCGTGCTCTTCACTTGGTTACGAACCATATCAGCAAAATCGCCTTCAGTCGTACCGATAACAATTTTGGTATGGTCAGGATCGATATCGCTAGCGGCAGTTTCTGCAGTGGCACCCTCGGTTACTGGCTCTTTAGTCGCTTCTGGCGCTGATGAATTGCTGCAACCAACTAAGACTAGACCTGATACACCAACAGCAGCAAATGCGGTAGCTAACTGACGGCTGATATCTGTTAATTTCATAATATGTCCTTAATAATGAATGGGGTTGAGTAAAACGTTTATCGTCTGAACATTAAAAAAGCAACATTATAAATAGTAATGCTGCTTTTGTTGTAAGAGCTGAGATAAGGGTTGAGTGTTGCCAAAAATAAACCTAGTCGCTCGTAATGTCAAGTATTCTCTAAAGCGGTTTAACGTTTGTCTAAACGATTGGCGAGCCAGTTACCAGAGGCTTGAATCGAGACGACCATGATGGATAGTACAATCACGATAAAAATCATTACCTCGGTTTGATAGCGATAATAGCCATAGCGAATGGCCAAATCACCCAAACCGCCACCACCAATCATACCAGCCGCCGCTGAATAAGAGAGCAAGCTGATACAAAGAATAGTGACTGACAATACTAAACCTGAGCGAGCTTCATTAAGTAGTACTTTAATAATGGTAAAAGGTCGTGCACCCATTGATTCAGTGGCTTCGATAATACCGCGCGGCACTTCACGTAAATTTTGCTCGACCAAACGCGCAAAATAAAACGAACCAGCGATAGCAAGTACCAGTGATGCAGCGATCGGTCCGATACCCGTACCAACGATGACCTTGGTAAACGGACTCATTGCAATCATCAAAATCACGAAAGGGAAAGCACGCATAAAGTTGGTAATCCCGCCAAGCACACCGTACAACGTCTTGTTTTGCAAAAACTGTCGATCACTAGACAAAAACAAGAATACGCCAAACAGTCCACCGATGACGATTGCTACCGTGGTCGAAATACCAAGCATCACAAACGTATCAATAAACGCGCTCACGATCTCTTTGCGTAACACAAGTAGCTTATCTATAGAGGCGGATAATTCAGTACCAGTTAACATATCTATTTCTCCTGCCTCATTAGTCCTCGACGACTAGGCCTTTGCCAATCGGGGTGGTTGCTTGAATCAGACCGTCTCGCACATCCGCAACTTCTAATAGTTGTCCTTGATGCAATAACGCTGCGCGATCACAAAGTCTACGAATAACACTCATCTCATGGGTCACGATAACGATAGTCACGCCAAGTTGCTCATTGATATCGCGTAGACAAGTCAGCAAACTACGGGTCGTTGCAGGGTCAAGTGCACTGGTTGGCTCATCGGCCAACAATACTTTTGGACTAGGGGCAATCGCGCGGGCAATACCCACACGCTGTTTTTGTCCGCCTGATAGCTGCGCAGGATAGTGACCAGCACGATCGGTTAGATCGACAATCGCAAGACAATCCATGACGCGTTTATGAATGTCGCGACTTGGATAACCAGAGATTTTTAAGTTAAATGCCACGTTGTCAAAGACCGTTTGATTAGACATCAGATTAAACTGCTGAAAAATCATACCGATATTATGACGAGCAATACGCAGCTCACTGGCAGACAGCGTGGTTAGGTCAGTACCGTCTATCACGACTTGACCCGAATCTGGACGTTCAAGCATGTTGATTAGGCGCAATAAGGTAGATTTACCTGCACCTGAATAACCCATTAGACCAAAGATTTCGCCTTGTTTGATAGTCAGAGATGTCGGCTCAACAGCGGTAAACCAATGTGGCTTGCCGTCTTTGTCTTTGATTGATCGGTCGCTTAAAAAACTTTTGGTCACATCGTTTAAGACAATCATGTCATTCATGGAGGGCTCAAAATTTAATAAATTTTTTAATGGTTATAAACGCGTCATCAGGCCTCTTTAAATATGTAAGAAGCTCGTCAAAACGACAACAGTCAATAACCGTATAATAAGGGGCGGTAATATAGCATATTATCAAGCACTTTGGATATGCACATACGTGTCCGGCTTATGATTAATAGCTATTAAGAATAAGCAGTTAAAACGGCAAGTATGAAGGTGACAGCTATCTATATAATGATTGGGATTGATTACTCGTGATAGTTGTAATGAGGATCGTGATGAATGGGGATGGTCACCAAAAATCTAGTATGACCATTTAGCGTATCTGTAATAATACGTCCTTGATGGGCGGTAACGATTTGTGAGACTAACGATAACCCTAATCCAGAGCCTTTGTTTTTTTGCTGCAAACGTACAAATGGGCTAAAGACTTCTTCTCGCTTACCTTCAGGGATACCAGTGCCTTCGTCGATTACAGCCAGTACAGCATATTTTGGCAAAGGACGTTCAGGTTCAGTTTTGGCTTTTTTCATATGCTTAGCAAATAAGCCTTCTTTACGCACAACTGCGCCTGAGTTCTCATTATTTGAGCTATTAGATTTGGCGTCATCTTTCGTATTTTTTGAACCGTTATTTTTAGTAGCGGCATCAGTAGTAGAACTATCTGATTTTTGAACACTGTTCTCGATGAGAGTGCCAGTATTCTCGCTTTCTACGTTGCTTATAGAGTTTGTTGATGCTACTTCAATCAAGCTGGTGTGAGCAGTATTATGAGTGTCGTTAGCAAGGTCAGTAGAATCTGGAACAGCCTTCCAAATAACTTTCTTAATTCTGTCAGTTAACTCACTGGTAAAGCTGTAATAGTCAGCAAGTAGTGATGTTTCGCCAGTAGTAGGTTGGGGTTTGCTAACACTGTCTATTAAGCTTTCATCTGAAAGGTCATTATCAATACTGGTGTCATCATCGCTATCGTTGTTCTCATTGCTGGCAGCTATATCTTCACCGTTTTTATAGATAGTCGGCGTCGGTAGCTCTGCTATCGAGTCAATTGTGTCTGATTTATTTTTATCAACTGAACTAGTAGCTTCATATTTAGCAGTTTTGTGTTCAATTACTTTGGCATCAGCGTTTTCTTCATAATCGTCAAAGTCTAAACTGTTGTAATCGACAAAACTGCTGCATAGCACTGTTTGTAATAGATAGTCGGGCACAGTTCCGGCTTCTTCTATGCTCTGAACACCATATAGTAATACCGTAACAGGTGGCTTGCCATGTAGCATAGCGTTGGTAAGTAAATTACGAATCAAATGAGTCAACATTGATGATTGACCATCTATCACGATATGCTCACCAATCAGTGTGGCTTCAGGATAGTGCTGACGCTCTTGATTTACCAAATCGTATAAATCTAAGTTTTCAACTTGCTGTAAGGCATGACCTGCATCCAAACGGCTAACCAGTAATATGCTTTCCACTAAGTCATTAAGACCTGATAAGTCTCTATTGATGGCTTGTGCCCGTTTATCGAACTTTGCTTTGGTATCAGTTGGCAGCGCACCAGCTAGCATATCCATCATTTCAATCTGTAGTCGGATACGTGTAATCGGTGTACGAAGCTCATGAGAAGCATGTGCCAGTAGCAAGTTATTGGCATCAATTAAGTGTTCAATTTTTTGTGCCGCTTGGTTGAATCCACGTGCTAGTGCAGCGATTTCGTCATTACCACGTGCATTCACTCGCACCGTAAAATCACCATCACCCAATTGAGTCATTTGTTGGCTCAACTGGTCAATCCGCCATGTCATCGTCCGTGCAATCAACCATAGTACACCTGCCATAATGAGCAAGAGTAGTAACGTACCAGTGAACAAGTTCAAGGCTGCAGAAAGGACAGGTTTTTTAGGCGTGAGACGTGATTCATATAATAAGGTATAACCCGTACTGCTATACACTTGGGCTTGTTTGGTAGGTGATGTATCTGCAAGTGATGGAAAAACACGTGAGAATAAAGACGGAGTAGGGGGAAGCTCTAGGGGTAGGTCACTGTTATCGGTTTGCATGAGTAGCCGACCTTCGCTGTCATACAATCCCATTTTCGCTTGCAGTGATTCATCAAAAATATCAAAGCTTTTCTTAACGACAGCCAGCATAAAACGAGACTGCAAACGATTGTCTTTGCTGATGGAGATATTTAATTCGTGTAAGAATGGATCAATTTGTCCTAGAATCTGTGTGGCTAATATTTCTGAGCGAATACCAGCGTCTTTGTCATGAACAAGTTGGGTCAACAGCACCATTGCCACAGCAAATAAAGTAAGTGCCAGCATAACGCTGGCAAATAGTTTGGCAAATACGGAACGAAAACCCAATTGCTGCATTAAACGATCTCTATTATTAAACGCTTGTACCGACTCATGGTATAGAGTTTACACCATGAGTCAGCTAATTAGGCATCCTTTATGGTCATACCTGATCAGTGGCAAATTGATAGCCGACGCCGCGTACGGTAATAATACGCTTTGGTTGGCGTGGGTTGTCCTCGATCAAAGCACGTAGACGCGAAATATGTACATCAATTGCACGGTCAATGTTGTCTGAGCTGTCATCATTTGGCATCGCTTGCCAGAGCTGCTCACGATTCAACACTTTGCCAGAGTGAGTGGCGAAGTAGTGTAACAACTGAAACTGATGCGTGGTTAGACGTACTGGTTGGTCATCGATAGTGACTTCATGACTATCAGGGAACACACTCAAACGGCCAAAGGTTAAGCTGTCTGATTGGCTATCGGCTTGATTTGGTTGCTCATGACGACGAATAACCGCACGAATACGAGCTAAAAGCTCACGTGGCTCAAAAGGCTTGGCGATATAATCATCAGCACCCATCTCCAGCCCCAATACGCGATCGGTTGTATCGCCTTTTGCGGTCAGCATAATAATAGGTACTTTATTGGTCATGTTATTTTTGTTGCCACGAATCTTTTGACATACTTGCATACCGTCCATATCAGGCAGCATAAGATCCAATACAACCAAGTCAATATCGCGCTCTTTGGTGTCTAATAAATCGAGACCTTCTTGGCCAAGACCAGCATGATGCACATCATAATAGTTCATGGTCAAATAATCGCTGATCAGCTCAGCCAAATCTGGATCGTCTTCAATCAATAAAATCTGCTTACTCATGGAGTGTCCTCTAATTGTTATTGTGATTTATAAAAATATAACGTTTCTGGTAATAATGACTGTTGGTAATAATAAACAGTTAAACCTCAGCCTCTATGTTTTCAAATATACAGAATAGTGAATAATTAAATATGAGTCGTATTTCAATACTCGGATAATGCTATATATAGTAGGGTCATATTGCCTAATTATGCTGTTACAAAACAAGAGAAGCTTTGTTAATGTTTCTACGCAATGTAACTGTCAGCATAAGCTATTATGACACAATGACTTTTTTACCTTTAGAATCAACAGGTAAGTCCGCCAAACAAATCAAGCTATCATTGCTCACACCTGCTATCAAATACTGCTGCGTAGTAGGATCGTATTCAACTACTTCAATAGGTTGGCGCGTTAAACGCTGATCTTGACCTATAATCCAAACATTTGCAGTCAATGGTTGTAGCGGCATATAAGGAGGAGTTTGCAACTCTGTCAGATCAACATCATGTAGCGCGCGCTTAGGTACGATAGTACCGACATCTATTTGACCATAATTGACGCGGCCTGTGACTTTCATATTTGGTAATAATTTATCACGACTAACTTCGTTGTCGATGACATTAACATAGACCAAGAGCTTTTTGGGCTGACTGGTCGATACCAGTTTGCTGACCTGTCCCGTAAACTTGTCTGAGACACCTTCGGCGGTAAAATTGACTGTCTGACCAACGGAAAGCTGTGGTTTTGCTTGTATAGCCAGGGTAGCCATAAAGTGCAGTTTGGTCTCGTCACTGATCTGTAGTAGAGACGTGCGCGCCGTTAACTGTTGTCCTGCATCAGCAGATAAGCTTTCTACTCGACCCGAAAAGCTGGCATGAATGGTAATCGAATTATACTGCATATCTTGTTTAGCAGTATTAACGTCTGCATTCTGACTAGTAGGGATGTTGCTATCAGTATCTATCGCAGATTTTGCTTCTAAATTTTTATCATTGTTAGTCTTTCTTACAACAGCGATATCTGCGTCTGGCGCAGCTTGTGCGGAGTTAGCATCAGAGTTTTGCGTATCTTCTTGATTGTTTTGATTAGTACCCCCTGATTCTGAATTACCTTGTTCAGGCTTTTTCAAATCTTCAGCTTTGCTAGCCGTGCCCGTACGTCTAAAGACCAGCAATGGCGTGCCTTTTTCTACCCATTGACCTTCACTAACCAGTGTCTTTTCTATACGAATCGGATGTACCGCAACAAATGTAGTCTGCTTGATAGGTTCGATATTACCTTGTAAGCCGAGACTCGGCTGATACCTTGAAGGTTTGATACTCAAGATATGTTCTGGCGTCATTGTGACACTATCACTTGTGATGATAAGAGGCGTGTCTGCGGTCTCTGCTTCAGTGTCAGTAACAGTCGATTCATTTACAGGTGACGGCTGACAAGCAGCGATAAATAGCACGCTGAATAAATAGAGGATTTTTCTTAAATGTCTAGAAGCTGTCATAACAGTCACCATTGTAATCGTCATATTATTATATAGTGAATTGTAACGTGGTGGAACGACTGTAAAATATTTACTAAACTTAAGAAAGCTGATGAATCGAATACTAAGCAGAGTTGAAGTTATATCTTTAATAAATAAGAACAGTTATTTATGATACTAATGAGTTCGAACATAATTTTACTAATTACTGGAAAAGCAATAATAACTGTGCTAAAACAAACACTATAAAATGCATTGATACATTTTTATTACAAATGAAAATTATCCAGTAATATCATTGCCAGTTATATACAATACAAAATTATAATAACGATGCCTTTTATTTGAACTCTAATCTATTTATATGTCAAAGAACGGATTTATGATTAATTGGAATCATTGTTATATGTGACTTTCTTCTTGGATATGCGCAGGGTAAGTTAACCTATCCAAGGCACTTAAATAACGCTAGATTTTGTAAGATTAATAATAAAGTGCGTATAGTACGTTATATTGATACCGCGATTAGTCATTAGGCATCAATTGTAGAAGATTCGCTGTTATCACAAACTTCAACGCAGACAATGCAAATATAGGTACTTATATCGATCTGACAAGAGATGATATAAAAGTTTAAAATAGCCAAGCAAATTTTGTATTGTTAGATAGCGTTACGAACAAATAGTCGTTTACAGGACAATGAGAATGGAAAATAATTTTGAAGGTTTAAAAGTAATGGTAATTGATGATTCAAAAACCATTCGCCGTACTGCAGAAACTTTATTACAAAAAGCGGGCTGTGAAGTAGTGACCGCTATCGATGGTTTCGATGCGTTAGCAAAGATTGTAGATAACAATCCAGATATTATTTTTGTCGACATTATGATGCCACGTCTAGATGGATATCAGACTTGTGCGCTGATAAAAAATAACCCTGATTATGCCAATAAACCGGTAATCATGTTGTCATCTAAAGATGGTCTATTTGATAAGGCGCGTGGTCGTATTGTGGGTTCTGATGAGTATCTGACAAAGCCATTTAGTAAAGATGAGCTTTTTGATGCCATTAATCAGTACCGTTAATCGAATAAATATAGACTTACAGGGAGTGATTGATATTATCGCTCCAGATTATTCAATACTGAATAATCTATGATTAAAGAACGGCTACCAGTAGATTTATAAGTGTTATTTTTAATCATTCTATCTGAACCATATATCAATATATCTTCACAGATATTTTAGAACATAAAGGAACCTCCTATGACTACCGTTTTAGTCATTGACGACTCGCCATCAGAAATGGCGAAATTTCGCGATATGCTTGCCAAAAATAACTTCCAAGTGTTGGAAGCGACCAATGGTGAGCAGGGTTGCCAGATGGCAGCTGAACATTTACCAGATGTAATCCTGATGGATGTGGTCATGCCTGAAATGAATGGTTTTCAGGCCACACGCAAGATTACCCGCGGTAAAACCACTGCTCATATCCCTGTCATCATGATCAGTACCAAAAACCAAGAGACAGATAGGGTTTGGGGCAAGCGTCAAGGCGCCAAAGAATATATGAACAAGCCAGTTGATGAAAGTGGATTGGTCAATATGATTCGCAAAGTGATGGAGTAACTTGTGGCTTCTAGAGGATTTATCGAGCTTCTGCGTTTAGCAGATTTGGCACGCGCGCGCAAAAGCGGTCGCCGCGGTGGCCAAGAGTTTGATTGGCAAGGTGTGGTATTTGAAATTGGTGGGCAGCGCTTAGTTGCCCCTATGGGTCAGGTATCAGAGGTATTATCTATGCCAGAATATACTAGCCTACCTCTAGTAAAGCCATGGATGCTAGGTATTGCCAACATTCGTGGGCGACTCTTACCTTTAACGGATTTGTCGCATTTTTTGCAAGTCCCTAGTCGCTTGACACAAATGAGCCAACGAAAAGTTATCGTCATTGATTATGATAATAACTTTTCAGGACTGCTGGTGGATCAAGTACTTGGTATCGAACAGTTCACACAAGAACAGTATCGTCCAGAAGCCATAGATCCAGAGTCGCCGTTTGCGCCTTATAACCATGGCAAGTTTTTCAAAAATGACCAAGACTGGTATGTATTTATGCCAAGTTTGCTCGCACAAGATCCTCAGTATTCAGATGCTGCAATATAATTGTCGATAATAGAAGACCTGTCTGTTAAGTAACGACAGAGAAATAGCGACTGACATAATAGGGTTCGATGTCAGCATTTATACAGGCTTTGCTAATCATTGTTTAGATAACAATACGATTGTCAAAGTCAGCCACAATTAGACTTTGATGACTGTTTGAAAGGAAGACGCAAGATGAGTGATGTGATAAAAAAACCTGTAGCTGGTATGGCTAAAACATCAGCAGATGGCAAAGACGCTGATAGTACTTGGAAGCTATTGTTAGGATTTTTTGTTCTATTAAGTTTGGCTTGTCTGATTTGGCTAGTTAACTCGCTATCATCGGTAAGTCAATATTTCGATAGTTTCAATCAATCCGTTATCTTGCCAGCGGCTGTATTTGCAATCGGCGCATTAGGGATTCTGTTTGCTTTGTACCAGCTACTGAAAAACCGTGGTGGATCAGAGCGATCGCTTATTGAAAAAGAAACCTTGCGTCGTCGCCAAGAAGCAGAAGCTGAGTCTGAGCGAGCGCGTCAAATCCAAGAAGAAAACGAACGTAACCAGATCGCTATTTTACGTCTGCTTGATGAATTGGGTGATTTGGCAGAAGGTGATTTGACAGTCAACGCGACTGTATCAGAAGATTTTACAGGGGCAATTGCTGATTCAGTCAACTTTGCAATTGACCAATTGCGACAGCTGGTACTGGTTATTAACAGCACTGCTGACCGCGTATCGCAGTCTTCAGATCAAACGCAGATGAATGCTGTTGAACTGGCCGAAGCTTCTGAACACCAGGCACAAGAGATTGCTGGTGTATCAGCCGCTATTAATGAGATGACTGTCTCAATTGATCAGGTTTCAAACAACGCTGCGGAATCTGCAACGGTTGCCCAGCGTTCAGTTGCTATTTCTCACAATGGAGCAGAAGTTGTACAACGCTCTATTGAGGGTATGAACGTTATTCGTGATCAGATTCAAGAAACGTCAAAACGTATTAAGCGTCTTGGTGAGTCTTCGCAAGAGATTGGTGATATCGTTGGACTAATTAACGATATTGCTGACCAGACTAACGTTTTGGCATTGAACGCCGCTATTCAGGCATCGATGGCAGGGGAAGCGGGCCGAGGCTTCGCGGTTGTTGCTGATGAGGTACAGCGTCTGGCTGAGCGTTCAGCGAACGCTACTAAGCAGATTGAAACATTGGTAAAAACCATTCAGGCCGATACCAACGAAGCGGTTATGTCAATGGAATCGACAACTTCTGAAGTTGTACGCGGCACACGCTTAGCGAAAGATGCGGGTGAAGCACTAGAAGAAGTACAGAGCGTTTCTAACACCTTGGCTGACTTGATTCAAAACATCTCAAATGCTGCATTACAACAGGCTGAGTCTGCTGGTCATATTTCTCACACCATGAACATCATTCAAGATATTACCTCACAAACTTCTTCTGGAACGATGGCAACAGCCCGTTCTATTGGTGAGCTAAGTGAAATGGCAGCAGCACTACAGGAATCGGTAACAGGCTTCAAAGTATCGAACGACGACGAGCTAGTAGATTATGAAGTGTTGGATACGGAAGGCGCATTGAAAGAAAGCGTTTAGTGATTATTTATTCTTTTAGGACAAGATCGACAGCATTTGATTGTTCTGCGTATTGAATAAATTTGCTGCTGTATCAAGAATGATAGAAAGAAGCCGTAATTATAGTAGATGATTTATCTAGCTTAAATAACGTTAATTAGCTAAATCATCTGCTGAATACAGTTGATCTGACATTGGGTAATACTTTGATGAAAGTCGACAGTTTGGATGTGCAGCGATGGCAGAAGTATATAGAGCAAGAGACTGGATTTGTGCTGCCAGACATACAGCTACAGTGGCTGGCTAATGCAATCGACTGTACGGCTATGTCGAACGGATTGAATGTTCAACAATTATGGTATCAATTATCGAAAAGTGATGAGTTGCGTCAGCAGTTGCTGGATAAAGTACTCATTCATGAGAGTCGGTTTTTTCGACATAGACCCTCTATCGATTTTGTCACAAAGTATGCACTCCAGCATTATAAAGCAGACAATATTGAGAGTTTATTTCGTATTTGGAGTGTTGGCTGCGCAAGTGGACAAGAAGCTTGGTCACTGGCCATGAGCTTGGCCGTACAGCGATGTCAAGACTATGTCATATTAGGGACAGACATCAGTGAAGAGGCTATTAAAAGCGCACGGTTGGGGCAGTATGATAACAGGCAGCAAACTTTAATCCCGCAATCATGTCAGTCGTTTGTTCAGCCGCTGCCATCTAAAGGTAGATTAAACAGATTGAAGCCTAGCACACCAGAAGCGGCTAATAGTATCCAGGAGAATTGGCAGGTAGCCCCTGTATTGCAACCGCATGTCAATTTTTCTGTACACAATATTATTGAAAAAATACCACCCACTACGCATCTTCAGAATGTGATTATTTGCCAAAACATGCTGCTATATTTTCGTAAATTTGATCAGCGTGATATTTTGGCACGGTTATCAGAGCAATGCGCGTTAGAGGGATATATTGTATTGGCTCCAGGTGAGGCGTTGTTCTGGCGTCCTTCAAATATGCGCCGCATTGCGCACCCACAGGTTAATGTGTGGCAAAAAATTAGTGCCTAAATTAGTGCATAGACGAGTTAGGATAAACCTATGAAAAACCAGCCCAATGACATCGTGACATTTCAGTGGTTGCTACCATTATTCAATCAGCAGTTAACACAGATATCTGACGGTTGGCAATTAGGTGAATCTAGCATCGACCATGAACAGCTGATATCAAGTTATCATCAGGTTAGTGGTGCACTCATCATACTTAAACTTCCTTTACTAGCAAATGTTGCTAGCAAGTTGAGTCAACTCGTAGAATTACAAAGTTGTGATGATTTTTCTATCAAAGAGCGCCGTATAGGTCAGTTCTCTCATCGATTGTTGCAACGAGAGATCAATCAGTATGCGCGTACAGGAATCTATCATATAGGCCTAATAAATAGGGCAGTTGATGAGCTGACCCAAGCTTTGTCTCAACGAGACATAGAAACTAACTTTCTTGTAAATATTAGTGATATTCAGCATGAATACATCAATGATCATGCGAATAACGAAAATATTATCAATAGTATTGAAGTGGCCGTGCCGACAGAACAAGCTACCGCTAGCTTGACAAGTGAACAGTGTCAGCAGTTGCTACTTGTATGGCGTCAGCAAGTACAAGCATTACTAATCACTAATACAAATCAGTCGTCAGCACTCAGTACCTTAGAAAAAGCTAGCCAGTATCTTAAGCAGACAACACAAGATAGTGGTTTACAAAGACTATGGTGTTTAACCGAATTACTGCTAAGCGATCTGGCCCAAAACGAGAAACCACTTCCTGAGCGTTATGCTCCATTATTAGGTCAGCTTGATCAAGTTATAGAATCTTGTGCCCAATCAAATGAAGTACCTTCAACTATAGTTGTAAGATTGACCACCGCAATCTATGTCGAATTGAGTTATCTAGCGCACAGTAGCAAACGTACTCAGTCTATTTTGGATAAAGTATCTCAAAGTAGCACGACAGCGTCTCGTTTTTTACCGCAATTATTAACTCAGCTTGATGCGCTTATTTTCAAACTGGATGATCCAGATAGCTTGGTAGCTCCTTTACAACATATCAAAGAGCAGCTCAAAAACCGAGGCTGGACTTACTATGTGTCTCAGGTGGAATCAATCCTTGCAGATTTAAAACAGTCTCTCGTATCAGAAACAAGTTTTGCGCAAGAGCAGTGGCAAATTGAACGCAAGCTGCAAGAGCTATACAACGCTATTTATAGTACTGAGCAAACCATTTCTCTTAAGATTGGTGAGGCAACCTCTTTCGCTACTGTGCCTGAAGTGATAAATAGTAACGAGACAGAATTAAAAGGTAAACATGACTCTATTCCTACCGATGATGGCCTACGTGAGCTTCGAATTGCAGTAGAAGAGATAAAGCAAAACTTCAACGACTATATACAACACCAAGATATTGGATTATTACCAGCGTCTACTGATTTTACCAGTATTGGTCAAGCCTTTGACGATATGGAATTGCCAGAAATTCGTCATACTATGGATGATATTGGTAGTTTATTTACACAGTTAACTACTCGTAATATTACTACCCCGAGCTGGAGTTTGGTGCAGGCGTTGGCTGAGAGCTTAACGTCTATTGAGCTATTACTTGATTATCTTGCGCAGCAGGTTTTCGACCAGCAGTTGCTCACTTTAGCAAATACACATACGGCCAGAGCAACACAGCTTCTTGATACTGATATCGAATCACCAGCAATGCTTAACGAGACTGTACTCACTCAAGAGTCAGCTGCGACGAATGTTGTACGTTACGATGATAGTGGCGAGATCAGCCCTGTTATCAATATAGACGATGCAAATGTAGTTGAACAAGATAATGTGAGTCTGTCCAATAGTACTGAAAGTGATGCACTAAAGCAGGCTCGTGAACACGTGAAGCCTGATAACTTTGAAACAGATGAAGATGTCCACGATATCTTTATCGAAGAAGTGACCGAAATTATCACTGATCTTGAAGATTTCCTTCCTATCTGGGCGCAAGACTCACAAGATCTAACCCCATTGACTGAAGTGCGTAGAGGTTTTCACACTCTAAAAGGCTCAGGTCGTATGGTTGGTGCCTTTAGTATCAGCGAGATAGCATGGTCAATCGAAAACCTACTCAATCGTTTACTAGATAAAACATTACCAGTAACAGATGATGTTGTAAATCTAGTGGTTGAAACTACAAAAACTCTACCAGCATTGGTAGCAGATTTTTCAGCGCAGCGACCACCAAGCTTTGATCCTGCGATTGCTATCTTACAAAGTAGTAATCTTATGAGCCAGCAGCCTGTAAACACTGGTCTGACGCTAACTGAACTTGCTCCTAAAGAGTTTATGTCAGATGATGCAGAATTAGAAAAATCGCTACTAGAAATTGATGATGTTGATACTGATTCTAATAACGATAGTACCGAGTTAGTCACTGACTCGAATAACAAGGAAGTGAATATCAACGAATATCTATCTACATTGGATATTCCAGAGAGTCTTGCACCTTTTATTAGAGAGACTAACCAACTACCAGCTGATGCCGACGATGCAGATCCTGATATCAAAGAGATATTCATAGAAGAGGCCAATGAAGTATTGGCAGAAATTGTGCCGTTGTATGAAAGCTGGCAGAAAAATTCGACCGATCTAGAGGGCTTGAAAGATATTCGCCGTGGTTTCCATACCTTGAAAGGTTCGGGCCGCATGGTAGGCGCTAACTATACAGCGGAGCTGGCATGGTCTATAGAAAACATGCTTAACCGTGTTTTAGATAATAGTGTCACTGTCTCAGCTGATATGAGGCAGTTAATTACAGATGTATTGGCAGCTTATCCTGATATGCTCATAGCATTTGAACAGGGTACTCAAGACTATCCAGCTGTTATTCCAGTGTGGATTGCGTGTGCTGATGCGTATAGCAAACAGCAGGGTAATGAATTTAGTTATTCTGCGTTTTTTGCACAGTCAATAGATAGTTCTATAGATAAGATTGAAAAAACAATGCCATTGTCTGATACAACTGAGACTGACAATGCTTATGATGACGACAGTAATGAAGCTATAGACTCTACCTTACAGACCTTTCATTCGGTCAATGAAAAAATGGCAGAGGCAGCGGTTGTCCTTACCCCTCAAACCGAAGAAGAAAAAGTATTTTGTAAGATATTTATTGATGAAGCGGAAGAGCTGCTTGACTGTATCGAACAGTTTGTCAAAGACAATAGAGAACAGCCTCATATAGAAATCACAGATGAAATCGTACGCGCATTTCATACTTTGCGCGGCGCTTCGGGTTCTAGTGCTTTGGCCGCTATCAGCGAAGTCAGTGCGACCATCGAGCATAGCTTGGAGTCACTACAACAACAAGATATAGGCATGAATGCTCAGCACTTAGCAGCATTAGCCCAGTCAGCCACATTAATAGAGGGTTATCTAAATAACTATAAGCAAAATGTAGAGCAGCATGATGCATCAACAGAGGACGATGGTTCGCAGAGTCAGCATGATATAGCGTCATTGCAAGCCATGCTTGGTGAGCAATACGTGGCTAATGACACTACTGTCATGACAAACAATAAACCGACGATAGAAGAGTTATTAGACAGTAATATTGATACGTTGCTCGATGCTGAGTGGGAATTAGATGATGCGCTGAATCATGCTGAGATAGATCATATTCAAGACTATATAGAGCAGCAAGTCTCTCGAATAGTTTCTCTCAAGGAAAAGGCGCAAGCATTTCCAAAATTCGTCACGATTTTAGATGAGCTGGGTAATGCGTATCGTTATTTGAGTAATCATATCGATAAAGCTCAAAATCAAGACATTCAAGCGATATTGCATGCAGGTCATGCTCAGCTGATAGGCTTGTTCGATGCCTTAGCTGGAAGTACCTCCTTAAAAATAGATAAACAAGTCATTGATGATCTACAGAGTATCTATCAAGAAAGTAATGACAATGAAGACGTTGGCTTCATCGTTAGAGCCGTTCCAGCAGCTGACCTACAATTTGAAACCATTGACACTGATATCGAGCTGTTAGAAATATTTTTAGAAGAAGCACAAGAGCTTGATACTGCACTAGATGAAAGCTTCAATAAGTGGCGTGCCGATATCACCAATATCAATTCGCTAAAGGTTCTACAGCGTCATTTGCACACGATTAAAGGTGGTGCACGGATGGCGGGTATCCGTAGTATTGGCGATTTGACTCACGAAGCAGAAAGTGTCTATGAGTCGTTTGTAGAGAGCCGAAGAGCGCCAACCGCGCAGTGGCTTGAAATCATGCAAATGGTGCAAGACACCATGTCACTACAAGTGATGCATATTGTGAGTCATAAGAAATCTTTCTTTACTCCAGAGCTGATTGAGCAGTTGCGCCAGCTTGAAAAAGCAAAAACGTTACCAGAGGTAATCGATCTAGTCATACCAGTGCCAAAAAATCATTTTGAACCTACAGAGCGTAGCATTGCTGCCAATGTTGTTGACAGTGATAATGAGGTATTGAGTACCCTAAGTCTGGATAGCATGATTAAACAATCATGGGCTAACGGACTTCCTGATCCTGATATATTAGCGGTATTTTTAGAAGAGGCAGAAGAGCTTACCAATCGTAATAAGTATCTACACTTGTTCTTAAAAGACACGAGTAATACCACAGCGTTGCAAGCGCTCCAACGTGATTTGCATACCATAAAGGGTGGCGCACGAATGGTCACTGCCTCTGGTATTGCTGACTTGGCTCACGAGATGGAGTCGGTTTATACAGACTTTGTCAGTAATCGACGTCCAGCCACCAAAAAAGTATTAGAGTTGCTGGTTGCAAGTCATGATTGGCTAGCTGATGCAGTATTTATTCTTCAACAACATGTTAATCCACCGACGCCTACGCTATTAATTGAAGCGTTGGAGCAATTTGGTAGAAACCCTGATAGCCTAAAAACGATACCTAAAGAGTCTCTACAAGCCCAGCGTGAAGCAATCTTGATTGCCAAAGAAAACCAAGATTCGCAGTATCTTGCAAAAGATATCAGTGAAATGCCGTCTATGCTTAGAGATACTCACGAGGAAGATCAGAGCACTAGTAGCAATGAGATGATTCGTATCTCGGGTGGTTTGATTGAGCACATGATTAATCTATCTGGTGAGTCAGCGATTAACCGTGCTCGTATCGATATGGGTATCAGTAGTTTAACAAACAGTATCGAAGAGATGGGTACGACAGTACAACGCCTGGCAGATCAGCTACGTCGTATGGAGATCGAGCTAGAAGCACAGATTTTGTCTCAGATAGATGAGGAACTCATCGATAATGAAGACTTTGACCCTCTAGAGATGGATCAATACTCATCTTTGAATCAGCTGTCTAAATCTTTAACAGAGTCAGCCTCGGATTTGGTTGATATTAACCATACATTATTAGAAAAAACCCGTGATAGTGAAAGCCTACTGCTACAGTTGTCTCGTACCCAGACTGAACTGCAAGATGGTTTGATGAATTCACGTATGGTGCCATTTACGCGCTTGACACCACGT
The DNA here is from genome assembly GCF_904846705.1 of Psychrobacter sp. Pi2-52. GTDB lineage: Bacteria > Pseudomonadota > Gammaproteobacteria > Pseudomonadales > Moraxellaceae > Psychrobacter. The sequence goes on from NZ_CAJHBS010000004.1 coordinate 53,782, forward strand.
CTTGAACGTATCGTACGTCAAACAGCTAACGAGCTTAATAAGTCTGTTGAATTGTCCATCATTAATGCTGATGACGAGATGGATAGAACCATCCTAGAGCGCATTACGTCACCGCTTGAGCATATGTTACGTAATGCTGTCGACCATGGTATTGAAACCACATCGACCCGTCTAAAGTCAGGCAAAGAGCGTAGCGGCCGTATTACCCTTGAAGTGCATCGTGAAGGTAGTGAGATCGTCATTCAATTAACAGATGATGGGCGAGGCATTGATGTTGAAGCAGTACGTAGTAAAGCCATCTCTCAGGGTCTAATTGATGCAGACGATAATAGTTTGTCAGACCTTGATATTATACAATATATTTTCAACGCTGGATTAAGTACGAGTCAGCAAGTGACTCAGATTTCTGGACGCGGCGTTGGTATGGACGTTGTTATTAGTGAGATTCGCCAACTAGGTGGCTCAGTATCCGTTGTTTCAGAGTTGGGTAAAGGCTCTAGTTTTACGATGCGCTTACCACTGACAGTAGCCGTGTCTGACGCGTTGGTTGTTCGTGCTGCAGATCGCTACTATGCGATTCCATTGGTACAGATTGAGCGTGTGGTTCGAGTGAATCCAGAGAAGCTCTATGACTATTATCAATCAAATGATGCCACATTGAATTTTGAAGACACTGAGTATCGAGTACGCTACCTAAATGAGATTTTATCAGGTAATAAGTTAAATGAGTTGGTCGTAAATACCAATACTAGCTTACCGCTTATCATTATTAAAAACCGTACCGGACAGAATATTGCTTTGCAAGTGGATCAGATTGCAGGTTCGCGCATAGAAGTTGTTGTCAAACCTTTAGGACAACAATTATCAAATATTCCAGGAGTTTCAGCTGCTACTATCATGGGTGATGGCTCGGTCATGCTCATCTTAGATCTGATTGCTCTTATGCGTAATGCGCAATTGGTTAAGAATATTACGAAAGCTGCTGATGCTAAAAGAGGACGTATAGAATCTAAATCTACCATTCTAGTCGTCGATGACTCTGTGACGGTACGTAAAGTAACCTCACGTTTCTTAGAGCGCCAAGGGTTCAATGTGGCAGTCGCTAAAGATGGTATTGATGCAATTGAGATATTGCAAGATATGACACCAGATATGATATTGCTTGATATCGAAATGCCTCGTATGGACGGCTTCGAGGTCGCCACTCAAGTCCGATATAATAGTCGTCTAAAGCAAATTCCGATTATTATGATAACATCACGTACTGGCGAAAAGCATCGTGAACGTGCCTTAGAGATTGGTGTGAATGACTATATGGGTAAACCATTCCAAGAAAAAGAGCTGCTTGATAAAATGCAAAAATTACTAGGTGAAGGGGTCAGCCTGACTAATGAAGGATAATGCACGTGTTTTAGCGCTGCGAAAAAAAAATAGAAACGATATTAAAGTGATGGTGGTGGCAGAAGACCATCGCCAGCGCATGGCGTTTTCAGATACGGTACGTGGCTTCGGCTTTACGCTGGTCGGCTGTGTGTCACGAGCACAGTGGCGGGAAACAGGTGCGCTTTCTAACTCAGCTATCGATATTTGGCTGATAGACAGTGATTATGATGACAGTGTGGCAATAGCGACGGTGGCATCCAAACCAGCGGCAGTACTAGTGGGCTTCAGTCAAGCACCGTATCTAAACGAATCACAAGAATATGCAAAGTGGCAACGTAAGTTAAAGCGTAAATTTGCCCAATTGCTTGACTTGCCAATATTGGTAGATGCTCCAGCTTACAAGAGTGCTGATACTGACTGGCATTATGTCGTATTTTTGGGTGCTTCTATGGGTGGTCCTAGCGCGGTCAAAGAGTTTTTAGATAACGTACCAGCCACACTACCAATTTGTATTTTATTGGCACATCATTTTAATCAGGCTATGATTGGTACGTTGCCCCGCATACTTAATCGTCATAACGACTGGCGCTGTAAGATTATCGCTTCTTCACAGCGGCTACGAGCAGGAGAGTGTCTGATAGTACCTATTGATAAGCAGGTTGTCTGTGATTCAACAGGTCGCGTGATACTATTGGATCAAGATTGGCATGGTGAATATAAGCCTGCAATCGGGCAGCTGCTCAAAAATACCAGTGATGTTCATGGTAGCGAGCTTATTAATATTATATTTTCAGGTATGGGTAATGATGGCTCTCAGTATCTAGATTTAATCCAAGATAATAACAGTCAATTATGGGCACAAGATCCGAGATTAAGCGCATGTCCAAGTCAACCTCAGGCTATCATTGACTCAGGGTATTGCAATTTTGTTGGTAGCCCTACCGATTTAGCAAAAAAACTAACCGATTACATTGGTGAAAGGGCAGATAGCCATTCACATTAACTTATTGCGAGTGACGTATGACACAAATTTTAAAACATTCGTTTGAGGCTGTGAGTCTGTTGACTACCAACAACGGTATGCTTGACGTTACTATTGTTCCAGCAGCTAACCAGCCGGACTGGATCATTCCAAGCAGCCTAATTTTGAGTGTGAATGAGTCCCAGCAGCAGGTTTCTAGATACGATTGGCAACAACAAGATTTGGCTGTATTTAATTTGCTACTGCAAAATCAAACTCCAGAAAAAATGATTGTTTTGGAAGGTAATACGACTGATCACCGTTTTGCCTTACAGACGGCAGGTGATTTGCGTCAGCTGCAAGCACGAATTTCTGAAGTCAAAGATGTAGAGACACCGGAACAGTTTAGTACTACCAATGGCAAAGATAGGGAAGAGTATTTTGATAAAAATGACATCTCATCTTACCTATATCAAACAGTAATGATTGATGACGAAATCTATTTAGTGCCAGATTTGGATAAAATTGCCTATCACCTGATTGATTTAGATGGCTAGATTCTTATCGTTATTTAAGGTATTCTCCATTCTATAAATAGTAAGCCAGTAATGTTAATGACTTCATCTATTGAAGAGCATTAGCTGGCTTATAAAATCGATTAGAGATAATTCCTGATAAAGGTAGTAGAGTCACTCATGAATAATGCCAACTCGAATGTATCAAAGTGGTCGGTTAGTAGCCGTATTTTTCATTGGATTAGTGCAGCTTTACTGTTAGTCACATGGATAATGATACTGCTATATGAGAATTTAGATAGCAATCTGTTTATTGGATATCATAAAGCGTTTGGCGTGAGCTTGTTATTTTGGATGATTGCCCGAGTCATCAACCGCGTTTTTACTAAGGCGCCACCACCGTTAGCCATGCCAAAATGGCAAATGCTCGTATCTCAGCTGTCACATTTTGCTCTCTATGCCATACTGATTGCTATGCCACTGGTTGGCTTATTGATGGCAGTATATGGCGGTCGACCGGTTGATATTTTCGGTATCTTTCAGATCCCTGTATTCGTGACCCCAGATAGAAGCTTGGCTCGTTTTTACAATAACTTGCATACTGAGATTATCTGGCCAATGATTATTGGTTTTACGGTCTTGCATATAGCCGCCGCGCTATACCATCAGTTTGTCAAAAAAGACAATCTCATTGCCCGTATGAAATAATCTATAATCGATAAACATCAAAAAGCCCCAAGTATCAAACTTGGGGCTTTTTTTATTCATTGTAGAAATACGTACTGTTAGAATGCTATTTCTTATGCTCAGGCAAATTAATATTCATCTCTAACACATCTAAGCTGTCTTCAGAACGATGGTTAATATTGACATCATCAATCTGCACACCGTTAACGTATTTGTTCACAACTTCTAAGATTTCACGTTTCATTTTTTCGATACGATCAACCGTTAAGCGATTGTTCAATCTGTTTTCGCTAGCAACGATAACTTTTAAACGCTCAGTTGCTAAATTTGCACTACCTGCGTTACTGTTGTCGTCAGTACCAAATAGGCTACTCCAAAATCCTTTTTTCTTAGTCATCATTATCCCCCAAACCAGCGCTGTAATAGACTCTTTTTCTTCACGTCAATATGACGTAGTGGACGCTCTTCACCCAAGAAACGGGCGACAATGTCTTCATAACATTGACCAGCAACAGAGTCAGTATAATGGATAACTGGTTCGCCATGGTTGGACGCTTCGAGCACTGAATGGCTCTCGGGAACAACACCAAGTAGTGGAACTTTTAGGATATCGTTCGAGATAGTATCAATATCCATCATCTCATTGGCAGCCGCACGTTCAGGATTATAACGAGTGATAATCAAATGCTCGCGAACAGTCCCTTGGTTCTCTTCTACTTTTTTCGTCTGACTTTGCAGAATACCGATGATTCTATCTGAGTCACGCACTGAAGAGATCTCAGGGTTAGTGACAATAATAGCTTCGTCCGCATGGTACATCGCTAGCTGTGCACCGCGCTCAATACCAGCAGGCGAGTCACAGATGATATAGTCAAACTGTTTAGAGAGCTCAGCCATTACCTCTGATACCCCTTCGTCAGTCAATGCGTCTTTATCACGCGTCTGACTGGCTGGCAGGATATACAGGTTTTCAAGCTGTTTGTCTTTGACAAGTGCTTGCGACAAGCGCGCATTTCCAGTGATGACATCTACGAAGTCATAAACAATTCTGTTTTCGCAACCCATGATTAAGTCTAGATTACGTAGACCTACATCAAAGTCGATAACAACCGTTTTATAGCCACGTAACGCCAAACCAGCGGCAAAAGAAGCACTTGTCGTGGTTTTACCCACACCGCCTTTACCTGAAGTGATTACAACTATCTTCGCCACAATGGCACACTCCTATGAATCAATGGGATATCTTTTATATAAATAGCAAAATTACATGTTATTAACCTAACATATATACACTATCTTCGAAGCTAGCCTAGCATAAATAAACAAAAAATTATAGCAGCTCGATACTAAAGCAGAAAAACAACCTATGTATCGCTCAATTAGCCTCTCTGCGTGGTATTAGTAGAGTCATAACTATGGTTTTTGGCTTGTCGAATAGAGCAGCTTAACTACCTTAGTTTTCTATAAAGTCACTTCACGGTGTATTATTTTTAATAGCGTTCTAAGCTTCATCCATCACGGTAAATACTAAGCCTTCGCCTTCTACAAATTTTACTTGCACCGACTTGTCGATAACATGCTCAGGTAAGTTGTCTCGTAAGCAATAGGTTCCTGCTACTGACACCAATGACGGATTAAAGACTTGGCAGAATATACGGGCATCTTTATCCCCTGTTGCGCCTGCCACCAAACGTCCTTGTGCACGGCCATATACATGCAAGCTATTGTCAGTAATCGCTTCAGCGCCGCTATTGATACTACTGGTCAAGATCAAGTCGCCACCAACGTGATTGAGACTTTGTCCTGAACGCAACATTTTATCATAGATTAAGCTGGTAATATGCTGAGTGCTTACCAACGTCTCGGTGGGCATATTAGATAGTGTGGTTTCAGTAGCAGGTTCGCTCGTGGTAGAAGTATCAACGACGCTATTAGCATTAACTGCTTCGGCATTGTTATTCTCTGGTGATGGTTGGGTAGGGATAGGCACTTTTTTACTTGGTAATATACGCTCAATACGCTTACCATCTGCTGGAAATATCGCTAAGCGCTGCTCACGTGCTTGCGCATCAAGCATACCTGTCACCACGCCAATAGGCTGTAACCCCCATGCCCATAACAGCTCTACCAATGCTGATAAATCCTGCTCAACGTCACTATCAATAAGGATAGGACTATTGCTCGATTTATTGCTGAGCGTTTCAGTTAGCTGAGCTTCTATAGCTGCTAGATCGCTTGTACTAAACTGTACGCGTGAAAACGTCAGCATCTTGCCATAGAAAGCTAGCGCTGGTGCAGTCTGGTTATCGTTAGCTGAAACTGTCATATACAAACCCTTAAAAATAATTCTGTCACGGTATTATGTCTCTTATTACGTCATGCTATTAGATAGCTAAACTATAGATTTAGCATATCTTGGTGCTTCCATTGCTGCACTTTTACTTGCGCTTCAAACGCAGTCAAACTGTCATCAATGATACTAGAAATTAAGGTATCTAGCGCTGTATTATTGGTATCTATTTGCGCAATACCGCTAGCAATTTCCATCATTAATATATCCAAGCGCTTAGGGTCTAAAAGTCGCTTGTTTAATGCATTGACGACGTTTTCACCGATATTGTGCCCGACGTGATGTAGCTGTGATTCAATCAGGCTGCCCGCGATCGGTATCATGCGTAGATAGCGGCGCAACTCAGGTGTGTTGGCCAACCCTTCTTCAATAGCATTGCCCATCTCGCTTGCCAATATACTGCCGCCACCTGATGAGGCAGCCAATTCCTGCAGCTTTGGTGCAAGCTCTGTACGCAGCACGGATAATACGGCTGCTTCAATCTCATTTCGATTTTTTGCAATGGTCGACTCGATGAATGATTTATGCGTGTCTGAACTGGTTAGCTCTTGTCGAAAATTTTGTATCGCTGTCAAAATAACGCGATCGGAGAGCTCTTCTAACAGTAGGTCAATGTAGAACTTGATTCGATTGATCCACGCCTGCGGCAGTACTTGATAGCCAAGCTGATATAGACGTAGTCCAATAACCACCGCTCGCAGCAGTCGTAAAGCACGTAGCTGCGGAAAACAGCCTAATACTTCATACCAATGAACGAATGGGAAAAAGAACCAGCGATAATAGACTTTTTGTTTGATGGCAATCGCCCAGCGCAATAGCAACTCAATAACCAAAAAGATAGTAAAAAAACCTCCAGAAGTGCGTAGAGGATCATGCAACGTTGTTTGATACCAGATAAGTGCGTCGCTCACCGTTAGCCAATTGGCAGCATTACTACTAAAATTGCTCATCAAAATAGCATCGATACTGATCAATAGCAGATCAATACTGATGGCAATAATCATGACGATATCGTAAGTGAGCTTAAAGCGACTCGGCTTTGGATGGTTCGGTTTTGGCGGCTCATCACTTATTGGATAAGGAGGCTGACTCAAAACAGATTCGGTAGCTAACGGCGAGCTAGTAGTAGAGGTGGGCACAGTCATACCTTATAAGTAATAAATGGCACAAAGAATGGGTCAGAAATCGATATTTACTACCATTTACTATCAAAGTAGACATCGAAAATCTATGGGTTCATGATTAGTCACATTATCAATGAATAAGGCTAAAAAACAACCCATCTTTGATTAAAATTTACTTATGATGCATGGCTGTTTGAACAGTAAGCATCATAAGTAAGATATGACTATTGTGACATTTGTACCCGTAACTTTGTTCCTCAATAACTTTTTATCTCGTTATCGATATTTATTACTTAGTACGCTTGCATAAACTGTGCTTGGTATTTGATAAGGTCTAACAGTCAGCCAGTTTAGTATTGCTGAGCGTCTTTGTTAGGCATCTTGCGTTTTAGGATTGGTTTCAAAATCTGCCAACATAGTGCTAATACGTTCATCTTTTTGACGCCACACTTGTTCAACCCAGTCGAACATTTGAGCTTTTGTATCTTCATCATTTTCGTAGCCACCTTGCTTGATACTTTCGAACAAGGCATCTGGTATATTGATGTAGCGCAAATCAACGCCCAAGCGTTTGATATTACCTTTCCAAAGATCCCCATAGCTTGGCACACCATCAGGGTATACGATTGTCATGTCTAGTATGCCATCGATATCTTCACCTAGTGCGCTAATAGCCAATGATAATCCACCTGCACGAGGTTTCAGTAAGTGCGTATAAGGCGATTTTTGCTGAGCTTGTTTGGCTTTGGTAAAACGAGTACCTTCCAAATAATTTAATAAGGTAAACGGTTTGTTTTTTAGTAGGGCGCAGGCACGTTTGGCTTCTTCGATGTCCTTGCCTTTTAGCGCAGGATTTTTGGCGATGGCTTCTTTTGAATGTCGGCGCATCATTGGAAAATCTAAAAAGTAAAAAGCTTGACCAACGATAGGGATGTAGATCAGCTCAAACTTAGTAAAAAATCGCGTGAGTGGTAAACGTTTTTCGCCAATATACTGCACGATGCTAGTATCGACCCATGATTGGTGGTTGCTCACCAGTAGGTATTTACCATTGGTATGAATATCGTCGGGTAGACTGATACGCCAATCTTTGCGAGGCAACATATTGTCGATTAAGGCACTGTTGCTACTGATCCAGTGAGTAGCAATTTTTATGACGGCTTTGTCTGCAATAGAGGCGCCAGTAATGACTTTACCGACGCCCATTAGCCATAAAGGAATACTACCACCGAAGCTATTGGCGGCGATGACACCAGTAGCTGTTGCAAGCGACACAGCTTTGCCTAATTTAGGCGAACGTTTATGCATTTTTCGAATGGTAGATGTCAATCGCATGCTCAATCCTTTTCAGTCTATCTGATTAATAATAAGCCGTATGTCGCTGAATCTGTCCTAGTCAAGTCAGTAATATTATGACCGTAAAGCTTTAAATCATGACTATTTAAAGCCGACAAATCTAGCGATATAATTTTAGCAGAAACATGTTGTAGTGTACGGTTGTAAACGTGACTAGTGGTAGCAAGGCGCGAAGATTTGACCTATAAAATCATTGAAATATAACCTGCACTTCTCATACATAGGTATGACAAAATATTACACAGAGATAGGTTGTAGTTGCCATAATAATGGGGAATGTAGATAAGTACTTAAAAAAGATTAATGGACAATCTTTATAAAAAGCACGATTTTTTAAACTTAAGAGGAAATATTATGCGTAATACTTTAATGATTGCAGCAGTAGCATCAGGTCTAGCACTTAGCGGTTGTACAACAGATCCAAACACTGGACAACAGCGTCTAAACAAAGCTGCTCTAGGTGGTCTAGTTGGTGCAGCAGGTGGTGCAACTATTTCAAAAGCAACAGGCGGCGACAAAACTGGTCGTGATGCAGCTATCGGCGCAGCACTAGGTGCAGGCGTTGGTTACTACATGGAGCGTCAAGCTCGTCAACTTGAGCAGCAAATGGCTGGCACAGGCGTAACTGTTGAGCAGAACCCAACCACTGGTAACATTGATTTGGTTATGCCAGGTAGCATCACGTTCTCATTTGATGATGCAACCCTTAGCTCATCATTCAAGCCAACGCTTGATAAGCTTGCTTCAACAATGAACCAGTACAACCAAAACACAATTACTATCGCTGGTCACACTGATAGCAAAGGTTCAGCATCTTATAACATGGGTCTGTCACGTGATCGTGCTTACTCAGTTGCTAACTACTTAACAGCTCGCGGTGTTGCTTCAAACCGTGTAAACGTTGTTGCTTACGGCGAGTCACGTCCGATCGCAGACAACAATACTGAATATGGCCGTGGTCAAAACCGCCGTGTTGAGCTAACAGTTAACGCACCACAGAGCGTAAACTAATCAATAGTTATATATAGCTATTAAGTATGTGCTAGATATTTGAGCACATATATTTTAAAAAGAGCCAGCGATATGCTGGCTCTTTTTTTGTGTTTTCAGTTTGAATAAAACAGTGATGATTAATAGATATAGTTAATATTAAATTAAATATTGATAATGATTATCAATAACACTATAATTTGTCAGTGTTTGCTATTGATACAATATTAAACGTCTTATCGTGCGCACTGAGAATCAATGTGCATGGCTAAGATAGCCTGCTGTAACATGGCTTGATTATCAAAATAATTGAGGCTACTTAACCAAAACGAATTTTTTGCTATATTTCTTGAGGATATGTATGACGATTACCACAGTAACGAGCCGTAAGCTTTTACCAACTACTTTAGCTGCTGCACTTGCAGGATTGTTAATGGTGTCGGGCTGTACAAAGCAAGCCGATGAAGACACCAATGCTGCGACAGAAACGCAAACAGAAGTAGCAAACACAGAGACAGCGGATAATCCAGAGATGACTGCTGCCGAAAAAGCACATATTGATAGATTGATTATCAGTTATGCAAATATGGCACACGCCGCTTATAAAGATTCGTTGGACACGGCTAAAGCGCTACAAACTGCGGTAGAAACATACGTGGCCACTCCAACACAAGAAAACCTTGATGCTGCAAAAGCTGCCTATAAAGCAGCACGCCAACCATATTCACAAACTGAGATTTTCCGTTTCGATGAAGGCTTTGTGACTGCCAATGATAAACGTGCTATCAACAGCATCGATAGCTGGGAAGGGCAGATCAATGCTTGGCCACTTGATGAAGCGCTGATTGATTATGTTGGTGATGACTATGAAGGCGAATATAACAGCCAAGAGAACATCATCAATAGCGACAGCATTACTGTCGGTAGTATCAAGCAAGATACCAGTACAATCACACCTGAGCTACTCGCAGAAATGAATGAAATCGGTGGTAGTGAAGCCAACGTAACGACTGGCTATCATGCGATTGAGTTTATGCTGTGGGGTCAAGACAACAACGGTGTGAAAGAAGGCGCAGGTAATCGCCCAGTCACTGACTATGCGACTGAAGCTGGACAGTGTACTAGTGGTGAGACCGCCAATGAAGATGCCAGTATCTGTGAGCGCCGTGGTGAGTTCTTAACTGCTGCAACTCAACTATTGGTCGATGATTTGACCGCGATGGAAGCCCAGTGGCAGCCTGATACTGAAAATACCTTGCGTAGTGATTTGATAGCGCGCAAATATGACAATGGTCTGCGCCAAATTATGTATCAAATGGGTAGCCTAGCATTAGGTGAGCTTGCGTCTGAGCGTATGCAGGTCGCTTTTGTTACTGGCTCTACCGAAGATGAGCACGAATGCTTTAGTGATTTGACTCATTTGAGCTATGCCAATAATGCGCGCGGTATTCAAAACGTCTTTAATGGTAGCTATACAACAGTCGCTGGTAAGACAGTGGGCGGCTACGGTATCAAAGATTATCTGACGGATAACGGCCACACAGAAGCTGCTGATAAATTGGCTGCTGAGTTCAACAAAGTAGAAGGCGCGTTTAACGTTATCGTTGAAAAAGGCGAAAAAGACGGTATCAAGATTGACCAGATGATTGCAACTGTCGGTCAAGCTAGCCAAGAAGGTATCTCTGCTGAAGAACAAAACGTCCGTCGTGGATGGGTTGAAGCGGGCATCACTAGCTTACAAGAGCTGACCGCCAGTATCGAAAACGCTGCAAAAGCAGTTGGAATCGATAATCTAGACGCAGATGCCGGGTCACAATTTTAAGAAAAAATTTAGGCTAGCGGTCCTTATCTATAAGCTAGCGGCACTTATTTAAAAGCCTTTCATTGGCTTTGCGACGTTTTATTAGTCGTTATAGGTCAGCAACCGCTGTTTATTGGATACTTAGATTAGATATAATACGTGCGTTGTCAGCCACCGTTGGCAACGCATTTTTACGAGCATTAAATAAGCCAATTGGCCGGTTTACCATTTCATTATATGTCGATAAGCAATGATTGTGACGACATATAATGAGATGGTATGACAAAATTTTAATGGTTCTACTCTAGCGCTAAGGCAATTAATTTCTATGAACGCCAATTATGTTAACCCCTCTGATTCCCCTCTTGCTACTCAAATCCTACGACATATACCTTCTAAGCTTGCGCTAATTATCGCGAGTGCAATGGCTATCAGTGCGTGTCAACCATCTGATAGCGTTTCTGACGACACTTCTAACAATGTTTCTGATAACACTTCAGAGCAGGCCTCAAATAATGAAAGCAGCAGTGAAAACAGCCAAGCGCTGTCATCTGAACACGCCAAAAATATAGAAACACTGGCGGGCGTGCCGATGCAGCAACTGGTGAGCTTTGACCCTCAAGAGATCAAGCAGGGCGGTGACTCTGGTATTAGCATTAGCAGTGCTGAGAGCTACTCGAAGCCCTCATCAAACCTAGCTGCTTCTCGTAAAGGATCATTCTTTATTGGTAACGCGTTTTTCAAGCAGCCGTGGGTCGTCGCACCTGCTAGTACTGATAGTCGTGATGGACTGGGCGCATTATTCAATGTGGCCGCTTGCCAGTCTTGTCATGTCAAAGATGGGCGAGGTCATGCGCCGATGACTGCCGATGACGATGCTGATAGTTTATTGATTCGTCTGTCTATGCCAGCGACGACCGATGAGCAGCGCCAGCAGCTACAGGATTCGCTAATTGAAAAGGTGGCTCATCCTATGTATGGTGGCCAGCTACAAGATCGTGGTATTCAGGGCGTGCCTGCTGAAGCGAGAATTGCGGTGCAGTGGACAGACACACCAGTTACCTTTGCTGACGGATATGTCGAGACACTACGTGCGCCAACGTTTAATTTGACCAAACCTGGTTACGGTGCTTTTGACGATGACATGATGGTATCGCCGCGTGTGGCGCTACCGATGATTGGGCTTGGGCTACTAGAGCAAATACCTGACGATGACATTAAAAAGCAAGCCAGCGACAGTAGTAATGGTGATATCAGTGGTAAATTTAACTGGGTGACGGATCCACAAACGGGCAAGCGTGCGCTTGGACGATTTGGGTGGAAAGCGGGTCAAACCAAACTTATCACCCAAAACCAAAGTGCCTTTAACGAAGACATGGGTCTGACGTCGAACATCCGTCCTAACGAATCCTGTATGCCAACGCAGACCGCATGCCTAAATGCAGCGACAGGTGCTGATGAACAGGGCAATGGTAAATCACCTGTTGAAGTAAACGATGAGGTAGCGAAATTTGTAGAGTTTTATACTCGCAATTTAGCAGTGCCGCATCGCCGTAATGCAGATGATAAGCTTGTGCTAGCGGGCAAAAAGCGTTTTTATGACATGGGTTGTCAAAGCTGTCATACGCCAAGATATCAGTTGCCAAAAACCGACGATGATCATCTTGAGCAGCATGGACAAGTGATTTATCCTTACACAGATTTGCTATTGCATGATATGGGCAATGATCTCGCTGATCGTACGATTGCCGGTAAGCTACCACCAAAAGATGCCCAAGTTGAGTTTTTAGCCAACTCTTATGAATGGCGTACGCCAGCACTTTGGGGCGTAGGACTTGCGCAGACAGTTGATCCTCAAGCGACGTTTTTGCATGATGGCCGTGCACGTACGTTGATGGAAGCGGTTTTATGGCATGGCGGAGAAGCCGAAAAGCAAAAGCAACAAGTATTGAAGTTGGACAAACAAGGTCGCGCAGAGCTTAATGCGTTCCTAAAGTCGCTGTAATAAAGTCGCTATTATAAAATCAGTATAAAAACGCTATAAATTACTACCTATAACATTACCGAGAAACCTATGAAAATAAACCACGCTTTGGCAATGGCGCTATCTGCATTGAGTGCTGGACTGCTGATCAGTTGTGTCAAACCTGCCGATGACAACAAAGCTGCAGATGTAGACAGCCAAAAAGTTGTGCAAGACAGTGCAGCTACTGACAGCTCAATAGAAAACAGCAAAGAAAGTACTGAGCAAATCGTTGCAGTAGATATCAGCCCTGAGACTGCAAAAACGTATTTGACGCATGTGGCAGACGATATCGTGATTCCTGCGTATGCTGATGCAGCCAAGCAAAGCGATCTGTTGAACGAACTGGCGCAGAAGCACTGTACCCAAGCTCCAGTAAGTGGCGATGAGCTACAAGCATTACGTGCACAGTGGCTAGTATTGGCACAAGCCTGGTCAAGTGCTGAGATGGTCAACTTTGGTCCTGCGACTGCTAGTATGAGCAATCTATACATCAACTACTATCCTGACGAGCGCGGACTTGTACACAGTGGCGTGGCTGATTTGATTGCTGCCAATCCAAAACTAACGCCAGAACAACTTGCTGGCGAGAGCGCTATCGTACAAGGCGTACCAGGGTTGGAAGAGGCTTTGTTTGCCAATGACAGTTTAGACGCTGGTCAGTGTGCTTACGTGATTAGTGCCAGTAGTGCGTTGAGCACGCGTCTAAAAGACATCGAGAAAAACTGGCAGCAAAACGCGACTGATTTATTGGCGATAGACAAAACAGCAGAGAGCGATAGAGGCCTAAATCAGTGGATTAACTCTCTACTATCATTGATTGAGACCATGAAGTCTAATGCCATTGATCAGCCACTCGGTCTGACAGGTAAAGCAAAAGGTCATTTACCTGCTGCTACTGCTGGACAAAGCCGCGCTATCATCAATGCTAAGTTAGATACTATCAATAAAGCCATGACTGATCCAGTACTGACGGCTATTCTTGGTAGCAATGATGAAAACAAGGTTTCGGATAATCTATCAACTGCACTTGCTGATACGACTGCATTATTAGCACAAATGCCAGAAGATTTATCAGAGGCTAGTAAGGACGACCAACAAGCGTTGTATGATCATCTGACTGATGTCACTCGTCTGATTAAACGCCAGTTAATCCCAGCACTTGGTATCCGTGTGGGGTTTAATAGCACTGATGGCGATTAGACAATGTCTACTATCGAAGCGAGTACAGCAACGTCAGCAGCCCAGACTCATGACCAGATGAATAGGTCTAATCGGTCTGGGAGAACTTCGTCAGCTCATGAGCTTTTGACGACTTCAGTGCTGACAGCAGTTGGTACGGCGGCGCTGGTCGGTATTCACCATCGTTATCGTAAGCAGCAGCATCCAGATGCCAGTCTACAAGATTATGTGGAGGGTATTCGTACGCAGATGCAGGTATTACGAGCTGGTCCTGATTCAACGCCGAAGCTTTTGCGCTTACGTTATGCTTGTGAGCAAGCAGCGGCAACCTGGAAGCAGGCTTATCATGCTGCAGGTGATGATAAAATTGATGTACCTAATTATGCTGCTGTGCATACAACAACGATGCTAGCACGACCAGTCAGCTGGGTCAGTGGCGTCGCATCACTGCCAAAAGATCAGAACTCATCAAGCCAAAATGAGCATGACTTTGGTGTGGTAGGTATTGATGCTGACAGACAAATCGTTTGGCAAACGACTATGCCTGAGCGTGTCCACGACATCGTTGTTCAGCCTCTGCCTGTCAATGTATCTGAAGCTCAAACTCAGCATAATAATGTCGAGCAGAGACGTGATGTCGTCGTCATGGGTCGTCGTCCAAGTGAAAGATTTTGGGTGCTTAATACGTCAAATGGGCAAGTACAACATGCGATCAAAGCTGATATAAACCGTCACTTTTATGGTCATGCTTGCTATAGCTTAGATGGCAGCTTGCTCTATGTAACCGAGAATGACACGGTGAGTCTGGCAGGTAAAATTGGTATCTATGATGCCCATGATGCTTATAAAAAAGTAGCAGAGTTTGATTCATATGGTATCGGCCCGCATGAGCTGATTATGCATCCTGATAGCGAAACACTCGTCATTGCAAATGGTGGTATCAAAACCGAGCAGGCCTCACGCGAAGAGCTAAATCTAGATACCATGCGACCCTCTCTGGTTTATTTGAATCGTCACGATGGCACACTGCTCGAGCAAGTGACTCCAGAGCATAATCAGATGAGTGTGCGCCACTTAGCCATGCACAATGACGGCACAGTGATGATCGGTATTCAGTTCCAAGGTGAAAAACATATCAATGTACCGTTAGTGCTGACCCATAAACGTGGTGACGGCAGCTTTACTCCATTGACCATGCCAAACAATCAATGGCAACGCTTTCACCAATATATCGCTAGCGTGGCGGTGGATAGTGAGCGTAACCTACTGTGTGTGACCACACCGATTGGTGGCTGTGCGGCAATTTATGATTTGCATACTCGCGAGCTGATTGATGATGTAAGTCTGCCAGATTGTGCAGGGGCTTCGGTGTTAGTTAATTCTAGTGCTTCAATGAGTAAAATTGATAAACATACCGAGCCGACAGGATTTATTGTCAGTGATGGTCAAGGTCAGTTAACAGCGCTAAGAGTAAATGCTTTACCAGAAGTAAAGTTGGACGTAAACGACGTTGAACCTCATGAGCGGATTATCAAAGACAGTCAACTGCATATGATGTCGTTTGACAACCATTTGCAAGCGTTATAATAAGTGACGCTAAGCAAGAGCGACAGACGCACAGGCATGACTATTAATAACGACTATTACTAGAATAGCAGTAATAGTCAGCCAAGGAGGTAGAGCATTAGCTTAGATACCAATTTAGATACAATCAGACAGCAGCTTGCACAGGTAGGCATCGAGCTACACATCAGTAAAAAGCGTGTTAAAAATATCAATTTTCGCTTAAAGCCTCATACGTTGATGGTCTCTGCACCAATGCATGTCAGCGCATTACAAATGTTGCATGCTGTTGCTAAGCGGGTGCCTTGGGCTATTGCAAATCACCCGCAGGTATTAGAACAGTATAGACGTAGACAGAATACTTCGTCAGACATTTCAGCTGCTAATAATTCAGTTCTATTATGGGGTGCAGAGCAATCATTTACGCTCAGTCCTGATAAAAAAGTTACCTATTATCGGCAACAACTCTCCGAAGTCACACCTGCACTATTTGATAAGTGGCAGCCAATCGTTGGCACTTATGCCAATGAAATACGATTAAAAAAAATGCACACGCGTTGGGGCAGCTGCAACACGCGCGCAAAACGAATTTGGCTATCAGTCTATCTTCCTGCCTATCCTATTGAATGCACCGAATACGTAATCGTTCATGAGCTGTGCCACTTGCATCATGCCAACCATAGCCGAGCGTTTTGGCAAACGGTTGCAACAGCGATGCCAGATTATTTGCAATGGCATAATACCCTAGCGGGCAAGACAGGGCAGCTGGACTAAACCTATCATCTAAGTATCTAACTATCTAAATAGCCCTAATAAATATCTCGATATCATCTGCGTAACATTCATTATGCTGAGCAACAAGTCCTATTTTTATTATCATTTTTAAAATAAGGACACACCTGGATAAGCCTGATATTATAAGAAATAACGGTACAAATCGTGTCGTTTAATTAACAAGTTTATATACAGGGATGTCATATGGAAAACGTCAACCAGGCGGAGTTTTGGCAACAGCGTTATGAGAAGAACAGCATCGGTTGGGATATGGGGCAGGTATCACCACCGCTCAAAGCTTATATTGACCAGTTACCTGAGAGTACAAAAAATCAGGCGATACTAGTGCCAGGTGCAGGTAATGCTTATGAAGTGGGCTACTTATATGAGCAAGGTTTTACCAATGTCACGCTGGTTGACTTTGCCCCTGCACCGATTGAGACGTTTGCAGAGCGCTATCCTGGTTTTCCTTCTGAACACCTGATCTGTGCGGATTTTTTTAGCTTGTCAGCTGAGCAGTATCAATTTGATTGGATACTAGAGCAGACGTTTTTTTGTGCGATTAATCCATTGCGACGTGATGAATACGTGCAGCAGATGGCGAGGTTGTTAAAGCCACAAGGTAAGCTGGTTGGATTGTTATTTGACACGGATTTTGGACGAGAAGAGCCACCATTCGGCGGCAGCAAGGAAGAGTACCAACAGCGTTTTCAAAGTCATTTTGATATCGATATTATGCAGCCCAGCTATAATTCACATCCAGCGCGGCAAGGTAGTGAGCTATTTATAAAGCTGCAAGTAAAGTAAGCTCGCGCTTAATATTATCTCGAGCTTGCGTTTCTAACTGCTCATAGTAATGGTCAGTCAGATAGAGTTTGGGATGCGCTAGTAACCCTTGTAACACTGCAGTGCGCCCATCACGGTAGCTGTCATCGGCGACATGCGTATATTCTTTGCGTATCGCCTTTGCATACTGCTCATATGCAGACCACGGCGCGCCCAAGATACTTAAATCCACATCTAATAGATACGCAGTATCGTTATATTTGTCCCTGTCTACCAACATATCTATCTGATGATTAGCCGTCATCATAATGAGAACGTGAATCTGTTGGCATTGCTTTGTGCTTAGATAAGGGCCCAAAGCATCTATCGCAAACTCTGCACTTTTTAGCTCATTGTCGAAGCGTGTTGGGTCATATATCACATCATGATAGTACAGTGCCAATGCAATGATATGTGGCTTAGCAAGATGGTGCTTAATATTCTCAAACTGTACCAATAACTGCTCAATATGATTGAGTGTATGATAAGCACGTTGTGGTTCGCCGTAGCGCGACACGATATCTTGCCAAAGCCTATCTATTTGCTTTGGCAGGATATCGCTGGTCATAGCTGACAAATGCTGTGCAAAGCACTTGCCAAGCTCATCATGCTTATTTGAGACAGTTTTCATATGTCATTTTTTCACTATGCACATGGTAAAAATGGTTTGATTATTCTTTATTAGCTACCGCATCTTTAAATGCTTTATTAAACACCTCACCAAGCAAGCTAACATCATCGACACGCGCATAGTTCAGACGGGTGACAAAGGCAATATGGCGATGCGGCCCTTCTTCAGCTAGTGGTATGGCGACGGCATTCTGGTTTTGCAGGTGTAGCTGATCGAGCGCCATTTCAGGCACTAGCGTTGTGCCCATATTGGCAAGTGCCATTTGAATCAAAGTATTTAAACTGGCATCTGAGAAGCTTGATTTCATTTGTGCGCGGTCGAAATGACAAACAGACAGGGTCTGGTCAGTTAGGCAGTGTCCTTCACCAAGTAGCATGAGGTTGGCAGTTGCCAGTTCGTCAGCATTGATGGTCTCAAGCTTGGCATGTATGTCATCTTTTGGAAATACAGCAAAGAAGTCTTCACTCCAAAACTCAAAACTGTGTAGCCCATCTACCGCATAAGGTAGCGCAATAATAGCGGTGTCGATATGACCGTAGCGTACCTGTTCAAGCAAACGCTCTGTCTGTTGTTCGACGATGGTCATACGGAACTCTGGATATTGTGCACGCAGCGCAGGCAGTACTTTTGGCAGCAAATAAGGCGCAATCGTCGGAATGATACCGACAGTCATGGGATAGGCAAGCGGCGTCTGATGGCTATGAGCACGCGTGGTCAAATCGCTGACCTCAGAAAACACTCGCTGCGCCCGTGTGAGGATGTCTTGACCGATAGGGGTAATCAATACCTGTTTATTGTTGCGCTCAAAAATCTGAGTATCTAGCTGTTTTTCTAATTCTGCGATACCCAAACTTAGTGCAGATTGCGAGATATTGCAATCTTCAGCCGCACGTTTAAAATGACGATGTTTGGCGACGGCTAGGGCAAACTCAAGTTGTCGTAAAGTAATCATAAAACCTCTCTGTTAGTGGGTTTTTAATGCAATTTATTATGTTTGGTCAACCTTTATAAGGTAGCAAATTACCAATTGAGCACCAATGATAAAATGTAGAGATAATAGTTTAACAAGTTTAATAAAACAAAACATCACATTAAAAACTTTTAACTGGATTAACCATAGAATTCGCGTATAGTTTGTCAGGTAGCCCAGAGAGCTAGAGGGCTAATTGAAAAAACCATATAATTAATTTCCAATTTACTTAACTATAGAGGAGCCAACCATGGCGTCTATCATCAATCAAGAAATCCCAGAATTTTCAGCAGATGCATACGTAAACGGTGAGTTCAAAACCATCACTTCAGAAGACGTAAAAGGCAACTGGGCGATTTTCCTATTTTACCCAGCTGATTTCACGTTCGTTTGCCCAACTGAGCTAGAAGACATGGCCTCTCATTATGACGAGCTAAAAGGTCTTGGTGTTGAAGTATACTCAGTATCTACTGACACGCATTTCACGCACAAAGCATGGCATGATTCTTCAGAAGCTATCGGTAAAGTACAATACCCAATGATCGGCGATCCTACTGGTAAAATCACTCGTGGCTTCAACGTCATGATTGAAGAAGCAGGTTTGGCTGAGCGCGGTACATTCTTAGTAGATCCTGATGGCTTGATCCAAGTCGCTGAAATCCATGCTGGCGGTATCGGCCGTAGCGCGAAAGATATGCTACGTAAAGTGAAAGCAGCACAGTATGTTCGCGAAAACGATGGCGAAGTTTGCCCAGCAGCTTGGGAACAAGGCGGCGACACATTAAAGCCAAGTCTTGACCTAGTTGGTAAAATCTAAGTAGATATTTTATACTTAGATAAAAGTAGCGCTGTATCTTAAACGTCTGATTTAAGTCAGTGCTACAAATAAAGACCCCATTAACATAAGTTGATGGGGTCTTTTTACGTCTTAAGCATAGATATTGTTAGTATTATTTTTTCAGCATATCTCTAAGTATAAACGCAATATTAAGCGCGAGACTATGCTTTATTAAGCGCGAGACTGTGCTTTATTTTTATCAATGGTTTTATAAATCTCGTCTTTGAGTTGTAGCTTTCGTCGTTTCATCTGTTCGATTTCTTCGTCGCGACTGGCATGCTTGACCACATCGTTTTCAAGCTTATTAATTTGCCTATCTAGAGTCGTATGCTCGTCAAAGATACTCGCAAAATGCGTGTCCTTTTGCTTGAGCTCATCGATAATATCACTGTGATCTTGCCATGTGTCTGTCATTGTCATGTTGTCATCCTTGTTATTTAGTGCAAGCTTAGAATAAGCGTAAGCACGTTATGGTTAAGACGCTTATGATGGTGAGATTTTTTTTGGAAGGGGTGAACGTTTAATGGTAATAAAGATAGCTACTTCACGATATTGATAATGCATATTGCTATCAATACCATTCGATTGTAGCGAAAAAATAGACCATGTACCATCACTATCATTTGTTTGTGTATTTGTATTTAATTATTTAAAGCAATAAACGATTGGTTTTATAAAACATAAAGTTTGAGTTTCTCAGCTTGCCGAAACTCGCTAAACGCTTGATAATAGACACATCAAAGGGCAAGAGCCCACTATATATAACCTTTTATACAAAATTATCGACGCCAACTATTTCATATTTAGACGCGTAGCATGACAGCTGCCGTTACATATTCAGTCATAATGAGGAACAAACATGATAGATCAAAATTTATTAGATGCCGTTAAGAGCTATAGCGAAAACATGACACGTCCAATTACCTTTGTATTAGGTAATGGTACGCATGCAAAACGTGCAGAATTGGTAGATTTTTTGACCAAGATTGCTGGAACGACAGACAAAATCAACTTCGATGCAGAAGCAACTGACGATAGTTTGCCAAGTGCGATTAGTTTCAAAGTAGTCAGTCACATTGATGGCGCATCAGTTGATACTGGTATCGTATTTAGCGGTATCCCAGGTGGTCATGAGTTTACGTCATTGATTTTGGCGATTCTGCAAGCGGGCGGTCATACGCTAAAGTTGGATGAAGGTATCCAAAAGCTAGTTAAGCGCTTTAATAAGCCATTACAGTTCCAGACCTACGTGTCATTGTCATGCCATAGCTGCCCAGAAGTTGTTCAAGCATTGAACCAGTTTGCGCTACTAAACGATGGTATCAGTAATGAAATGATTGATGGTGCATTGTTCCAAGAGCAAGTAGAAGCAAATAAAATCCAAGGCGTACCAGCTGTGTTTTTGAACGGTAAGCCATTTGCTAACGGCCTAATCGACACTGCTAAATTGATCGGAAAATTGCAAGAGCAGTTCCCTGACTTATTGTCAGAAGTAGAAGACGATGCTGAGCAATTAGAGCAGCAAGACGTTACTATCATCGGTGCTGGCCCTGCAGGTGTGGCTGCTGCTATTTATACAGCGCGTAAAGGCTTAAAAGTTACAATGGTCGCTGACCGTATCGGTGGACAGGTGAAAGACACGCAAGATATCGAAAACTTGATTTCAGTGCCGCTAACCAATGGTACAGATTTATCGACCAACTTTGTTAAGCACTTGGCCGAATACAACATCACGTTAAAAGAGCATGTGAGCGTCAAAGAAATTGGCGAGACTGAAGAAGAGAACTACAGTATCCACCTAAACACTGGTGAGACATTTAATACTCGTAGTATTATCTTGGCGACAGGTGCTCAGTGGAGAAAGCTTGGTGTACCGGGTGAGGAAGAAAATATCGGTAAGGGCGTGGCTTTCTGTGCACATTGTGATGGCCCATTCTTCAAGGGTAAAGACATCTCAGTGATCGGCGGTGGTAACTCAGGCGTTGAGGCAGCACTAGATTTGGCAGGTATCGTCAATCACGTTACTGTACTCGAGTTCGCTGACGAGTTAAAAGCTGACCAAGTACTGATCACCAAAGCTAAAGAAAAAACCAACATCGAGTTTATTACGGGTGCAGCGACGCAAGAGATCAAAGCGACTGATGGCAAAGTATCGTCTATCGTCTACCAAGATCGCAGCACAGGTGAGACTCATGAGCGTGATTTATCAGGGGTATTTGTACAGATTGGTTTAGTACCAAACACCGGATTCATCAAAGGCTTCGTTGATCTAAACCGCTTTGGTGAGATCGAAATCGATGAGCGCTGCCGTACAGATCGTAAAGGTATCTTCGCTTGTGGTGATGTAACCACCGTACCATTTAAGCAGATTAACATTGCGATGGGTGAAGGTAGTAAAGCAGCATTGTCAGCGTTTGAATACCTAGTCATGCAGTAAGCTGTTCGGTTTAGTTTCAGTATAAAAGGCCACCTCGGTTGAGGTGGTTTTTTTGTGCTATTGCATAAATATGTCTATATAAAAAATCCTGATATTTAGAAAATGGACTCTTAAGTAAACAAATAACGCGATTTTACTCAGAAAATATCAGTATTTACGTTACAAATTCGACATTTGCATTACAAACTGGTGTTGTCGATGCAATAATGTATGCAATAAAACCTAACATAGCGTCATGAACTATAAGGAAAGTAGGCATGGAATACATTGAAGCTTTTTTTGCCCTAGTCGGGGATCTAACGTGGGGCTGGGCGCTCGTGCCTATGCTAATTATCTTTGGTTTATTATTTACTATTGTAGGTAGGTTCGCTCAGTTTAGATATTTTAAACGTATGTTCCGTGTGTTCAAAACGGATGAAGTAGGAGACGACGGGATTTCTGCCCGTCAGGCGTTGCTCGTTTCTATCGGTGGACGTGTAGGCGGCGGTAACATTGCTGGTGTTGCGGTTGCCATCTCTTTAGGAGGACCGGGAGCGGTATTCTGGATGTGGGTTGTGGCCTTAATTGGCATGATGACCAGTATTGTCGAGTGTAGCTTAGCGCAGCTTTATAAGCGTAGAGATAATGATGGTAACTTTCGCGGTGGCCCTGCGACGTATATTTTACATGGGTTAGGTAAAGACTATCGCTGGCTCGCCGTCATCTATGCGATCTCGTTACTACTGTCTTTTTCTATCGGGTTTGTGGCGTTCCAGGGCAACACAGTAGCAGGCTCAGCGCTTGAAAGCTTTGGGATTGACCGCTGGATAACGGGTCTGGTTCTGGTGATTGCAGGTGGATTTATTGTCTTTGGCGGTATTCAGCGCATTGCAAAAGTAGCCGACGTTGTCATTCCTGTTATGGCATTAATCTATATCAGTATGGCACTTATTATTATTGCATTTAACTTTACAGAACTGCCTGCACTGATGGTAATGATTGTCAAAAATGCTTTTGGCATTGAATCTGTCGTGGGCGGTGGTATTGGTGTGGCGATTGAGCAAGGCATGAAGCGTGGTTTATTCTCTAATGAAGCAGGTTTGGGTTCTGCACCTAATATTGCCGCCACTGCTTACGCTACTCATCCTGTTAGTCAAGGTATCTCGCAGTCACTGTCTGTGTTTATTGATACGATAATCGTATGTAGTGCCACCGCATTTATGATTTTACTGAGCGGCGTGTATCAACCAGGTGCTGAAGTCGATGGTATTGTACTGGCACAGCAGGCGCTAACGACCCAGCTTGGGGATTGGGCGCAGTATATTCTGACCATATCGATATTGTTATTTGCCCTAAGCTCTATCATGTATAACTATTATATGGGTGAAAATGCCATTAATTTCTTGATCAAAAAGAATATCAAAATGGCGACTCTGATTTTGCGAATTGTTGTGATTGCGGTATTATTCTTGGGCGCAGTGGCTCCTGCAGCAACCGCAGTGTTCTTCTTTGCTGATCCGTTGATGGGCGTGCTAGCGCTAGCAAACTTATTGGCCTTGATAATGTTATTTCCGCGAGCTAAGCGTCTACTTGACGACTTTGCAAGTCAGTTAAAATCAGGGATTAAAGAGCCGTTGTTCGATGCGCAAGAGTATGAAAAACTGGATCTTGATCTGAGCGCATGGGGCAAAAAAGCGGTAAAAGAGGCATTAGACCAAAAACAATAGTAACCGTACGCTTTACTTGTCATGAAAGAAAAAACCACTTTAACTGAGTTGAAGTGGTTTTTTTATGCAAGATATTATTTATGCCTAAAATGAATGGTTATTCGCCAATACGCCAGCTATCGACATGATCTCGCCTGCTTCATCTTCTTCAATAATACGAGTCTCTGTCAGTGCTGATTGTTGCCACGCTTGTATGTGTGGATGATTTAGCATGGTTTGGCAATACTGCTTGGTCAGTGGCTGCAAAGTAATATTGGATGCATCAGCATAAGTCTGTAATCGCAGCACCACTGGAGCAAAAAACACGTCAGCTGCTGTGAAATCTTCGAATAAGAAACTGTCTGCTGAGCGATTTTTTAAACAATCGGCAAAGATGTCTTCGATACGAGCGATATCTACTAAGCAAGCACTACTTGGTTGTATCTTAGCCGTTGCTCGTATATTCATCGGCATCTCGTTACGAATACCTGTCAATCCTGAATGCATCTCAGCCACGATGCTTTGGCAATAGGCGCTATTTATTCTACTTTGGTTATTATTCTGTTTTTTAGCGTTAGATTTATCAATACCTGTCCAAATATCAATATCCGTAAAGTACTCATTGACATGCATAGCAATCGCTAAGGTGTCCCAAACGGTTACTTTATTATCTTTTTCACCATAGACTAAAATAGGTACTTTACCCGTTGGTGAATGCGTTTCGAGCGTTGGACGTGCTGATGGGTGAAACAATTCAATAAGTTGCTCATCAAAATCAACATTGAATGCTTTGAGCAATAGCCACGCTCGTAGCGACCAAGATGAGTAGTTCTTATTACCAATAATTAATAGCGGTTTTTGCATCATAGAGTCCTATTAAGCGATAACAGTAGCATTTTATTATGTACTCAATGTTGAGCATTGACCAGTCTATAACCCGAGCTATATTTCTATCATGTAAATCCTATTCCGAAATAAATGCCCATCTAATATTTAGACGGGCACTTATTTAGACGAGCACTTATTGAGAAGGGCTATTTTTATTTCTCGTACTTACTACAATCAGTTTTTGTTTTTGATTAGGAAAATAACGGGCAGCGCAACGACATACATCAGCACACCGTACAAAGCAGCAGGCAGCGCGATAACGGGCAGTGTGCTCACACCCATGATGATAGGGGCTAAGGTAATAGCCGTTGTACTATTTTGGATACTGGTTTCTATCGAGATGGTTTTGGTATCAAACCAGCTGAGCTTTAGGACTCTAGAGATCAAGATACTAATAGCGAATAAAATAGCAATGATAAAGATTAGCTCTAAACCAATTTGAGTGAACTGTGATTGTAGTAGTTGCCAGTTAGAGGCAATAGCAGCAAAGACAATTAAGACAAAAAACACGCTGGCCAAGCCGTTTAGAAGACTGCTGCGACGTACCATAAAGTCAGTAAATTTGTGGCGAGCAAGCATACCAAGAGATACTGGCAATGTGGTCAATAAGAACATGACTAGGCCAATCTTTATCGCGCTAATAGAGTTCGCCTGATCTTTCATAAAATGATCAAAAGCCAACGTAATTAAGATAGGCAATGTAATGACCGATAGTATGCTGACCACACCAGTCAATGCGATAGAGAGCGCGACATTTCCTTTGGCATAGTAGGTCAACATGTTGCTAGTGACGCCACCGGGGCAAAAGCTAATTAGCATAATCCCAAAAGCAATCGCTGGTGGCGGAGCCGTCACTAACACGATTGCCAGCGCAACCAACGGTACCAACACAACTTGATTGATTAAGCCAACAAAGAACGCTTTTGGATATTTGGCAATGACCTTAAAATCACTAAGTTTTAGCCCTGCTCCTAGAGTGAACATAATGTAGGCAAGGGCTAGTGGCAGCAATGCTAGCGCGGTATTATTCATCAAACATTCCTTGTAAAACTAAAATGCCATATCAAGATGGCGTTTTGAAAGTAAATAGCAGCGGGGCAACCTTGTCACCATGCAGCCGCTCACATTCCATGTGTTTTGGTATTTAATTGTCTAGCTAATGAGGTGCCTTAACCACTAAGCCAGATCAAGTCTATCAAATGATAATAGCGGTATTACGCTCGTATAGTAACCCACTTGTCGTGATTATTGAGGTTGTTGGAAGCTATCGGGAGGTGATTAGGCAGTGACTAGGTAGTGATTGAGTTGTTTGTGGCTAATGACACTTTGAGCATAATGATACGCACAGTAAAAAGCCCACAAGATTCTGTGGGCTAAATACGCTAACTTTCTAGTCTACTTATGCTGCACTAGTCGTCTAGTAAATCCATTTGCTTGGCTGCTTCATAGATACCGTTTGAGCGGTTACCCGTGCGGCAAAAAATCAGCATTGGCTGCTCAGCTTGATTAAAGAAATCTGCAAACGTTTCGACGTGAGTTTGATTCAGCTCATTACCTGCAAAAGAAATCTCTTTATAAGCAAGACCAGCTTCTTTGGCTGCTGCTTCGATTTCGGCACTGGTTGGCTGATTTGGCTCTTCACCATCAGGACGGTTATTGATAATGGTTTTGAAACCATTTTCGGCAATCATAGGCACTTGGTCAGGCGTGATTTGTCCGGTAAAGCTAACTTCATGGCTCATAAGAGCTCCTTTTTTTATTGGTGTTGTTGGGTTTATAAAACGTGTTAGTTCGAGCGATGGTTGTTATAACAGGCCTTGCATCAATGCGCTTTGGTACAGTAGCTTGGCACGTGCCCCAGTACCGCAAAACATCAATATAGGTTTGGGCATTGAGTGATAGAAATCGGCAAACTGCTCGACCGTCAGCATACTTAGGCGCTCATCATCAAACGGTAGATGCTGATACGCTAGGTTTGCCTGTTCGGTAGCCGTTGCCAAATCGCAGCTATTAGGCTGTGTTTCAATCTCGGCATCTGGGCGAATATTAAGCACTGAGCGATAACCAAGCTCAGCAATCTTAACGCATTGGCTTGGGTATATTTGCTTATAAATCGTTAAATCATCGGTCATAAAATAAGTTCAGTTATATTTGTTAAAGTATATTTATTATTGATGGTTGGGCCAAGAATATCAAAGGACTATAAATCAGCATTCTTTAGGCCGATTTCTAGGTTAATTGATTTCCTATTTAGTGCGTCTAGCATAACACAGGCGCTATCGTAGCGATATTGTGTTGTAGGCGACAATAGTAATTGAGGTTGAGCGAGAACTAATGTTAAGGCTGTCGCAGCTATTTTGTTGTGGTCAAAATATAGATTATTTTAATGCATCGACAGCATCTAAAGTACTCAGATAGACCTGCCCTGATAGCTCACTAATCAATGGGGTGTGACCGATGATGTCCATCACAGGACCTTTGATAAAGCTGAAATGTAAGCGCTTGCTCTGTAACGCCAATTCGTGGTTTAAGGTACAAAGCATTTCTTGAGCGGTCAGATCTATATGATTGACGGCGGCCATAATCAAGATGATTTCATTGGCATCGGGATATTGCTGCATGGCATTGAGGATACGTCGATGTACAGATTCACTATTACCAAAGAACAGGCTCTCATCAATACGCAACATCAATAAATTGCTAAAAGTTACGACGTCATGGCGATTGATATTACGAAAATGTCCTGTACCGCCCAACTGCCCAACGACAGCCACATGCGGCTTACTCGACTGCCAGATGAGACTGGCGAATGACACCATTAGACCAATGACCAGTCCCGTGTTTAGACCAAATATAAGCACACCGACGAACGCGGCCAAAAAACTAGCGCCATCTAAGCGATCGCGCTGCCATGCGGACTTTAAGGTCGTGATATCTATCAGGCCAATGATTGAGGCCATGATGGTTGCGCCCAGTAGTGCATAGGGTAGAGGGGCTAACGCATTGCTAAAGGCTATAAGCGCGGCAATCATTACCAGTACGGTAACGAGACTGGCAAGCGGTGTCTTCGCGCCTGAGTCGGCATTGATAGCCGTACGCGAAAAGCCACCCGCAACCGCGAAACTTTGGAACAGTCCACCAGACAGGTTGGCCAGACCCAGTCCAGTCAGTTCACGATTGGCATCAAAACTCTCACCACGCAAGCGAGCATAGGTACTGGCAACTGAACTGCTCGACACAAACACAATCAGTGCCATTAACCCTGCTGTCGGCAAAAGCTTCAGCGCTTCTTGTAGATCAGAGATATGCGGTAACGTAAAGCTCGGCAGACCTTGTGGAATAAGACCGATGGTCGCAACGCCATGTGTGCTCCAATGCAGTGCCATACTGAGTACGATAGCAATGCCAAGTAAAATAAGCGGAAATAAGCGCTCTGCCCATTTGGCATACGACGATGATAGCCACGTCTGCCATATCCACTCACTTGCATAACGATTGGCAACCAATAGCGCAAATGCGGTAATACCGATAGCTAAGGTCAATGGATGCAGCTGGCTGGCATAGCGTTGCATGGTAGTCAAATACCCAATCAAACTATTGCCAGTGACCGGAATGTCTGTCAGATATTTGAGCTGACTGACAAATATAAGAACCGCTGCACCGCTTACAAACCCTGCGGACACACCGCGACTGATAAACTGCATGATCCAGCCAAGTTTTAACCGTCCTGCAATCCATAGCAGTGCACCTACCATTAGTGCCAATAGGCTGGCCATCAGTGCATACTGTTCAGTGCCTTGCTCAGCATAAGGCAGTAGGCCACTGGCTGTCATGATGGCGGTAATGGCAACGGGACCTACGGCTTGCACGTTGCTAGAGCCGAGCCACGCATAAACGAGGACAGGTACGATCGCTGCATATAGGCCATAGACAGGTGGCAGTCCTGCCAACACTGCGTAACCTAGGCTCTGCGGTATGACCAACACACCCACCACTATGCCTGCGACGAGATCAGTCGGCAACGCTGAGAGCTGGTATTGACGCAGCCAAGCTGGAATCAGACGAGCGACGATAGAGGACATATCAATCACCACAGTAGATAGTACAAATAATTAGGCGAGGGCAGCGTTATTCTGCTTTGGCACAAAAACGTTGATACAGTAGATCGAGTACAGCTAGCGCATCCTCGCTTGCGATACTATAGTAAATTTGCTTCCCTTCGCGGCGTGTGGTGACTAGCTCGTCTTTACGCAATATACCCAATTGCTGCGATAAGCTCGGCTGCCCAACCCCGACCAAGTCTTCCAGCTCGCCGACACAGTATTCGCCTTGGGTCAATTGGCAGAGAAGAAGTAGGCGATCAGGGTGCGATAGCGACTTTAGTAGTTGGCTGGCTTGTAGCGATGCTTGCTGCATTTGCTTGGCAAGATCGGCAGGTACTAAATCTGCAGTATCAGATGATATATCGTCAGTGGTACTGCGAGTAGGTGTACCTTCGGCTGAAATAGAAGTAGTCAGAACAAATTCCTTACATTAGAGGGTAACAAATACCATGATGTTTTGAACAATATATAGTTGATTATCAATGATATCATGCCACATAGCAAGTTATCATTAATTACATTATATAAATTGATAAATTGTATAGTGGTTGTTATATTGGTGGCATCAGATAAGTCGTAGGAACGCATTATATACGACTGAATATCATACTTAAGGGTTAATTAGAGATAAAAATCCCTATGTCCAAAATATGTATAAATAACTTATGTATAAATAATCAAAGAGACTGCCATGCAAGTTCATTCTTTTTTAGATAGCGATACAGAAACCTATACCCACGTACTTGCTGATACTGAGCAAAAATTATGCGCCATTGTCGATCCTGTACTGAACTTCGATGCTAAGTCAGGCAGAACCAATACCAGTAGTGTCGATGAAGTGATTGAGTTTGTACGTGAGCAAGATTGGGCGCTCAAGTACATTATTGAGACCCATGCGCATGCAGATCATTTATCAGCGGCTATTCATGTAAAAGAAAGCCTTGGCGGACAGTTAGTCATCGGTCAGCATATCACCGAAGTACAAAAAATCTTTAAGCAAATTTTTAACTTTGACACGAGTTTCCGCACTGATGCCAGCCAGTTTGATATTTTGACAGACGAAGGCGAGACCT
This sequence comes from Psychrobacter sp. Pi2-52, assembly GCF_904846705.1. GTDB lineage: Bacteria > Pseudomonadota > Gammaproteobacteria > Pseudomonadales > Moraxellaceae > Psychrobacter. The sequence goes on from NZ_CAJHBS010000004.1 coordinate 83,941, forward strand.
TAGAGCTTGGCAACATTACTATCACTGCGATGTATGTACCCGGACATACGCGTGCTGATATGGCCTATCTAGCCGCTGATGATGAAAAAACAGTGGTATTCGTTGGAGATACATTGTTCGCACCTGATGTCGGTACAGCGCGCTGCGATTTTCCTGGCGGCGATGCCAAAACGCTTTATCAGTCTATTCAAAAGCTGCTAGCACTTCCTGAAGATACGGTCATGTATCTGTGTCATGATTATCCAAGCAAAGGCCGTCAGCATTGCCCAACGACGACAGTAGCCGCACAAAAACTAGAAAATATCCACGTCAAGGACAGTATAAATGAAGCAGAGTTTGTGCAGATGCGTGAGCGCCGCGATGCGACTCTAGATATGCCTCGCCTTATCATTCCTGCTGTACAAATCAATATCGATGCAGGACATTTCCCCGAGCCAGAAGATAATGGTACGCGTTATTTGAAAGTTCCGATCAATGTCCTCGGTGGATAAGTTAAACAGTTTAATAACTGAAAATCATTACCCGATGCAGCTCTACGTAAGTATCGTATGATTGATATCTATAAGAATGCTAACCTGTAGACTGTCCATTTTTAGATGCTATGTATGACTACCTGCAAGCGCTAAGTGCGGCAATAACTGGAGAGAGCAATGAACCCTTACGAGCGCTATGTGTTGCCAAAGATGATAGATATTGCCTGTAGTACAGGTAATGTGATGAAAGCGCGCTCTAAAATTGTTCCGCAAGCGCTCGGTAAGGTGTTGGAGATTGGCATTGGCAGCGGTTTGAATTTGCAGTTTTATGATGCTAATAAAGTCTCTTCTATTATCGGTGTGGATCCAGCGGCTCAAATGCAGTCGCTGGCTCGTGAGCGTGCAGCTAACATTGGCATTCCGGTTGAAGTGATAGCTGTCGATGTACAAGGTATCCATGCTGATACAGATCAGTTTGATACGATTGTAATGACTTTTACCTTGTGCAGTATTGATGACCCAGTAGCGGCGCTTCGAGAAATGGCACGTGTGTTAAAACCTAGCGGTCGATTATTATTTTGTGAGCATGGACTGGCACCAGACTCTTCTGTTGAACGTTGGCAGCATCGATTGACGCCTTTTTGGAAGCCTATAGCAGGTGGGTGTCATTTAGATCGCGATATTCCGGCGCTTATCAGAGAAGGTGGATTTGCTATTGATGAATTGAGCGAAGCGTATTTGCCCGGCCCACGACCGATGAGCTATGTGTATAGCGGTGTGGCACAGCAAATCGCATAAAAGATGAGCATAATTAACTATGCTAAAATTATTCATGTAATCAATCAACGTAACTAGCTTTTATATAAAATGGTTCATGAACAGTATTTGAAATAACAAAATAATTAGAATAGGAATTAAATAATGAGTGAGCAAAGTTTTCATCTAGTATGCCCACATTGCCAAGCAACCAACCGTGTGCCTGCTGCACGACTAAGCGCTGCGCCAAAGTGCGGTAAATGTGGCCAGCCATTATTGACTGCCAGTCCACATGAGCTAAATGCGCAAACAGCCAATAAGGTTATCCAAAAGAACGATGTACTGACTATCGTAGATTTTTGGGCGAGCTGGTGTCAGCCTTGCATCATGATGGCGCCAGAGTTCAAGAGCGCTGCTAGCCAATTACCGCAGGTGGTCTTTGCAAAGGTACAAACGGATAAATACGAGCAGGCAGCCGCGCCTTACAATATTCGCAGCTTGCCAACGATGGTTGCTTTTAGAAATGGTCAGGAAGTCGCTCGACAATCAGGCGCGCTACCAAGTCATCAAATCATCCAATGGGTGCAAAGCTTACAGTCGTAGTATTAGTCAGGCTAGATTACTTTTTCTCCAAGCTATCTATCTAAAAGCTCATGTTTTCTTATAAAAAACCGTAGCAGTAAAAAAGCCAATACGCGATCTGCATATTGGCTTTTTTGCTATTTCATGTACTACTTTATGGTGTCATACACTATCTTAGTCGTTCAGATAGCCTTGCATTTTCTTAAGCTTATTCACCATAAATTTTAATGCCATTGGCAAAACTGCAACGCTGAATGCGGGCAGATTGGACAATTGCATCACGCTCACCGTAGAGACGCGATAATTTTGCATCACGTGCTTTGGTATTGTTGCTCTTGCCTAGACCAAAGCTGATATTCGGCGAGATACCCCAGCGTCCAGCAGAGACGCCAACACCGACGCCTGATGCCGATAGCGTAGATTGCTCGTTGCGAGCCGCTTCGACATAGCGGTTGACGCGAGTGTACTCTTGGCTAAGTGCTTGACAATTATAATTTTGATAAGTACTTGGCGGTACATATTGCGGGGTGATGTTACCAGTAGAGGCACAGCCTGAGAGCGCAAAAATGCCAGCTAGTAGTGTCGCTGTCGTAAACGTTTTCATAATGGCTCCAGTAGGCTAAGTGATTGTATTTATATCTATTTAAGATAGCAAAAATAGCGCAACTAAGATATTGAAAATCCATCGATGATGAAAAATTTTCACATCTTGTCATCAAAATATCGACAGCTTTCTAAAGCGGTTGCTTATTAAAACAGAAAATCGCTTATTAAAATAAGTTTGCTGGCTTAGCAAAGGCAAGTATCACGATCCCGATATAAGCAACGGCAGCGATAAGAATGCCTGTTTTTCTTTGTACAGGTGTCGCATCAACCTTAAACGCTTTGATACTTGAGCTAATAGCAGCGATAAGTAAAATGATTTTGGCAAACACCCACTGGACAGGAGCGTTGGCACCCATCAATTGCATTAGCATCATTGCCCCTGACAGGATAAGTAGGGCATAGATAATATGCGTGGCTATTTTGACCACACGTGGTGCGCGGCGGTCTGCGCTGAGTACTAAGTAGCTTTGATATAAAAATAGCACAACAGTCAGCGCTGCCATCAGCATATGTAGGTGTTTCATTGAATATTGCTCCCTCTAAAACTGCAGTATATAGGCTAATTTAAAATACATAGTTGCGATTCAAATCCAATCGGCTATTTGTTTTGACCAGCACATAATGGACTCGCAGGGCTTTGACCTTGCCATTCTGTCGGAGTATAGGCATGGATAGCAAGGGCATGTACTTGGCCGCCTTGTGAAGTAAGCAAAGGCGTGACTAGGCCATATATCAGCTGATGACGCCCGACCAGTCTTTTGCCTTCAAATGCATCGCTAACGATAGTGAGCTTAAAATGGCTTTCTTTACCTTCAAAGTAACCTGAATGAGACATCGACTCATTGATCAGTTCGATATGCTGCGGCGCAAGCGCCTGTAATTCGGTATGAAGTGCGTCGGCAGTAGGTGTGGTACTCATAACAATCCTTCAATGTATTTTGCGCAATTGTATTGGGCAATCTGCAAATAATATTTATCGGCATTATAACAGACACGGTAGGCGGGATAGAGTGTGATTGCCAAATCGCCTAATTGCAAACCCTACCGATTACAGTGCTTATCAACTACAATGCTTGTCAATTATAAAACCTGCAGTGTCCTAGCTATAACTAAAAAAGCAAAGCACAACGCTTTGGCTGTACTTTGCTTCTATGATATCTAAACAAGCGCTGCTAAAGCGTAAAGGTAGTTAATTAGCTACTTATTAACGGCGCGACTGTTGATATAGAGGCGTAACTTTTGGCATCAATGACTGTAACTCTGCGATACGGCTACTGCTTGTTGGGTGAGTGCTGAGGAATTGTGGTGGCTCACCTTGGCTTGCTTTTTGCATTTTTTGCCACAGGGTAACAGCCGCCTGAGGGTTATAACCTGCACGTGCCATCAGCTCAAGACCGATCTGATCGGCTTCGCTTTCTTGAGTGCGACTGTGGGGTAGGCTCAAGCCTAAATTACCAGCAGTACCTGCTAGCTCAGCCTGTCCTTGTGATAAGCCAAATATACTAGCAGCCAGACCGATACCAGTTTGGGTTGCATACTCGCGTGATAGACGCTCGCGTGAATGCTCACGCAATGCATGAGAGATTTCATGACCCATAATGGCAGCAATCTCATCATCAGTAAGGTTCAAGCGATCGATGATGCCTGAATAAAACATGATCTTACCACCCGGCACCACAAAGGCATTTAAATCGTTAGACTTGATAGTGTGGACTTCCCATTGCCATTTGGCTGCATCTGCGCGGTAGACGCCAACTTGACCAACCAAGCGATTCGCAATATTTTTTAGGCGGTTTAGCTGAGCGGTATTGGTATCTAGCACACCTTTTGATTTTGCGTCTTGTATTGTTTTGGCATAGCTTTGGGCAGATAGTGCCAATACTTGCTCACTAGACACCAATAGCAACTGCTGACGATCAACACCAACTGCGCCAGAATTGGTAGTGCTGGTACAACCAGTTAAGGTCAGTGCTGACAACGAAGCGGCCATCACTGTCGTGGTTAATAACTTCTTCATAAAAATATCCTCTCTATAAGTTGAAAAAACGTAAAGTCAAACAAGTTGAAAAATAGTGCAGCAGATGTGAGAGCCGTGTTTATTGATCTTTTAGTAAGGCTCATTCATCTGCTTAAACAGTAAAAGTTTACCTTAACTGTCATTGGACATAAGTATAATAATGTTAACCACCTAAAACCAAGATAGGAAAAGTAACAATAAAGCGTATGATTGTAAGTGCGATATGTTTTTATTAGAGTAAAAATAGTGAGTTTTTCTTTTATCGATTGTCTTATGACCACTATAAAGCTAAAGGAAGTAGATCTCAGACTTAAATCTCTATAATTAATGTGCAATATTTTTCATTTAGCTAAAATTAATTCCTGTTTTTAAATCAATTGCTTATGTTGACTTTTCCTGTAAAAAGGGCATTTGGCTAAAAATATTAGAAATAAATTCTAAAAAAGGTGTTGACACCCACAGAATATTTGCTAAAATAGCCAGCCTATCGAGACGGAGTAGTTGTTAATAACGCTACGGATTGATACTAAGCGGGAATAGCTCAGTGGTAGAGCATAACCTTGCCAAGGTTGGGGTCGAGAGTTCGAATCTCTTTTCCCGCTCCAAATATGGCTTGAAAAAGCGCAAAAAGCCTCACTTCACAGTGAGGCTTTTTTTTATGTGTAAAATCTGTCCTAAGCCAGCAAATAGTGGAAATATAGAAATCAAAAACTAAAGCTAACTATCAGCAAGACAGAGATTATCAATATTGAAGAATAGATGCGCACCCCCGAATACCTGAGCAAACTAAACCTATAGCAACATAAGGGTATCCAATGCCACCAAAACCGCTCACATTAATCAGTGCCAAGCTCGCCTTTATCATATCCGCCATCGTCATAGGTATCATGAGTATCACCATGATCGGCTTTGGCTGGGTGCCTCAACTGTCTCTTATATTGGCTATCTGTGTGCTACTGGCTATCGGTATGTATAAAGGGCTCAGCTTTGATGACATGCAAGCGCAAATGGCCTCAGGTGTCATGCGTGGTATTGGTGCTATCTATTTGTTCTTCTTTATCGGACTGATGGTTGCGGCTCTAATGATGTCAGGAGCGATTCCCACACTGATGTATGTAGGCTTTCAGCTGATATCACCTGAGTATTATTATATCTCTGCCTTTATCTTGACCTCTATTATCGGTATTGCATTGGGTAGTAGTTTGACGACTGCCGCTACTTTGGGCGTGGCCTTTATTGGTATGAGTAATGCCTTTGATGCCAATGTGGCGATAGCAGCGGGGGCTGTAGTGTCAGGGGCGTTCTTTGGTGATAAGATGTCGCCCTTATCTGATACTTGTACGATTGCGTCCTCTGTCGTGGGTATTGATCTGTTTGAGCACATTCGCAATATGATGTATACAACCGTACCTGCGTGGATACTGACGGTGATCTTGTTCTGGATGTTCTCAGGACAAACGACCAGTGCTGATTTGAGTCAAGTAACCATATTGCAAGGTCAGTTGATAGACAGTGGTTTGGTACATGGATATTCAGTACTGCCATTTGTGATATTGGTTGGATTGGCACTGTTTCGGGTTAATGCGATTTATACGATTATCTGTACTATAGCAGTGGCATTGATCATTACTTATATCCACAGTTCACCAAGCTTTGGTCAATTGGGTGGTTATCTGTTTGCAGGCTATGCCCCTGCTGAGTCATTAGAGCTGGGTGAGGTAGGTGGTATGCTGTCACGCGGCGGTGTGCAGAGTATGTTCTTTACCCAGGCGATTGTGATACTGGCATTAAGCTTAGGTGGTCTATTAACGGCATTAGGGATTCTGCCAGCACTGCTATCTGGTATTAAGGATACATTGACGACATCAGGACGAGCTATCTTCGCGGCAGCGATGTCAGCACTGAGCATTAACGTGCTAATCGGTGAGCAGTACTTGAGTATTCTACTATCAGGTACGGCATTCCGGTCGACGTTTGAGCGCTTACACTTACATCCGAAGAATCTGTCGCGGACGATTGAGGATGCGGGAACGGTGATTAATCCATTGGTACCTTGGAGTGTGTGCGGGGTGTTTATCAGTCAGGCATTAGGGGTGCCGGTATTAGACTATCTACCTTATGCGTTCTTCTGTTATTTGTCATTGCTATTGACGTTGCTGTTTGGCTTTACGGGGGTCACGATTAGTAAAGTGAAAGAAGGGACGGCGCCCCAAAACCAGTAACAATTGATATCGTTAGGGATAATAAGAGTGTTGATTAATACTGATCCCAGTACGGATTGTCACCGAATTGCTCTGCAATAAAATCAATCAAGTAACGACAACGCTGCGACAAAAAACGATTCTTTGGATAAACAGCATAAGCGGTTAGGGTTGGCAGTTGATAGTGTTGGAATACAGGTACCAGCTCGCCAAGCGCCAGTTTTTTATAAGCAATAAAAGTCGGCACAAAGGTAATCCCATGCCCTTTGACTGCCAAATCTACTAAGAACTCACCATTGGTGGCTTTGATTTTGGCATCTATCGTACGATGATGACTTCTGCCTTCAGTATCCACCAAGTTTATACTATTGGTTTGACCGAGACTGTATTGCAAAAGCGCATGGTTGTCTAAATCGTCTAGCGTCTCAGGCGTGCCCATTCTTGCCAAATAATCGGGACTGGCGCAAATCACACAACGAATCAATGCCAACTTTTTTGCTTGATAGCTAGAATCTTGTAGCTCGCCGATTCGAATGGCCAACTCATAACCTTCTTCAATCAAATCGATACGTCGGTCAGAAAAATCCAGATCGAATCTCAGATTGGGATGTTTATTGGCGTATTTATCAATCACATCGTTTAGATGCATGAGTCCAAAGGACAACGGCGCTGTCATCTTCAATGTGCCTTCGATACGCATAGGAGCGTCAGTAGCATGCTCATTGATAGCGTCAACCGCACGCAAAATATTGTTTACTTGCTGATAATATTGCTCACCAGCTTGCGTCAATTTAGATTGGCGGGTAGTACGGCTGATTAATTGACTGCCTAAACGCTCTTCCAATTCTTTGAGTCGGCGACTGACGGCTGATTTTGCAATATTTAACTGCTCAGCCGCTTTGGTAATACTACCTGCCTCAACAATGCGTACAAACATCGCCATGTCTTCTAACTGTCCCATTATCGATGCCTCATTATTGTTCTAATAAAAAGAATAGTTATTTGCATTTATGTCTGTTTATCTCTATATAGTCAACAATTATAATAGATACATTGTTCAATCACGTGAATTAATAACAAATATATAGATAATAAACGTATGGACAGTTAAGGATAAATAATGAAAACGATCTATCATGCAGCAGACTCACGCGGTAATGCCAATCATGGCTGGCTAAAAAGCCGTCATACCTTTAGTTTTGCCAATTACTATAATCCTGAGCGTATGGGCTGTGGTGTTTTACGTGTCATCAATGATGATTTTGTCATTGGTGGTCAAGGGTTTGGCAAGCACTCACACCGTGATATGGAAATTATCAGCATTCCTCTAGCTGGCAAACTTGCGCATGGCGATAGCATCGGTAATGAGGGCATGATTGAGACGGGTGAGATCCAAGTCATGTCAGCGGGCACAGGCATCACTCATAGTGAAATGAATGGCAGTCGTGAAGAAGCTGTGAGATTTTTACAGATCTGGGTCATGCCAAATAAAATGAGTGTTGCTCCTCGCTATCAGCAAGTGCACATGGGGACCATCATGACGCCCAATGAATTCAATCAGGTGCTATCACCAAATGCAGATGATGCAGGGGTTTGGATTCATCAAGATGCTTGGTTCAGTATGGGAGAGTTTGATGAAGGCGTGACGCAGACCTACCAACTAAACAATCCTAATAATGGTGTTTATATTTTTGTGATTGCAGGAACAGTCGTGATAGACGGTAACATTTTGTTTACTCGAGATGGCCTTAGGGTTTGGGATACTAAGCACTTCACTATGGAAGTGAAAGAGGCGGCAAAAGTATTGCTGATGGAAGTGCCGCTTTCTATGTAGATCACGGATGAGCACCGTAGCATCGTTCGTTCGCTCGACTAACCGCATACAGATCAAGAGGTGCCACATGACGATTAGAACTCTAGAGCCACGATCAACGGAGGTTGGTGGTGTTCCTATCGCACGGTTATTACCCAATAAAGGCAAACAACCGATTGGCGCATGGTGCTTTTTGGATCATGCAGGGCCAGCTGAGTTTGCTCAAGATGATTTAGGTGTCCAAGTTGGGCGCCATCCGCATACCAATCTACAGACGTTTAGCTGGATGATTGATGGTGAGATTTTACACAAAGACAGCTTAGGTAGCGAGCAAGTCATTGCCAAAAACCAAGTCAACCTCATGACAGCTGGTACAGGATTGAATCAAGGTATTAGCCATACAGAGCAAAGCGTTTTTTTGGACAGTGCTGACTCAGATGTTGCTCACTCAAGCGTCACTGCACGTAGTATCAATATGATACAGCTGTGGATTGCTTTACCCACTGACCAGCAGATTGAACGCAGTTTTCATCATTACCCAGAGCTGCCAGCATGGACTGAGGGCAACGTCGAGCTGATTCTGACCACGGGCAGTTACAAATCAGCATCTGGTGAGCACCATCAAGCGCCAACGTTGCAGTACTCAAAGATAGTTGGTATCGATGTACATTTTTTAGAAGATGGAGACGTCACGCTGAATTTGGAGGCGAGCTTTGAGTACGGTATTTTAGTGGTTGTCGGTACGCTAGAGTCTGAAGGTGAAGTATACAAGAAAGACCAGTTATTGCGCTTTGATCATGATGACATGATCGACAAGACCTCTATAAAGCTGGTAGCAAACAAGGGCACACGTTTGATGTTCATTGGTGGGGAGCCTCTAAGCAACCAAGTATTACTGTGGTGGAATTTTGTCGCTGACAACAAAGAGGAGCTCAAGCAATCGGTCATTGATTGGAACAATGGTCATGAGCGTTTTGGTGAAGTGGATTCTAATATGCAGCGTCTGGTGGCACCAGAACTACCCAAAGGCTTCAAAGGCTAATTATCAACACGAAAAATTTATTAATCTATTTTTCAAAGGTAATCATCATCGTTAAGTTTTTTTACAAAAAATACATGGGGTTTCAGGTAAATTGTTCCGATAATAGCCCACATAAACAAACTATTTCATAAAAACTTGTTGATCACAAGATCGACAAGGTCTATCAACCCAGAGCAAATCATTCCTACAACAATATGGAGAAGTACCATGTCAGAACTAAAAGACTTACAGCAATTAGCAGAAAAGCGCCGTTCTATCTATGCACTAAGCGACCAGTTGCCAGTATCTAACGATGAAGTCGTAAAAGTAGTTGAGCATGCTGTCTTGCATACACCATCATCATTTAACTCGCAATCAACGCGTGTCGTTGTGTTATTCGGCGATGATCATCACAAACTATGGGATATGACTGAAGATGTACTACGTGCAATCGTCGGTGATGAAGAAGCGTTTAAATCTACTAAAGACAAAATTGCTGGCTTTAGAGCGGGTGCTGGTACGGTATTGTTCTTTGAAGATAAAGCAGTGGTGAGAGGCATGCAAGAAGCGGCGCCTTTATATGCTGATAATTTCCCAATTTGGGCAACTCAGACCAACGCAATGCATCAATACGTCATCTGGACGGCGCTAGCAAGCATTGATGTCGGTGCGAACTTGCAGCACTATAACCCAGTAATCGATCAAAAAGTAGCTAGCGCTTGGAACATCGATGCAGATTGGGAACTAAAAGCGCAAATGGTATTTGGTAAGATTGAGCAGCCAGCAGGCGACAAAGAATTCAAGCCACTTGATGAGCGTATGAAAGTATTTGGTGCTTAATGTTGTTGTTTGAGAATAGACAACCTATGGCCTTGCTTAGGAAGTTTGCTAAATAAACTACAGAGCACGTAAAAAACGTCACCCAATCATCGGGTGGCGTTTTTTTATGAATAATAAATATTAAAGACAGTACAGCTACACTGGATGTTTGCAGAACTGATGCGACAATTTAATGATTATTTACGTTGCATCAAACTGTTGGCGACCCATGCTGGACCGATTAATAAAAACTGTAAATCTTCAAAAAACGAGGGTTTTTTGCCTTCGATTTTATGACCAATAAACTGACCAATCCAAGCAACGACAAATACTGCCGCCCACGCTTTGAATCCCCATGGCATTGCCGCCATGACCGACAGACAAATCAGAATAAACAGCCCCATTGCCAAAAATAGCGGCGTCGATAAGCGTATATAAAATAATAAGACTAATGCGCTCAGTACGAGAGTAAACCATACAGACAGCGACATTCCCATCCCCAACAAACTCACAAAAATCGTCGGCACACATAGCCAATGGATTTTCTTATTAATCAGGTTTTGGTGACTGACCGCATACTCACTGAGCCACTGCTCAAGCGTGCGTTTGGACATTTTGGGTTGACGAGACATACTAACCTCCTTGTTAGTAAATGAAATAAGACGCTGACATGCGCTATCAATTTAAATATTAACATGCGCAATTAGTACCAGTTGTAGCACTAATTGCGCGTGTCTGCCATTTTATCTGATAGACGGCACAGTCAATTTCGCTCGTATTGCCAATGCGATATTGGTAAGACTTATCTCAATATCTCAAACGCTTTTTTCTACAGATGTTGCTATTAACCTCGTTCGCTGCGATGCCACTCATAGAGACCGACAAAGGCGTTTACCTGATACACCATAGTCTGAATCGCAAAAATATAGTTACCAGACATGAGATTGACGATTAGCCAAACAAAGTTGACGATGATCCATAACCACCAGTTAAAGGAATAACGCAGAATCATGGCAGCTTGCGCGGTAATAGAAAGTACAAAGGCAATGACGTTGATCCAAAAGAAAGAGATGAATCCCAAAAACAGGCTATTATCATCCTCTACGACGGCATAACCGTAGCTCGCCAGTAGATCATTGACGGTTGGGAAAAGGGCAAGACCGATGATGATAAATGCGGCAGTGATCAACCACACCGCTTTACTCGCTGATTTGGGTATCATGTCGCCATCAGGATCGGTGTGCTTCGACCAATAAAAAATACCATAAACATGGGTAAAAAAGTTAAATAGTGGAGCAAGCATCAAACCAACTGCGCCAGACGTTGCCTGTACGATGACTTCGCCAGCCGTTGCCCCCATGCCAAAGCCATTGCCCATGACGTTTTTGCGGAATGATAGCGAGACCACGCAAACCAAACCAATGAACGAGACCGCTAAATAAAACCAATCAAGCGTGGTATGGTCTGTCGTAAGCCAAAAACCTGCGGATAAGGCAATAACACCGCAAATAAACCAAATGATAATCCATTGCATCGCCCATTTTCCGGTGATGTTGTCCAATAGCTGAATACGCATCGCTTTTCCCCTAAAGTAAATACTGATATCAATATAGTGCTAACTGTCATGTATTAGTTAAATAAAGTGTGCTAGTTAAATAACATGTGCTAATTGAATAAATTATTATAAATATGCTCAGTACAGTTTATGATTTTTTGCCATAGATATATTGATCAATCAATAACAATGCTTGCTGATAGCGAGCGTCATAGTCGGGCTGATCAATCATATGCGGTGCAATATCGTGACGCGCAAAAATATCTATCAAACGCTGCTCAAAGCGTCCACGCGCTTCAGGCGTACCCAAAGATCGCATACCATCGTCAACCCATGGCGTATTATTGTCTAGCATGATGGTGTGGTCTAAACGAAACTCATCAATACAAGCAGCCACAAAAGGATGTGTACGACCCTCATACTCTTCACAAAATGCTTGCGTAGTGACAAAGTCAGTATCAACGATGGTAATAGGGGCCGTTGCATTGGCTTTAGCTTCTCGGATTGCCTCAGCATGGTCGAGACAAATAGGGCCATAATCACTGTACTGTAATCCAACCTCGCTACCACCCAAATCTGTACCAACATACAGACGCCCCATCTCTAAGGCAAAGCTGGCACCATAATAATTGGCAAGCTTATGGACTAGCGTTGTCTTACCTGAGCTTTCACCGCCGACGATAGCGACAGTCTTGGTATAGTCGATGCGCGCTTGCGGATGAAGTGCTGACCAGTGGGCGACTGGATCACGCGCAATCGCATAAGAGTCAAAATCAGGCTGTAGCGGCGTAGTAACGACTGGCAAAAGCAACTGCTCTTGTATGTCATTGCGAGTAAGCGGATGGTTTTCCGCTATAAACAATACAGTCTCTACTGATAGTGATAATGCGTCCATTAAGCGTTGCAATTTGGCATTACTGGCAGCGACATCGATACTGACATCATCGCTAGTGCTATACAGATGTTCGTGCAGCGGTAGCTCTATCTCATGAGTAGTATGAATATGAATAAATGGCAAGTCGGCACAGGCCATCTGTAGCCAACGTGCTTTGTCTTGCAAGGTAATAGCAAAATCTGGATGCGGCGATGGATGCGCCATAATAACGATATGTAAGGTTTTGGCTTGTCCTGCTGCATCCAATATGCTGCGCATCTGCCCTAAGTGCAGGGGCTCAAAATGTCCAATCATCAATCCAGTGTCGTACATAGTTATCCTTATTATTTTTTATTTTAATCTCAGTGTTCCATGTCTATTCCAAAGAATACGGCTAATACTGTCTAAGTTAAATGATCCAAAGTAGACATTTATTAAGAACAGTAATACCAACCACGTTCTTTACTTCTAGTATTCTTCGTAAAGGTATTTTTATCTAATAGTTGAGCAGTGTTATAACTTTCATCATAGAACGTCTGAAAACTTAAGTTGCTTATTAGCATGGTATAAAGCTTTTGGAGGATTTGCAGGTGGGTTATTGTAAAAATACGGTATATCGCATGTACACGGAATCGCACGTTTTTTAATTGAGGATTTTCTAACAGAGCAAAGTTGGTTAGCTAAAAATTTATCCGGACTATCAAAATTTTGACTCGATTTTGGCGTTATAAAGCGAGCTTATCTCTTTGATTAAATTAAAAATAACGAGATATGTGAGGCTAGATTGCAAGGTTATAGCAACAAAGATGATTTTGAAACATTTTGAAATAAATATTTAAAATCAGGGACTTGCATGGTGCTATGACAGATTAGGGTAAGCTTGAGTAGCATAAACTCACAAAGTACTGCTATACCTTCAACAGATAAATCCTGAATTATTGATATACTGATTCGTAAGTTAGCAAAGCAAGATAATGTTTTAGCTGAATACGTAAGACAATCAGAAAAATAGAATAAAAAAATAAACAAGAATAGAAAATAGAGAGGTATTTGATTTGGCTAAGTTAGCAAAATTACATCGCTCACCAAACAATCGCATGATAGCAGGTGTGATGGGCGGCATTGCAGAATATGCTGGTTGGTCGCCAACATGGGTGAGAGTATTATTCGTAATCATCTCATCGTTAAGCGCAGCAGTACCAGGCATTTTGATTTATATCATCCTATGGATAATTATGCCAAAAGCCAATAGTCAGTCTTATCAATAACAAAAGCTTGATAGTTATTTTTAAAATTAGGTTTTCTGAACCAGTTAAAGAGTCAAGTTTAAGTTAGACGTAGTTGCTAAAAACAGTAGACCTCTAAAAAATAAAAAGCCTGATCAATCAGGATGCCCAAGATACAATTTTCCTCCTGCCCGAATGCTAGCGCATTTGGGTATTTTTTTATTTATTGTATTAGTGCGACTTCTATGATGATTTGCCTAAAAATACGCTATACAACCGAGATTTTGTGCTCACTATGCAAATTTAGTTGATGTAAATATGGATAAAATAGTCAATTTTTAGTAAGGTGAGCAGGCAGATAGAGTCGTTGCCGAATAGGTCGCGCGAGCGCTATCAGAGATTTATTTAATAATACTCATTTCACAGTGGCTTTACTATGAAAACTGAAACTATGACATCCCAAGCGATAACCCCGATAACCCCGATGACCCAAGATAAAGACTCTCAACCGATGACTTTTCAAGATTTAATCTTAACTTTGCAAAATTATTGGGCCGATAAAGGCTGCGTTGTATTGCAGCCCTACGACATGGAAGTCGGTGCAGGTACTTTTCATACCGCGACGTTTTTGCGCTCGTTAGGTCCTGAGCGCTGGAATGCGGCCTATGTACAGCCATCACGTCGTCCTACTGACGGGCGCTATGGTGATAACCCGAACCGTTTGCAGCATTATTATCAGTTCCAGGTTGTACTAAAGCCAAACCCACCGAACATCCAAGAGCTGTATTTGGACTCACTACGAGCCATTGGTATTGATCCATTGGTGCATGATGTGCGCTTTGTAGAAGACAACTGGGAATCGCCAACGCTTGGTGCGTGGGGACTTGGTTGGGAGATTTGGCTAAACGGTATGGAAGTCACGCAGTTCACGTACTTCCAGCAGGTCGGCGGTATTGAATGTTTCCCAGTCACTGGCGAAATCACTTATGGACTTGAGCGCTTGGCTATGTATGTACAGGGCGTCGATAGCGTTTATGATTTGGTCTGGGCAGATGGTGAGTTTGGCCGTGTCACATATGGCGATGTCTTTCATCAAAACGAAGTCGAGCAGTCTACCTACAACTTTGAGCACGCTGATGTGCCAATGATGGGTGAGATGTTTGACTTTTATGAGCAACAAGCCGACAAATTGGTCGATGCAGGATTGCCGTTACCAGCTTATGAGATGGTATTAAAAGCATCTCATGCCTTTAACTTGCTTGATGCACGCGGCGCTATTTCAGTGACTGAGCGTCAGCGTTTTATCCTACGTGTGCGTACACTTGCTCGTAAGGTTGCTTTTGGTTATGTCGAAGCTCGTGCCAAATTGGGCTTCCCATTGGCTGATGAAGAACATCGCCAAGCCGCACTTGATAAGTATTTGCCAAAAGAAGACGTGGCAGCAGACAGCTTAGCAGTAGACAACTCAGCAAAAAAAACTACTGACACTAATCAATCTACTAACGATAAATAGGAGCATCCCATGAGTACTATTCTATTTGAACTGGGGTGTGAAGAGCTACCTCCAAAAAGCCTAAAACCATTACGTGATGCACTACAAACCAGTGTCACTGAGCAATTGACGGCAGCAGATATTACCTTTGATAGTATCAAAGCCTTTGCTGCTCCGCGCCGTTTGGCAATTCAGATTCAAGGTATTAGCGATAAGCAGCCTGATCGTACTGAGCAAAAACGCGGACCAGCGATTAAAGCGGCGTTCGATGCAGAGGGCAATCCAACACGTGCGGCCATGGGTTTTGCCAAAGGTTTGGGTATTGAAGCTAGCGAGCTTACGACGATTAATACCGATAAAGGTGACTATGTCGGTTTTGAGCAGACTATCCGTGGTCAAGCGACCACTGAGCTACTGCCTGCTATTTTCCAGACCGCGCTAGATAATCTGCCGATTGCTAAGCGTATGCGCTCAGGCGCTAGCCGCAACGAGTTTGTACGTCCAGTACAGTGGGCAGTATTGATGCAGGATGATACTGTCATCGATGCCACTATCCAAGGTCATCAGACTGGTACGCAAACGCGTGGTCATCGCTTCCACAGCTCTGATTATCACAATATTGCTCATGCTAATGATTATGAAGAGTTACTAAGTGGTCTAAAAGTAGTGGCAGATTTTGATAAGCGTCAAATGCTGATCAAAAACCAAGTCAAAGCATTGGCGGATGAAGTCAATTCTGATGCCATCGTACCGCAGGATTTGTTGGACGAAGTCACCGCATTGGTCGATTTCCCAATTGCGCTACGCGCAAGCTTTGAAGCACGTTTTTTACAAGTACCGCAAGAAGCACTTATCTCAACTATGCAAGCGGATCAAAAGTATTTTTGCTTAACCGATAAGGCTGGCAAGCTACAGCCTTACTTTATCTTTATTACCAATATTGAGTCAAAAGACCCGAACCAAATCATTGAAGGTAATGAAAAAGTTGTGCGTCCACGTTTGGCTGATGCAGAGTTTTTCTTTTTACAAGATCAAAAGCAGCCGTTGTTTGCGCTCACAGAAAGCCTGAAAAATCGCGTGTTCCAAGACAAACTGGGTACGATTTGGGAGAAGTCTGAGCGTATTGCCAAGCTGGCAGCGTTCATTGCCACGTTGATGCAGCAGCAAGGCCACGATATCAATGTTGATGAAACCGTACGTGCGGGCATTTTATCTAAAGCAGATTTAGCCAGCTCGCTTGTCGGCGAATACCCTGAATTGCAAGGTATCGCAGGTACGTATTATGCGCGTCTAAATGATGAGCCTGAAGCGGTTGCTGCCAGTTTAGAAGAGCAGTATCTGCCGAAATTCAGTGGCGATGTGCTACCACAAACACCAATTGGCATTTGCTTAGCATTGGCTGATCGTTTGGATACATTGGTTGGGATTTTTGCGATTGATCAAGCACCGACGGGTTCAAAGGATCCGTTTAGCTTACGTCGTTCTGCTATTGGTATCTTGCGTATTTTGATTGAAAAGCAGTTGCCGATTAATCTGGTAGCGCTCGTTGAGCAAGCGATTAAAGGCTATAGTGATGCTGAAGGTAGCAAGATTGCCAAAATGGGTGATACTTTTACCCAAGTCATGGCATTCCTAAACTCGCGCTACCGTGCGATGTATACGGAGCAAGGCGTTAGCGTCGATACGATTCAAGCAGTGCAAGCGATTAACCCGCATATGCCGCTTGATTTTGATCAGCGTATCCGTGCAGTGCAAGCATTTAGCGAGCTGTCACAAGCGTCGATGTTGGCTGACTCAAACAAGCGTGTCGCTAATATATTGGCCAAGTCAGAAGTGAGCGTGGCTGATACAGTCGATGAAGCGCTACTGTCTGAATCTGCTGAGCAAAATTTATATGCGAATGTGAAGCAAGCACAGACAGTGGTACAACCATTGCTTGAGCAAGCGGACTATACGCAAGTATTGCAAACGCTGGCTAGCTTAGATGAGCCGTTGACACAGTTCTTTGATCAAGTAATGGTCAACAGTGAAGATGCTGCGCTTAAAAACAATCGCTTGGCATTGCTAAAGCAGGTTCGTGCCTTGTTCTTGACGGTAGCTGATATCAGTGAGCTACAGCTGTAACCCTGCTAAAACCTGATAGTTACTTTAACCTGATTGTTGTTTTAAATTGACTATTACTTCTGATAAAAAACCTGGCTTATCATGGCCAGGTTTTTTGTTATGCAGTTGACTGGTTTACTCATACAGTTATCCGTTAGATATAACCAGTCAATTAGTGCAATCAGCAATTAAACGGTAAAAGCATTGTATTATCGCTATTATTGACGGTAAAATTTATGCTATCAAAACGTATTAAATAATTTATTTAGTAGATTTCATTATTTCTCACGTTTACCCGTAATCGAAGGAGCACTGCCGTGTTTGCTGTTATTATCGTCATCCTTATTATTTGGGCTTCAATGTGGGCTTTTTATAAGTTTATGTACCCGCGTGCACCTAAAAGCATGATGCCAAAAGAAGGGGATGTGACCACTCCGCGTCAGTGTAATTTCTGTGGCAACAGCTTGGCTGAATATCGCGGCGTACTCGAAACCAAACCAAGCACAGTTACCGATGGCAATGTTGAAGCGAACCAAGAATTGTTCTTTTGCAATTATGAACATCAGGCAGACTTTCATGCAGGCAAGACCTACACGCCTTATGCATAAATAAATGATTGACCAAAAAAAGCGCCTAACTTTATTAACTAGGCGCTTATATGTTTAATACAATACGATGCATCTACAGAATAGAATGAGCATCCTTCATAATTTTATTGAGCAATGCCTCAGACTGTTTGTCTTTCTGCAAGCGATCTTCATCACTTCTTTGATTGGCATGGATTTTTTCATATAGGTTCAAGCAGCACAGTACCAGTATGCTTTCTTGGCTGAGGCTTGGCGCATCTCTTTTTAGATCGAGCGCGTAGTTGTTGATATACGAAACCGCTGACAGTAGCTCTTCTTGCTCATGTACTGGACAAAAGATTGGATAAGTAACCCCAGCAATCGCGATATCAACTTTTTTGATTTGTGGTTCTGGCGCTTTAGGTGTTTTGGTATTAGATTGTGCCATGGCGCTTGATATATTTGATGCTGCTGGTGTCGTTTTTTGCGCTGGTACTGTCGCACTTGTTACTGGTGCACTTGGCGCTTGAGTATTTTTTGGTTGTTTTTCTATCGATTTGCTTTGGTCATCGGTCATGATAAATCCTACAATGTCTGGTCAGTGAAATGAGTGATATCAGATTTTACAAATAGCATTGGGCAGTTGAATAAACAGTACGTCTTTGCTATCTGCTACAAGAATGCGTTAGCCTTCTGCTTGATCGATACGAGTTAGGCGTTGTAATACGACTTGCGTACGCTCGGCTGCCAATTGGTTCTTCTTTTGCAGCTCACTGTTTTGTTGTTTGATATCGCTATACTGCTGCTTTAGCTCATTATTGTGTTGTTGCAGCTCGCTGTTTTGTTGTTGTAATTGGCTGATCTGTTTTTGCAGTTTGTCTTGTTCTTCACCGATCATATGGTGCGCTTCTGCAAGACTCTGATAGCGCTTGTCGAGATCGTTCAGTTGTTTTTTGGCACCGTCACGTTCGTTATGACTGTTATCCAGTTTAGTTTTTAGAGCGGCAAATTCTTTTGAATCAGTAACAGGGTGTTGTTTTAAGCTGCTAAGTTCAGCACTGACAAGCTGATACTGTTTTTTGATGTCGAGTACCATTTTTTCTAATATTCTAAGTTGATCATACATAGTCAGTTTTTATCCTTAACAAGTAAGCGTGAATGAATTTTGTTCGCTGCATTTAATAATGCCATAGGTGACCGCATAATATCTATATCAACAAAGTAATTACAAGCATCAGGCTTTGTCTTTTCACTTTTATTTATCGATGATTTGTTCATGACATTTTATCGCGACTATTTTTATTTTATAAGCAGTAATCAATTACTAGGACATCTATTATGAATGATAATATCTCTGGCTGGAATACTTGGCTGACCGCGTTTGATGATTGGACTGACGTGTCTATCAGCGAAGTGCATGGCATGATGACAGGGCTTATGACGGCTTGTAATGCACCTGATGAAGCAACTTGGGCTAAGGTGTTTGAGGAGCTTAGCTTTGCTCCATTACCGGAGCCTGCATTGACCTTGCTGACAGAAGAAGCGGAAGACATCGTTTTTCAGCTAAAAGACAAAGATGATGCCTACGCGTATATGCCGCTCATCCCAGATGATGAACATGATTTATACGAGCGCGTGATGGCGTTGAAACAGTGGGCAAACGGTTTTATGACCGGTTTTGGTATTACTGATTGTGGTTTGACCAGTGAAGAAAACGAGATGCTATCTGATTTGGCTAAGATTGGCGCAATTCGTCTCGAAGATGATGAAGATTTTGAAGGTGGCGAAGAGTCTTATCTTTATATCTATGAATTTGCTCGTATGGTACCCGTAAGCTTTGCTACGCGTAAGCGTAAGGCTGTCAAAGATATCGCGCTCATCGCTGGTTTGTCTATCGATGCCAAAACAACCAAAGAGCTACAGGCAGAAGGTAAGTTACCAAAACCAATGCCGCCAGTGGTTGATGTGATGAATCATAACAATCCATCATAAGGCAGCTCTGACACATCATAGTTCTGAAAATTGTAGTAAGGATATTTTATGATCCAAAATAACAGTAGTAATAGCGACAACGTCAGTAATAGCGATAACGTTAGCAGTAGCAGCGATGTCCAACTGAAAAGTATCGAGCATCCTACTCAAAGTCTCGATTGGCTAACACGTCTCATCGCCTTTGACACGGTTAGTCGTCATTCTAATTTGGCTTTGATTAATGATGTAAAGTCGTACTGTGAACAGTTAGGTTTGACGGTAGATTTGACTTTTAACGAGGCTAAAACCAAAGCCAATTTGTTTGTGACTGTACCGGCTGGCGAGAACGCTGATATTACTAATAACGGTCTGGTCTTATCAGGCCATACCGACGTTGTACCTGTCGATGGACAAGCGTGGTCTTCAGAGCCATTTACCGCGACGATACGGGGTGATAAGCTATATGGTCGCGGTGCGTGTGATATGAAGGGCTTTATCGCTTGTGCGCTTACGGTATTGCCGCAAGCCGTGCAGTTATCGAACAGCGGTCAGCTACGTCGTCCGTTGCATTTGGCATTGTCGTTCGATGAAGAGGTTGGTTGTTTGGGTGCGCCATTGATTTTGGCAGACCTAAAAGCACG
This sequence comes from Psychrobacter sp. Pi2-52, assembly GCF_904846705.1. Lineage (GTDB taxonomy): Bacteria > Pseudomonadota > Gammaproteobacteria > Pseudomonadales > Moraxellaceae > Psychrobacter. The sequence goes on from NZ_CAJHBS010000004.1 coordinate 104,657, forward strand.
CGGCATCACGCCTGATTACTGTATCGTTGGTGAGCCCACTAACATGGCTATGGTAGTTGCACATAAAGGCATCGCGGTTTATCGTTGCCGTGTACATGGCAAGTCGGCGCATTCGTCATTGATTGCACAAGGTGTCAATGCTATTAGCTATGCCAGCAGATTGGTTGGCTATGTAGATACGCTTGCTGAAGAGTTGAGCGCTCGTGATGATAACGATGCGTTATTTACGGTGCCATATTCGACATTGTCAGTAGGTACCATCCATGGTGGTACAGCGACCAATATCGTACCCAACCTATGCGAGTTTACTTTTGACTATCGTAACCTGCCGCACATGACGCAAGACGATATACTAGCGCCCATTCGAGCCAAAGTCGCTGAGCTAAATGCCCAAATGCAAGCACGCGCGCCAGAGACTGGTATTGAGCTCATGCAAGAAGAAAGCGTTCCCGCCATGATTGATAATGATAGTGCCGAGTTACAATTGTTAATCGCTGCGCTGACAGGAGATGATGAGCGTCATAAAGTGGCTTACGCGACTGAAGGCGGTCAGTTTACCAATGCAGGTATCCCAACGATTATCTGTGGCCCTGGTAGTATTGAGCAGGCGCACAAAGCGGATGAGTATGTGGAGCTTAGTGAAATTGAACGCTGTGATGTGTTTTTAAAGAAGCTATTAGATAGCTGTACGACTCAGCCGTCCATGTAATCGTAATTATTCAGAAGAAGGCATGTCGTTTCTTTAATGATTTCTGCGAGAATTTTTGATATATAGGTATAAATGACACCGTCTTAATGGCGGTGTTTATTTTTTAGTCGCGTATTTAAGTCGTATAGCCTTTCGTATTAGAACCATTTACACATGACAAAGTAGGGGTGGGTTGATGTCTTGGCATCTGTTTGCAGTGTTTTTCGCAAGTACGTTTTTTATCTCGGCGACCCCTGGTCCTAATATGCTGCTGGCGTTTCAGTATGGGATGAACTATGGGGTAAAGCGTACGCTATGGACGCTGGCAGGATTAAGCCTTGGTTTATTCATCCTATTGCTGTCAACCTTGCTAGGGCTAGACGTTATCAGTCGTCAATCGCCTTGGGCTTTAGAAGTAATCAAAACAGTAGGTGCGCTATATCTCATTTATCTGGGTATTCAGTCATGGCGCGATGCTGGTGAGGGCAGCTTGATGAGTGATGCCAAAGAAATGGGCGAGGAGGTCGCGACCGATTATCCGACTACTCTGCCATTTATGACTGATGAGAAAACACCGCAGCCGCGCTCACTATCGAGTGCAGCAGTTAAGTTGTCACCAAACAATATGACCTTATTTCGTACCGGCGTTTGGGTGTCACTGTCTAACCCAAAAGCTATATTATTCTTCGCTGCTTTTTTCCCCAAGTTTATCAATTTTACGGCGCCCCTTTGGCCGCAGTATATAATGCTGACTTTTGGCTTGTTTTTAAGCGAAACCATTTGGCAGATCATCTATACGCTTGGCGGAAAGCAATTGGCTGGCTGGCTTGATGTTGGTGATCGTCTGGCTTGGCTTAATCGCGCTTGCGGGGTGATATTTATCTTAATTGCCGCGGCTTTGTTGGTTGAGGTTATCGGGGGGGGGTATTATAAAAGCATGTTTATCTCAAAGTTAATTTAAACAATTGTTCAATTCATCTAAAAGCTTTATAATCTACTATTTTTCTGAAATCTTACCAAGTATAGTCAATTCTAAATAAAACAGATACATTATATTTTAACGCAAGACTGGTATATGTTTGTCTGGCGTGCTGTGCCTACGTAGACAGAGGCTACAACAAATATAAGCCAGTCCCGCTGTACTATTTTTATATTGAACTCACTATACCTTTAAAAATTAACCGATCCGTTACCACTGATGCCCATACCACTAATGATTGTGCCAGTCATTTTAGAGGGTTCAAAAGGCCTTCGTCACTTCAATTTTATTGCGACTTAATATGACTTTTAAAGAAAAATTAACGACTTTTGGATATTTTGTCCTAATTAACTCTGTTTTCACTGTTTTTATCGCTCTACGGTATTTAAAGTTTTTACCTGAAGTACCGAGTGATAAGCTAGGGCTAGCATTTTTAGTGTTGTCGACATTCTCACATATGGTGGCGCTAACGACTCTTGTCAGCCTGGTGTTGCTGCCCTTTTTCTTTTTACCCAATCGCTTGATACGCCGAACAATTATTGCGACATTAGCATCGTTAATATTGATTTTTCTATTCATTGATACGATCGTCTTTGCCAATTATCGCTTTCATATCAATATTGCCATGCTAGATTTGGTTCTTTCAGGACAGATTGTGAGCTTTTCCATAGCGACTTGGCTTATGGTCATCGGTGCTGTGGCATTGGTATTTGCGATAGAGGTGGGAGTTTTAGCTAGTCTTGAAACCAAGAAAATTAAGCTGCCAGCAAGAACAGGGCGTGTTTTTAGCGTGACCGCAGTAATCGCTTTATTGTTCAGTCATCTGATTCATATCTGGGCGGCCGCGCACGCTTATCAATCCGTCACGCAGCTTAAGCGCTATCTGCCATTATTTCATCCGACAACTTCTAACAGTCTAATGAGTAAATATGGCTGGATTGATGAGGAGGCCTTAGAAAAGCAAAAGTTAATGACCATGCAAAAACAAGGGGATTTTCATTTTCCATTGCAGCCTTTGCAAACCGAAACGGTCGAAAACCCACCAAATATTGTATTTTTGGTCATAGACTCTTGGCGAGAGGAGACTTTTAATGCAGAAAACACCCCAAATCTTTGGAACTTTGCTCAAAATGGCACGATATATCAAGAGCATCTATCAACGGGGAATGCAACACGAGCAGGGGTTTTTGGCTTTTTTTACGGCATTCCATCGACGTATTGGCACAGTGCGATAGACAATAAGACTAGCCCTGTTTTTATTGATCGCATGCAAGAGTTAGATTATCAGTTGGGTATTTTTGCCTCTGCACGCCTGACCAGTCCTGAGTTTGACCAAACGGTGTTTTTGAAAGTTCCTGATTTACGAAAAGAGTCCACAGGAGACACTGCGGTTGCACGTGATCAAAATATCACTGAAGAATGGTTAGACTGGTTTGAACAAAAGGATGACTCAAAGCCTTCCTTCTCATTCTTATTTTATGATGCGCCGCACGGATATGCATTCCCTGAAGATTATGATCATCGCTATGAGCCGATGTTATCTGAAGTCAATTATTTAAAGCTAAACAATAATACCGACCCCATGCCATTGATGAATCGTTATAAGACCAGCGTGCACTTCATTGATAGCTTGGCTAAGCAAGTATTGAATGCACTGAGTGCGTCAGGAGAGATGGAAAATACCATTGTGGTGATTACCGGCGATCATGGTGAGGAGCTGAACGACAACAAACAAAACTATTGGGGACATAATGGCAATTTTTCCAACCCTCAAGTACACGTTCCCTTTGCTATCATCGGTAAAGGTGTGCCTAAAAATACCAACGGTTGGAATAATCGCTTTACCAGTCATCAAGATGTTGTGCCAACACTAATGCAAAATTATCTTGGGGTCAAAAATCCAGTACAAGATTATTCTATGGGAGTAAATTTATTAGGTAAGCCTATTGATCGTGATTGGTTACTGGTTTCTAGCTATAGTAAATATGCGGTAGTGACCCATAAAGATATTATGGAAGTTGGCTCTGTGGGGCAGTTCTCATATGTCGATAAAAAGTACAAACCATTAAAAGATCAGCCAGATTATGAGCTATTACAGCAAGCACTGGAGCAAATCAGTCGCTTTAGTAAATAGGCTATAACAGTAAACTTTTAGGGTATCTAAATTAAAAAAAGCCGTTTACTATTTAATAGTAAATGGCTTTTTTAATTTAAATTATTGAGTATGTGGTGCTTTGAAAGCACCCTACGACTGAAATGTAATCAATCTATGCCAGCACATCCTCAAGCTCACCTTTCACCATGTGCGGACTGACGAAATCAGTAATACGTACGCTCACGAGTTTACCCAACATCTCATCCATTTTCTCAACATCATGAGGGAACATAACGGTACGGGTATTATCTGCCGTACCAATTAAGCAATCGGGATGACGATTGGCGACTTGTTCAACCAAGACGCGAGTCGTGGTGCCGACCATCTCATGCGTTTTCGCTAGCGTTGAGTCAATGATGACTTTTTGGAATTCTGCCAAGCGCTCTTTTTTAGTTTTGAAACTCACATCATCTGGCAACTCTGCCGCTGGCGTGCCTGGACGCTTAGAGTAGATAAAGCTATAAGAGTGATCGAAGTTCAACTCTTTTGCCAAGTTCAATGTATCTTGGAAGTCTTGTTCGGTCTCACCTGGGAAGCCAATGATAAAGTCGCTCGATAAGTGAATATCAGGACGAATGGCTTTAAGCTTATTGATCTGATTGATATAAACATCAATCGTATGGTTGCGCTTCATCGCTGCCAAGATAGCATTCGAGCCACTCTGAACCGGTAGATGCAAGTGCGAAACCAGCTCTGGTAATTGTGCATACGCATCGATGATGTCATCAGTGAACTCTAGCGGATGGCTGGTCGTATAGCGAATACGTTCGACACCATCGACATGCGAGACATAGTGCAACAGCTCAGCGAAACGGCAAATACTGCCATCGTCTTTTTCGCCGCGATAGCCGTTTACGTTTTGACCCAACAGATTGATTTCACGGATACCTTGAGCGGCAAGGCTGTCAATCTCAGCCAATACGTCATCAAGTGGACGCGATAATTCTTCACCACGCGTATAAGGAACAACGCAAAATGAGCAATACTTTGAGCAACCTTCCATAATAGAGACAAAGGCTTTGTAGCCTTCTACTCTTGGCTCTGGCAAAAAGTCAAACTTTTCGATGCTAGGGAACGACACATCAATCGTACCGATACGATTCTTAGGCGCGATTTCACGTTGCTCATTTGATTGGTCATATAGTTCTGGCAGGCGATGCAAGGTTTGCGGGCCAAATACCATGTCAACATAAGGCGCGCGTTTTTGAATGTTATCGCCTTCTTGGGAGGCTACACAGCCACCGACGCCAATGACGAGGTCAGGACGTTTTTCCTTTAGTTTGCGCCAGCGGCCCAATTCCGAAAAGACTTTTTCTTGCGCTTTTTCGCGGATAGAGCAGGTATTCATCAGTAGTACATCGGCCTCATCGATATCATGAGTGACTTCCATACCATGCGAATCGCCGAGCACGTCTAGCATTTTGCCAGAGTCATAGACATTCATCTGACAACCTTGGGTCGTGACAAAGACCTTTTTTGTCGCTGCTTTTTCGAAAGGCGCTTGGGCTGAACTTGCTTCTTTGAGTGCAGTGACAGCACGTGCGGTGACAGTCGTCTCAGCAACAGCATCGTCATCGATGCGGGGATTGAATACAGTAACACTCATAAGGATAAGTCCATGATTGACCAAAAATATAGCGGAGTAGCCGATTAACAGGTGGCGTATTTTATCACAACCCTGTGCCAATGTGAAAAATTAGCACGAGCGATAGGTCCTCAATATGATAAATAATTCATAGCAGTATCAATTATTTACTGTCGTTCGTATTACTATTCATAAAAACTGCGGCTCATTATCACTTCTATGTTACACCGTGCTGTCCTATTTATTAACAAAAGGTAAAGGAGATAGTTGAAAGCACAATGAGTATAGTATGATGATTGCTATACCCTTGGCGGTACTTAGCGAACCGTTATTCACATGTTTGTAGAGATATCATAAAGAGAGTCAGTATGACAAAGTTGCGTGTTGCGCATAGCATCAAGGATGAAGAGTCTATCAGTCAAAAACACGCGTCAAAGCGAATCACAGTAGGTACGCTACGGTTGAGCGCGTTGAGCGTGGCAACAGCGGTCAGTGCACTTGGTGTGTCACAAGTCGCTTGTGCCGAGTTGACGTGGGGCGATGAGGAAAGCTATCAACAAGATTATCAGCAAGACAGTAGTATTGACTCATTTATGGCAGCCGCTATCGCCGCAGATCGCGGTGATGTGAGTGCGCTCTATAACTATGAGCAAGTCATGAGCGGCGGCTTGTTTGCGATGTATCCGACCTATTGGCGCATGAATCTAGATCTCAATTCACAGAGTTCAGCGGCGGTCTCGCAGTTTGTGCGCCAATATCCAGACACAGTTATGGCTGAGAAATTAGTGGCTGATTTTGCGGAGACCAAAGCAGGATCGAACGATTACGCCTCGGTTAGACAGGTAGCCAATTTGATTACCAATGCCGATGCCAGTGAGCGCTGTGCGGTTGCGCTTGGGTTTAATAATGGCGGTGACACCATGCGTGCTATGGCAGCCAAATCTGATGTTTGGCTAACCACTAAAAAGCAACCAGCTTTGTGCGATCAGCTAGCGATGGAGATGAACAACAACGCGCTAATTAGTAATCAAGATCGTGCGGCTCGTCTCAAGCGTATGCTACGTAAAGGCAAGACAGGTGATATTATGGCATTGTCCTCACGCCTTGGTACGCCAATTGCTTATTCGGCGCTCAGTGAAATTCAGCTAAATCCGTCTTCTTTCTTTAGCCGTTTTGGTCGTGAGCCTGCAAGCCAAACCAATCAATACCTATATATGTACGCAATCGGCCGTATGGCTGACAAGTCTTATCGTGAGGCGGCGCTACAGTTAGACTTTGATATCAAACAAGACAATCAGCGCGCGGTCAGATTGTTGAATGACGAAACCCGACGCTATGCTTATCGTACGCTTGGCGTACAGCGTATGAACCACAACACTGACGATGGCTTTAACGCTGAAGCAGTGGATTGGTTCCGCAACAGTTTGGACAATGATTTTAATTTTGAAGAAGCTGAAGATTACGCTATGGCGGCGATTCGCTTCGGTCGTTGGGATGACGTGGTAGAAGCTATCTCAAAAATGGACGGCGAAACCCAAAAAGAAGCCCAGTGGCAATATTGGCTAGCTCGTGCGTATGAGCAGTCAAGCGATAGTAGCAAGCGTAATACGTCTAAAAAAATGTATCAGAACTTAGCAAAAAGTAATGACTACTATGGCCTGATGGCAAAAGACAAAATAGGGCAGCGTTTCGATGCTAGCCGTTTAGGCGGTAGTAATTTGCCTAATGTCAGTACTGCTGACCGCGCGCGCGTCATGCAAGACGCTAACTTCGCTCGTGCGTTTGCATTATATAACTCTGAGGCCAGTCGTGCTTATGCCAACCGCGAGTGGAACTGGGCAGTGAAGCAAGCTCGTGACAATCGTGATGACAATTTGATCGTCGCTGCTGCTCGTCAAGCCTATGATATGGGCTGGCTCGACCGAGCGATTTATGCAGTTGATAATACTGATAGGGTGGATAGTCTCGCACTCTCGCATCCGATGCCGCATCAAAGCGCAGTCGTACGTTATAGTGAGTCAGCAGGTATTGATCCAGCATGGGCGTACGGTATTATGCGTCAAGAAAGCCGTTTTGTATCCTCTGCGCGCTCAAACGTGGGCGCGAGTGGACTGATGCAAGTTATGCCTGATACCGCAAAATATATCGCTCGTAACCTAGGCGAGACGTATAGTGCGAGCCGTGCCAACAGCGGTGATACCAATATTCGTTATGGTACGTGGTATATGGGTGATATCTTGGGCAAGCTTAATTATCAACCAGTATTGGCAACCGCAGGCTATAATGCTGGACCTAATAATGCCAAACGCTGGCAGCCAGTTTATGGTTCACTGGCCGCAGATCAGTATGTAGAGTCGATTGCATTCCCTGAGACACGTAACTATGTCAAACACGTAATGGAAAACGCCACTATCTACAGCAGTCTGTTGGGTCGTGGTCAGCCAATCACTCAGCGTATGGGTACGGTGCCAGCTGGATTTTAATCACTGAACTTGTATTTAATAAACCACTAATAATTTTTTGTTAGTGGTTTATTTTTATCTGCTGATTTGCTTTGTCAATTGATCAACTCTGATTTGCCCAAGCATCACTCATCTGGCTAAGACAAATTTTAAAGTCTTTATCCTTCAGTGCTTTATCAACATTTATCGAGATTCCTGACGATGTCGTCAACGTTTACGTTTTTGCTATAGATTAAAAAAAACGTTTTGTTACCATTGCCTTAATGGGAAACCCTATTTTTCAGTCTTGTTCTTAGGTCAATGCGTGTTTTATGTATCGCGTCTAATGATTTAAGTTATAGCCTATGTCTTATCATTGCTAACTAACTGCCTTCAGTCCTATGATCAAAAAATATTTTAGTCTGTCTACGTCGCCAAAAACCAAATATTCGTTATCTAATCGGATATGTTTTTTATCGAAGGCAAATACAAAGACAGATACAAACCTGAGCAACAAGGCTGCTAACTCTATGATGCGATTGCGTGCAGGTTTGGCTAGCAAACACAGTGTAGGTAGTATTAAAGCGACGATGAGCTTCGGCGCTTTAATACTTATACAAGGCGTTATACTGCTACCAGCACAGGCGGCTAGCACGGTTAAGACTGGTCAGCGCGTATTGATGATTGAGATGACCCCAGCATTATGTAATATGCAGCCAACGCGGGCACGTATGCGTCAGTGTTTAGAAGGGTATTCATTGACCGTATCTGGTCTAGATATGGGATATGGTGAGCGCTGCGGTCGCGGTAGTGAGCCACGCCTTACCCCGCTACAACTAAAAGTTGTCAACCGTATCATGCCTGACACAACGGTACGTAGCCAAACGTGGCAACGCTATGGAGCCTGTAGCCCGCTTAGCGCCAGCAGTTACTTCCGCCAGATTACTAACTATGCAGGTGGATTAAAGCTACCGAATGAGCTAAATACGGGTAATAGTTATACCGTTTCCAAATCACGATTTATCAGTCAAATGACCCGTCTCAATAGTGGTATGTCATCAAACAGTGTGGATCTCATCTGTCAAGAAGGCAGCCGTCGCCAATCGATACTTACTGATATACACGTGTGTTATGAAGGTAGTGATTTTGGGACTTGTCATGACGTTATAGACAGCTGTGGCAGTAAATTTATCATTTCAGGTGGACGATAGCCTTTACTTAGTTACCTGCTCAAACTTCTTTTTTGATACCATTTTTCATTTCACTTAGCCCAACTTAATAGTGCAAATTGCCTATTTTGACCATTGTATCTACGTACAATACAGTGAAAATATGCTTTAGTTATCATGTACTGAAACCCTCTAGCGCTTTATTCGTAAGCGCTTAGCCTCTACAAAAATCCTCTCGTATAAAATGTAACAATATAATCCCTGACGGGTCTATGACTGTATCTAGACGGTCACTGCGATGAAGTGCTACACTAGCTCTCGGTTTATACATGCTGCTATGCGGCAAACAAGTCGATATCTAAAATGATAATCGTTCATTAGAATTATCTAATAATTAATTAGGGAGTATTCAATGTCAATGAAACAGCCTTTACGTGTTGCCGTCACTGGTGCCGCTGGTAATATCAGCTACGCGATGCTATTTCGTATTGCATCTGGCGAGATGCTAGGTAAAGATCAGCCAGTTATTTTGCAATTACTTGAAATTACGCCAGCTCTTGACGCCCTAAAGGGTGTGGTCATGGAACTAGAAGACTGTGCATTCCCATTGTTGGCTGGTATCGTCCAAACTGACGATGCTAATGTCGCATTCAAAGATATCGATTATGCTTTACTGGTTGGTGCACGTCCTCGTGGCCCAGGTATGGAGCGTAAAGATTTGCTAGAAGCCAACGCTGCGATCTTCTCAGCACAAGGTAAAGCATTGAACGAAGTCGCTAGCCGTGATGTAAAAGTATTGGTAGTCGGTAACCCTGCCAACACGAACGCACTTATCGCTCAGCGCAATGCACCAGATCTTGATCCACGCAACTTTACTGCAATGACTCGTCTAGACCACAACCGTGCTATGGCACAGTTGGCTGGCAAGACTGACAGCACTGTAAATGACGTGAAAAAAATGATCATCTGGGGCAACCATTCGTCAACTCAGTATCCAGATCTAACCGCTTGTACGGTAAACGGCAAGCCTGCGCTAGATTTAGTTGATCGCGAATGGTACGAAGCAACTTATATCCCAGAAGTACAACAGCGCGGTGCTGCGATTATTAAAGCTCGCGGTGCATCATCTGCGGCTTCTGCTGCCAACGCTGCTATCGCACATATGCGTACGTGGGCACTAGGTACTGATGAGAATGACTGGGTATCTATGGGCGTTTACTCAAACGGCGAATACGGTATTGCTGAAGGTTTGATCTATTCATTCCCATGCACATGCGCTAACGGCGACTGGTCTATCGTAGACGGCGTTGATGTATCATCAGATTTCTCGAAAGAGAAAATGGCTGCCACTGAGCAAGAGCTTAGTGAAGAGCGTGATGCAGTAGCACATTTACTACCGTAAATCTAAGCTGCTATCCAGTAAGCTATGATTTAAGTAGTAAAGGTAAGTAGTACAAAAAAGCCCTCTTAAGTGTGAGGGCTTTTTTTATGTCTATAAGAAATAGGCAAATGAGAGCAATTCAATCATCATCTTAAATGAATAAAAGCGATTTACTGTTAATACAATTGATAACGTTAGATAAACGTTGATTAACAGCTATTAAAATAAAGCTTGCTACAATGAATGTGTCAATTTGAATAATAAGCACATTAAACAATAAGTACGATCCTATTCGTACCATTTAAGGAGAAATTTATGTTGGGTGAACCAGAATATAGTATGAATGAGTTATTTGCTCAGTTAGGCCTAGACAGCTCTGATGAGGCAATTGATAATTTTATCGCAGCAAACCAACTAGCTAGCGAAGAAAAACTGACAGAGGCTAGCATTTGGACGGATAATCAGCGTATGTTCCTGCAAGAAGAATGGCAAAAAGATGCCGCATGGGTAGAAACCATCGATGAGCTAAATGTCCGTTTACATCCTGATGCATAAAAGTTTATCAAGAGATAAAAAACCCCGCAATAGTCTTAATATCGCGGGGTTTTTTATGTCTGGAGTAACACTAAAAATCAAATTTGCTTTTCGCGCCACTCAAGTAGATCTGCAACGTCTTGATGAATACCCGCTTTTAATGCTTCTATTCCATCATAGCGACGCTCACCGTGCAAAAAGTGTAGGAAACGTACGTGTAAATTCAGTCCGTACAAATCAGCTTGCAACTGCGGAAAGTGGACTTCTAGTCGCCAGTCATCACCTTTATCAACAGAAGGTCTTTTACCAATATTAGCCGTGCCAAACAAACTATGCGGACGCAAGCCAGCAACACCTGTATGACCATCGGTGGCAAGCGCAGTCAAACCATCAGCTATCACATCACCATTGTCATCTAAGCTCACCACGTCAACTGCAAAAATACCATGCAGGGCAGGCTTTATACGCTGTAAATCGATATTTGCGGTAGGGAAGTCTATCGTACGACCTATCTGGTCGCCGCGCACAACCCCTCCTGTGATTGCATAGTCACGACCAAGCAACCTGTTGGCCGCCTGAAGTTCACCTGCTAATAGTAAGTCACGAACCCGAGTAGAGCTAATACGGGCAGCGTCGTTATCCATAGTATCAATACTGTCGCTATCAGTATTACTATCAGTGACCGTATGCAGGTTGGTCACATCCAAACCGTAACCACGCAAACACTGACTGTCACCAGTACGATCATGGCCGAAGCGGAAGTCGTCACCCAGCACCAATGCTTTGACGTTCAAACGCTTGGCTAATATATCGGCAAACGCTTGTGCTGATAGCGAGCGAAACTCTGTATCAAAACCTGCTACGATCAATGTTTCAACACCATACTCTGCTAGCAGTGCTTGCTTCTCTGCCAGATTCGTCAAACGTGCAGGTGCTTTAGCAGGTGCAAAAAACTCGCGTGGCTGCGGCTCAAAAATCATGACCGCCGCACCCAAATTTTGGGTATGTGCAATCTCACGAACTTGGGCTAGCATGGCTTGGTGACCAAGGTGCACACCGTCAAAATTGCCGATAGTGAGCACGCAAGATGCCAACTCTACTGGGACAGTGTCCGTAGATGAAGTGTGTGGCGACGAAATCAGTTGCTCAAGAAAATAGGTTTTCATAAGTTTTCAGCTATGATGAGACCAAATAAAAAACGAAAAAACACATCTATGCTTAAAATTGATGTGTCTAAAACCAGCCATTATAAAGTAAAATAGCTACACTAACATCCTATAGTCTACGTGTAATGCAAGTATGGCGCATAGGGTGGCTATTCTTTATTGCCAATGATGCTAATAGTAATCCTAACAACAATCCCGACAACGATGGAGCTCTTATGTCTGCTGCTGCCTTAAATACTATACCAACCGACCTATCGACATATCAGCTTACCGATCAGTTCGTTGTGCAGCGTGCAAATAAAGAAGATTTAGCAGAAGTCTTAGCCATTTATAATCAAAGCATACCGGGCAAACAAGCAACAGCCAATCTTGCATTGGTTACGCTAGAGGAGCGTGCTACTTGGTTTGAGGAACATTTGGATAGCACAACCAGACCGATATATGTGGTTAAAGCACTATCATCAAATAATATAGATCAAAAAAAAGCACCGATAGTCGCATGGGGCAGCTTTAGTGATTTGTACGCACGTACGGCCTATCACATCAGTACCGAGATTAGCATCTATCTAAATCAAGATTATCAGGGCAAAGGCTTAGGCAGTGTGCTGACCCGTTGGATGTTGACGCAAGCACCAAGCCTAGGTATTCGAAATATCATTGCCCTTGTCTTTGCTCATAACCATCCAAGCTTAGGATTATTCCGTAAGCTTGGCTTTGAACAATGGGGCTATATGCCCGAAGTCTGCGATATGGAAGGGTTTATCGCTGATGTTGTGATGCTTGGCAAAGCAGTCACGTCAGACGATATTTTAGATAAAGCGTCTGAAACAATTTAACTTAAAACGCTCTAACCCAAAATCTTCCATTGACCTTTTATCTTCTGTAGCTGGTAGGTCAGTGGTGCAGGTTCGCTCTGTCCTTTTAACATCAGCTCGCCAGTGATGGTGGCACGAGTTTTGTCATCATTGTATTTGGTATCAGTAATCGTAACGCCATCCACCGTTTGCTGAAATGCAGACTGAGTATTGGCAAGCTCTTTTTCAAAGTTTGCCATATCGACTTGGTAATATGACGCCGCATCCTTCACATCACCGTAATATAAGCTGTTTAGGGCTTGCTTGACAGTATCCTCTGGCGTACCGGCTTGAGTCGGATTGGTCACTAGACTTTTCTGTTCGGCCGCTTCAGTGACTGGATTAATATTATCACTAACAATCGCTGTCTTGTCTTCAGCGCTATCTATAATTTCGCCTGTTTCGCTAGCACTGTCATCGGTTATTGCTTGGTCAGTCGTATCATTGTCTAATGTGACGTCTTCTGAGGTATCAACAGTCGCTGCCACATCTTCATTATCGGTAGCAGTTTCAGCCGGCTCATTGTTACTACAACCGCTAATAAGCAATCCAGTGCTTAGTACACCAGTTGCTAGCAAAATTGGTAAGCGCTGGAAGATTGGCTGTTTCGTTGTCATATCAAACCTCAAATGTCATGTATTCATTAGTGATCTATTATGACAATTATTAGCAGCGCGCATTGTCATTTCTCATAACAGGCTTGTTTTGGTTTCGTAAGCCCGTCATGAGTTTGCTTATACTTTATCCTAGCCGTGCTTTAGCTGACGCGGACGGAAACCAGTCGCTAGCAATACCACACCGTAAACCAGCGCTCCGACAGCACACATAACAATCAGCGCGACGATACGTTGCCACTGAGCCTGATCGGTAGGGAAGTAAGGCAGCATAAAATAAAGCACGCCAATCATAGAGCCAGTCGAGATAGCAAACTGCGTAAATAGCTTTTTCCAATGCGGACCGAAACGGAAAATATCACGCTTGTGCAAGAAGTAATATAGTAGGCCTGCGTTTACAAAAGCAGCGCCAGTCGTAGCCAATGCCAGACCACCATGTAGTGGTATCTCTAAGAAATAGAATATCCCGATAAAAATAACACTAAAGATCATATTGGCGATGACAGAGATGATGCCGATTTTTACAGGGGTTCTGGTATCTTGACGCGCAAAAAACGCAGGAGCAAATATCTTAATAAGCATAAATCCTAAGATACCACCTGCCATACTACGTAGGGCCAGTGAGCTCATCTGGGCATCACGTAAGGTAAACTCACCGCGTAAGAATAGTGCTTGCATCAATACATCTGCCAGTACAAATAGGGCAGCTGAGGCGGGCACACCGACTAAGATGATAAGGCGTGCTGCCCAGTCGATGGTCTTTTTAAAACTGACGTCGTCTTTTTGAGCTTCGCTTTTTGACAGACTTGGTAATATGACGGTACCAATCGCCACACCAATCAGACCCAATGGTAGCTCGCTCATACGTTCAGCTGCATAGAGCCAAGAGACGGAACCGCCAATCATTAATGAGGCAAAGATAGTGTTCAATAGTAAATTAATCTGAGTAACAGACACACCAAAGATAGCAGGTAACATCAGTTTCAAAATCCGACGAACACCTTCGTGCTGGAAGTCAATCTTTGGTGCGACAAGCAGCTTTTGTTGCCAAAGCTGCGGCAGTTGAATCAAGAATTGTAGCAAACCTGCGATAGCAACAGCATAGCCAAGCGCCATAATGGGCGTATCAAACATCGGCGCAAAAATCAGCGCACCACCAATCATGCACAGGTTCAATAGAACTGGTGCAAAAGCAGGTGCGGCGAAACGACCGTAGCTTTGCAGAATACCACTGGCAAAGGCTGTCATAGAGATGAATAGCAAATACGGAAAGGTAAGACGCAATAACTCAGCGGTAATAGCAAACTTATTGGGTTGATCAGCAAACCCAGGGGCAAACAACGTCACCACCCAAGGTGCGATTAAGATGACCACTACCGTAAGCATCGATAGAACTAGCAACAATGCGCCCGAGGTACGACTGACCAAAATCTGCACTTGTTGCAAGCTGTACTTTTCTTTGTATTCGGAGAGTACCGGCACGAAAGCTTGGCTAAACGCGCCTTCTGCAAACAGTCGTCGTAAGAAGTTTGGGATTTTGAAGGCGACCAAAAAGGCATCCATCAAACCACCTGCACCAAAAACCCCTAGCAATACAACATCACGTACCAAACCTAAAATACGCGATAACATGGTCATACTGCTAACCACCATGGTTGAACGAAATAACCGACTTTTTGCCATGAGAACCTATCTTGCTAAGTTGTATATTGAGTTATGTGCTGATGTGATATAGATGAAAAACTGACGAATTATATCACTTTCACCATTGAGATAAATGGATTGAGTGTGGAAATCACTTATGTGATGGTGCATCGTTTTTCGTTGCATTAGCCACTAACTGGCGCAACCTTGCCCATTCAAAAAAATTACCAGGGTCAGTCTTACGCCCAGGCGCGATATCGCTATGGCCCGTCAAGTGGCGACGTGTTTTGGGATAGGCCTTATAGATGGCGGCAATTACTTCGGCTAGCTGCTCATATTGAGCAGAGGTGAAGGACACAAAATCCGACCCTTCGAGCTCGATGCCAATGCTATAATCATTACATTCAGGTCGACCCAAGTAGCTAGACCGCCCAGCATGCCACGCCCGTTCGTTGAAATTAACAAACTGAGTGATAGCGCCATCACGTTCGATAAATAAATGCGCTGATACTTCTGCACCTTTAATTGTTTGAAAGTAAGGATGAGCATCCCAGTCTAATTGATTGGTAAATAATGCTTTCACGTAATGCGTACCATTAGTGTCGCAGGCACCAAATTCATTCGGTGGTAGACTAATATTGTGTACGACAATAGCGTCAATACTTAAACCTTTTGGCCTTACATTGTAATTGGGTGAGGCCAGCCAAGTGGCTGCCGATAGTAGACCATCTTTGATAGTCATTGACGACGTAGATGATGAGTTTGGCAATGATGCAGGCATAATGCTCTCTTTTTATACTATAGTCAGTTCAATATAATTCCGATACAAGGAAACCGAGTGCAAGTTATACATTAATATGCTTAGCGAGGATGACAATGTAGCGGATTTATATAGACTTGACTATAGTATTGATAATGGTGTGATAAAAATCTATCTAAATAGTTAAATGATAGTGGGCGACGTGTATGATTTTCTGACCCAGCAACTTTAATAACGCTGATAGCGTATGAATAATAACGTGCGAGATTTTACCTCATGTCTATAAAACTGACGTCCATACCTATCGATTGTACGCTAATGCCCATTGGCCTGCGAGCACGTCTACCATTGGCTGTAGCAGGGTTGCTGCTCTCGGCTCAAACACAGGCATTTCTACCAACGCCCCTGTCCGTCCTTGAATCAGATGCATTGTCACCTGACGCATCTAGCATAGCACCTACTTATTCTAATTCAGATGCATTATCCGAGCCGGATAATATTAATAGTGCTGAACCTAGTATTCAAAATAGTACTTTATCTGAATCAAGCTTAAAGACAGAGCAGCTACTATCAACATGGCGGCAGCAAGTAAAAGCAGACAAGTTGGCACAGCATACAACATGGCGACGCTTGTTGTATTTTTACGATGATAAAAACAGTGTATTGGGTAAAAAGAAAACAGAGAGTTTGGTTGATGATTCGAGCTTTTTCTTAAGTAAAAATGGTCAACGAGATTCAGGTGCAGAATTGGATGCGATGCTTGTAGCACTTGCACAAGAGTTGGTGTCATCATCAGCAACTGATAACGACCAAGCAAAAACTGATACCAATAATAATTCTGTCTTATGTCGTTTTCCAGCACGAGTGGCATGGTTGACAGAGGCGCTAGCGATCGATGCTGCAAGTCTATCTGCTGACTGTCCAGAATTGGATGAATGGATGTCGACATTAGCGCCTGAGCAGCTATCTATTATGTTTGCGCAGGAGTACTTGGACAATCCGCTCTCTGCGTTTGCTCATACGCTGTTACGCATTGACTCAAAAGCGAGCATCGCCGATCCAAATCAAATCGATAAGGCTTATGCGCTGAACTATACGGTAGACGGTGATCCAAACGACAGTTTCCCGATCTATGCTACTAAGTCAATGATTGGTAGCTACAATAGCGCTATCGAAATTGACCTTTATCCAGAGATGCTAGCGAAATACCTGCAAGATGATGAACGTGATACGTGGACGTATCAGTTGAGTCTGACGCCAGCGGAAGTTCAGCAGATTATGCGCCACGTTTGGGAAACTAAAGCGTTAAAGATGCCGTATTACTTTACCACGGATAATTGTGCTTCTGAGATTCTACGTCTTATTGATGTGGTCCGTCCGCAGCAAAACCTACTGAGTCAATTGTCTTACGCAATCGTGCCTTCTGATGTGATTCAACTATTAAATAATGAGCAGTTGCTGGCAAGTACCACTTATACGCCTGCTGATAATACCTTACGTCAAGCACAGCTCAATGAGAAAAAACAACAGCGCGCGCAGTTGGGCTATCATAATAGCGCCAAACAAACCGTGAGTGAGATTCAGTCTGCGCAGCTCAACCCTGTATCGAGCATGTCAGCTGATGGGCAAACACTACTCAAGCGTCAAATCGATGTATCGGATAATAATCCAATAGACAGGCATCCGCTACAATTGGGCACGATAGGTATAGGGCAGCGTGGTGACAATGACTATATGGATATTGGGTTTCGAGCAGGGTTTCATGATACGCTTGACCACGCTTCAGGGTATCCACAGTTTTTTAATTTAGAAGGGCTGGCTGCGACATTACGATTGTATGACACAGATGACAGTAAGCCCAATCAGCCAGACAGTGTGGTATTGCAAAATGTCACTTTGATTCGTGGCCGCTCTTTTAACCCTGTTAATGCTGCCAAAAAAGGCAATACTTGGGGCGCCAGTATCGAGGCGACGCGAGTAAACGATGGATCGCAAGAGGCAGGTACGGATCATTTGGTCGGTAGCGTGGGTTACGAAAAAGGCTGGTCATGGGCATTTGGTACGCCAGATGCAGGTGCTGGTGAGATGCCGCCGCAACTGTGTTATACCTTTTTGGCAGGTACAGGGCAAGTAGGACGCGGTATCAATAAAGGCTTTCGTCTAGGCGCAGGTATCAATGCTGGCTGCCGTTATCAGATTAACAATCAATTACGCGCGCAAGCTGAATTGCAATTGCCATATTGGTATCATGGCAGCAGCGATGAATCCAACGTCCGTGGCCATTATTGGCAACCAATCTCAAGCTTAGGGCTGCAATACGATATTGATAAAAAACAAGCATTACGTATCAATGCAAATTACGAATGGCAAGAACGTATCGATGCCAACGATGATATACAGCTATCGTACAGACGTTATTTTTAATCACTGATTTAGACATTGGTTTAGACATTGGTTTAGACATTGGTTTAGACATTGGTTTAGACATTGGTTTAGACACTGATTTAGCCGTTGATTTAGGCATTAATTTAAACAAAACGGCTTCTAAGTGCTGTAATCGTTGTATAAAGGAAGTTGTATAAAGGGAAACATGCTTTATGAGTACGCAAAATTTACTAATTATCGGGCAAGGTGATATTGGCCTACCAGTGACCAATAAACTCGCCCAAGATGGCTATTGTGTGACTGGGCTAGCTCGTAGTGAGCGCGAATACTATGATTTGGTAGATAGTGCAGATTTTTTGCAGGCTAATGCGTTGACTTTGACGGCTGAGCAGCTACAAGCATTTACTCATATTGCGATTATCGTCACCCCTGATGAGTATTCGACCAGCGGTTATCACGACAGTTATCTAGCGATTAGTCAGCATTTAGCAACGCTTGCTCCACAGCTTATTAAACTTGAACGTGTGGTATTCATTTCTTCTACTGGTGTCTATGGTCAGGATAATGGCGAATGGATTGATGAGCATACTGCACCTGTCACGCCAGCGCGTGAAGCCTCAAAAGTTATATTGCAAGCAGAACAAGCGCTGCAACAAGGCTTCGGTGATAAAGCCATTATTATTCGTCCTAGTGGCATCTACGGTCGCGAGCGCTTAATGCGACTACGCAAGGCTCGTGAGCCAAATAAAGATCCAGTGCCAGCTGAGCATTGGAGCAACCGCATCATGGATCGCGACTTGGTCAATATCATCGCCAAAGTGTTGACGATAGAAACACCAAAGTCTGTCTATCTAGCGACGGACTATCGACCTGTTACTACGTTTGAGCTAGGGGTTTGGCTTAGTGAACAGGTTGGCGAGACACCTCCTACTACTGATAATACAAAAACCTCAGTGACAGGAAAACGCTTGCACAGCAACATTCCGTTAGCTTGGCTTGATTATGCTGATTGGCAGACAGGCTACCGAGATATTTTAAACCATCAAGAGTAAGCCTTTAGAGTTAAGCCCTAAAGAATAAAATAGCCTTTGATGTAATCGTTTTTATTTGTTTTATAGTTTATGGAGATTTCATGTCCCAGCCTTCTACTTCTGATGACCGTTTGTCTCATGCTAATCTGGCAACAGAGGGCGGGCAGCTGGCAGAAGGTCACGTCCAAAAAAAGGCTGAGCAATCGTCTATGCTAGCTGATTCACAGCAGCCTGCGATTGTACATCCTAACTTTGATCCCAAACAGTCTCCTCTTGATCCTGCCAGACCATTAAGTGATATACCTGAGCCTGCTCGTCGCCTAAATGGTCAATTGCGCAGGCTTTATGGTAACTCTACGCGGTTCTATCAGCCCAATGCAGATAGCTTATCGAAATGGTCACTGATTGCTTCAGAAGCGCTGGCTGAGCATTTATCATTGCTGAATGCGGCACAGCTTATCGAATTGCCGGATAGCTTTTATCAGAATCATAGTGAGCAGCCGTTAATATCGACATTATCAGATATGACATTATTAGATATGTCGGATATTCAACAGGCGATTCGCGCTTATCCAAAACTGAACCGTTATGGGTTTTTGCCTATTGATAACTCTACAGTGACTGAATCAGATAACGATTCAAACAACGATTCAAACAATGATAGCAAGGCTCAAAATTCTGCATTATTATCTATGCGCGCATTGACCAAACGCTATAATCCTGATGAGCTACTCAACAGTCTGTATGCCGATGATTGGCAAGTGATACTACAGCCGCAGCAGTTTGAAACAGGCGAGGGTAGTTTGGCCACGGATATTATGGCATGTAGCGTGGCTGTCCATGCGCTAAAGCAATGTAGTACCCGTAAGAGTATCAATCATAGTTATAGCGCCGCAGAAATCTGCCAGCATGTGCGTAGCTATTTGCTCAGTCAGATCGTTTGTGAGCCGTCACAGCGCCATGCATATCGTCAGATTCGACTGTTTGCTGGCCATATTATTGTTGCCGCTTATCATTTGGGCTGGGAGATACAAGTCCGAGCAGATGGACAGAGCTATTTTAATATCTCGTCGCGTAGTGGTTTGCTGACTCGCTATGCCAATATGCAGGATTATGAGATCAATGGTTGGTCAAGCTGATCAATAATGCGTACAATAATGCAAATTTTTTGCCCCCTCTTTTTGCTGATAGGAATGTCATAATGTCTCATGTAACACGCCCTCAAGACCCTACATTTTCATCTCATCAATTTATTCAACTGGCTCTCGACAACCAAGTGCTCAAGTTTGGTGAGTTTGTCCTAAAGTCTGGTCGTATCAGTCCGTACTTTTTTAATGCAGGCTTGCTTGCGACTGGTGAGATGTTGTCACTGCTAGCACGCGGCTATGCAGATGCCTTGGCTGAACAAATAAGTGCGGCAAATAATGGCGGTAATGAGCAAGAGCTGGTCATCTTTGGTGCGGCTTATAAAGGCATTCCTTTTGTCGCAGCGACGGCGCAAGCGTTATGGCTACATCATGGCATTAATGCCAAATGGGGCTATAACCGTAAAGAAGCCAAAACTCACGGCGAAGGCGGCAATTTGGTCGGTGCTGACGTAAGTGGCAAGGCCGTTTGGGTGCTTGACGATGTCATCACAGCGGGTACAGCCATGCGCGAAGTGGTCGAGATTTTGGAGCAGGCAGGCGCAAGCGTTGCTGGTATTATCGTCGCACTTGATCGTAAAGAGAAAGGTCAAGCCGAGCACTCTGCTATTCAAGAGCTTGCCGCGACACTAGAAGTACCTGTACGTGCATTGGTCGATATCGATGATTTGATCAGTTATTTGGCCGATGACCATGGTGCACAAAACGGCCAACATAAAGACGCGACCCAATTAGCCAAAATGCAACACTACCGTGAGCAGTACGGCGTATAGTTGGGCACCGATGTTGTTTAATAGGTGTGTTTCATATTAATAATATAACGTAAGTGAGTCTTATCATGAGCCAACAAGAACAAGAAAAGTCGCTAAAAATACTCGTTATTATGGATCCGATCGAGCGGGTTAATTATAAAAAAGACACCAGTCTCGCTATGATGTGGGCCGCTCAAGACCGTGGCCATCAGCTCGGTTATTGTCAGATTCATGACCTGTGGTTGGACCGTGGTCAGTTGATGGTTGATACGCAGCCACTGACAGTAAAGCGTGATCCTGCAGATTTCTATACATTGGGTGATAAAAGCACAGGGCCAGTCGGCGACTATGACGTGATTTTGATGCGCAAAGATCCACCGTTTGATATGCGCTTTATTTATGCCACTTATATGCTTGACCATGCAAAGGCGGCAGGCGTACTCGTGGTCAATGATCCACAAGCGATTCGCGACTGCAATGAAAAGTTATTTGCGACATGGTTTAGCGATTATATGAGCCCAACGATTGTGACTAGCAAACAAGCACACATTCGTAAATTCATCGCTGAACAGCAGGACGTCATCGTCAAGCCACTAGATGGTATGGGCGGCACTGGTATCTTCCGTTTGACTGCTGATAGCCCAAACATTGGAGTGACGTTAGAGATACTGACTGAGCTTGAGACTTTGCCCATCATGGCGCAGCGCTATTTGCCAGAAATCAAAGAGGGCGACAAGCGCGTATTAATCGTCGATGGAGTCGTGGTAGATTATAGTTTGGCTCGTATTCCAACCAAAGGCGAGACCCGTGGTAATCTAGCAGCTGGTGGTAGCGGTGTTGCTATGCCATTGACTGATATCGAACGCCAAGTAGCAGAAGTTGTGGCACCAATCGTCAAAGAAAAAGGCCTAATGTTCGTTGGTCTAGACTTGATCGGTGGACGTATCACTGAGATTAACGTTACTAGCCCAACATGCGTACGTGAGATTGATGACCAATGCGGTACAGATATCGCGACTGATTTTATTATTGCTATTGAGAATAAATTTACGGCGTAGCTTTCGCTATGTTCAGGAACGTTTTGAGTTCAGGAATATTTTGACTACGTAAAACCCATATTTTAAGGTATTGTTAGTCATTGGATTTTCTTACCGTTTATTAGTATCACACGACGCCAAGCTATGACCGATCATGGCTTGGATTTTTGTTATTTTTGCTGCATAAAGTACTGTATATAAGACAATGATTTCCTCTATACTATGCGGGCTTTGGCTAGGTCATTATTTTTCATAATTGTTACCGCCGCAGTGAGATAAACCCTTCATATAAATAAAGTAAAGATAGGCAGGCGTTCATGAAAACACCGCATATATTGATGATGGCAGCTGGTACGGGCGGGCATGTTTTTCCAGCGCTTGCAGTGAGCGACGAGCTGACCCAGCGCGGTGCAGTGATTCATTGGTTAGGAACGCCAAACGGTATGGAAAATGGGTTGGTTGAGCCGACAGGTTATCCTTTTCATGCTATTAATATGCAAGGACTTCGTGGCAAAGGCGTTGGTCGATTATTGAAGCTACCAATGACTCTGCTATCCGCGACGATGGCAGCCGTAAAAGTGATACGTAGTAATCAGATTGATGTGGTCGTTGGGTTCGGTGGTTATGTCACTGCACCCGGCGGTATCGCTGCACGTATGACTAATACGCCTTTGATTATCCATGAGCAAAATGCCATCGCTGGCATGAGCAATCGCTATTTATCTAAGCTGTCGACCAAGACATTACAAGCGTTCGAGAATACTTTTGCTAATAGTCAGCAAGATGCCAAGCTTGAGACAGTGGGCAATCCTGTGCGTAACGCCATTACTGGTGTCGCAGAGCCAACGGTACGCTACGATGTAAATGACAGTTCACCGCTTAAACTGTTGGTAGTCGGCGGTTCACTTGGCGCTCAGGTATTAAATGATACGGTACCAAAGGCATTAGCATTACTAGATCAGCCATTTGAAGTGCTGCACCAGTGTGGACGCAACAATGAAGCAGCCACGCAAGCGGCTTATAGCGAGCAAAATCTAAACAACCATCAGTTTACTGTACAGCCGTTTATTAATGATATGGCTGCAGCTTATAACTGGGCAGACATCATCGTTTGCCGCGCAGGTGCACTGACCGTGACCGAGATTCAGAACGTCGGAATTGCCGCTATTTTTGTACCGCTACCGCATGCAGTGGATGATCATCAGACGGCTAATGCGCGCACGCTGACCTCGCATGATGCTGCGATTTTATTGCCGCAGTCAGAGCTAACTGCCAAAAGTCTCAGTGACGAGCTTGGCGTACTCAATCGAGAGAAATGCTTAGCGATGGCGAAAAAAGGCCATGCATTGGCCAACCGTAGTGCGAGTAAGCAAGTTGCTGATATCATTTGGCAAGCGCTATAGTCTGTCGCTCATACCCCTTATTTGAATTTACTAAGTTTTATTGACCTTTAATAAAGAGAGATCCTTATGCCTACCTCTGCGAAAGCTCTACCTAAGCGTTTGATTGAAATACCAGAAATGCGCCGCATTCAGCATTTGCATTTCATCGGTATTGGTGGCTCAGGCATGTGCGGTATCGCTGAGGTGATGAACAATCAAGGCTATCAAGTCAGTGGTTCTGACATCGCAGAAAGCTTGGTGACTAAGCGTTTACAGCAGATTGGCATTGAAATATCTATTGGCCATGACTCCAAAAATATTGCCAATGCTGACGTTATCGTTGTCTCATCAGCGATTGATCGTAGCAACCCTGAGGTAAAAGCAGCACTTGAAGCTCGTCTGCCAGTAGTACGCCGCGCCGATATGCTTGGTGAACTAATGCGCTATCGTCATGGTATTGCGGTTGCGGGCGCGCATGGCAAAACGACAACGACCAGTTTGCTCACGACGATGATGGCAGAAGGACAGTTAGATCCTACCTACGTCATCGGCGGTAAGTTAAATGCGTCAGGCAAAAATGCGGCATTGGGTAGCAGCCGTTTCTTGGTAGCAGAAGCTGATGAGTCTGATGCATCGTTCTTGTCATTGCATCCGATGGCCGCGATTGTGACCAACATCGACCAAGACCATATGGAAACCTACGAAAACAGCTTTGATAAATTAAAAGCCGCTTATATCCAGTTTCTACAAAATATGCCGTTTTACGGTTTGGCAGTGGTTTGCGGTGACGATCCTGAGCTGTATGCAATGATCGATGATATCGGTCGTCCAGTATTGACCTTTGGTCTTGAGCCGTTCAATGATGTACAAGCTGTAGACTTGGTAACGGAAGGAACTAAAACTCATTTTACCGTACTGCGCCGTGACCGTGAGCCATTACGCCTAACGTTAAACATTCCTGGTACACATAATGTCTATAACGCTCTTGCTGCTATTACGATGGCGACCGATGAAGGCGTTGATGATGCAGCGATTGAGCGTGCCTTGCAGAAATTTGAAGGCGTGGGTCGTCGTTTTGAGCAGCACGCTTCTGTCGATATCGATGATGGTAATGTCTTATTAATTGATGATTATGGTCATCATCCAAAAGAAGTC
Organism: Psychrobacter sp. Pi2-52; assembly: GCF_904846705.1. Lineage (GTDB taxonomy): Bacteria > Pseudomonadota > Gammaproteobacteria > Pseudomonadales > Moraxellaceae > Psychrobacter. Next base: position 129,514 of record NZ_CAJHBS010000004.1, read on the forward strand.
GATGCGACCATCAAAGCCGCTCGTCAAAGCTTCCCTGATCGTCGTTTAGTGATGCTATTTCAGCCACATCGTTACAGCCGTACCCGTGATTGCTACGACGATTTTGTAGAAGTGCTATCGAGCGTTGATGAGCTATTATTATTAGATGTTTATTCAGCAGGTGAGAGTCCGATTACGGGCGCTGATACCAAGTCACTAGCACGCAGTATCCGTTTGCGCGGTGAAGTTGAACCGACTATTATTGATAAAGACAATCTAGCCCCTGTTATGCAGCGTTTGCTAAAAGCCAATGATATGCTGATTACCCAAGGCGCTGGTAATGTCGGGCAAATTGCTATCGATTTGGCTGCCAATAACCTTTATATTAAGTAAGCTAAAATTTAGGGACGATACTCATGACAACTGATAATAAAGACAATAATAGCAATCAAAATACAGCTACCAATGATACATCTGTAGACACGACGACTGATGCAAAAGATGCCAGTCAGTTTGGCAAAGTAGCCGTTATTTATGGTGGCAGTAGCAATGAGCGTAGCGTGTCTTTGGACAGTGGTGCGGCAGTGTTGCAAGCGCTGCAAAACCAAGGCGTTGATGCCACTCATTTTGATCCAAAGCACCAAGACATCACTGAGCTACGCAAATATGACCGCGTGTTTAATGTATTGCATGGTCGCGGCGGCGAAGATGGCCTACTGCAAGGCGTATTACAGTGGTTTGATATACCGCAAACTGGTTCAGGGATTCTAGCTTCGGCATTAGGCATGGACAAAGTACGTACCAAGCAATTGTGGCAAGGTTGTGGCCTTTCAACTGCACCATTTTCATTATTGACGGCTGATACTGACTGGCAGCAAGTGGTTAATATGTTAGGTTTGCCACTTATCATTAAACCAGTTCATGAAGGTTCAAGTATTGGCATGACCAAGGTCAACCATCTTGACGAACTGCCTGCTGCTTATGCAACTGCAGTGGAATGTGGTGATGCGGTGATGGCTGAGCGCTGGATTACAGGTCGCGAATTTACGATTGTGATTATCGATGACGAAGCATATCCAGTTATTCGCCTTGAGCCTGCTGATATCACTAACTTCTATGATTTTGAAGCTAAGTACAATCGTAACGATACTAGTTATTACATCCCTTGTGGATTAAACGCTGCTGATGAAAAGCACTTGCAAGATTTAAGCCTTGCGGCATTTCGTGCAGTAGATGCAAAAGGCTGGGGGCGTATCGATGCGATGCAAGACGAAGCAGGCAATTTTTGGTTGCTTGAAATCAATACTGTACCAGGTATGACCAGTCACAGTTTGGTGCCGATGGCAGCTAAAGCTCGCGGACTAGATTTTGACGCGCTATGTTGGCATATTTTGGCACAAACGCTATAACTGTCAAATCAACTAAATTGAGCAGCTAGTGATGACTCTTTGTGTCACTAGAGCTGCTATACCACAGCTTCGTGTAAACTTGTGTAAATTCGCTGCTGCTAGTTAGTGTTTGGCTATTGTTTAACCATAAAATACGTTAATATTGTAAGAATAGGTCTATTTCGGTGATATTTATGTTGTTTTGTGAATACAACTGATAACTTATTCATAATTTAAGAAAAATGTTACGTTTAAATCGACGTAATCGCTGTATATGAGCTATATTTTTAATAAAATTTGATAACATATCGACTTAATAAGCTTCTGCCAAAAATACGCAGATTTATATCAATAAATAGCATGATCAGTTTTATGCAAATATAGGGACAAAGGTCGTTATGGCTCAAACTGTCAACGAGGTAACTGACTTGATGAGTGATAAAGCCGGTCGCCCAAAATCTAAGATCCAAATACCGGCAACGGTAAAGTATCTATTTATGGTACTTGTCTTAGGTTTGCTAGTGCTAATATTAATGATGGGCGGCAAAGCGCTGCGTGATGCGCCGCCCGCAAATATTTATGTCAGTAATCAAGGTTTGTCTGCTGCTCAATATCGCTCATTACAAGACGTGATGGAACAACAACAAGTAAATAGCTTTTTTACTTCTGATTTGCAAGCATTGCGAGACATCACGATGGGTTTAGCTTGGGTAGACCAAGTGAGTATCTCTCGTGATTGGCAACGTGGCATCGTCGTCAACGCATTGCCCAAACAGGCAGTTGCTAATTTTGGTACAGAACGTTTGGTCGATGCAAAAGGGGCTGTATTTGTTCCTGCTGATAGTAGAGATTTAACACAAGAGCGTTTTGCTACCCTACAAGGCGAGATGTCTCAAGCGCCAGTTATTATGCAACAGATGCAGCAGGTCAATGATTGGTATGCACCGCTTGGTATGCAGGTCGAAGACATCATTCTGTCACCGAGAATGACTTGGCTAATCCGCTTTGACAATGGGCTACGTGTGATTGTAGACAATGAAAATACGGCGCAAAAACTACTGAATTTAAGCCAGTTGCTTGGCAATCAGTTAAGTACGCGTCGAGATGAAATGCAGTCTGTAGATTTACGATACAAAAATGGCTTTACCATTGCTTGGAACGTGACACAGAGTGCTGAATCAGAATAGCCTAAGTAAGCACTACATCTATGCATAACCGATGTGAGCTAATACGGTTTATTTAGTTTGAAGAAAATATGTACAACATCATAGCGTATTAGTAACGCTTTTTTTAATGATTTAATAGAAGAGCATCACTTGCTCCTCTATTTAGCGATAATTTGTCTGGTACCATGAAAAATAATGAAAATCTGGTTGTTGTCCATCTAAGTGCCACGGCAGTATATGTCGTCATAGGCAATGTTGTCTCTGCAAAAGACATTCGTATTTTGGGTGTAGGACAAGTTAAAAACAGCGATTTTTATCAAGGTCAAATAAAGCACCGTGAACGTCTGCAAGGTGCTATCAAACAAGCTATCCAAGAAGCAGAAGACACCGCTAATTGTCGTGTGCATAGTGTTTGGTTAACGCTTGCGACACCTGAGCTATCTAGCAAAAACAGTGCTGGAGAGGTCAAAGTAGAAGATGAAGTGGTACGTGCCAAAGACATGGTGCAAGCATTGGCCAATGCAAAGTCGCGTGATTTATCATCTGACTATTATTTGATGCATTGCTGTCAGCAAGGTATTTATGTCGATGAGCAAGACTTTATGGTGGATGATGTCATCGAAATGATGGCACACAATATCACCGTGATGTACCACATGATGATGATGCCTGTTGCCAGCCGTCAGAATATCCAAAAGCTATTACAAAGTTGTGACGTCGGCATTGATCATATTGTTTTTGATGCAGTGACCAGTGCTGAGTATAGTTTGATGACTGAGGAACGCCAGCAAGGCGTTTGCTTAGTAGATATCGGTGCTAGTACGACCAGCATTTGTGTGTATAAAGAGAATAAGTTGATTTTTACACACTGTATAGCAACAGGCAGTCATGAAGTGACAATGGATATTTCAGCTGATTTCGGTATTTCCATGATTGAAGCTGAAAAACTGAAGAAGTCTCATGGTACAGCTGATGTTAATAGTGTCGATCCAAGCGCCTTCTTTTTATTCAAGCCTCAAGGCTCGGGCGACGAAATTAATATTGGTATCTATAACTTGGCACGTATTATTGAAGCTCGTTACGTTCAGATATTCACTGAAATAGCGCGTCAATTACACGAAGCAGGTTTGATAGGCTATATCGATAAAGGGATTGTGTTGACTGGCGGCGGTAGTACGATTAAAGGTATGATACCCTTTGCCAAAAAGCTACTAAAAATGCCTGTCGTACTAACAAACACCCATCCTGCTATCAGTGCTTATAATCATTTTGATAATGATGAGTCGTTTAAGCTATTAAATAGTCAAGTGAATGACCGTGCTTATCAGACGGCTTTTGGCACATTGTTATATAGTCAGAGCGAGCAATTCCGCCGTAGCGAAAAAAGTGAACCTGAAGCGATTCAAAACAATCGAGTATCAGGCGTATTTCGGAATGCGGGTCAACGGTTTGCGAATGTTTTAAAAAAAATACTATAGACCTGTTTAACCTCATATCTAGAGCATCCATACATTATGGAATGTCTCTAAGTTAGTTAAGCAAGAAAATAAAGTAATATTGCGAATAAATTAGTTTTAAAAATAAAGTATTAAGTAATAATGACATATTATTGTCTATACTGATCGATTTTAGCCATACCCTGTTTTATTTAAATACATTTATATATAGTATGTCGATAGCGCGCCACATGAGTGCGTTACTATGTATCGACTTACACGCTATCTGCAACTGGAGAATCTTTTTTATGTCAAAATACACCATGCCAGATGATAATCAGCTTCAAAACAATGGCCAAGCAAGCTTCACTGTATTCGGTGTTGGTGGCGGCGGCGGTAATGCAGTTGAACATATGGTACAGCAAGGCATCAGAGGTGTAACGTTCGTTTGTGCCAATACAGATAAACAAGCGCTAGATCGTCTTACTGCACCGCACAAACTGCAATTAGGTGCAAAAACGAACCGTGGTCTAGGGGCAGGCGCAAATCCAGAAGTGGGTCGTGAAGCAGCAGAGAGCGAAGAAGAAGCGATTCGCGCATTGCTTGAGCACTCGGATATGGTATTTATCACTGCTGGTATGGGTGGCGGTACTGGTACAGGCGCAGCGCCAGTTGTTGCTCGTATTGCTAAAGAAATGGAAGTGCTGACCGTTGCGGTTGTGACCACGCCATTCAAATTCGAAGGTGGTAAGCGTATCAAAGCTGCTAAAGCAGGTATTGAGCAGCTGACTAACTTTGTCGACTCAATTATCACGATTCCAAATGATAAATTAATGAGTGTATACGGCAACATCTCTATGCAAGATGCTTTCAAAAAAGCGGATGATGTATTGCTGCATGCTGTTCAAGGTATTGCGGAAACCATTGCTAGCGAAGGTATGATCAACATCGACTTTAACGATATCCGTACGGCAATGACTGCGAAAGGTCATGCGATGATGGGTATTGGCCGTGCCAGCGGTGATGATCGTGCGCGTCAAGCGACTGAAAAAGCCATCAGATCACCACTACTTGATGATTTGCGTTTAGAAAATGCAAAAGGCCTATTGGTTAACGTTATTTCTTCAGAATCATTGTCACTAGATGAGATGAGCAAAATCAGTGCAATAGTCGAAGAAATTACTGACATCGACGACGCTCACATTTTCTACGGTTCTGTGATTGATGAAAAAATGGGTGACGACTTACATGTAACCGTTATCGCAACTGGCTTAACGTTAGATGAGAATGCTGGACAAGAGCCAGAAGTAGTAGAGCAGCCAGTACCTTCTGTTAATAGCACGCAACCTGTTGATCCTAATGTGCATACCAGCGCTTTAAATAGTCAGAAGCAGTCTCAAGCTCAGCAGTATCAAGATAGCGTTGCACGTCCTAGTGCAAGTGCACCTCAAGAGCAGCCTAAGACGAAAACAAATAGTATTCAAGACTATTTAAAGCGTCAACAGAATAAATAGTACTTCTAATTTACTGTGAGTAAGAAAAAGCCAGCGTTTTAACGCTGGTTTTTTTGTGGTTAAGGAAAAATGAAACGTCTTGTATAAGAAAAATTATGACAATTTTCTATGTAATCTATATGTATATGATTGTCGAAACGTATATGAGCCTCGTTGTTTTATAGCATTAGGTAGGCCATATAAAGTAAAAATCAGCAATAGGAAGTTGACGATAAGTGTTATCAATCAAGGAGATAAGAAAATTAGCGCTTTTTATATATAGCGAATAAGGGGTCGGTAATGGTACACTATGTCAATTGTAACAAAATATGTGAGAAGACAACCATGAACCAAAGAACCATAAAAACAGCAATAGCCGTTACGGGTACTGGTCTACATAGTGGTCAGCCTGTTGACTTGGAGTTTCATCCGCAGCCGATTGACACTGGTATTGTTTTCGAGCGCTCTGACATAGAAGGTAGTCAACCAATCCCAGCGAGTGCGTTTTTAGTACAAGACACGATGATGTCATCGAACTTAGTGTTTGGTGGTACGCGAGTAGGGACGGTTGAGCATCTGCTTAGTGCCATCGCTGGTCTAGGATTAGACAATCTGTTAGTTCGGGTCTCTGCTTCAGAGATACCAATTATGGATGGTAGCGCTGCGCCTTTTGTTGCGCTCTTACTAGATGCAGGATTTTGTGAGCAAGAAGCGGCCAAGAAATTTATTAAAATTATACGTCCAGTACGAGTAAAGCTGGAAGATAAGTGGGCAGAGCTACGTCCTTATGAAGGGTATGAATTAAACTTTGAGATTGATTTTGATCATCCTGCGTTTGATAAGAACTTTCAGCATGCACAGTTGCAGTTCTCTACACAGAACTTCATCGAACAATTAAGCACTGCGCGTACTTTTGGATTTTTACGTGATATAGAAGCGCTACGTCAAAATAACCTAGCATTAGGTGGCAGTATGGAAAACGCCATCGTTATCGATGATGCCAACATACTTAATGCAGAAGGCTTACGTTTTAACGATGAGTTTGTCCGTCATAAAATTTTAGATGCTTTGGGAGATTTGCATCTGATTGGCTACCCAATTTTAGGTCGTTTTAATGCCTATAAGTCTGGTCATGCTCTGAATAATTTATTGGTACGTGAAATACTGTCTGACGAAGATAATTTTGAAATTGTAACTTTTGATGACAATGTAACCTGTCCTATCGAGTATTTACCGCTTAACGATTTGGTTATTGAAGGATAAATACAGGAATATACAGGAAGTATCGAAACATTTACGCAATATTACATAGAAAGCTCATAATTACATTTATATAATATTCTATATTATGAATATATCGTCTATATGAATATATGAATTTTCCGTTAAGGCATATAATATAAAAGCTGTAGATGATTTTTAAGTCCTTCATCGGTTATATCCATAATCTGGATGTAACCGATGAAGGATTTTTTTTATCTGATACATTACAAAAATCCATCTTTATCAGTGCTATCACCCGCTCTTATTTACATAACTTTACATTTAACGGTCGGTATTTTTAATGATTAATCAAACGCAAAAGGGCTTTTTTGAGATTTTCATCAGTGGTGACATGCTCTGCGGCCTGTGATATAGTCCGTTTTGTGTTCTGGCTAAGCGCCTGATTTTCATTGGCTTTACGAGAATTTGGCAAGTGCAGTGAGGATGTTGATGATTGTTTAGATGAATAATTATCGGCAGAGCTTTTAGCCACAACGACGCGAATTTGCTTGAGTTGTTTAAATGTAATTGACTGCTCTGTTAGTATTTGCAAATACGAGCTATGTAAATAGCGAATATGATTTGCTGCTGTCATTGAGCTAACACTTAATATCAACTGCTCAGGTGATAAGCCTACAACCCAACAGGTATTGAGTATTTCTTCAGGTAGACAGTCTACCAATAGCTCTTTTATCTCGTTGGTTGCTTCTATATATAGTCGCATGTTGTTAGCAAGGGTTTGAGGTAGCGCGCTACCAGCAAATGCTTGATGATCTATAAGCTGGGCAAGCCGATTAGGTTGTTTTTTTGACATCGTAAGTACTCATCTAATAGGTGACAAACTCGATACTCATAACAGACATGCTAAAAGCAATATATAGCAGATGGCTTATAAGATAGTTGACTAGGTGGGAGGTACTACTGGCACTAGTCACTATTTGAAAAGAATGAACCGTTGTAATAGGGATTTTATCACGTCTATTTGATGATTATATCCTCTAAATTAATTGATGCTTCGTTACGGATGACGAGCAGACTTGTATTAACAATAGGTAGTAAATTTATGAAACAAGCTTTATTAATTTTGTCAGTATTGGGAATGGGTATCGCACAGACGAGTGGTGCTGCCGAAACAACCTTTCAACCAAATAATACCTTGAGTCATACCATCACAAATATTTCTACTTCTGCGAACTACGGTTCTAGTCGCAACATCTATAGCACTAGCAGTGGTGCCCATGTATATAGCAACGATGAGATCAGTCAAGCAATTGACAACCTAAGCGCTCATGCTAAGCAAAAAGAATACCAACTAGCTTCACTGACCAGTCGTTTGTCTTACGAACAGCGTCAGCAGCAAGCAAGCCGTGTACCTGACCGCAACTCTGCTCCTGCTATTGCAGCAGCAAATGCCTCTCGCGTTGCACTATCTAGAAGCTCTGGCTACTGTGCTCGCTATGTACGTAAAGCATTACAATCAGCAGGTTACGAATTTACGCCTAACCCTTCAGCCTATCAGTACGCCTCTCGTGGCACGCTAGCGCAAGCAGGCTTTACCAAGATCAGTAACGACATGGCACCACAAGTTGGTGATGTTGTTGTCTATAACCGTACGTCAAGCCGTCCACACGGTCATATCCAGATCTTTGATGGCAATGACTGGGTATCTGATTTCCGTCAAAACAGCATCAGCCCATATAGCGGTAATTATAGCTATACGACATGGCGTGATTCGCAGTATGTTGACGATGCATCAGATCGTGGTATCTACCTTGCGATGGCTGACAAATAAACATCGGTTAAGTGAAGTAAGCATCAGTTAAATAAGACTAAAGTTTTCTCCAAACTCAGTAATGCTCTTTATGACATTACTGGGTTTTTTTTGTGCTTTGAATAATTACATCTAAGAATAGCTATGTTTAAATGAGTGCAGTTCCTATAAACAAATCAAAGCTCAAAATTTGGCCAATAGTCGCGTTTGTGAAAATCAGGCGGGGAGGCATGGGCCGAGGCAAAGTATAAGTCAGTTTTGCCAAACCATAAGATGACACAAGGATGTATTTGTTCAACCTTCATGTTTGCAATAGCGTATTGTTGATTCGGTAGTTGAGTTATAGGCAGGCTAAAGCTACGCTCATAACGGAAAGGTGTCTGCACTACCGTTGGAGTGCTAGATAACGGGTTCTCCCCTGATATATCTGCTAGCTCTTTACAGTTACGCCAATTAATAGATGCGCGCGTGGTTCCGTCGGTTTCATACAACGGTACTGGCGGTAGTGCCGCAGGGTTACGATAGTTTTCAAATTGATAAAGTGCATAACGACCATCAGGGCTAGTATTGATCTCTATATAAGCGGTTGCTTGCTGAAGTGGTATCTTGTGAGGTTCTATCTGGTGAGTTGCTACGATATCTTCGTCATCATTCTTACAGCCCGCAATCTTGCTGCCAGCAATAAAGCATTCAAGGCACGTTTCTTCCCATAGGTAATCAGTGAAATTTACTTGAGTTTGTTGCCATGTTGACCAATTGAGTTGGTTTGCCAAAGTTTGGCTAGGCAAAGTCACTTGATAGGTCAGCACTAGTTGCAAAGCTGGTTGCTGGATGATCTCTGCACTTACTCCGATAGAGATATTCTCAAGCGCTTCTATAGACACGCCTAATTGCTGAGCGTCTTTCGCTATCGTCTCTGTGGCTATAGAGAGGTTAAAAGATTGGTTCATTATGAGTACATCTCGACGGTAATAATAAAGAGGTGATAGTGACAAGAGAAATCATACTGATTAAGGACACTAATACTATATGGTAAGTATAACCGAGACTATCGGAAAACATAAAAGCCGCGAGCAAGGTGCGTCGCGGCCTTTGTATTTCATTATCATTTGGCTATGATATAAGTGAACATAAAACCCAGTCACTTAATTCCAGTCGGTTATGACATGTTACTGTGCGTGACGTGCTAGGTTAGACAGTTTTGGGTTGGCATTTGGGTTTTGACGTAGCAATAATGCCATACGACCAATAGAATGAACCAAAGACGCATTAGCCGCTTTAGCAAGTTCAGCGCCAACGATATCACGTTCTTCTTTCGTGCCAGCAGGCAATTTCACTTTGATAAGTTCATGATCTGTTAGCGCGCGATCGATTTCTTCAGTGATGGTTGGAGTAATACCCTTGTTGCCGATCATAACGATAGGCTTTAGCTCGTGACCGATGCCTTTTAGACGTTTAATGGTAGCGTTATCGAGTTGCATAGAATTCCTAGGTGTTGGTAAAAATAAAAATGGTACTGTCAAAAACAGTTATTGATCATTATAGATAATCTGTGACCATCTTGCATGAGATCAGCAGGATTTTGCACGATTTTACGTGACGAAAATGTTAAACTGAATGTTTGGTACATTATAAACGCTACTGCCTTATAAAACAGTTATTTAACCAATAGAATTTGGTCAGTTTGCAACCAACCATGAATAAAAAATCTGATTAACACCGTATTTAGAATAATCCGCAACGGATTAATATCAGTTTGTAAGTGATAGCGCAATTAAAGCAGCTAGATTTAGTAAAGCAATAGGAGCAGGTATTTTGGCCACGCGTATCGAAAACAAAAAACTATCAAAGAGCAGCAGTGCTTGGATGAAAGAGCATATTGATGATCATTATGTGCAAAAAGCTCAAAAAGATGGCTACCGTGCCCGTGCCGCTTATAAATTATTAGAAATTAATGAAAAAACCAACCTGATCAAAAAAGGCATGACGGTCGTAGATTTGGGCAGTGCGCCTGGTAGCTGGTCACAAGTGGCTGGTCGATTGGTAGGTGATGATGGTATCTTGATTGCCTCTGATATTTTGGCGATGGATACTTTGCCTGATGTGACCTTTATTCAGGGTGATTTTCGTGAAGCCGAAGTGTTTGACGCTATTATGGCAGAAGTGGGTGATAGACAAGTCGATGTCGTATTGTCTGACATGGCACCCAACACGGCTGGGAATAGTGCTATCGATCAGCCACGTATGATGTACTTATGTGAGCTGGCAGTAGACTTCGCGCTTGCAACCTTACCAGAAGGTGGCGCACTTATTATGAAAGTGTTTCAAGGCGAGGGTACACAAGAATTACGCAAGCAGATGCAGCAGGATTTTAGTAAGATTCGTAGTATAAAGCCAGGTGCGTCACGACCACGCTCAAAAGAGATGTTTTGGATAGCGATTAAATAGTTTTAACATCAATAGGTTGCTGCTCTTGTAAGCGTGAGGGTAAAACACCATAAAGTGTTATTATTGCGATATAAAATCTGCGTCAATTGTTAAATGAATAATCGTGAAACCTGCTTGAATTATGCGGGTTAGCACCACATATCATGGTATATTACCTTTGTTTTTAGCATACGTTTTAGGCAAAGTCGTCTGATAATAAGCGTTTTACAAGCTCAATGATCGTATATCTATGTTTATCTCATACTGATTATTTATAAAAACAATTTTTAGGCTACCTATAAATCATATAAGTTTAATTTAGCAGCTTTTTATTATCAGGATATTCGTTAAAAATGAGCAATACGTTTATAGACGTCACGTGTTTAATAAACACACCAATAAGTAAGGGATGGGAATAACTAGTGAGCGACATGGTAAAAAATACCTTATTGTGGCTGGTGGTAATCGGCGTTTTGGTGCTGGTGTTTAGCGGCTTTGATCAATCCTCTGAGCCGGATAACCTTAACTACTCTGAGTTTGTGACCGCAGTGTCAGAGAACCAAGTAGCCAGTGTCGAGATCGACGGCGAACAGATCACCGGCGAAAAGAAAAATGGCTCATCTTTTGAGACCATTAGACCAGCTGTGTCAGATGACCAGCTCATGCCAATGCTACGTGAGAACCAAGTCGAAGTTCAAGGAACTGCACCGAAGCGCCAAAGCGTATTAATGCAATTACTGATAGCCAGCTTCCCAATTCTATTGATTATTGGTCTGTTCTTATTCTTTATGCGTAACATGCAGGGCGGCGCTGGCGGTAAAGGCGGCGGCCCAATGAGCTTTGGTAAATCGAAAGCAAAAATGCTAACTGAAGATCAAATCAACGTTAACTTCGAAGATGTGGCTGGTTGTGAAGAAGCCAAAGAAGAAGTCGTTGAAGTGGTTGAGTTCTTACGTGATCCAGACAAATTTACCAAACTGGGTGCAACGATTCCTCGTGGTATCTTGATGGTAGGTCCTCCAGGTACGGGTAAAACCTTGCTAGCGAGAGCTATTGCTGGTGAAGCTAAAGTGCCGTTCTTCTCAATTTCAGGTTCTGATTTTGTTGAGATGTTTGTCGGTGTTGGTGCATCACGTGTCCGTGATATGTTCGAACAAGCAAAGAAAAGTGCGCCTTGTATCATCTTTATTGATGAGATTGATGCAGTTGGTCGTCATCGTGGTTCCGGTATGGGCGGCGGTAACGATGAACGCGAGCAGACATTGAACCAATTATTGGTTGAGATGGATGGTTTTGAAGGTAATGAAGGCGTTATCGTCATTGCCGCTACCAACCGTGCTGACGTGCTTGATAAAGCATTATTGCGTCCAGGTCGTTTTGACCGTCAGGTACAAGTAGGCTTGCCGGATATCAAAGGCCGTGAACAAATCCTAAAAGTTCATTTGAAGAAACTGCCGAATACAATCAGTGTAGATGCCAGTTCTCTTGCTCGTGGTACGCCTGGATTTAGTGGTGCACAGCTTGCTAACCTTGTAAACGAAGCTGCATTGTTCGCCGCGCGTCGTAACAAGACTAGCGTCGATATGAATGACTTTGAAGATGCTAAAGACAAGTTGTATATGGGACCTGAGCGCAAGTCCATGGTAATCCGCGAAGAAGAACGCCGTGCCACTGCTTATCACGAAGCAGGTCATGCGTTAGTAGCTGAGCTATTGCCAGGTACAGATCCGGTGCATAAGGTTACTATTATGCCGCGTGGCTTTGCCCTTGGTGTCACTTGGCAGTTGCCCGAGCATGATCAGACCAGTATGTATAAGTCGAAAATGCTGAGCGACATTGCTATTTTGTTCGGTGGTCGTATCGCTGAAGAAGTGTTTATTAATCAGATGTCAACGGGTGCTTCGAACGACTTTGAACGAGCTACTAAAATGGCACGTGCAATGGTCACTAAGTACGGTATGTCTGATGCACTTGGTATCATGGTGTACGAAGATGACGACAACTCGCAAGGATATTTCGGCGGTGGTGGTCGTACCATCTCTGAAGCTACGCAGCAGAAGGTTGATGAAGAAGTGCGTCGTATGCTAGAAGAGCAGTATGATATCGCTCGTGAATTGATTGAAGCCAACCAAGACAAAATGCATGCAATGGTTGATGCGCTTATGAACTGGGAAACTATTGATCGTGACCAGCTGCAAGATATTTTAGCAGGTGAAGAACCACGTCCACCTAGAGTTTACCAGCATAACGAAGTAAACTTGTCGAAAAATGATGTTAAAACAACGGGTGCTACACCGCCACCACTACCAGCGATGTAAGTGCTAGCGTATTCATGTTTGATAAAAAGCCCTTTACGATAAAGGGCTTTTTTATTGTCATCATTTTATCAAGGGTTTAGAACCCTATAAGATTTACTGGTATCATAAGCATAGATAACAATAACTAAAGCTACATTATAAATTTTACTTGTGATGGATTATTCATGTCATTATTCCAATCTTTACCCAACTATCAAGTATCTAGCCGTGATAAAACCTTAGATTTGTCGCAGCCGCATATCATGGGTATCCTGAACGTAACGCCAGATTCATTTTCGGACGGTGGGCAATTTAACGCAGTAGATAAGGCCGTCGCTCATTGTCAGCAGATGATAAATGAAGGCGCTACTATTATTGATATCGGTGGTGAATCTACTCGTCCAAATGCGCAAACTGTGGCAACTAAAGATGAGATACAACGAGTTGTGCCAGTGGTTCGAGCCATTCGTCAGCATTGTGGTGATGCCATTTGGTTATCGATTGATACTAGCAGCCCTGAAGTCATGCAGGCAGCATTTAATGAAGGTGCTGACATTTGGAACGATGTACGAGCACTGAAACGTACTGGTGCGGCAGAGCTGGCGGCTAAGCTTGATATACCTGTTATGCTAATGCATATGCGCGGTGAGCCAACGACAATGAATAATCTAGCACAGTATGATGATGTGATCGATGAAGTGCGTACAGAGCTGCTCGACCGTATTAACGAAGTAGTTAGCATCGGCGTCAAACGAAGCAATATCATTATCGACCCAGGTTTTGGTTTTGCTAAGAACTATGAGCATCATTGCGCGTTATTAAGTCAGCTGAGTAGCTTGCAGACATTAGGGCTGCCAATGATGTTTGGCATTTCTCGTAAGCGGTTTTTAGCAGAAGTATTGACCAAAAGTGAGGTTCAAGCTGTGAGTACGACGCAAGCGGTAGAGCGTGATTCGGCAGGAACGGCAGCTGGGTTGTTTGCGCTACAACAAGGCGCAAGTATTATCCGTACGCATAATGTGGCGATGATGCAGCAAGCAGTGGCTTTATGGAATCAACTGTCAGCATATCGTTGTTAATTTTATTCTATATTTCCGAATGCATAGTGAGATTTTAAGACTATAAATATTCTATACGCTATGCCTGATATTTTTTTCTAAACTATCTAAACCCACAAAACTATCTAAATTAATAAGAGTAAATCTATGACAAGTACAACTCAGCCAGAACCAACCAATGAACAGCGCCGTATCATTTATCAAGCTCGCCGCGGATTAAAAGAATTGGATTTTTATATTGATCCTTATGTCAAAGAGCTGTATCTGACAGCAGATGCTACTGAACAAGCAACCTTTGCAGAAATGCTTACTCATGAAGACCCTGATCTATTAGACTATTTTACCAATCAAAATCGTCCAGAAGAGGACGACATCTGGGCACTGGTCAATAAGATAAAAACATGGCGCCATACCAAAGACTTGGTTTAGGTCTTAAAGAATGGATCGGCACAATATCTAACGTTTCCTATGGTACGCTTATATGACGCTAGTAACCTCGCTACGTATTGATACAGCTATCACGCCTGCCAGTTATTTACGCGCGCTGCTATATGTAGCTTTGACTGGCGTTATGATGATATTGGCATGGTTTGCATCTTTGGCCTTATGGCAGTATTTACTGATCTTAATAGTCTCGGCAGCAGTTGCAAGTTATCTGATTATATCGAGACCGATACTATTACATATTAGTCAGCCATCGCTCAGTCAGCGTGTCGATAAAGAATGGCAATTACTGATACGAACGGGACGCGGCGATGAGTTATGGCAAGCAGAGTTAATCGATATAAATCGCTACCAGTGGGCGATAAGTATCGAGTTCAATATCGTTGAACCTTATCAAAGAACGTTTTCGACTACTATATTTCGCGACCAAGTAAATTACGAGCAATGGCGACAGTTAAATATTTTAGCGAATATCAGTAAGGGTAATGCTAGATAACTGAGTATTTATGGAGCTTAAGTTTTTCCTTTTACGATGAGAAAACTCTACACGTCATAACAAAATAGCTATCTCAAAGGACAAAGAGGTTTGTTATATTAAAATCTGTTATATTAAAAATAGAAAATAAAACTCATAAGTCTGCTGTCCTGTTATTAAAAAACATATAGTCAGATATGAGGTTTCATAAGTTTTAGCAGTATTTTTGTAGTAAACAATACGATAAAAAGAGGAATAGATAATGAGCTTATTAGGGAATTTAGTGAGCCAAGTTGCGCGCAGTGCAATGAATCCAGACGACGCTCAGCGTAATCCAGTTAACCAACGTACTGAAACACGGCAGACTGGCGGATTAGGTGATATTTTAGGTAGTGTACTAGGTGGTGGCAGTCAGGCAGGTGGTTATAGCCCTCAACAAAATAGCCGTCAAGCAGATAATGGTTTTGGCTTAGATGACATCATTGGTGGTCTCACGGGCGGTAGTCAGCGCGGTGGTATGAGTTCAGGTGCTGGTGGACTAGGTGATATTTTAGGTAGTGTATTAGGTGGTCAGCGTACTAATAGTGGGTTTGGTGGTAAAGGTATGCTCGTTGCTGCATTGATGCCTATGGTACTTAGCTGGATCAAACGTAATGGTGGTTTGAGCGGTGCATTGTCGAAAATCACTGGTATGGGCTATGAAGGTCAAGCACGCTCTTGGATGAGTAATAACGAAGCAAACGATAATTTAGATCCAAACGAAATCAACCGCTTATTTGATGAAAACGAAATTCAGCAAGTGGCTGCTCATACTGGTGCTAATGAAACTGAGGTAAGACAAGGACTCGCTGAGCTGTTGCCTGAGGTAATGAATCAGTTAACCCCTAATGGCAATCTGGATAATGAGTCTGAAGCCAATGAAGAGATAGATCAAATTATTAGCCAACTATCTAGCCGTCTTGGTAATTTTAAATAATTTGACAGCTTTGAGTTTGAAAATTTCTAACTGAATTCTTAAAAGTCATGTAGATTAAAATAATGGATAGTATTGATCAAAGGGCACGTTATATAACGTGCTCTTTTTTACGTCTATCACAAGAGCATGACTGTCGGTAAATACCGTTTGGCAGGGACAGTGATAGCGATAGTAAGCCCTTAAAATCGCTCGTCTAGCGTCTCTGTAGTATGATTAAGTGCTGCAAAGCAGATATCGGTGTTAAACCCTCTATACTGTAAAAAACGTAGCTGCTTAGCTTTTTCTTTTTGCTCAACTGGTATCTCATTACCGTATTTTTTGGTACGAGCTATCACCGCCAGTTTTAGCCAATCTACACCGTCTACTAAGTTGTCTGCATCATTATCTACAAACTCACTAAATTCATCAGACTCAGTATTTGCCATATCGATTAGCTCATCGATGTTACCTGGCATAGCAATCTTCTTACGATAGAATTCTTGTTTGATCCGACCACGTCCGCGGCCTTTACGGATATTCTCACGTATCAGCATTAGGGTAGTGCGGTAATCACTTTGATACCCTTTTTCTTCAAACTCATCGAGCAGTGCGTCAATTTTCTCTGGGTCTTGTTCTTTGTCGATCAGCTTTTGCTTTAGCTCAGCCTTACCGTATTCGCGGCGTGATAAATAATAAAATGCGAGCCAACGCAATCGACTTTCTGCTTTGATCGCATCGATTTCTACTTGTTTTTGTTCAGGGGTTCGTAAGTAGGCTTTGAGCGCGGCTGGTATGTTATCGTTTTGGCTGTCTGTTTCACTATCATTGATAGCAAAAATCTCAGATTCATGTTCTGATTTTTTTGGAGACGGCTCAATGCTATCACTAGTACCAGTTGTCAAACCATCACTAATTTCGTCATTATGAATGTCGAGTTTGACTTCTGCCAGCATCTCTTTGATGGTTTGTGCTTCAGGGGGTTGATATGTAGGGGTGTCACTAGGCTCAGCGGTAAAATTAGCCGCTGGATGAAAACGCTTTTTACGTTTTTTAGATTTAGAAGTATTCTCTGACTTAGGAGAGGAGTCTTCGAAAAACGCTGTATCAATAGTAGCGACATTCGTGACTGAATCATCTTTACTTGAACGGATAGTCCGTTTACTAGATTTCTCTCGTTTTTTAGGCTCTTTAGTATGAGAGTTTTTGGACAGTTTTTTTGGTTTGCTATCAACAGAACTAGCTGAGTCGGCACCCGACTCAGCTAAAATTTCAGCTAAGGTTTTAATTTTCATAATGAATCATAGTTACTGACAACGGTTAATCGCTAAACCGTTATTGTACAGGTTCAGAAGCCTGTTCTGCTTCTTCAGTTTCGTCGGCTTTGCTATTTTTCTTTGTACCAAGCTTTTCGTCACGAATTTTGTCTTCGATTTCTTGAGCAATGGCAGGATTCTCTTTTAAGAAAAGCACAGAGTTGGCTTTACCTTGACCGATTTTTTCGTCGCCATAGCTATACCAAGAGCCTGCTTTGCCAACGGCTCCAATCTCCACACCCAAATCGATAACTTCGGCTAAGTGATTCGTACCTTCACCGTAAGTAATTTCGAACTCAGCTTGGCGGAAAGGTGGTGCCATTTTGTTTTTAATGACTTTGACACGGGTCTGGTTACCGATGATTTCATCACCGTTTTTGACCGCCCCAATACGGCGAATATCCATACGTACAGAGGCGTAGAATTTCAGTGCGTTACCACCAGTTGTGGTCTCAGGGCTACCGAACATAACGCCGATTTTCATACGGATTTGGTTAATAAACACCACCATACAGTTAGAGCGTTTGGCGTTACCAGTGATTTTACGTAGGGCTTGGCTCATAAGACGCGCTTGTAAACCCATGTGTGAGTCGCCCATTTCGCCTTCAATCTCGGCACGTGGCGTCAAGGCAGCTACTGAGTCAATTACGATCATGTCGATCGCGCCTGAGCGTACCAACATATCGGTGATTTCAAGTGCTTGCTCGCCATTGTCAGGCTGCGAGAGCAATAAGTCATCAGTATTTACCCCAAGTTTGCGTGCATAAACAGGGTCAAGTGCATGCTCAGCGTCGATAAAGGCACAAGTACCACCTTGCTTTTGACATTCTGCAATAGCTTGCAGAGTCATCGTCGTCTTACCTGAGCTTTCTGGGCCGTAAATTTCAACGATACGGCCTTTTGGTAGACCACCAATGCCAAGCGCAATGTCTAATCCTAGAGAGCCTGTAGAGACCACGTCGACATCCATAATGGCCGAGTCATCGCCTAGATGCATGATGGTGTTTTTACCAAATTGCTTTTCGATTTGACCTAATGCCGCTTTGAGGGCTTTAGCTTTATTGTCGTCCATATTGGATTCCTTGTTTTCGGTAGTTAAGTTAATGCTATAAATAAAATATTGGTACTGTTAAAACCTTTGGCAAACGCATACTGACTGTTATGAAGTCGGTAATGATTGTTTGGCTGTTTTATCGAAAAATAGGTTGTCACGTGACTGGTATAGGTAGTAGTATCGAATGTATCATTCTACTATACAGTAAAATTAAATAGCGAGAGAAGTAAAAATAAGTCCGTAATACACTGTCGTTATCGTTGTTTTTAAGTCAGACTTGGCGTGCTAATTACTCGACTCAACTTCTTAACGCTGTTGATTTGATAAGGTAATTATAACAAAAGCAAAGCACTATAATGAGCGTTGAGGGATGCTAGACGACACTATCTGTCGTATGGTATGACGCTGAAAATCTATAGAAATGATGCGATAGGTCGCTGTTGTTTTGAACCTGATAATGACTATGCTTGTCAATAGATTTAGGAGTTGTCCACAACAAATAAAAGGCTTATTTTTGCTAATTGTGAAACATTATGAAGAATTAAATTATTTTAAAAATTATTTAAAATAATTTTTTATGTGTTTGAATTTAATATAAGTATTTGATTTTAAAGGTTTTATAAATTGTACAAAAAATGAACGATTTTACCTTATCCTTTAAGTTGCTTAGCTATAAAGTTGTCAAGTAGTGACTTATGCACAGGGTTATCCACAGCTTATGGGGAGAACTCTGTAAAGCCTTATAATACATAAGTTTACGTAGATTATTAGTATTAGGAACGGATTCAATATTTCGTATTTAATCATTTTATAGGCACAATTTTGTCTATAAGTAGCGCTATGGGCGCTATGTTTCACAAATTATAAATTTATCTTTTTTTATGCATAATCATACTATAGGTATTAAAAGTCAGGAGTATGACTCAAGATATACAGCTAAGATATCAGCAGACATAGTTATGTATAGGATGTCTAGTATTTTTAGAGATATTTTCTACAGCCTATAGAAGGCCACAAAAAAGCGGCTACGTCAGATAGCCGCTTTGTCAAAACATTTAAAAGTAAAGCTGTATTAATCAGTCTTTGATATAGATCAAATCCCAAACACCATGCCCACGGTCGAGGCCACGACGTTCAAACTTAGTCATTGGACGAAAGTCAGGACGCTCAGTGAAATTACCTGTACCTGCTTTGTTGGTCAATCCAGCGAAACCATCCAATACTTCAACCATCCAAAATGCATAATGCTCCCAGTCAGTTGCTGTATGGAACCAGCCGCCTTGTTTTAAGCTGCGCGTAACGATGGTCATACGTTCAGGACTGACAAAACGACGCTTATAGTGACGCTTCTTTTGCCATGGATCAGGGAAGTATAGCTGAATACGGTCGATATGGTTTTCTGGTAGCTGCTTGAGCAATTGAATGGCATCACCGTTGATGATTTTTACGTTGCTCAAATCTTGGGTGCCAGCCATATACGCACATTTACCAATACCAGGCTCATGCACTTCTACACCGACAAAATTACGAGTAGGGTCAGCGGCCGCCATCTCAATAAACGAATCACCCAAGCCAAAACCAATCTCAACTGTAAGCGGCGCATCTGCACCGTTAGGGCTATCAGCAAATAACGTACGTAGGTTATCAATACCGGTAAGATCGCCATCACCAAAACTGTTGTTGACCAAATACTCAGAAAACTCTGGAGCAGTTAATGCAAGCTCAGCGTTTTTGTTCATGTGCGTACGGCGCTTCATAAACGTATTGACGATGCGGATATGCTTGTCAGAGGTCGGTTCTATCTCTTGGCTAGTGCTGTTATCGATATCGATAGGCTCGCTTGTGCTATTAAGGGTTTGCTCATCAGTAGTATTGGTACTATTGACGTTGTCATTGATATCAGAATGTTGACTCATAGGATTCGTAAGGCTTAATTAGGTGGGTGATGTTTGCTTATTATAAGTTAAATCCATACAACTGTGAACGGACAATCCTATTTTCGCGTATTTGCTGGTCGGTGCTGTAGTTTCTCTATGTTACACACGGGTTTTAGCGTTATCATATAATGGTATTTTTCAAATGCTTTTTCTAAGAGTCAGTAAGTAGAGCGTGTTGCCATGTTATTTATCGAGACAGATTCACCGCCACCATTTTATCAAGAGTCGTTAACACCTACTAAACGTAAGCAGTTAGACAAGTGGTTCATCGGTAATCGTACCCAGCGTTATTATCTCAAACGTTTTGAGCAGTTTGATCAGCAAGATTATCTGTCACCAAAATGGCATTGGGCTGCGTTTTTTATCACTTTTCCTTGGCTGCTATATCGCAAGCGCTATATGGATGCGATTGTCTATAGTGTCGCAGGGTGGTCTTTTATCCAGCTAAATGTCGCGCTGGTGCTAGTCGCTTTTGAGTTTGTAGCGATGTCCTATATACCAAATGCTTATCAAATGGCAACACGTATCGGCATTGCTGCCGTTATTTGGCTGTTTTGGTCTGCTATGGTGGCACGCTGGACGGATGCGTATTATTACCGAATGGCAAGGCGTGAGATCGCTGATGCGATAAATGATCATCCGCGAGATGAGGCCGCACAGAAGGCGCATCTGCAAAGAGAAGGTGGCGTGAGCTTATTTGGACTGGCATTAGGGTTTGGTTTTTTTGCGTTTTCGCTATTAGTGATTAAGGTGCAGTTTTTACCGATTATTGCCAAGCCAAAAGCAAACGAAGTGTTGTTCGACGCTTATGATATTGCAAAGAATGCCCAAAACCGAGTGGCATTGATTTATCAGCAGACAGGGCAGTGTCCAGTAAATCTGCCCCTGAGTACCGAGCAGCAGCAACTACGCATGCATGTCGATACTCAGGTCGCTGGTGTGCCAGAAACCGACTGTGCGGTAGTGGCAACGATTCAGAACGTGACGTTTCCGATACGCTATTTAAACGAGCAGACGCTGGTCTTTTATCATATACCAGATAGTGATAACTGGGATTGCATAAGCTCATTGAATAAAAAACAAGCCCCTAAAAACTGCATAGCTGATTAGAGGCTGTATTTGACGAGTACTTGTAGGTGTTGCTAGTGCTGAGAGCTGATTCTTAGAGCTAATGCTTAGAGTCCGTCGCAGTATCATCCTTTTCCTCAACTGGTGTTGCTTGGCTCTTTAACGCCTCATAAAAATCGGTCAAATCCATTTTACGTGCTTTACCAATGTCTTCGTCAAACAAGCTTTCAAGCTCAGCCATTGCTGATTGTGCGGATTCAATCATGCTAGCTTCATCATCGTAGATAGCTTGTTGGCGTTCGATCAAGTCATCATCATAATCACGGAACGTTTTCACTGTTTCTCGCGCTTTTTCTGGTGAGATACCTAATAATTGTAATGATTCGCGTGACATGTCCAAAGACGACAAATAAGTCTCACGCCAAATATGACGCACGCCAACCTCACGCAAACGGTAATAGTGCTGACGATCGCGCGCTCTTGCTAATACAATCAGTTCAGGATAATTCTTACGAAGATACTGAGCAGTAGTGATAGAACGTTCTAAATCGTCGATGGCAAGAATAAACACTCGCGCTTTTTGAATACCTGCTGCTCGTAAAATCTCAGGGTTTTTCGGATCGCCATAATAGACTTGGTTACCAAATTTGCGTACAAAATCTACTCGGTTTGCCGAGCGTTCAATGGCGGTAAATTCGATATTATGCATGCGCAGTACACGGCCAATAATCTGACCGACACGGCCAAAGCCTGCAATAATGACCTGATGTTCATGATCGGGAATGGTATCGTATTCGCGGCTCGGCTTGCTCTTGGCAAATAGCGGCTCACCCACTTTTTCTAACAACAAGAATGCCAGAGGTGTCAGCGCCATCGAGATGGTAACCACAAGATTAAGAGTATTGGCAAGCTCGGGACGCAAGACGTTTTGAGCAGTGGCGACACTGAATAGGACAAAGGCAAACTCACCACCTTGGGCTAGGGTTACGCCCAATCTGATACTGGTCGGCCAGCGATTGCCCGATACCTTTGCAATACCTGCAATCACTGCAAACTTGATAAACATCAACGCGAGCGCACAGCCAATAATAAAGATGGGCTCTGCCAAAATGAGTTTGACATCGGTGAGCATACCGACCGACATAAAGAATAGACCTAGTAGCAATCCTTTAAAAGGTTCGATACTGGCTTCTAATTCGTGACGATATTCGGAGTCTGCTAACAATACACCTGTCAAAAATGCACCTAACGCCATGGATAGACCGATTTGACCCATCAAGATAGATACGCCCATCACTATAAATAGGGCGACCGCTGTCAGTAGTTCTGACGCACCACTGGAAGCCACAAATTTGAAGAAGGGTCGAACCACGTAACGGCTGGCAAAAATCAGACCGGCAAAGACAGCAAATACTTTACCAAAATAAATCAAATCGTAGCTTTGTTCACGCACCCCTGATAAAAACGGAATGACTGCTAACAATGGAATGACCGCAATATCTTGGAATAATAAAATAGTGAAGGCTTCTCGACCGTGCGTGCTCGAAAGCTGCTGTTTTTCAGTCAGTATCTGTAGTACAAACGCAGTAGAAGATAGCGCTAAACCAAAACCAACAATAAAGGCAGTATCTAGTTGTAAGGAGAAAAACTGGTGTAGGAGCCACATCAGTAGCGTACCAGTCAAACCGACCTGCAAACCGCCCAATACAAATATAGAGCGGCGCAATGCCCAGAGCCGCGAAGGCTGTAACTCAAGCCCGATAATAAAAAGCAGCATGACCACGCCAAACTCTGAAAAGTGCAATAGACTTTCAGCATCGCCTGCCACATCCAAGCCACTTGGGCCCAATATGAGTCCAGTGATAAGGTAGCCTAAAACCGTTGCAATGCCGAAGCGTTTACCGAGAGGGACAAAGAGCAATGCTGCTCCCAAAAAGATAGTGGCTTGCAACATAAGATTTGGTGAGCCGGCGGCGGCAGCAAACATCTGGGCTCCTTAAAAATTTGAATAAAATATACAATATAAAATGAACGTGACTAAAATCAGTATGGCTAAAACGATATCGCGCTAGTATCTATTATTTTTTGCGATAAATTTTCCACACACCATTGTCTGCAAGCGGATTATTATAAGCATCGTTGCGGCGTTTACGCGGTGTCTGGCGACTATCAACAATCTTAAAGTCAGGCAGGGCATGTACAATAAGACCCGTACGATAAAAGCGTACCCGCTCAGGCTCTAGCATCTCGCCCTTACTATCACGACAAAAAACATAAGCACGCAGATCGATAAATTCACGATGCGCTACCAGTCGCGCTTCCTCGTCGTTATCTAGCACCGCTGTCATACGCTCGATTTCATCATCCGTATATTGACCACATTTATCGGTCAGAGCACCTACTGACCCAAAGCTTTTAGATTCTTTGGCGCGTGTCTTAGTTAAATGTAGACGCTGAACGTGATAAATGAATTGTGGTATCTCAAGGCTGGCTGGGAGCGGTAGATAGTCAGGTGGCATATTGGCCGCTGGATAAAAATCCTTGGCACGCTCAAGCAGATTTTGCCAACGTTGCTGATAGGTTTGGACCTCGGCTAAGTTGCCTTCGTAGATAGGCATATCACGGATTTGTCGTAAAATATCAGGTGGAAACTGTTCATTACGAAAGTTTGCAATGTCTTCTTGCAGCGTTGATAACAAAACTTTGGCGTGTTTTTTACCATCTTTTGATGCAGGATCATCGATATAGTCTGGGGCGACAAAGGGTGCTGAGCGTCTAGACATAGTGTTGTATCATCAATAGATAGAGTAAAAATACCAAAAAGTATGATTATAAAAATTAACTGGGGTGCTAAACAAAACTTTATAATAGTTATTATAACCACATAAGCCGATTTGAACTTAAGTTTTTTAAGTTGAATAAAGCAAAAGTTTGTCGTAAACCACGACTGCTTTGATGTAATCTAGATTCTAGTTCTAATTCCACGTAATTTTTAGTAGGAACCAGTATCAGATGCCTATACTTGTATTTTCTAGGTCGTATTTCAAGTTACTGACTTCTTTATTCAGTCATTTAGCTGAAAATGTATCGTCAATGGTTATGGCCAATATGACTATTATCATCAGGTAGCTGTCCCGAAATATCACAGACCAAGGCATCGCTATGTGAGATATTCTGAGGATGAGACGAGCTTTCGACCTGAATAGTAGCATGGTGAATACCAAGCTCTAGCAGTCTTTGTTCTAGACTGGTAATTAGAATATTTGATTCATGGATACTCATTTCACCATCGACCACCACGTGACAAGATAGTGCATTAAGACCGCTAGTAATACTCCAAACATGTAAGTCATGTACTTTTTGTACTTGAGAGTCTTCGAGTAATTTTTGCTCTACATCGACTAGCGATATATTGGCAGGCGTTCCTTCCATTAATATATGCACAGAATCACGTACGACGCGGTAGCCACTGATTAAAATAAGTACGGCAACGATTACTGATGCCACTGCGTCTGCCCATACCCAACCAAAACCCATCATAAGTAGCGCAGCGATAATCGCAGCTACTGACCCTAATAAATCGCTCAATACGTGCAAATAGGCGCTTTGCATATTGAGGTTAACGGGTTCTTCATTATTAGGTTTCTGCTCTGCGACCTTGGCATCATCCGTACCATGATTATGGCCATGTGACTCGTTACCTTGATTACCTCGGTGCATTAGCCAAGCGACCAGAATATTGATCAGCATACCGATAGTCGCCACGATAAGCATGCCTTGGGTTGCAATTTCTGGTGGTGAGTTAAAGCGTTTAATCGCTTCATAAAAAATCATCAAAGCAATTATGACAAGTGTCGCGCCATTTACCGTGGCAACTAATATCTCAAAGCGCTTGTAGCCGAAAGTTTTCTGATGGGTAGCTGCTTTTTCGCCAATTTTAAATGCGACTAAAGTGGCACCAAGCGCTATCGCGTCGCTTAACATATGCCCTGCATCAGATAGCAAGGCTAAACTACCGGTAAGCCAACCACCAATGGCTTCGATAAACATATAACCAGTAATGATAATAAAGCTGAACAGCAAGGTGCGCTGATAGCCCTTGGTGTCTCGTGCTGTGGTTGTCTGTTCTAGATGCTCATCATGATCGTGATGGCCTTGGTTTTCCTGGGTGTAGTTATTTTCTTCATCTTCGCGAACGTACTTAGGCACATCCGTCCTATCATGCTGTTGGCTATGATTGTGCTCGTCAGAGTTTGGATTATTTGAATTCATAATAATACTCAAATTCGCTGATAATTGCGTTCGATAGATGATATTTACTGATATGACGTTTACTAATAAGTGATGTTTGCTATAGGTAGAGTAGGCGTAGAGCCTTTACCGCATATCATTTATGGTTATAAATTTAACATAGCCAAGCATGAGAAGCTGTAACAACGAAGTAAACATGATGAGGAGATGAGTAGAAAGATATACACCCATTTGTTGAGAACTAAGTGAGAACTACCAACCGACAGGATCAATGTCCAAAGTAAGCTTAAGGTATTTAGCGCTTGGTAGGGCAAGCACTGGCTGCCACCACTGTCCCAACACGTGGTGCAATTGACGACGATCTTTAGCCAATAGCAAAAGCTGTGCATGGTAGCGGCTGTTCTTTTTACTCATGGGCGCATCAATAGGACCGAGAACAGCGAGGTTATGAGCATTCGGCAAATGCGCAATAGCATCCTTGAGCGCTTGAGTAGTAGCTACCAATGTTTTGCCTTCGCAGCGTATCAATGCCGCATGTCGATGAGGAGGCAAGCCCATCATTTGACGTTCTTGCAGTAGCTCGCGCGCGAATGACAAGTAGCCATCTTTGACCAGTTTCAATAGTAACTCGTTATCAGGTTGCAACGTTTGAATCAATACGCGGCCAGCTTTGTCACCTCGACCAGCACGGCCTGCCACCTGAATCATGAGCTGTGCGGTATGCTCTGGTGAGCGAAAATCTGCTGACAGAAATCCACGATCGGCATTGGGTAAGCAAACCAACGTGACATTGGGGAAGTGATGACCTTTGGCGACCATCTGTGTTCCGACTAATATGGCTGGGTTGCCTTTATTGATTTGCTCATAAATGTTTTCCCAGCTGTCTTTGCGTCTTGTGGTATCACGGTCTATTTGAATAATCGGATAGAGCTCTTTGCTGGTTTGAGGATTGGCAAAGATTGCGTGTAGATTCTCGCTGAGCCTTGTCGTTCCCATACCTTTAGCGTCTAGGTTTTGACTGCCACAATCAGGGCATACGGTAGGTATATAGGCTTGCCAATCGCAATGATGGCATTTCAAATAAGAGTTGCTTGAATAACTGTTTCGCTGGGATTGGCCGTTATAGTGAACGGTCAGGTGCGCGTCACAGCGCGGACAATCTGCTTGCCAGCCACAAGCCTCGCATAAGAGAACAGGCGCATAGCCACGACGATTCAAAAATATTAATACCTGATCACCGGCTTCTAGCGTTTGCCGTATCGCCCCGATCATGGCATCCGTCAGCCCTGTATCATAGCGCGCACCGTCATCTTGAGCCTGTTGATGGGTACTTTGCAAGCGAGCATCGATCAGTTGCATGGTTGCAGGTTTGGCATTACCCGGACGAGTAAGCAGTTGGCATTCTGCTAGTTTGCCATCATCGACCAGTTTTAAATGCTCAAGAGAAGGTGTGGCAGTACCAAGTATCACTGGGATTTTGTACTGCAAACCTCGATAGAGAGCGACATCAGCGGCATGATAACGTAACGTGTCTTGTTGCTTATACGAGCCATCATGCGCCTCATCAACGACAATCAGGCCTAAGTCTGCGAAAGGATATAGTACAGCCGAACGTGTACCGATCACGATTTGTGCATGCCCCGTGCGGCAGTCTTGCCAACCTTGTAAGCGATGAGTGTTAGTCATGCCAGAGTGCAATAGCACAATATGGGCTGCGAACCGACTGGCAAATCTTGCCCGCGTTTGCGGTGTGAGACCAATCTCTGGTACCAAAATAAGAACCTGTTTACCAGCTTCTAGTACAGCTTGCATCGCTTGTAGATAGACCTCGGTTTTACCACTACCAGTAATACCGTTGAGCAAAAAACCAGTATAAGTACCGGACTCATGGGCAGCAATAATAGCGTCAACCGCAAGTTTCTGCTCATCATTGAGATCAAGTGGCATTTTTGCCAGTTTGACTGGAGTAGGTGCTTGTTTTGGCTGAATATAGCGCTCAACTAGCCCTTTATCTTCTAGCGTCTTTAAAAAGGCTCGTTGCATCCCTTCTAGTAGCAATACATCTTCACTGGCGCCGTGCTGACCATGTAGCTTTAGCATATCGAACTGCTGCTTTTGTTTCTTAGCATTGGCTCGAAAATCATCATCAGTGATATGAGGCAAAATTCGCCAATGGGTAATCAGTAAATCTAATGGTTTGCCTTGACGAACAAGGCTTGGCAAGATAACTGCTAACACGTCGCCAAGTGGATAATGGTAATAGCGCGCCAACCAATAGGCAAGCTTGAGCATGCCAGCGTCCAAAATAGGCTCAGCATCTAGACATTTATTAATGGGTTTGATCTTATTAGCAGGTACGCTGCTATCGTCTTGTGAAATATGAGCAATCACAATGCCAATCAGAGTCTGACGACCAAACGAAACCTCAACACGGCTGCCAATTTGCGGTATCGCACTGTCTGGTAAAGCAAGCATATCAGCTGGTAGGCTATAGTCAAACACCCGATAAAGGGGAACGGGCAGAGCAACTTGTACCAACATAAACGGCTTCGCAGTCTTATTAGGTGAATATGAGATCAGAATAATAGAACAGAGACCAATAAGCTTAGCATGATGCTAAGCTTATTATGATATAACTTATAGGCTGTTGCTAAAATGAGCACTTAGTAATGAGGCTTAACAATTAGTACCTAATATTAAGCATCAAATATCATCTTATTCGATATAAAGAATAGACTCAATTTCTACCACGCCACCTTTAGGTAGAGCAGCTACTTGGACGGCAGCGCGGGCAGGATATGGCTCGCTTAGATTGGCGACAAACACTTCGTTCAAGACAGCAAAATCACTCAAGTCAGTCAAAGATACATTGAATTTAACCACGTCATTTAGACTGCCACCAGCTGCTTCACAGATAGCTTTGATGTTTTCAAATACTTGCTCAGCCTGTGCTTTAAAACCTTCTCTTAGCTCCATCGTGTCAGGATCAAAACCAAGCTGACCTGAGATATAAACAGTATTGCCGACTTTTACAGCTTGTGAATAAGTGCCAACTGCTGCAGGTGCTTTATCAGTTTGGATGGTTTGACGAGTCATAGGGTATCCCTTTTATATTTTATGTGAGTGATTCATTGCTACTAGAATAGCAGTTCTATTTTAGCTATTTGCATCATGACTATAC
The DNA here is from genome assembly GCF_904846705.1 of Psychrobacter sp. Pi2-52. Lineage (GTDB taxonomy): Bacteria > Pseudomonadota > Gammaproteobacteria > Pseudomonadales > Moraxellaceae > Psychrobacter. The sequence continues at coordinate 158,470 of NZ_CAJHBS010000004.1, forward strand.
CAGTGATACAAATCAGCAAATGCGCTTATTATAATTGATATAACCTTATAATGTTAGGGAAACCTAGCAACGAGCGTAGTTCACGGATACCCTGTGCTAAGTGGTTGCGACTACGTACCACGATATGAATAATGGTATCAGTATTGCGAACATCAACGGTTTCAACACCCATATTGAGCTGGCGCAAGTGATAGATAACTTCACTGATTTGCTCGTCACTAAGCGCAATAGAGAGCTTTAAATAAGCAGGAAAACGAATCTTGCCGCTGTTTTTTAAGTCATGCTCGCCGATGTCACCTTGTTTGACAGCATTGTCATTGCGCCAACGTAATTGGATCACCTGATAAGGATTGTCTTTGCGGATATCGTCCAGTGAGAAACACTTATGTCGATGAACGACCAAACCATGACGCGATAAATGCCCTACGATAGGATCGCCATATATCGGATGACAGCAATTGGCAAAATCAAGCTCGACGCCAGCAGCATTAGCGATCAGCTGTTGCGGTTGGGTCATGTCGTCGCTATGTACTTTTGCCTGTAGATCGCTCAGCTCATCGCTAAATAAACGTGTCACGACTAGCTGAGGAAGTAGCGTACCTGAGCTTATTTGTTCAAATAACGCATCTTTTTCTGTCAGACCGCGCCATTCAGTCAGGTCTTTCCAATCAGCATCTGTCAAATCATCAAAACTTTTCTGATGCGTTCTGAGCGCACGATCTAATGCTTGCCTGCCATGGTGTTGTTTGTCAGCGACAGACAGATCTTTAAACCAACGTAAAATCTCTTCACGGGCTTTGTTAGTCACTACAAATCCCAACCACTCAGCTTTTGGTTCTGAGTGGCTGTTCACTTCTATCTCAACGGACTGTCCATTTTTTACCACGGTACCGAGCTTTGCAGCTTTACCATCGATATTTGCACCAACGGCAACGTTACCAATCATAGGCCCGACCGCGTAGGCAAAATCTAGCGCCGTTGCACCCTGTGGAAGCTCGTAAGCACGCCCTTGAGGGCTATAACAAATGATTTTACTAGAGTGCAGATAATCCATCAGCTCATTAATGGTAGAGACTGCCGCTGAGAAATCAGGACTGTTTTCATTCAGATTGTCTTCGTCGACCAAATCTTTCATGTTACGCAAAGATGCTTGGATGACCGATTGACTCACATCAGATGCGTGCTCTGCCCCGATGACACCAAGTCTCGCAGCGCTTTGCATTTGCTTAGTCAATATAGTGACTTTTACCACATCATTGTCACGCTCATAGATGAGGGTGAGGGACTGGTTACCGCCTGGTAGCGGACGACGAATATTATCCGCAATATGGGTATCATCAATCTGATATTTTTTGATTAGATAATAGGCCAGTTTGTCACAGGCTTCGATATTATCAAGGACGATTTCAAACGCGTAGTGACGCAGTAGCGCATTAATCTCACCGCGATTGCGGAAAAACTGACGATATATGACCACACGATTGTCTAAGACTTTGACCAGACCATTGAGATCCAAGTTGTTTAGCACGATACTCAAATAACGATGAATCGACTCTCTTTGAAAGTTTCGTCCAAGCCCATGTTGTAACAGTTTATCAGACAGCTTGTTGTACATATCAGAGTCTAAATTGCGATAACACAATACTTCGATATAGTCAGCAATATCATTCAGACCCATTAATCGTGCAAATGGCACATAAAAATCCAAGGTTTCTTGAGCTGTGGTGCGTTGCTTCTCAGGACGTACCGCGTCTAGCGTAGACATATTATGTAGACGGTCAGCAAGCTTGATAATGAGTACACGCGGATCAGCGAGAGTGGCGGTTAAAATTTTATGAAAGGTGGCCGCTTTATTCTGCTGCTTGTTATGTGAAGAGGACTTTAGCTTGGTCACACCATCGACCAATCTTGATACAGTTTCACCATAACGCTGCTTGATTTGCTCATCACTAACTTCGGTGTCTTCGACCGTATCATGCAGGATTGCTGCAATGATGGTATCTCGATCTAAGCGAAAGCCCGCTAGTATCTCAGCGACAGCGATTGGATGCGTGATATAAGGTTCCCCTGATTTGCGCTTGTCTTTAATGTGCGCAATATCTCCGAACTCACAAGCATCAACAATATCACGGCGCTCAGCAGCAGTGAGATAACCTACCGAACGTAGTAAATTATATTGAGCATCATCGACGAGGTGATGACTGAGTTTGGTTAGGGTTTGACTCATAAAATAATGATCCTATTTTCCATGACCTACTTGTTGGGCCACTTACCGAAGCAAATGGAGGCTAAATAATGACCTACCATACAAAACTTAAGGATGAGTACGCCATTCTCTAATTAATCGCAAATCGCTTTCAATGTCAACTGATAAGCGTGTGGGCGATGAAAAAATTTCACTCAGTGGTCTATTTTGGGGATAAATGGTGACCAAAACAGCCAATGCATTATTATTACAACCAAAAAACCACAGCCTATGCTGTGGTCTCTATAGTTGATCAAGATGTGTATTTATTTTATAAAAAAACTATTGGCTTTATAAAATACATCTTATCAAAACAGCTTATTAGAAGCTGTGGTCGCCTGACAATGCTAAATCTAATGAGCTAGTAGCAAAATTATGCTCTGGCTGATTCAGGATGTCGCGTGTGATTTTGCCAGCGGCAATTTCACGTAATGCCAATACTGTAGGCTTGTCGTTATCAACGTCAACCAACGGCTCGGCAATACCTTTGGCCAATTGACGGGCGCGTTTGCTTGCGACCAAAATTAGCTCAAAGCGATTATCAACATTATCCAAACAATCTTCAATCGTCACTCGTGCCATAAATAGCTACCTCGGTTGTTTTTATTAGTAACGGACCTTGCCCGCCACTCAATAAAAATAATATCAAAAATATAAAGGGGGATAGCTAAATATTATAGCATTTTTTGCCAAGTCGCGTAGTTGCTTTTTATATCTACTTACGAGATTAGCTGCTTGTGCGTAGTTTATTCTTCTACCTGAGTGTTTAGCAAGTTGCTAATCGTGCGATGATAGCGCTGCTGCTGACGACCAAGCGTCTGTCTGTCGGCCACGATAATGGCTTTTAGCTCAGCTAAGGCTACATCAAAATTATCATTGATCACTACATAGTCAGCATTCACATATTGTGCCATTTCGGTGACCGCCCCAGCTAGACGGCGCTCTATAACTTCTACAGAATCCTGCGCGCGGGTTGAGAGACGTTGACGTAATGTCGCAATGCTAGGTGGTAGAATAAAAACCATAATGGCATCGGGAAAGATATTTCTGATTTGCGTCGCGCCTTGCCAGTCAATCTCCAAAATAACGTCGATACCCGCCGCTAGCTGAGTACGTACACTTTCCTCTGACGTGCCATAATAGTTACCAAATACTTCAGCATGCTCTAGAAATAGACCCGCATTGATACCATTGGTAAAACTATCGGTATCTGTGAAATGATAGTGCTGACCATCAATCTCGCCTGGACGCGGTGCGCGAGTGGTATGAGAGACACTGACAGTCAAGTCATTGGTGGTAGCAAGCAATTGCTTAACCAGTGAGGTCTTGCCAGTACCTGAAGCGGCAGTAACGATGAATAATGAACCTGTCATACAATTTATCCTAATAGAGGGTATCTTAGTAACTCGTAAAATGTATTGTAATAAATGCGTGTTGATAAAAAGTTAAGCAGTGCCTCAGCCAAAAACAAAGACTGGAAAAAATAAAAAACGCCATCATGTATGGCGATAGAAATTATAATAGATGCATTATTATAAACTGCTTTTATACAAGTTAAAGCTGGTTTTTCAATATGTCGTAAGCATGCTGAGATTTGCCCACCAAATATTGCTATGAGTAGACAGCTATTTTAGAGAGCGATAAAAGCAAATTATGCTAAAGTAGAGCATTGATTTCGCCTTAACTTTTGAATAAAAAATTCAAAAATACGTTTTAACTATAAATTATCCAATGATAGGCCTTTTTATGCAAATTTATCTTGCCAACCCCCGTGGATTTTGTGCTGGTGTGGACCGTGCAATTGCGATTGTTAATGAAGCATTGACACGTTTCGAGCCGCCCATTTATGTCCGTCATGAAGTTGTGCATAATAAGTTTGTGGTGTCAGACTTGGCCAATCGTGGTGCAGTATTCGTTGAAGAGCTTCACGAAGTACCAGATGGATCCATCGTTATTTTCTCCGCTCATGGGGTCTCAAAAGCAGTTGAAGATGAGGCTGAACGTCGTGATTTGACGGTGTTTGATGCAACATGCCCGCTGGTAACTAAAGTACACATCGAAGTAGCAAAGTTTGCGCAAGATGGGATGGATGCAGTGTTAATAGGACATGCAGGACACCCAGAAGTCGAAGGCACTATGGGGCGTTTCAATCGTCGCCATGGTGGGCAGATTCATCTGGTCGAAGATGAAGGTGATGTGGCCGCATTGACTGTCCAAGATGCCGAACGCTTGGCATTTGTGACTCAGACAACCTTGTCGATGGATGATACTGCGCGCGTCATCGATGCGCTGCGTGAAAAATTTCCTAGTATCCAAGGCCCTCGCAAAGATGACATTTGCTATGCTACTCAAAACCGCCAAGATGCGGTAAAAGATTTGGCCAGTCGCTGTGAAGTAGTCTTGGTAGTCGGTTCACCAAACTCATCAAACTCCAATCGCTTGCGAGAGCTGGCTGAGCGTATGAATTGCCGAGCGTATTTAATTGATAATGCCAGTGAGATGGACAAGCGTTGGTTAGATGGTGTGCAGAGTATAGGCGTGACCGCTGGTGCATCCGCGCCCGAAGTGTTGATCCAAGAAGTATTGCAACAGTTGCAAGACTGGGGTGGCGATCTACCTAGTGAGCTATCTGGTATTGAAGAAAATGTGACGTTTAGTTTGCCGAAAGCGTTGCGGATACCTGTTACTCAGGTTGGTAAGTAACTAATATTCGTGTTTGTATTTGTATGAACCATCATTGATATGGATAAGGTCGCATGAAAGAACCAAAAGCCAGATTTGTATTGGCAGAGGCCACGCTCGCTGAAGTCAACAAGCAACTAAAACTCAATATGCTAGTGATGGCAGCAGTAGTTTTTGTATTGTTTATGAATATCATGAAGTTTATGGCAGAAAAAAGCTTTTTCTACGCCATGCTCGCAGTAGTCATGATCTGTTTGTTATTCTTCATACAAAAGGCTCGTCGTATTCTCACGCTAAGAAAACAAGAACTTATCCATAAATAAAAAGTACAAGCATAAATAAAAAATACAAATGAAAGTGCCAAATATAGGATAGCTATGACTGCTTATTACAAATTTATTAAACGAGAATTACAAGAAGACGGTGTCAGTGTGGCGCATTATCAGCCAACCAAGCATGCACAAGGTGCTTGGAATGAGCATGAGCAGCACATGGCGCCAGCAACAGGCCTATTAACAGCCGAGATCAACAGCTTTGCGCCACAACCCAATACCCGTATCGCACGTGTGAGCCTCGATATCTTGGGGCTAATACCGCTTGACGATTTTACTATCACTACTCGCTGTATCCGACCAGGCAAGACTATTGAGCTGGTCGAAGCGGTCATGAGTAGCCGTGGCCGCGATGCTATTATTGCAAGAGCGTGGCGACTAATTACTCAAGATACCAGCGAGATTGCCGGACTTGAAGATCAACCAGCAGAATACAAACCTGAAGAACTACCAGTTTGGGAAGGTATGAAAGGCTGGCCGGGCGGCTTTATTGAGAGCGTACGTCTAGTAGCAACAGAAGACCGTCGTGCTGGTCGCGGTATGGTATGGATTACCAATGATCTCGACATGGTAGAAGGCGAGCCGACTGATGACTTGGTGCATCTGTTAGGTATGGTCGATACTGCCAATGGTGTTGTACCAAGATTGGGTCTTGGTTTGTCTCAGTTAGAGTGGATGTTTCCCAATACTGATTTGCAAATCCATATGCATCGCTCGCCAAAAGGTCGCTGGCTCGGTATCGAGGCTGTACAACAATATGGCGATGATGGTATCGGATTGACCAGTGCGGTATTGCACGATGTATACGGCCCTTTTGGTCGTAGTGAGCAAATCCTTACTATTCGTCCGATGCCACGCTAAAAGGCTAAGAGTCAGCCAGCTTATAGTTTTGTAAAATAAAATAATACGTTGTAATCAATTAATTATACAAATAATAGAGAAATGGTTTTAATAGTAGCTAACAAGATAATATTACTAACAGGCCGATGTTAATCGACATAGAGGTTACTATGAAAGCCCATACTCAATTTTCAAAAAAGCTGACGACTCTCTGGAATATATTGATAGAAGCATATTCAGAATAGTTGCTGTTGTTTGCGCTTTGATTGCTATATCAGAAAATGACTGAGCAAATAAATAACTGACACCAGAACACCGCCTTGGTAAACAAGCGCGGTGTTTTTTATGGAATAAATCTTTTGAGCTTGAATTTTTTCTCAATGCCCCTATTAGTATAGACAGTTTAACGGTATTGCATACGGCAAGTTCTCTAACATTATGAGAGCGGCTTTAGTGAGTATATCGTTATCTGATAATAGGTCTTTCATAGAATTTAAAGGAGTTTTTATGAGTGAAGCAACTCAAGCTGAAGGTCTGAATCCAGAATTAAAAAAACATACGTTTGAAGCGGAAGTGGCGCAGTTACTGCATTTGGTAACGCATTCACTATATTCTAACGCTGATATTTTTGTCCGCGAGTTGGTATCTAATGCGTCGGATGCTTGTGATAAGTTGCGCTTTGAAGGCACAAATGATGATAGCCTTTATGAAGATGATGGCGAATTAAAAATCCGCATCGCTGTTGACGAAGCCGCCAAAACCATTACCTTTACCGACAATGGTATTGGTATGAACGAAGCCGATGCAATCGAAAACTTAGGTACGATTGCTAAATCAGGCACCAAGGCGTTTTTAGACAAATTGTCTGAATCACAAAAGCAAGACGGACAATTGATTGGTCAGTTCGGTGTTGGTTTTTACTCAGGTTTTATCGTGGCTGATACCATCAGTGTTGAATCACGTAAAGCGGGCGAGACTGCGGATAAAGGCGTGCGCTGGGTATCAGATGGTACTGGCAGCTTTACTGTTGAACGTATTACCAAAGAAACGCGCGGTACGGCGATTACTTTGCACTTAAAAGAAGAATATAGCGAGGGTGAAGATAGCTACTTGGACCGCAGTAAAATCAAGCGCTTGGTCAATAAATACTCTGACCATATCAGCTTGCCGATTCAGATGCGTAAAGAGATCTGGCAAGAAGACGTAAAAGAAGACGAGAATGACGACACGCCTGCTGGTGGCGAGATGGTACTCACTGATGAGTGGGAAACAATCAATAAAGCCAGTGCACTATGGACGCGCTCTAGCTCTGAAATTGAAGATGATGAGTATGTCGATTTTTATAAGAATATTTCTTATGACATGGATGCGCCGCTTACTTGGACGCATAACCGTGTAGAGGGTCGCGTACAGTATACGCAGCTATTATATATTCCTAAAAAAGCACCAGTTGATCTATACACTCGTGAGCAGCAGCATGGTCTAAAGCTTTATGTGAAGCGCGTCTTTATCATGGACGAAGCTGAGCAATTGCTACCGATGTATTTGCGTTTTGTGAAAGGGGTAATCGATTCAGCAGACTTGCCATTAAACGTAAGTCGTGAGCTACTACAAGAGTCACGTGATGTAAAATCTATCCGTGATGGTAACGCTCGCCGTATCTTAACCTTACTCGCAAGCCTTGCTAATAGCGAAGACAATGAGAAGCAAGAGAAGTTTGCCCAATTCTATGCAGAGTTTGGTGATGTCATCAAAGAAGGTCTAGGCGAAGACGCCGGCAATCAAGAACGTATTGCTAAGCTATTGCGTTATGCCACCAGCACCCAAGACGGTTTGGTAACAAGCTTTGAAGATTATAAAGGCCGTATGAAAGATGGTCAAAAAGCCATCTACTACCTCACCGCTGATAATCTAGCCGCTGCGAAAAACAGCCCGCAACTTGAGCTATTCAAGAAAAAAGGCATCGAAGTTATCTTGATGACCAGCCGTGTTGATGAATGGGCAATGAACTTCTTGACCTCATTCGATGAGACACCGCTGCAAAACATCGCCAAAGGCGCAGTAGATTTAGGCGACTTGCAAGATGATGAAGAAAAAGCGGAAGCGGAGAAAGCCCAAGAAACGCTAAAGCCAGTAGTTGATAAACTAAAGGCTGCATTGGGCGAGCGTGCTAAAGACGTCAAAGTATCTACTCGTCTAGTCGATAGTCCAGCTTGCTTGGTCGTTGGTGAAGGTGAGCTATCACCACAAATGATTCAGATGCTACAACAAATGGGTCAGGATGTACCAGCAAGTAAGCCAACGCTAGAAGTAAACCCTGATCATCCACTCATCAAAAAGCTTGAAAGTAGTGATCAGTTTGATGATTTGGCACAGGTGATCTTTGATCAAGCATTATTGGCAGATGGCGGTCAGCTAGACGATCCAGCCGCTTACCTAAAACGCGTCAATGAGCTATTGATGAGATAATGTTTAGTAATTAGTAAAAAAAGGAGGCTTTATATAAGAGGCCTCCTTTTTTATTTGAATTTTTGGCAAAATTTGAGTGAATTTTACAAATCAGCCTTATCCTCTTAACCGACAATCCGTTACAATCGCGATAGATTAGCGAGCTAAAATATTAGGCAATGCTAGTCATCTTCTATAATCACTCCATCGTGAATTCAATATAAATCGATGTCTGCATGCTGTACAAAAAATCGTCAATTGATTGCACCGCGCGGCTGTTACATTAAGATAATTATCATTGAGTCATTTTATTTTTCTCGACTGGCTAGAGGTCTAAGTCTTTGTCACTTACGTCGTTAAAAACCGTCTCGCTTCAGCGTTTTTCGCTCAATTTCGCTGCCAATATTATTGCAACCTTATGGATGCTGGTGGGCTCAACACGGGCTTTTTCTTGGGTTAAACCTACTTTTGTACAGTTTGCCGTATTTGCACTATTGGCGCTTGGTAGTAATGTCTTATTTTCATGGTTAGCTGCTGAAAGTGGCAGCATATTCAATGAGCAAGGATTGGTCAGCTATTTGATCTGGCCGATGATTATTTTGCTTGGTGGTATCATTTTGGCTCGGCGAGCCAGCAACCAAGCATTGGTATTTGTACCAGTAGTACTGTGGTTGGTCGCTGATACATTGTCAGCCCTATTACAGAGCTTGGTGCAGTTTTTTGGTAGCTATGGTTGGTTGCCAAATTGGAGTTATTCGTTCTTACCAGTACTGTTTTTAGTATTGTTCTTATGGCAGACGCTAGCGTTGCTTTGGATTTTTTCCCGACGTCTGCGCATACCATGGTGGGAGCGAATCATTGTATTGGTTGGCGCGGTAGCGTTGCTGACTATCTGGCAGCGTAATGTCGCAGACCAGCCAATCTTTAAGCAAATACCTGTAGAGCCTGTACTAGAAGAGGCGGCACTATATCAGCAGCCGCGCCTATTACAGCAAGCATTGGATAGTATAGACCCGAGTATCGATGGCAAAACCGACTGGTACTTTATGGGAGTTGCAGGATTCTCAGATCAAAACGTCTTTCGTTCCGAGATTAATAAGGTACGCGAGTTGTTTGATGTGCGCTTTGGTACTAGCGGGCATTCACTATCGCTGATCAATAATACTTATAGCTGGCTCGATGAACCAATTGCTACTAAGACTAGCATTTTGCGCGGCCTAAAGAAAATCGGTCAGCAGATGAACCCTGATGAAGATGTGTTGTTCCTGACGTTGTCTTCACATGGTAACCAAGATATCGTTCAGTTGGCAAATCCGCCGCTTGCGATGGATAATTTAGATGCTACATGGTTGCGTGACGCGCTAGACGCATCGGGTATTCGCTGGCGTGTGATCGTGGTGTCTGCCTGCTACTCAGGTTCGTTTATTGACGAATTGGCATCGCCAACCACGGTAGTGATTACTGCATCAGCCGCTGACAAAGCATCATTTGGCTGCACCAACACAGCTGAGATGACCTATTTTGGTCAAGCGTTTTTTGCTGAAAGCCTACGAGGGAATACCAGTTTTGAGTCGGCTTTTAAGGATGCCAGTATACGGGTCAATGAGCGTGAGAGCGCAATGGGCTTTGAGCCATCAGAGCCGCAGATGGTAATCGGTAGTTTAATGGAGACGGCATTGCCTGCGTTTGAGCAAGTATTGTTTGATAAGGCGCGCCCATCCGTTGCTAGTATTACAAATAATGCTACTTCTACAACGGTTAATACTCTACCTGACAGCGCTACTAATCTGTCGGTAGACGAAGTAGAGATAGCTGCTGAATAGCTAAATAAATATAAAGTATGATTTGGCATTTAATAAATGCCAATATCAGATTTACTATTAGATGATGAGCATTTATTAAACATTGTCATTGGTTCTATTTTGAATAAAAGGATATCACTCATGCAAAATTCCTATAGTCATAGTTTATCTACTAATAAACAGCTTACTCAAAAAAGTGTGAATCGCTGTTTTAATGGTGAGCAGCATTATTATAGTCACGAGTCGACGTCTACCAAAACCTCTATGACGTTTAGTATTTATCTACCTGATGAAGCCTTGGCTGGACGACGTTGTCCTGCGATATTGTACCTATCAGGTTTGACATGTAATGCCGATAATGTCACCCATAAAGCGCATTTTCAGCAAAAATGCAGCGAGCTTGGTATGATACTTATCGCACCTGATACCTCACCTAGAAGTAGTGACGACAGCGATGTACCAAACGACGATCGCTATTTTGTCGGTCAAGGTGCAGGTTATTATGTTGACGCGACTCAAGCGCCGTGGTCAGACAATTTTAATATGCAAAGCTATATTGTCGATGAGTTATATGACTTACTACGTTCAGAGTTTCCCATTCACAGCATCGGTGTCACAGGACACTCAATGGGTGGTCATGGCGCATTATTACTAGGGTTTAAGTTCCCAAGTAAGTTTGTCAGCGTATCGGCTTTATCGCCAGTATGCGCAGCCAGTGAGTCTGCATGGGGGCAAGCTGCTTACACAGAGTACTTCGGTGATGATAAGTTTCTATGGGCACAAGCGGACGCCTCACAGATGATTGAAAAGGTCGGTCAGCAGTATTCGAGCATTTTAGTCGACCAAGGCGCAGCTGATAACTTCTTAGCAGAAGGTCAGCTACAGACCTCTAAACTACAAGACGCTTGTGCAAAAGCTGAACAGCCCTTAACATTACGCTATCAAGCGGGGCATGACCACAGCTATTATTTTATCCAAACAGTGATTAATGATCATATCGAACATCATTGGCATATGGCTCAAATGAGCTAAGATGTCATTCAGATGACCGTGATACATTTTTCGCTATTCCATTCATGCTCAACAGGTAATTTTTATGGCAAGTTATCAAGATTTGACAGCTTCTAATCCAAAGAATAAGTCAGCAGATACGAGCTCTACAAAAGCGACTATGCAGGCTGATATGGATGCTGCTCTACAAAATAAACAACGTAACATTGATTATAATGATGAAGTGTCTCAAGTTAAGTCAGACGAGCTGATTGCAAAAACCGTCAACGACGCTGGCGATAGAGTACTTGATGATGTGCAAATATCTCGCGTGATAGAGATGGCATGGGAAGATAGAACGCCATTTGGTGCTATAGAGCATAGCTATGGTCTCGATGAGACTGGGGTTATCAAACTCATGCGCCAAGAGCTCAAGCCGTCGTCTTTTCGCTTATGGCGTCAGAGAGTGAGCAATCGCGCCACCAAACATGAGGCAAAGCGCTCTTTCGAAGTTGGCCGTGCTTATTGTAAAACTCAATATAAGCAGCGCTAAACCATTAAGTATTTAACATCATTATATAAAAGGCTCTCAGCATATGTGAGCCGCTTGAAATTTTCTTTTTAATTTATCAATATCTTATATAAACATGAATTAGGTAGCTCAATTATGAACAGTCCTGCTAAACCTTATCTTATTGCACCGTCGATACTCTCAGCTGATTTCGCGCGGTTGGGCGAAGAAGTGGAGAAGGTAATAGAATCGGGTGCCGATGTGATTCATTTTGATGTAATGGACAATCATTACGTACCCAATTTGACGTTTGGTAGCATGATTTGTAAGGCATTGCGGGACTATGGTGTTGAAGCGCCAATTGATGTGCATCTGATGGTTTCACCTGTCGATAGCATGATTGAGCAGTTCTTGGAAGCGGGTGCTAGTATCATTACCTTTCATCCAGAAGCCAGCGCTCATATCGATCGCTCACTTCAACTGATCAAAGATGGCGGTGCAGAGTGCGGTTTGGTATTAAACCCAGCGACACCATTACATTATCTTGATTATGTTATGGACAAAGTAGATCAGATTTTATTGATGAGTGTAAACCCAGGCTATGGTGGGCAGTCGTTTATCGATAGTACTTTAGATAAAGTCCGTCAAGTCCGTCAGCGTATTATTACTAGTGGCCGAGATATTCGATTGGAAGTTGATGGCGGTATCAAAGCCAGTAATATACGTGCGATTGCTGAAGCAGGCGCTGATATGTTCGTTGCGGGTTCTGCGATTTTTAATCAAGAAGATTATAAAGCGGCTATTGATGAGATGCGCGCAGAGTTGCTATTAGCCAACAACAGCTAGCGAGCGTTATATGGTTAATAAACGCTATTAGCCATACAATAATAATATTAAGATGTGCTGTATAACTTATGACTATATAGTTAATCCGATATAAAAGAGCTACAGCGTTAACCTCGCTTGAAGTATCGCGTATACATCTGCACTCAGTTGCATTGTATCTCTTTTAAATTGAATCAACTCTATATAACGGTCAGTCACGTAAAGGTGAAATATGGACACAAACAGTTCTAGCAATTCAACAGAGCCTTCTGGGCAAATAAACTCTCATGAAACGTTGAATCAGCAGGCAAGGCAGTCACTTGAAAGTGAAACACCGCAGCGCAGTTTGGTGCCTAGAGGTATCACTATTGGCTTAGCTATGTTTGCACTGGTACTTAGTTTGGCAGGTTATGGCTTTCGTCTGATGGTAGGTGATGACGTCGAAACCGTACTGCGTCATGCTGCGGTCATTGTGCCTGCATTTATGCTAGGCATTCCGCTGTTTTTTTGGGTAGGCTCTCGCATACTCAATAAAGTTAAAGGCCTGCATATCGAAAGTTGGAATGCGATTAGTTTGGGCTATTTGACTTCTTGTATATCGATGCTATGGCTGATGGGTACTTACAGTTAAGTAGTTTCGCTGTAAATATAAGTCTTTTTCGCGCCTGTATCGTTTATTCGCATCTATATTGTTTATTCACGCCTATACAGTATCGTAATATTTTACATTTTTAATCATTAAGCCATGTTCTACAAGCATGACTGGAATTTTATATGAGAATCGTACCAGCCAGTATTGCTAAAATTATCTATCCTAAAGACTTACCAAATGGCTTATTTACCAGCTTAATTATCGCTTGTTTGTTAATGGGGTTGGCGTCATTACGTCACGGAACCGACTTACAAGGTTGGCTAAATGTCATTGAGAACTGGCTACTCATGCTGCTGATATTGCCCACTGCGACGGCCACCGTTGCACTGCCATTTAAGTATCGTGATCCTAGCCTTGAGCTAAAGCTGGTTTATTACCTTGGAATGTTCGTGGCATTCTTATTTACATTAGGAAAGTTACGTTATTGGCACTAATATATACAAACGACATGGCATTCAAGTTTGCTTTTATAGCGAAGACTTATGTGACAGCCCTTGAATTCCAGTGTTAAAGCGTCCATTGTATGAGTAAGACAGATTTACCCGCGTTACTGTAAGACGATAGATTTGCCGAATGAGTTTGTTTTCAATAAATAACTGCTTTGCAATGACCAGTTTCTCTACCAGTACTAAACGGGATAATAAGGAACACATTAATGCCATACGATATCGATAATGATATAGAAGTAGATAACGAGAATAGCGATCAATTTGCAGGATTTGCCAAAGAAACCACGTTAGAGTTGGTGGAAGCAGATGATGGTAGATTGTTGTTGCGTGATGCTGAACAAGACGAAGCGCCATTGATGACTATCGATTTTTCTGACAAGCTAAAAGAGCTACTTGGTAGTGATACTCAAGCCATTGGTCAACATATGATTCATGCTGCGATTCAGGTCATTATGCAAAAGCAAATGAGTAAATGGCATGCGCATGTATATGATAAAGAACCAACACACTACAGCTAATTTTTAGTTGTTTCTGAGCACTAATTAAAGCGAATAATTGAAGACGTAGCTTAGCAACATGAAACTACAGCCATAAAAAAAGGGTTTATCAATTGATAAGCCCTTTTTTTGTTCAAATAACGTCTTTATAGAAAGTATTTATAAAAATGCCTTCTACAAATGATGGCAGTTATTTGATTTTAGCTTCTTTAAAGATCACATGCTGGCGTACTTTTGGATCAAACTTTTTGATTTCCATTTTGCCAGGCATAGTGCGCTTGTTTTTAGTAGTGGTGTAGTAATACCCAGTACCAGCTGTTGATACTAATTTAATTTTATCTCTCATGATAGCTTTCCTGTAAATGAGGGGTCTTCAAACGATAGGTACGTGTCTCAAAGAGTGAGTTGCCACAATTAATGTAGCAAAACAGCAGCCTAAATGATGAGAGTCATCACTCAGCTGCTATTTTTAACTTAAACTTTTTGACCTTGTGCGCGTAGATCTGCTAACACTTTATCGATACCAAGTTTGTCAATGATGCGCATACCTTTGGTAGACACACGTAGACGTACAAAGCGGTTTTCAGACTCTACCCAAAAACGATGGTTGTGAAGGTTTGGTAGAAAGCGACGACGGGTTTTGTTGTTTGCATGCGAAACATTATTACCCACCATAGGGCGCTTTCCAGTCACTTGGCAAACTCGAGACATGGCGAACTCCTAATCTATGAGGTATGAGTTTTTCTCATACCAGTCTGGGCAAGTTGCACGTTTTTGCGGCATGGACACAGCAAGCGGCAGCTTTGCACCAAACAAAACTATATGAAGGTTGAGCTGGTTTTGCTGCTATCTAAAGGCAAATAACAGGCTGACCAATTCAGAAAATTTTAAAGCCGACATTTATACCATAAAACAGATGAATACTCAAATATTTTTACAATAACTGTCGAATTAAAGGAGGGCTATTATACCCTGAAATGAGCGCTCTATGTTGTTGATTGTTTAATAGTAAAGATTAATTTTTAGTTGTAAGTTATAACAAAAGTCAGTAAAGTTGCTGTTATATATTTAATACAATCTGTTAATACACCAGTATTACTGTAAATCTATGTATCATTACCAAGCTCTTCTAATTCTGGGTAATGATTTTTTGCTTATTTGCTCAGATAAATTACTGCTCATGCGGAGTCAAAACATGTCATATACATCATCGCCTACTTCCAAGCTATTTCAGTTAACAGCCTTAACCTTATCATTGGCCTTGGCAGGTTGTGGTGGCGGTGACGGCACTGATACGATAGCGCCAAAGCCAGATATTGGATTGGTTACAGTAATTCCAAGTAATCAAGAATCAGGTAGTGAGGAAGAGTCAACTATTCAGGCAAGTGAAATATATATACTGTCTAATTACACTAGTATTAATGTGGATATGGCGAAAGATACTTCTATAAAAATAGAGGCTCTAGTGTTAGATGATAAAAACGGAGTGGTAAGTGATAAGACGGTTACCTTTGCAATCACTGACCCTAAAGCAACAGGGCTGTTCAGTACTTCTAGCTCTAGAGTAACTACTGACGAAAAAGGAAAAGCAGTCATTGAGTTGCAAGCAACAAGTATGCTAACTGCAGCGCAGCGTGATTTTCTTATTAAAAACGGCTTAACAGTAAGAGTCAGTGTTGATGGTGTTGAACAGTCTATTACAATATTTGGAATAGAAGGTAATACGAACACACAAAAAGATGATGTTTACGATGTATTTATTTCATCTGATAAAACTGAATTATTGACCGGTACAGATAAGACGACGGTAAATATTAGAGTAACTGACAAGAAAGGAGGTATCGTTGAAGGTGTTCCTGTGATTATAAGTATAACTGATGCTGCTCGATATGGTTTGTCCTTAAATAGTGCCTCTAAACAATTCACCGATGAACAAGGTTTGATTGCTGTTGAGCTGGTACAAAGTAGAGTGAGTATTGATTCACAAATAAATCATGAGAGCTTGTTAACTGTTATTGTTGATGACGATGACAATAGTATCGTTGAGCAAAGCTTCCCCATCATAGTTTCAGGTACTCGTGCAAGTAATGTTATCTCTTCTAAGAATGTAGTGAGTAGCGGAGAGAATTTCTCAGTGTCTGGGCAACTTTTAGATGGTGCAGCAAGTCCTATCAGTCGCGCTGATGTGGTTTTGTATAGTAATGATGTAGAAGCAACTATTGGCAGTACGGACTCTGATGGCAACTTTAGATTTAATTTGAACACCGCTACTTTAAATGCGTCTAGTGATGATAGCTATGTCTTTAGTATTGAAATTAAAGGTGCTAAAAATACTCAGCGTATTCCTAACATCTTAACTGTAGGGACTGCTATAAGCTCAAACATGAGCTTTGAACAAACTACTGACATAGCTGTTAATACTAGAGAAAAAATTACTTTGAACGTGCCAGATGGGATCGATGGTGATAGTGTTGTGATTGTCACAAATAAAGGAAAGGTGTTTGCAAGTACGGGAGAGTCTGAAAACGTAGGTAGCTCTCGTCGGTTGTTAACAGTAATGAATAGAAAGGTTGAGTTCTACATCGAGTCGAGTGTACCCGATAGTGCCACTATCACTGCGACCCATAAAAGAACGGGACAACCAGATAATATCAAAGAAACCGTATTAAATTTTGTTTCCATTAGCCCCACTAAATTACTCCTACAGACCGAGCGATCAATACTAAGTATTGGCGGATCGACGCAAGTGATCGCTCGTGTATTAGACAATGATAATGCACCAGTGAAAAATGCAATTGTTCAGTTTACAACAACCAAAGATGCATCTGGTGGCAGCCTAGGGAAAGGGGTCGCTTATACTGATAGTAGTGGTATAGCAAAGGTGTTTTACAATGCAGGACAGAACCCAACCCAGACAGATGGCGTCGTCATTGAGGCAGAAGTAAGAGTCCTTGAACTACCCGATGGTACAGAAAAGTCAGTAAATGTTGGACCTGTAGAAACCAAAATTTCTATACAAACTAGGGCAACATTCATCAGTTTTGCTTTCGCAAATAAAATTTCTGCCGGTGATCGTCAAGTCTATTATTATCAAAAAGGTTCTATCAGCGTGCTTAATAGTACAGGTAAGCCTGCTATCAATCAGCCTGTATCTATTAACTTGAACCCTAGTAGTTACGGTAAAGGGAAGTTTTTTGTTGATAAAGATATAGATGGTGAAAAATTCTGGAATCGTCGTACCTATCGTACTGTCTTTTTCCCTGATTCTAGTACTATTGAATACGGTCCCTATATTACTTGTAATAATGAAGATACTAATAACAATGGTATCTTAGATCTAGGTGAAGATGTTAATGGTAATAATCAGCTAGACCCAATTAACGTTGCGGCAGTACTTGATAAAGATGGCAATAAGGTTGATTCTAGCCAGAGCTTTAATTTTATAACAGACAATGCGGGTAAAGTTGATTTCTCAATACGTTATCCAAAAGAATATGCAGAATGGTACAGGGCAAAAGTTACGGTCAATACTAGTGTAGATGGTAGTGAATCACAGCAGTCTCGTTTAATAAGTTTCCCAAGCTTAATAGATGATGTTGATATTGGCATACCGCTACGTCCAAACTTGGAAAGTCCATTCGGGGTTAATCCAAGTTGTAGTAATTTTGGCTAAATCAGTTGTAATTCTTACCATATAATTAAAGATAATTAGCCCCCAACCCTGCGTTGGGGGTTTTTGCGTTATATCTACTCAAACATATAAATCGGCATAAATAACCAAAAACAACCAACTCGCTCAGCAAAGTATTGCAAAAAAGATTAAAATAACTGGTTTACTATGCTGTTAGCAATTTTTCAGCGATAAGTCATCATTTTTTATATTGGGCGAATTATGTCAGACAACACTAAAACGGTTTCATTATCGACCATAGCTTCTCAGAGCAAACAGATTCCTAGCGCTATTGATACAGCCACGTTGCTCATCAAATGCAAAGATCAGGCAGGTATCGTACAAGCAGTCTCTGAGTTTATTCATCGTTATGGTGCTAATATCATTACGCTTGATCAGTATTCAACGGCGCATGAAGGCGGTCAATATTTTATGCGTTTAGAGTTTGCCTTGGCAGGATTGAGCGATATTATCGAGAATTTTGAAGCCAGCTTTGCGCATACGGTTGCCAAGCGTCACGATATGGATTGGCGTCTACATAATAATGCAACGAAGACCAAAGTCGGCATTTTGGTATCTAAGTTTGATCATGCGTTGTTAGATTTATTATGGCGACATCAGCGTGGACTGCTCGATTGCGAGATTACTTGCGTGGTCAGCAACCATCCTGATTTAAAGCAAGCAGTACAAAATTTTGGCATTACTTTTCATCATGTACCAGTGACCAAAGACAATAAGTTCGATGCAGAAGAGCAGATTCATAAGTTGATGGCAGGTAACGACTTGCTAGTATTGGCGCGCTATATGCAAATATTGTCATCAGATTTTGTCAAACGCTGGCCGATGCAAATTATCAATATCCATCATTCATTCTTACCGGCGTTTGTGGGTGCAGATCCTTATCGTCAAGCTTATGATAAAGGCGTTAAGCTTATCGGCGCAACTGCGCACTATGTCACAGCTGAGCTTGATCAAGGACCTATCATTGAGCAAGATGTACACCGTGTAACGCATCGCCAAGGGGTAACAGAGCTGCGTGCTATCGGCCGTGATATCGAACGCAACGTATTAGCACGTGCTGTAAACTGGCATGTGCAAAACCGTGTGATTGTGGCGGGTAATAAGACAGTCGTATTTAACTAAGAAAAATCAGTAGTGAGTCGGCTAAAAATATAAAAAAGGCGGTCCGTAACTATTGTTGCTGACCGCCTTTTTTTGAACACATATTTTATAGGAGCATTTCTAAAACGAACTTGCTACCAACAAAGCCAATGGCTAATAGGATAAAGGCATAAATAGTGATATTAGCCGCACGTTTTCCTCGCCAGCCTGCACGCCAATTACCGAATAGTAGTACACCAAATAATAACCACGATAGTAGACTAAAAACAGTCTTATGCACGATATGTTGCGCCATCAAGTCTTGTACATAGATAAACCCAATTCCCAGTGCAATACTGAGCAATACAAAGCCGACCAACAGCATATCGAATAATAAACTCTCCATACTTTGCAAGGAGGGGAGTTTATTGACCCAAAAGCGATGAATGGTATGATGCTTGAGCTCACGTATTTGTAGACGTAGAAATAGCGCTTGTACCGCCGCCATCAACAGCACACAATAGGCAGCCAATGATAATATGATATGGATTTCAAGTCCGATACTGATATCAGTCAATGGTTGATAAGGGGCGCGGCCGAAATAACCGACAGTCATACCTATTAGCGCAGTGGGTGCAGCCAAAATGCCAAGACTAAGAATAGGGCGATATAAACAGAACAACAGATAAAAGAATAAGAAAAATAAACTGGTCAGACTGATTATATTGAATAAGTTGAAATTTAAACCATACAGCGTCACAACGTATGGATATAGCAGTGCCGCATGTGCAGCCATGCCAACCAGCAATAAGCCCAAACTGAGGCTTTTGTGGATAGGTTTGTCCTGAACCAGCGCCCAACCAATATGGATGCTGACTAAGATATAAGCCATGCTAGCAAGTAAGAATGCAAAGTGCACAGATAAAAAGCCTCATCTTATACTGAGCATAAACTGCCGCTCAATGTGTCGCTAAAGTGGTATTATCAGAATGATTAGAATAATCGTCCAATTTATCATAAAATGGGTGCCAATTGAGCACCATCTTGCTTATAACTTATAAATGATCGGCAGTGCTGCATAGCGCAAAACATAAAATATGTCATCTGTAAAAAGTTAACTACAATTATAAGCGCTGTGTCCTTTGCGAAACGACTATAAGTTTTGAGCCATGTTAATGCTATAGTATTGATAATATAATTCTTTTATCATGTCCCTTGTCATGCAATAACCTAATATCTTATAGCGTATCCTAATATTATTTATGAACCATTTTAATGGTTTGATTTAGAGTTATTTTAATTGCGTATTATTTAATTGAAAACCATTTTAATTGAGAGTTATTTATGTTTGATACCTTAACAGAACGTTTATCGTCGAGCCTACGTAACATCGTCGGTACCGGACAGTTGACCGAAGACAATATCAAAGACACGCTGCGTGAAGTGCGTATGGCGTTGTTAGAAGCTGATGTAGCGTTGCCTGTCACTCGTGATTTTGTAAAACGCGTAAAAGAACAAGCGCTTGGTGCTGAGGTGCTAAAAGAGTTGGCGCCAGGTCAAGCCTTTGTCAAAATCGTACACGACGAGCTGACCGAAATGATGGGCAGCGCCAATCAGCAGTTAGAGATGACAGGCAAACCGCCTGTTGTTTATTTACTAGCAGGTCTACAAGGTGCAGGTAAAACGACTACAGCTGGTAAGTTGGCCAAATATCTACAAGAGCGCCAAAAGAAAAAAGTCATGCTAGTCTCTGCCGACGTTTATCGTCCAGCAGCTATCAAACAGCTTGAGCAGGTAGCCGGTCAGGTGAATGCTAAGTTTGTGAACTCAAGCACAGATGAGAATCCAATTGATATCGCGAAGCGTGCGATTGAAGAAGCCAAAATCCAATATCAAGATATTCTGATCATTGATACCGCGGGTCGTCTACATATCGACGATACCATGATGGATGAGATTAAGGCGCTAACTGCTGCGGTTAACCCATCTGAGACGCTATTTGTCGTCGATGCAATGACTGGTCAAGATGCCGCCAATACTGCAAAAGCCTTTAATGATGCATTGCCATTGACGGGTGTTATCTTAACTAAGACTGATGGCGATGCTCGCGGCGGTGCGGCGCTTTCTGTACGCGCTATCACCGGTAAGCCAATTAAATTCTTAGGCCGCGGTGAAAAACTAGACGAGCTAGAGCTGTTCCACCCTGAACGTATCGCACAGCGTATCCTTGGTATGGGTGACGTACTGAGTCTGGTCGAAGAAGTTGAGCAAAAGATTGACCGTGATAAAGCCGAGAAAATGGCGAAAAAGATGCAAAAGGGCGGTGACTTCGACCTTGAGGATCTATTGACTCAGTTCCAGCAGATGAAGAGCATGGGCGGCATGGCAGGATTTTTAGACAAAATGCCTGGTATGGGCGGCTCAGACATGCAAAAAGCCGTCGAAGATGCCAAACCAGAAGAAAAAGTACGTGAAATGGAAGCGTTAATCAATTCAATGACGCCATTTGAGCGTAAAAACCCTGACAAGATTAACCCAAGTCGTAAGCGCCGTATCGCTGCAGGTTCAGGACGTGACATTCAAGACGTTAACCGTTTGCTCAAGCAGCACAAGCAAATGGCAAAAATGATGAAAATGATCTCAAAGCCTGAAGGCATCAGTAAAATGATAAAGTCTATGCAAGGCCTTATGGGTGGCGGTAGTGCTGGCGGCGGTGGCGGTCCATTATTTGGCGGTGGCGGTCAGCAAGGTAGCGCTAAAGACGTGAATCCAGAACAAATGGCTAAGCAGATGGGACTGGATCCAAACAATATGCCAAGCACTGAAGAGATGCAAAAGCAAATGCAAGAAATGCAAAACCAAGCACCAAAGAAGTTCAAAACCCGCTTTTAGATAACAATTAGTTATTTTTAAAATGTTTGATCAAAGCCCCGAAGCCAATGAAGCTTTGGGGCTTTTTATCGTTAGCAGTTGCAGATAAACACTGATGGATAAAGTGTGAAAAATATAGAAATTAATAAAATTCGTGTACCCTAAATGCTATGATAGGCGCTGCTTCATTCTGTCAGTATTCTGATAGCGCATGAATGATAGATCGTTATTAAAAATTATTAAAATCTGACAAATCAATTTAGAACGCCAAAAGTAAAAGCCGAGGTTGTGATGTTTTTAGCAATGGATACCGTGTTCGACCAGTGTTCGATCGCGATTTTAGATTCGAGCGGACAGGTATTGTCGAGCCATACCGAAACAGGTAAGCGTCAGCAGACTCAGCAGATTTTACCGATGATTGATGCTGCATTGTCTGAGGCGCAGTTACGTCTTGCTGATATACAGGCTTTAATATTCAATCGCGGGCCGGGTGCGTTTAGTGGTATCCGTATCAATACCGCAGTGGTACAGGCTCTGTCTGTAGCGCATGACTTGCCTTGTGTTGGCGTCTCAAGCCTGCAAGCAATCGCACAATGCGCGTATCAGAAATATGGTCTAACACACCTATACAGCGCCCTTGATGCTCGTATGCAGCAAGTCTACTTTGGGCAGTATGAGTTGGTAACTGACGACCAGTTTGGTCATAGCATTATGCAGCCAGTCTTGGCTGATGGTGGCGATAGCACTGAGCAGCTATTAGATTATGATAGCCAAACAGTATTCAACCTGCCTATCGCGGGTAATGGCGCGCCGCTATTGGCACGACATGATCAGCAAGACTGTCATGAAGATGTTTGGCCAGATGCTGTTGTCATTGGGCAGCTTGGTATTGCCCAGTTTGCAAACGATGGTGGTACAGAAGCGTCACAGGCATTACCAAAATATCTACGTAATCAAGCTTGGAAAACACTTAAAGAGCAAGGTAAAGCCTAGTTTTATAAATATGCTTTTTGCAGCGTCAATTGATAGCAGCTAGCTTTTTAGTGTTTAGCAAGCGCATACCAATATAAAATCAACGTTAATATAGGACAGCCAATCGGTCTGTTTTTAGGCCAGTTTATTTTTAGGCCAGTCTGTTTCTAGGAAAGTCACTGTGGATATAGTTTTATTCGTTCAAGCTGTCATCATGGGTATCGTTGAAGGTATCACTGAGTTTTTGCCTATCTCTAGTACGGGATATTTGATTTTATCAGCAGATGTGATGGGTTTCTGGACTAAGGAAAAAGTTGATTTATTTGTCGTGGTGGTACAGCTTGGCGCTATTTTGGCAGTGATTTATGACTATTGGGGTAGATTGTGGCAAGCATTGATGGGTTTGCTGACTGGCAAAGCAGAAGGAATGACCAATCCTAGACAGCTGGGACTGAGTCTGATTGTCTCTACTATCCCTGTGATGATTGTTGGCTTTACCTTTGCTGATGAAATCAAAGCGTATTTATTCAATCCTATTGTCGTTGCCATTATGCTCATCATCGGTGGTCTGCTGATATTTTACGTGGAAAAGCGTCCTAAAACGGTCATTGCAGAAGAAGCGGAAGATGTCAGCATAAAAACTGCGTTGATGATTGGTTTATTCCAATGTCTAGCTCTTATACCAGGGACGTCACGCTCAGGTGCCACTATTATTGGTGCGTTGTGGTTAGGTGTCTCACGTAAGGCTTCTGCTGAGTTTTCTTTCTTTTTGGGTATTCCTGTTATTGTAGGTGCAGCACTGTTGGATTTACTCAAACATGGTGATGTCCTGACCAACAGTGAAGATTGGCTAGTGCTAGGTATTGGAACCATCGTATCATTTGTAATAGCGCTACTTTGTATTCGCTTGCTCGTGGCATGGGTAAGTCGCCGCGACTTTACTATTTTTGCTTGGTTACG
This sequence comes from Psychrobacter sp. Pi2-52, assembly GCF_904846705.1. Lineage (GTDB taxonomy): Bacteria > Pseudomonadota > Gammaproteobacteria > Pseudomonadales > Moraxellaceae > Psychrobacter. The sequence goes on from NZ_CAJHBS010000004.1 coordinate 182,317, forward strand.
CATTATCACGGGTGTTATCGTGTTGGTCGCCGCTTGGGGCTTTGGTTATCAAATGGCTGGCTAGATTTGCGTTATGATTTAACACGCCAGTAATTTATAGTGAAAATAAGCAGCAAATAGGATGATGGTTATGACCGATGTGCCCCAAACGTATGACGAGACAGGTGCTGTTGTACATTGTCAGCTATTCTACGTCAATGACAGCCAGCAAGCACAGGTTGAGAGCCTACAGTCATTGATAGCTGAGCATACATTACCAATTATCTTAGATATTAAAGTTGCTACAGAGAAATTAACTCAAAAGCGCCGTCAGCAGTTGAGCCAAGCATCTACTCAGCTTATTTTATTATTAGATGATAAAGATAAGCTATCATGGCTAAGTGATGGGCTTAGTGTGGCACCTGAATGGGACAAGTTGCAGCGCCGTGTAGTGAGTGCTGGTCGTAAGTCTGAGCTGCTATTACAAGCGTCCAAAATTACATCAGGTAGTCATGTTATTGATGCAACTGCTGGCTTTGGGCATGATAGTTTGATATTGGCCAGTACTGGCGCACAAGTCATTATGCTTGAGCAGCAGCCTTTGATGGCATTGCTGTTACTTGCAGAGCAGCAGCGTATGAGTGCGCTACCCAATTGGCAAAAGCTCATGAGCCGTCTACAGATTATTAACACTGATGCGCTCAGTTATTTTGCGAATCTAGAAGAAAGCAATGTAATAGATAATGCCACGGCAATCGATGTCGTCTATTTGGATCCGATGTTCCCAGAGGGTAGCTATCAAGATAGTAAGACAGGTAAAGGGGCAAAAGTCGGTAAGCATATGCAGGCACTGCACCAATTGGCTCGTCCACCAACATCAGATGAAGAGCGTCAACTACTAAGTAGTGCGCAGGCTGTCGTCAGACGAAGTACTCAAGGCCAAGGTCGCGTGGTTGTGAAGCGTCCACAATTTGCACCGCTGCTTGCTGATGAGCCAGCTAGCGAAAGTTGGCACAATGAAGCCGTGCGCTTTGATGGGTATTTTGTCTGATAGCTGCTGCTTATAGTAATAAGTGTATGAGTGCAAATGTACGCAATTAAGCAATTTGTGTGTTAAGAATTAATGGATTTAGGAGCAAGGAATGTCAGCGTTAATCATTTGGGTCATGGGTGCAGTTTTACTGTTGATTAATATCATGCTGCGTACTCGCATTCTTCGACTTGAGGCACGGTTAAAAGAGCTGAGCAATCCACAAGAGCAGCTGGCATTTTTACGTCAGCAAGCTAAACAGAAAGACAAAGTCCCAGCGTTAAAAGCTTTGCGCAAGCAATATCCTGAGCTATCACTGATCGAAGCGAATAAATTATGGCAACAAATTCAGTAACCAGTCCATTAAACTTAGTAATTAGTCTATTAAAACTCAGTAACCAGCCCCTTCAAAAATTAATTTAGTTGTTTTGAGCTAAATATATAAGCAAATATAAAAAGTATCCAATTAACGATAAAAAAAGCCATGACATTTAAAGACAAGCTACAAGCCTACATCCAGCTAACCCGTTTTGATAAGCCAGTCGGCATTGAGCTGCTCTTATGGCCAACGCTTTGGGGCGTACTACTCGCTGCAATGGGTCAAGCGCAGCAGCAAGGAATAACGGCAGCGTTGCCAAGTATCAAGGTGTTCGCGATATTTGCCCTTGGTGCAATATTTATGCGAGCAGCTGGTTGTGCGATCAATGACTTTGCTGATCGCAAAGTAGATGGTCATGTGACTCGAACTAAAGGCCGCCCGTTAGCAGATGGACGCCTATCTGGCAAAGAAGCTGTTGCTGCATTTTTAGTATTGGTACTGTTAAGCGCCAGTCTGCTATTCTTCTTGCCTATAGCCGTATTCTATTGGTCGCTTGGTGCTGTTGTATTGGCGTTTATTTATCCATTTATGAAACGTTATACGCATCTGCCGCAAGTATTTTTAGCAGCTGCTTTTGGGTGGGCGATACCGATGTCTTATGTGGCGGTGCAAGGTGCTCCCGATATTTGGTGTTGGCTGCTATTCTTAGCTTATATGTGCTGGACAGTGGCCTATGATACCCAGTACGCCATGGCTGACCGTGAAGATGATTTAAAGATTGGCGTGAAATCAACGGCGATACTATTCGGTCGTTATGATGTGATTATCATCTCAATATTACAGATGCTATTTTTGCTAACGATGGGTGTGGTTATGTGGCATTACTTTGCCCCGACCACATTAGGCGTAACGCCAGTATTTGGAGTGGCGCTTGTTGCGATGATGTTTGCCAAACAAAACAGCGCTTGTGCCAGTCGCAATCCTTTGGCTTGCTTTCAGGCGTTCTTGGCCAATATCTGGGTAGGGCGCTATGTCTTTGCGCTCATCGCAGTTACTTGCATATGGACGACGCTAAATGGATAAGTTCGATAAATTACCGAGATTTAAATCAAAGAAACTGTCTAATACGAATGCGTCAGTCGTAGACTATCAAGCTAAACTTGCGGAGCATGGTCTGACGCGCGAACAAGTTATCGCAACTGAGCGTAAGCTAGCGAAGTTTGCCAATACTATGGATTCGCTAGTGCGAGTGCCTTTTACTAAGCAAGGAATGGGTGCGGATGCGGCGCTTTCGACCATTCCACTAGCAGGAGATTTGGCAGGATTGGCATTGACCAGTTATGCATTTATATTAGGGCGTCAGTTGGGTGTGCCCGCTCATAAAATGACGCCGGCGGTGAGATTGGCATTTATTGATATGGTCGTTGGTATCGTACCTGGCATTGGTACGCTATTAGATATTTTCATTCGCCCTAGCCGTAAGACATTGGGTATCGTGCATGAGCATCTACATCATGAGTATGGTATTACCGAAACCATGCATATGGATCGACCGTTTTTGCACCAGTCACTAGAAGATAAGCAACAGCAAAGCCGCTTTGGATTTTTTTGGCGCAATTCAATCGTTGCTTGGCTGTATTTGCATATCCCTGATTTTCTTGGACTGCTAGTCATTGTATTTGTCGGTTGGGGGTTGTGGACAGTGATAAGCTGGTTGATTGGGATGTTTGGGCAATCGACTGGGTTTGGTTAAATACAATCACTCATAACCCATTAGACAGCTTAGTAGATAAAAGTCAGTGGAGAGTAATACACAGAAATGAAAAAGGCGGCAACGATAATAACGTTTGACGCCTTTTTTATGATTTTAAATAGGGCATTTAAACAAAGGCCGCCTCAGACTTTATTCAGTGATGACTTCTGCTTCAGCACTGACGGCATCAAAGCTAGTCACTTTATTGTTTCGGATAAGGTCGATAGTACCGCCACCAGCATGACTTACTAGTTGGATACTACCGTCAGCTGATTGATAGGTAGGATTATTGCCTTGGCCTTCTGGGGCGCTTAATGTCATTTTTGGCTGGTTAGGACGAGTAATGATAGCGTTAAGCATACCAGCTGCCGACGTCTCAAAGACCACGGACAAACTCTCACCTGCTGCACTTTTATAACGGACATCAGTGATTTGTGCGCCTTTAATAGCTTGTTCTGGGTTAGGTTTTTCAGCGCCATCATTTGCAGTTGACGTAGTATCACTAAGATCTTTATCTAACTCTGTTAAGCTCATATCACGTTCTGAATGAGTCTGCGCTACATTTTGAGCGTCATCTGCATTGCTACCTTCCGCTTCATCAACGTTAATATTGGTCGTTACTGGCGTGGGTTGCGTTGAGGTCTCAGCTGTAGTTGTATCAGTTGCTTCAGGTTCTGGATCTTTTTGACAAGCAGTAAGTAGCAAAAGACTGAAGAAAATAGCAGGAGCCTTACGATAAAGCAGTTTAGATTTTCGTAAGTTTAGTACTTTTGAGAGAGAAGTATTCATAATCAGCTTTATCCGTTAATAGCGCTCTACGTAAATGGGGCAATTCGCAAGGGTCAACCTGCTATTTATTGACAGTATATTATTACGTATTTACCGTAATCACCAGCTTACGCTGTCCACCATATACTTGCAGGTTTCTATGCTCACATAAATAAATACCTTGCCACATGCCTAGACCTAACTCACCATCGACAAGCGGTATAGTCAGGCTTACTCCAAGCATCATGCTTTTGAGATGCGATGGCAGGTCGTCTGAGCCTTCTAAGGTATGGCGATACTCTGGCTGGTCTTCTGGTGCGATTTTATTAAGCCAATCCTCTGTATCTAGTCTAACATCTGGATCAGCATTTTCATTGATCGCAAGACTGGCTGACGTATGCAGCAAAAACAGATGAACCAACCCTACCTTGGCAGAGTGAGGTAACAGCTAAGAAATAGCTTCTTCAATCCTCGGAGTGATGATATGAATGCCGCGCGCATAAGTAGGTAACGTAAGAGTGGTTTGGTGATAAGACATACGAGACTCACTTTATCTTTAGACTATCGGCTGCCATGCCACTTTCTTTATAGACATCATCCAGATATCGGCGGCTGGCCAGTAACTTATCAACGACCCCATTTTGGCTTTGGGTATTCAGCTTTTGTGAAAAATCCAAAATTGAATTTAACTGACTTAACACGACGTCATAGCTGGTGCTTTGTTGATTCCTGTCAATGATGACTGTTTTTGCATAGTGCTGATCAAGGCTTAGATAGTCAGTAATTAATTCTGGCACACGTGTCGCGATGAGCTTATTAAGGGTGAATAATTGCGATTCAGTGATTTCATCATGATGAGTGGATTCGTATTGCTGCCCAATATCATCCATCGTGGCTCGAAAGACCTTAGGAACTTGCTCATCATAGAGCAACTTAATAAATGGGTGATGAGCTGAAAAATTAATAACGTCAAGTTTGTTAGTTTGGCTATTCTCTACCTTTTCTCTTGAGGCTAGCTCTGCTTGAGACTGGATCGCGATATGATGCGCAGATGCTAAATACTCTTGATGACGTTGTATAGAGTCATTCCGAGTGCGCTTAGATTTTTCTTTCATCACAAAAAATACGGGCACGATAAGAATTAGGCTAAGCAAGATGAGTAAGGCAAAAAAAGACATGTCGGGACTCTGGCGTTAAAAAGGCTGTTTATCTTAAAAATAATTTTAGATTACAATATAACACGCTTGTGTTATGTTAAGGCAAAACAGAGATCGATAAAAGTTGTCCCTCTTTACTGAATATTTGCTTATTTTAATTAAGGACCATGATGAACAATGACACGATTACTAAGAGTCAGCTAGCTGCATATAAGCCGACAACTGCATATGTCGGGACGTCTTGGGCAGTCATGCTGGTCGGTGTGCTTGCGTATCTACTGGGATTATGGAATGCACAAAGTATGTTATTGAATGAAAAGGGCTATTATCTAGCAGTGCTGGCGCTTGGTCTTTATTCAGCAATCAGTTTGCAAAAAACCTTGCGTGATCGTAGTGAAGGTATCCCAACGACTAATATGTACTACTTAATCAGTTGGGCGGCTTTAGGATTGTCTATTGCACTTATCGTGATGGGTCTAATGAATGCTGGAGGCTTAAGTCTGAGTGAAAAAGGCTTTTATATGATGGCATTTACCATGAGTTTGTTTGCCGCTGTAACCATTCAAAAGAACACGCGTGATGAAGCGCAAATACGCACATTAACCACACCTTCGATTTCTGACAATACTAAGAACAGTGCCAAGATTGCTCATCAAACATCACACGAATCTGATGCTAGCAAGTCGTTGTTTGGCACCGTTAAATCTAAAATAGATGGTGGGGAATAACGTGCTTGATTATTAAAGGCTCAGATAATAAAACAACGCTTTTTAAATGAGACGTTTTTTAAACAAGCGGCGTCTGTAAACGTGTACGATTGGGTGATAAGCGTGCGAGCATCGTCTCTGACAGTGGTGCGAATGACCCTAGCATCATATCTGCTAATGCTTCAGCACAAATAGGTGCCAATGCATAACCTTTTGCGCCCATCGCACTCATTGTCCATATCAGCTGACTATGTGCCAATTGTCCAACGATAGGATGGTAATCAGGCGTTTGGGTGCGAATGCCAGCTCGGCCCTGCCATAGACTCGTATCCGCCGGAATAATCGATGCCATTTCAGGAATAGCAGTGATGAGCTTGTCTCGGCTAATATGATGTTCCTCGTCACGTATGTCAGTACTTGTGTCATTGCGGATAAAACTCGCACCAAGCAATAAATAGGGCTCGTCAGCGACCACAGTATTTAACTCGTTATCTCCACTCTGTGCTTTGAACCGCGCACAGTAACCACTATATTTAAGCGGTATGTTTGGCAGTTTTGCAAGTTGCTCCGTCGAAGGAGTAAACCAAGACAGCTGCCCACGAATTTTACGGCAATCAAAAATACGCTGATCCAATTGATGACTTTCAAAAGCCGCGCAAATGACGACATTATCAGTAATCATAGTGACAGTGTTACGGTTTTCATCGATACCTTCGATACGAACTTGCTGCTCAGTCTCGGTGATTTCATTCACTTCTAACTGTTGAAAGTGAATGAGTGGATGAGTCAGTATGATGTTTTTTAATGCTTGTGGATTGACCAGACCAGACTGCGGTAAGTACAAGTTCTCTGATAAGTTCTGCTCTTTCAGGCCACTAGTAATCTGTGCTTGCTCATGCGATAGGGTGGTCGCCATCTCATCAGGATAGTCGGCAATTTGTTCTGTACCGATATTGGCTTTTATAAGCACATCAAGGGCGCCAGTCAGTTCAAGTACCGGTGCTGTATGAAGCTGTACGGCTGTTTGATTAAGGTCTCGATATAGCCTGCTGCTATGGAGGTAACCGATGGTATGCAGATGCTCATCGACATGGTGAATCGGTGTCATTTTGGGCGCAAGTAACGCTCTAGGATTGCCTGATGCACCTGCTAAGGGCGCTGATTTATCTAATAAGGTGACGGTAATACCACGATTGGCAAGAGACCAAGCTGTGAGCAACCCTGAGACACCTGCACCAATGACGACAGTGTGATCAAATGTGCTATAAGTTGTTTCCTGCTTTGCATTGTGACTGTTGTTATCGTCAGTAAGGTCACTACTTTCCGCATTGGTCATAATGGCTGTTAGCATTTCTCGTTTTCGACCAAAACCTCTGACTTTCTTAATTTGAAAGCCATGTTGTTTTAGTCCACGCTTGACGATACCTGCACAGCTATAAGTAGCGGCAGTCGTATGAGGGCATGATAGGCGCTGCATTTGTGCAAAGATACTTTCAGCCCACAAGGTGCTGTTGCAAGAAGGCGCAAAACCATCTAAAAACCAAGCATCAATATAAGGTGTATGCTGGTTAGAATGGTCTAATGCCAGTTTGCTTAGACTTTCTGCAGCATCACCAAGCCACATATCGACAGTTAAGTTATCATGAGAAAAACTTAAACGATGACAGCCTGAAATCAGCGGCGGATATGCAGCCAAAAGTGGCTTAATAAATGCCATTAGCTCAGGCGCGCGCTCACCCCATAGCGCAAGTATCTGCGTCAAATCTGCTAGTGGTATGGGGAATTTTTCAGTAGTAATAAAGTGCAGCCGAGCCGTTGCTAATTGCGGATTGGTTTCACGTAGTTGTCGCCACAATTGCCACGTTGCTAGTAGATTAAGCCCAGTTCCAAAGCCTAGCTCAGCAATCGTAAAGCATTGCTTTGGTGCAAGGTGTGCCAAACGCTCTGGTAACTGATTGTGTTCTAGAAACACGTGACGTGTCTCTGCCAAACCATCCGCATGAGAAAAATACACATCCCCAAACTCACCTGATACTGGCACCATATTGCCGGTATCATCCGTTTGCCAGTCAATCTTGGCAGGTGTGATAACGTTTAAGTGTTCAGGGTTTTGATGATTAGCGGTAGACATGAGGCACTTCTTAGGAATATCAGTAACGTTAGCTCAACGGTCAATTGTGACGGATCAATGATATAGACATTTGGTCAGACACAGCGAAGTAGAGTAATGCAAGTCAGTGCGAGCACAGTATATGCTACCAGCGTTCACGACGGACAAATACTAACCACGAGACAAAAATACCGACTAATAGACTGATCAAAACGGTAAACGCACCGTATAGAAATAACTGTCCTTTACTTTCGTAAACCAAGACATTTACTTGAGTCTGTAAATCGTTCACTTGACGCTGTAGTTGTGCATTACGGCTGAGCAATTCTTGATTGGCAGCTGACAATGCTTTAGTAGATGGTTGCAACTGTGCCGCCAAGGTATCATTGATATCTAGCGCTGAGTTTTTTGTTGGTAAAGCGCGCGCCGCTATTGGGCCAGTCAACGGCATCATTGCTGTCGGATCGGTTGCCTCGACAGCAGGTGTTATAGGCGCAGTGGGTGCAGCCTGCGCCGAAACGGCTGTCACTAACATGAGACCAATCAGGGCACTTTTGTAGGAGCAGGTAGGTGAAAAAGAGACTCTCTGGATCACGATGCAGCTACTTGATTGTTGCTATCAGTTGGTGCTGGCAATGCTTGAACAAATGGTTTGATATCGACATGACTATACACGCCATCACGTAAATAAGGCTCATCGTTTGCCCATGCTTGAGCCGCTTCGATAGAGTCAAAATCCGCAATGATTAAGCTGCCTGACATATCACTTTTGCCATGCTCGATAGGCGTTGGACCTGCGATAACGAGGCGTCCCTCTTGGTGCAGTGCTTTTAAGCGTTCAATATGTTCAGTACGAGTAATCAGACGTTGTGCACTGCTATTAGCCACGTCATGACCAATGATTGCAAATAAAGACATGAGACTTCCTTAGTGAATAATAAAAAAGTAATGATGAGCTTATATGGGCTTAGTATAAACGTCATAGCGACAAAGTGATTGCTGCTATGACAAGGCAACAGAAACTATTTAGTGGCTTTGTCTGTTAGGGCAGGGTTGAGATGCTTTTTCAACACGGCAAATTGAGCCACGACAAACACTAGCATAATTGGAATCCAGCCATAGGTCTTAAAGTTGATCCATGCTTCATCTGACATTGTGAACGCTGTGATATAATGTAGTACAGCCATTAGGGCAAAAAACAACGCCCAAGCAACGGTCAGTTTTTTCCAGCCGCTAAGCGTCAGGGTAAATACCTCTTTCATAGCAAGCTGCATCAATGGCTTATTAATAGCGGCACTGACGAATAGCGTCAATGCAAAAATACCATTGATAATGGGCGACTTCCAGCGCAAATAAATATCATCACGCAGCAGTAATGTGCCGCCGCAGAATAAAATCGTTAATAATAAGACAACCCATTGCTGCTTATCAAACTTACCTTTTTGACGAGTAAAATGAATGGCGTAAACGATAATAGTGGCGACGAGCAAAGCCCCTGCCGCTGCTAAAATACCGTTATAACGCGCCGCGATAAAAAAGGCAATTAAGGGAATAAAGTCTAATAATGCTTTCATAGAAAAGGGTATGTCCAACAAAAACGTATGGGGTAGTTTACACGTCTACCGCACCAAAAAAAAGCAATCAACACGATAATCATGCGATATACGCAACCTACAGAGTAATACTTTCTTATTGCGGCTGATGACTATGCCACTGGCCAAATATAAACACGAATACAGCACCGATAACTGCTAAATCTACAGAATGAGCAAGACAAATCACAATACTCATAATCGTAACAATGACTGTCTGCTACCTAACTTTTATTCTACTTCTATTTTATTTAACACTTTAAGGCTCAGCTTATGAAAATCGACTTACATTGCCATAGCACTTGTTCAGATGGTACTTATGCGCCGACCGAGGTCATACAGCGTGCCCATGCAGCGGGCATCAACGTATTGGCATTGACTGACCATGACACGCTGGCAGGGATTGATGAGGCAAGAGACGCTGCCAGTGCCTGCGATATGCAGATTATTAATGGCGTTGAAATCAGCTGTGAACATACATTAAGCGGTGGTTACGGAAAGAATAAATCCACTAATAAAATTATTCACGTACTTGGATTGGACTTTACTGATCGCGAAAAAATGCACGCAACGCTGCAGCAACTACAGGACAGTCGAGCCACTCGTGGTCAGCGTATCGCTGAAAAATTGAGTGAATTATTAGATATTAATTATGATGAGCTATGGCAAGCAGTGCTCGATAAAGCAGGCGGTAACCCTCAAGCAGTCGGGCGCGCCCATATTGGACAGGTATTGTTTGAGCGCGGTGAAGTCAAAACCGTTCAAAAAGCCTTTGATAAGTACCTAGCAGATAACAAACCTGCTTATGTAGCAATCGAGGCATTGACGATGCAGCATGGTATCGAGCTGATTCACGCTTGCGGCGGCAAAGCGGTGCTCGCACATCCCACGCGATATCAACTATCAGCGACACGCGTGCGTAAACTGATTGAAGAATTTGCGCAGCTTGGCGGCGATGCTTGTGAACTACCAGCCACTAGTGAGCCAATTAGTACCCGCAGAATGGTCGACCGTAGCCTTGCTGAGCATGGTCTTGCGGCATCTATTGGTAGTGACTTTCATGGTAGTAACATGCCTTGGCGACGTTTGGGCGACGTTCCTATTTTGAATGATGATCAGCAAGGGGTTTGGGAGTCTTTTGCAACGCTTGCTTAGTGAATAGGATTTACCTTTTTACAGTTACTTCTAATAAGGTTATTTCCAATAGCGATAGGGCCTTATTTATTATGATGAATAAGGCCAAGAATGGGTAAGTAAACAAAATTGCATTCATAGAGAAATTATTGGGAAATAAATGCGTAAAATAGATTGATAATAGGACCAGAACTTGTAACACTTGATGTGGAAATTTCAGAGCGAACAATATGCTTTGGCTTTGATTTTAGCACTTATCTATTCAACGCATTTATACCTTTTAATGTATTTATACTCTCTGCGGTAACCCTTCTATGGCTGTATCGATATCCCATCTAGGTTACAACAAAATCTCTCAAATGATTTTTGAGTGGCAAGCAGCTGACCGAACATCGCTGATGGCCTTATTTATCGTGTTAGAGGTATCATTGCATTGGTTCTGGTGCTTGTATGTCTGGTGGCAACAAGATGCGTTAAACACCTATGTGAACATACATTATCTATATCCATTATGGCTTGGGATTAGCTTTGTTGGACTGTTCTTTTTATGCATGGTTAAAGGCTTATTTCACTCAAGCAACGACAACGAAATTGTTTTAAGTCGATGGCAAATAGCTTTGGTTTTGGTTTACACCGCCTACATTTCTACTGTTATTGTGATGATAGGGTACAGCAGTCTGTTTGCAGGCGTGTCGCTCGTCGGCGCTGCTATGCTAGGTATGATGTTGATCAGGCGCCGCTATGCTTGGCGTATGTTTTGGCTGCATATTATCTTGATGTTATTAGCGATCATGTCACCTTACTTTGGTATCAGTTTGCCCAATTTACGCCAGTTTACCGTTATTCATCCCATGCTTGAGAGTCATAACTATCTAACTTACAACGAGATTATGGCTGCTGAAAATGCGGTTGCTGCGTTAGCTTTTGAAAACAACGTCTTAAATTGGGATAGTATCAACGAGCTACAGCGCTCATCCGCATTTTTTTGGCGGTCGACGCATTTATATTTAGCGCTGCCAAAAGCGATTTTTATCGTTTATATGTTTCGTGCTTTGCTATTGGTATTAGATGATAGTCGGTTTGAGACCTTACGACATGCCAATCAGGACGAGCTTACTCAGCTTAAAAATCGTCGCTACGGTTTGAAAAAAATGAAGTATGCTTTGGCTACTGTGCGAGAATATCAAGATTTAAGCGTCATGCTATTAGATTTGGATTGGTTCAAACAGATCAACGATAACTATGGTCACGATGTAGGTGATCAGGTTCTGATTGAAGTCTCACAGACACTATCGCAATCATTAACAGATAAGACTATCATCAGTCGCTACGGCGGCGAAGAGTTTTTGGTTGTAATGCCAGACACGAAGCATGATAGCGCTATGATGATAGCCGAGCAATTACGCCTCAATATTGCTGAACATGTTATGAAGATTGAAGGTCTGGCTGATTTTAATGTGACAGCAAGCTTTGGGTTGTATACCTTAACTCATGAAGAGCGAGATTGTATTGCGCAAGGCTACAAAACGATCACACAGCAAAAGACTGTCGCTCAAACGTCACCTCTTATCAAGCCAATTGCTACTCAGCGCGCGGAAAGCAAAATCGCCTCAATGCAAAAGCTGCCTAGTGATATCTGCCAACGTCTGATTAGTACAGCGGATAAGGCCTTATATGAAGCCAAGCACCGTGGTCGCAATCAAGTTGTCAGTGCAAATGAGATGTGGGCTGAAAAAGAAGGCGGTAAGCAATTGCTTTACAAAAGTCGTTAGCCATTAATTATTAGCGATCAGCCATGCCGCTAAGATTGTGTAAGTATTATCGGTATGGCTGATATTCTATTGATTAGTCCAATTTAGATGCCAGTTTCATTAATCCCTCCAATCAAGAAGCTAATTGCTGTACCAAGCTTGCGAGCACACTTGTGGCAAAGCTACCCGTCGTCAAAGTAAAGTTTAATACCAGCGTCTGATCGTCCGACCATTCCCAGCTTAACGCCTCAATCGGTAGACGTAGCGCTCGTCTTTGCGCCTTAATATCGCGCTGCTCTAATCCAGTTGCCAGTTGCATGAGTAGAGGGCTATATTGTACTACCTCGGTCTCTAAATCTGCAGCGCTACCAGTGACTTTATCGTTACCCGTGCCCCAGAGCACGGCAGTTGGATGAATATCGCCACTATCAATACGAGCATACAACGTATCATCTAGTGTCTCACTAGTGAATATCGATCCTGAACCGTCCAAATTAAACACTTCACCTGCTAGGCCCGTGTTCCAGCTGCCATCGCGTACCCGTGCTGCCAATATCTCATTAAATATCAAGCTACGTGCAGCAGACAATTCCATCGTATTTTGCTCGCGCGGGGCACGCTTACGTTTGCTCTTTTTTGGTTGCGGGCGAGGCTCTCGTGGCGGACGAGCAAATAGTGATAAAGCCTCTCTGACGTTATTACCTTGACGACCAAAACGCTGTGGACCAAAATAATTGGGTACACCGTTTTTGCCAATGCGCGTTAGATGCTGCTCGACGGCCTCTTTTGCAGATAGTAGTTGCTCAGGTGATACGTTACTTTTGTCATCAACGCTCGCAAACTGGATATCACGTAAAGTAATGACAAATTGATTGGCACGGTGCGTACCGCGATTGAGTTTTTTATTGTGCCAGTGCTGTGCAAGGATAGTGACAGTCTCATTTTCGCCGATGTCCACTGGTGCAAACTCAGTAGGCGGTAATTGTTTTTTTGGTATACGCAAACTGAACCATTGGGTCGTCAACGCATGACGATCCTTCAACCCTGAGTAGCCGACATCACGCAATGGAACGTCTGCCCACTCTGACAGTAGTTTCGCCAGATAAGCAGTATTCATGCCTGATTTTTCGATATGCAACCATAAATGCTCACCTTCACCAGTGAAGTCTAACGGCAATAGCTCGTTAACGATAAAATCAGTCGTATTGGCTTTATAAGTCGCTTGCTGTATTGGCTGCAAACTTGGCTGTGGCAAATTTGCAGTATCTGTAATAGTGGCAATATCAATATGAGCTAGGTCAATTTGCTCACTGGCTGTTTGTTCATTAGCGTTTTGATCAATAGCAACAGCTTGGCTATCTAAACTATCTTGAGAAGTAGTTATTTCGTTTTGGTTGTCTTGAGAAGTCATAAGGTCGTCTTTTATTTTGTTTATTAATAATGATTAGAAGTAAAAAGAGTGCGGAAAGCAAAGTCGCATAATTACGTTTTGCAACGCAGCAAACATACAAAAAAACATCGTGTGCGAGGCGCTCTTGCTACTATCAATGCATAGCATATTAAAAATAATAGGATAAGTTGAATTTGTCTGGTTGGTTACGGTCATTTTCAACCTGCTGTCACTAGACATCATTATAACTGTTAAGGAAGCATTATGACCGACGCAACGATCAACACAGTCACCATCAGTAAAGCAGATATCCCAAGCGGTGGTATGAAGTCGTATAAGCAAGAAGACGATAGTATCATTTTAATCACTCGCGATGACGATGAGTTCCGTGCATTCGATGGTAAGTGCCCACATGCGGGCGCAGATTTGGGTAACGGATTACGCTGTGGCAATCGGGTAGTCTGTCCTTGGCATCATGCGACTTTTGATAGTCGCGACGGCTCACTATTAGAGCCGATAGCGACTAAAGGTTTGACCCAGTATGAGCTGACTCATGATGGTGACAGTTTAACGGTTGATACCTCAGCTCAGGTAACGGGACGGGTCGAAAATGATAAATTAATTGACACCCATACTATTATCGTTGGTGGTGGCGGTGCAGGATTTATGACGGCCGACCAGTTGCGTCAGGGTGGCTATGGCGGCAAGATTACGTTGATTAGTAAAGATGATAAGGCTCCTTACAATCGTCCTTTATTATCCAAAGCGTTTTTGGCAGGCAAGATGGACGAGGAGAAGCTGCTATTGGGCGGTGCCAATTGGGCGGATAATAACAATATTGAGTTACGCCTCAACCAGACAGTTAGCGAAGTGCTACCCAATGAAGCGACCGTCGTCATCGAAGATGATGATGGCAACAGCGAGCGACAAACTGCAGACTTCTTGGTTGTCGCCACTGGTGCTGAACCAAACTTACCACCTATTACAGGTGCTGACATAGATGGCGTATATACGCTACGCAGCATGAATGATGCCAAACTAATTAAAGCGGCCAGTCATGATCAGCGCGTGGTAATCATTGGTACAGGTTTTATCGGTATGGAAACCGCTTCGGCATTAGCGCAAGCAGGCACGACCGCTTCTATCACAGTGATTGGTCAAGGTAGCCGCGTGATGGGCAATATTGTCTCTGAAACGGTGAGTAACGCCTTAATTAAGTTACATGAAGAGAAGGGCATCAATTTTGTGTTTGACGCAACCGTCAATGAAATCACTAAGATTGACCGTCAAGTGGACAAGGATGGAGATAACAATAATCAGGCTTTCTCAAATGTAGGCGGGGTTATGCTGGCGAATGGTGAGCATATTGATGCTGATATTGTGATATTGGGTACTGGCGTGTCTCCACGTACAGAGATATTGCGTGAAGTTAACGATCCAGATGGTGTACAAGTCGATGCGCATCTACAGCTGCGCGATGGCGTCTATGCGCTGGGTGATATCACTAAAGCCAGCAACCAAATGGGTCGCATGCGTATCGAGCATTGGCGTGTGGCGCTGCAGCATGGCATGGTTACAGCTGCTGCAATCCTAAGCGACGACAGTGTTGACTCATTAGAGGCGCGTATTCCGTTTTTTTGGACCATGCAATATGGTAAGAGCCTACGCTATAGCGGTCATGCCGAGACACCAGATCACAATATCCTACTCGGTACGCCAGATACGCATGATTATATAGAATACTATTTCGATGATGAAGGAGAGGACACACGAGCTAGTGCGGCAAGTACGCTTGGACGTGATAAAGAGTTGGTTGCCTTCTCTGAGCTATTACGCCGTGGTCATGCACCGACGCGCGCGCAGCTTAATGCAGGTCTTGATATTATTGAGCAAGCGCATGCACTATCGCGATAGTACTATCAAGCAATAAGTATTAGTATCTGGGGCATGTCATCAATTAGCACATCAATACATTTAGTGGTCTTAAAATGACTAAATTTTGCTAAACATCGTCAGAAATCTTGCAAATATGTTCATATTAACGGCAATTTTTTCCTCGTTTATCTACAATTTTTCTCATTTTAAGCCGCACAATCTAAGTAATGACATACCCCTAGACTGGCTTAGTGATCTAAGTCAGTTTTTCATATGGCTAAATCCACATAAATCCGCTACATCGTCACCCTCATTAAGTATACTAATGTATAACTTGCACTCGGTTTTCTTGTATCGAAATTATTTGAATGCAACTATACATAGACGGAAAAGGAAAAATTATAATATGAGCGAAAATAATATAAATAACAGCAATGTAAAAACAGACCATTTTAATAAAGAGTCGGTATTTCTACGTGAAGCGACATTGGATGATATTGGCGCACTTGAGCAGTTATTGAATTGCTGCTATCGCGAGACGGCAGGTTGGACCAATGAGGCCGATTTGATCGGTGGTATCAGGACTACATCAGCGGAGCTCGCCGCCGTAATCAATGATCCTAAGCACTATTATTTCGTTTATCCAAAAACAACAACAGGCGACCGTGATGGAGAAGAAACAGGTGAAATACTTGGCTGTATCGCTGTCGATATTAAAACTGATGCTGACTCAAATAAAAAAGCCTATATCGGCATGTTTGCGGTACATCCTATACTGCAAGGTCAGGGAGTCGGTAATGTAATACTACAAGCGGCCGAGACCTTTGCAGATCGTCATTTACAGTCACTGAATCAGCCTAGCCGTCTGACCATGTCTATCTTAAGTCATCGTCCTGAGCTTTTGGCTTACTATCAGCGCCGTGGTTATCAGTTCAACGGTAACAAAATGCCGTTTCCAAATGATGGCAATAATGGCGAGCCAAAGCGTGATGATTTAGAGCTATTAGAACTAGAAAAAGTCGTTAGCTAATTAAGTTGGCTTAGTAAAAAACACTAAAAAATACTCTATCTAAATTAACCCCAGAAATACCCAAAAGTCATAAACAGACCAATACTCAGCAGCATAAATGCCACAATAATTAAGCGCTTGAACCAGTTAAATGCTGGCAAGCGCGTGGCATTATCATCCGACATTAGGTAAGCAAACAAAAACAATAGGCTTGCTGCCAAGGTCATAATGCCAAGCCCAATCGGTAATATAAATAAGTACACCTGCCACACAGTCATCTCTCAACGGTCAGTATTAATCGCATCATAACAGCATCAGGATTGCGCTGTCAGTATGCCTTGCTTTAAATTTTTCAATACAAATAATGATTAGAAAATACAGTATAGTCAGTCCAAAATAGAAAAGGTACAATGCTTTTAAACCAAGCAAAGAGAAATATAAAAGACGACCTACTCAGCAGATTTTCGAGCACAAGTTATCAAAAACATTGAGCAAAAAGACATGAGCATCCGTCAGGCCTGTA